>NZ_PDJO01000001.1:1039166-1758333 GCF_002563775.1 Thioclava sp. ES.031 | reverse complement strand
CCGTTGTTGCGCAGGATGTATGCGGCGTTCTCGGGGTAGCGCGCCGCACGCCAGTTGGTGATCGTGATCGAGGCCACGAGCCGGGCCACCGTCAGATCGCGTAGCACCTCCACCTCCTTGCGCTCGAGCGGCAGGACGGAGTGATAGGAGGCCACGAGACGCGCGATGGCGCCGAGCGGATCGTCTTCGCTCGCCAGATAGGAGGCGGCGACGGCCACATCGATGGCGAGATGAGTGTTCACCATGTCGCCGAAATCGAGAATGCCGGTGATCCGGTCCTGTTCGCTCGCATCCACGAGTATGTTGTGGTGATTCATGTCGTTATGGATCACCTGACGGCGCAGACCGCCGAGCGCAGGGGCAACCTGCGCCTCGAAATGGTCAAGCTCGCGCCGCACCGCATCCGCCACCGCGTCTTCGCCGAGGCTCTCGGTCAACGGGCGCAGGCGCGGGAGATGCCGGATGTCCCACAGTAGCTCGTGGCGCGCGCCCGGATGGTCGAACCCTTCGAGCGCCCGGCCCAGCCGCGCCGTCATCGCGCCGATCCCGGATTGCATCTGCGCCGTCATCGGCACGTGATGCAGCGGCGTGCCGTCAAGCCAGGACAGAACCCGCACCACGCTGGTGCGCCCCGACGGCAGCTGCAGCCGCTGCGTGAACGCGCCGTCGAGCGCGGCCACCGCGCGCGGAAGTGGAAGCTCGGGATCGACCCGGGCAACCCAGCGCAGCGCCGCGGTCTGGAACTCCGTGTTGAGCGGATCCTCGACCGCGTTCGAGATCTTCAGGATATAGTCCTGCCCGGTCCCGGTCACGATGCGGAAATTCTGGTCCCGCTCGCAGGCGATTTCATGTGCGGAACCGTCGATCCCCCAGTGATCGTGCAAGAGCGTCTGGGCCTGATCCGGCGTCAGCCGCGGCGGCGCGCTGGCCAACAGTCCAGCCAGAAGGGAGTCTTGGTCGACCGCAGAGCCGTCTGTCATCATCGCTTCAGGCATTTTGCAGAATCTCGGGTTTGGTTTTTGCATCGATTTCGGCCCGCAGCGCCGCTGCGCCGTCGCGGTCCACGCGGCGAAAACGCAGGGTCTCGTTCGGCTTGGCCTGCGCCAGCTTCCAGAAGGCGGCGCTCGCGATGGTGAAGGGGTTGATGAAACCGCCGGTGCTCGGCGCGTCATTGACGAGGATGATCGGCGTCTGACCGGCAAGGTTCACAGCCCCCATCGGATAGCCGTGATCGATGATGTTCGACGGGTCCTGCCCGTGATCCGGGGACTTGTTCAATGCCTTGTCGGAAAACCCGAATTCCGGGCCGGTCAGGCGAATACCGGTGCGACTGCTCTTTGTCTGGATCTGCCAGTCGGTCGAAAAGAACATCTCGATCGTCGCCTCGTCGAGCCAGTCGTCATTCGGCCCGCACAGCGCCTCGACCTCCCAAACGCGATCGGTGCCGATCACCGGGCGCGCGGATTCGGGCAGAACGTAGAGGGCGCTCGCCTCCGAGGCGCCGACCGGCAGCGCCTGACCGGCGATGAGGGCGTGACCGCCGACACCCGCCTGATGGAACACGGCGCGAGAACCCAGAACCGGCTCGGTCGCGATCCCGCCGGAGACGGCGAGATAGGCCCGCGCGCCGGTCTTTGCGAAGCCCATGGTCAGCGTCTGGCCCGCCGAGACCGCGACGGTCGCGTACATCGGGATCGGCGCGCCATCGACCGACGGCGACATGTCCGCGCCGGTGACGGCGATCAGCATGTCGGCGTCGAAGGTCAGGGTCGGCCCCATGAACTGGCATTCCAGCGCAGCTGTGTCACGGTCATTGCCGACAAGGATATTGGCCTGACGGAACGACCAGGCGTCGAAGGGACCCGAGAGCGGAAACCCCTGCTCCAGAAAGCCCTCGCGCCCCGGAAGCTCCTGCACACAAGTCTGAAGACCCGGCTTGACCGTGGTGATGGTGCGGCTCATTTGGAGGCCTCCTCTTGCGCCTTGGCCCAGTCGAGATAGCGGTCGACCGAGAAGACTTGGTAATCGACGATATCGTGGCGGAAGGAGCCCTCGGCGACGCGCGTTTCGATCTCGTTGTACTCATCGCGTTCGACGGGCTTGAACCGAACCCGGTCGCCAGCCCGGAACAGCGCGAGGCTGTCCGCGAAGTCGGGAAGCCGCTGCGCCCCATCATAGGTCGGCGCCGGCGTATGACCGATAAGCTGATAGCCGCCCGGCGTCGCGTCCGGATAGATACAGGTCAACGCACCACCGAGACCCACCGCCCCTTTCGGGGTATGGGTGCGCGGCGGATTGTATTTCGGTGCGATGATCCGTGCGGTGGGATTGAGCGCGAGCAGCGAGCACAGACCGGGCCAGAAGCCGAGCGCCGCAACCCAGTATTCGGTCGAGGCGTGACGGCGGCGCAGTGCGGCACGATCCGGCAACCCGTTCAACTCGCAGATCAACTCGGGATCGGGCGTCTTTTCGGGATAGTCCTTGCGGTAGTCTTCGACGCAGGCTTCCGTCTTCTCATCGAAATAGAGCACGGGAATGGTGATCAGCCGGCTTGCGAGCGTTCCGGTCACCCCGCGCCCCATCTCGGCATAAAGCGCTTCGATCTCGTGGCACAGGTCTTCGTAGGAGATACGGTCGGGATCGTAGTTCACCTGGAACGAGGCCAGTTCGGGGATCAGATCGACAAGGCCCGCGATCCGCGCCTCTCGCACAGCAGCGACAAGCCGGTGAACGATGAAATTGATGGTGAAATCCATCCCATCACCCAGCTCGACCTCGATCGCGCGATCTCCTCCGGGATAAAATCGCAGAGCTTCGTGAAGCATTCGACCTGTTCTCCTCTCGGCTATGTTCTGGGACGCATCCGCACGACTTTGTCGCAGGACCTTCCCTAGTCGGAGTATATGATATATCAATAATCGTCAACGGACTTTACCCATCGACATAAAGTAAGATACCAAGCAATAGAGCGGACCACGCGCAACGAGAGGCATTCGAGTGAAGAAGATCGAGCATCAGTCATTGAGCGACCAGGCGTATCACGCGATCCGGGACGGATTGCAGGAGGGCCTCTTCATGCCGATGGAGCCGCTGGTTATCCGCACGCTCGCGGCGAATTACGGGATCTCCGCCACCCCGATCCGCGAAGCGCTTCAACGGCTCGTCGCCGAGCGCCTTCTGACGGTGCTGCCGAATCGGTCGATCGTGGTGCCCCGCATGACGCAAAGACGTTTTCGCGAGCTCATGCCAATCCGCGCCGCGCTTGAAGGAATGGCGGCGGAACTGGCCGTCGACAAGTTCACCGAGGAGGAAATCGCGCAGCTCTCGGAGCTGACCGCGCGGGTGGAAGAGGTCGCGAAACGCCATGATTCCGCAGGCTACCTGACCCTCAACCGCGAATTCCACTTCACCGTTTACCGCCGCGCGAACAATCCAGAACTTCTGCAGCTTATCAATGACTTATGGTTGAAAGTTGGCCCGGTTTTTACCGGCCTTTTCGACGATGAGCACTTCAAACACCACGCCAATGACGAACACCGCAACATCCTCGCGGCGATCGAGCGGCGCGACGCTGAAGCAGCAGGCCAGTTCATGCGGCAAGATATCGACATCGCCGCCAAAGCATTGCTTCCGCTGATGCCGCTGACCGACGGAGCCTGAGCGCGAACCCGGCCAGAACCCAAGCAGACACCCACCGGGGCGGCATCGTGCCGCCCCTCTTTTTTGCGCCAGCACGTCTTGCGCAAAATGCCCCAGCAGCGCCCGGCGACCCAACCGCGCCGCACCGGCCTCGCTGCCGACATCCCTGCCCTGCCCAAAAAATCAGCCACCCGCCCAGATTCGATCACGTCACGCGATTTTCGCTTCCGACGCAAAGAGGCGCCGCAGGTTTTCGGCCCCGCCCTGCTTCCCCTTGGGAAAGATTATCTTGACACAAGGTGGTGATCCGGTCGTTATAGGATACATGATATATCATTTGGAGGCCGAGATGGTGACGATCAATTGCGACATGGGCGAATCCTTCGGGATCTACGCGTTCGGCGACGACACGGCCTGCATGCCCTTCGTCACCCACGCCAACATCGCCTGCGGCTTTCACGCCTCCGATCCCGTGGTCATGCGCGACACGCTGCGCAAGGCGAAGGCCGCCGGCATCAATGTCGGCTCCCACCCCGGCCTGCCCGACCGTGAGGGCTTCGGGCGGCGGCGGATGCAGATGCGCCGTGACGAGATCTACGCGCTCATCATGTATCAGACCGGCGCGCTGCAGGCGCTGGCCGCGGCCGAAGGTCTTGCGCTCTCGCACATCAAGCCGCACGGCGCGCTCTTCGGAATGGCGCAGAACGAGATGCATGTCGCGGAAGGCGTTGCCGATGCGGCCGAGGCGCTCGGTCTGCCGGTGATCGCCTATTCCGACTGCTGCATGTCGGAGGTGTTCACCCGACGCGGCATCACTTTCAGTTGCGAGTTCTATGCCGATCTCGACTATGATGACGACGGACGCCAGATCATTTCGCGCGCGCATGAGAGCGTTGCGCCGGAGGCGGTCGCCGAGAAAGTCCGCCGCGCCGTGCTCGAAGGCATGACCACCGCCGTGAGCGGCAAGGACGTGTCGGTCGTCGCCGAAAGCATCTGCGTCCATTCCGACACGCCGAACGCGATCGCGGTCGCGAAGGCGGTTCATCAGGTTCTCACGGACGAGGCGAGGCTGACCACCGCATGACCGCCGTGCGCATCATATCGGGCAATTCGCTTCAGGCGGAGCTGACGGACGATCTCGCGCCGGTTCTGCGCGCGATTGCGGCCAAGCTCGGCCCCGACGGGCGCGCGGCGCTCTACACATTGGGCGCGCGCGTGCGACGCGCCACCACAGGCACGGAAATCGCCCGTCATTTCTGCGCGGACGGGACGAGCGAGGTGCTTCTGCGGGAAGCGCTGGTGTCGGCGGACCGCGATCTGGGCGACGGCACCTCGCGCATGGCCGTGATGACCGGCGCAGCCTTGGCTGCCGGACGCCGGTCCGTCGCCGCAGGCGTGCATCCGTCCCATCTTATCCGCTCGGTCGACGGGCTGCGCCCCGAGATCACGCGCCATTTCGCGGCCGTCACGCAGGACACGAGCAATATCGAAGGCATCCTCGCCGCAGCCGCGCTTCCCGGCGACGCGACGGATGCCCTGGACCGCGCGCTCGAACTCGCAGGGTCCGAGGGTCATGTCGAGCTGAGCGACCAGCCGGAGCCCGGACTGCGCCTCGATCATGTCGAAGGCTTCTCCGCCGACATGGAGCCGCTCCTGTCGGGAGTGCTGACGCATATGGATGCGGTCCACGTTCTGGTGGTCAACGACATCCTGACCGATTTCAAACGCCTCGCCCCCGTGATCGAAGGTTTCGCGCAGAGCGGCAAGTCGCTGCTGATCGCGGCGCGGGGGCTCGAAGGCGCCGCCAAGCAGCTTCTGGAGCGCAACCGGCAGGCTGGCGTTCTGCGCGTGGCCGCGATCACACCCCGCGACAAGGGCCCGCGCGCCGCCGAAATCCTGCGCGACCTCGCGCTCGCGACCGGCGCGACCCTCGTGGATGACGAGACCGGCCAGACACTCGACACGCTCACGCCCGAGCATCTCGGTGCGGCAGAGGCGTTCCGGCGCAGCGGAGATCACGTGACCTTCTCCGCCCCCGCCGGCGACGCCGCGGCCATCGCGCTGCGGCTTCAAGACATCGCCCACGAAATCGAGCGCAACCGCTATCTCGCTCTCGACCGCGAACATGCACAACGGCGCCACGCCCGTCTTTCGGGCCGTTGGGTCGAGCTTTTCATCGGTCCGCACAGGACCGAACCGGATTTGCGCGCACGGATGGCACGTGCGCTTGCCTCGGTGCGCTCGGCGCGAACTGGCGGCACGCTGACAGGTGGAGGCGTCGGCCTTACCGAAATTGCCGCGCGCCTTGAAGCCGAACGTCCGTCCGACCCTACCGATCGCGCCGCCCGGGCCCTTGTTGGCGAAGCCCTGCGCGCGACTGGACGCGCCTTGCGACGCAACGCCGGGCTCGAGCCCCTAGACGGCGTCCTTCCCGCCGACTCTGTGCGGGACCCGGCCCGGCTTTCGCGCGACGTGCTCGACCTCGCGCTGTCGCTCGCATTGCGGATTCTGACGCTTGAGACGGCCGTGCTGCGCACGCCCCATCACTCTCACTGAACGACTGACTTGAGGACATGAAATGAAGGATATGCATAGCGAACCCATGCTCGAGGTCAGCAATGTCGTCCACAAGTACGGCAAGGTCACCGCGCTGTCGGACGTGTCGCTGTCTGCGGCGAAGGGCGAATTCCTGACGATCCTCGGCTCCAGCGGCTCGGGGAAGACGACGATGCTGCGCGTGATCTCCGGGCTGGAAACGCCCTATTCGGTCGACCGCCTGCGCATCGGGGGCGAAGATGTCGTGGGACTGCCTGCCGCCAAGCGCAACTGCACGACGGTGTTCCAGAATTACGCGCTGTTCCCGCATATGAACGTGATCGAGAACGTGGCCTATGGCCTGCGCATCCGCGGCCGGACGGCTCAGGATTCGACAGCCGAAGCGAAGCGCGCGCTGGAGATGGTCCAGCTCGGGGCCAAGGCCGACCGCTCCATCGGGCAGCTCTCGGGCGGGGAACGCCAACGTGTGGCACTTGCGCGCGCGGTCGTCACCCGCCCTGCGATCCTGCTTCTCGACGAGCCGCTCGGCGCGCTGGACGAGCGGTTGCGCCAGGACATGCAGCTGGAACTCATGGAGCTTCAGCGCAAACTCGGCATGACCTTCATCTACATCACGCACTCTCAGGAAGAAGCGCTCACCATGAGCGACCGCGTCGTTCTGATGAAGCACGGCCGGATCGAGCAGA
Organism: Thioclava sp. ES.031; assembly: GCF_002563775.1. Lineage (NCBI taxonomy): Bacteria > Pseudomonadati > Pseudomonadota > Alphaproteobacteria > Rhodobacterales > Paracoccaceae > Thioclava > Thioclava sp. ES.031. The sequence goes on along the minus strand of NZ_PDJO01000001.1, from coordinate 1,751,452 downwards.
GCGGCGCGCCGCTCGACCTGTTCGACCGTCCGGTCACGCGGTTCGCTGCGGATTTCATGGGCTACGAGAACATTCTCGACGGCAAGCTTCTGCGCAAGGACGGCGAGATCGGCGAGGTGGAACTGGTCGGCAGCGCAGTCGTGCGCGGCACTCTCGCCACCTCTGACATTCAGCCGGGCGGCGCCATCAACCTTGCCATCCGGGCCGAACGGATCGGACCGGTCGCAGCCGACGAGGACGGGCTCGATGCCACCCTGTCCAACCGCGTCTATCGCGGGAAATACACCGACATGATGGTCGAGACGAAAGCGGGCACGCTGCGTCTGCGGTCCTGGCACGGTGCGCCCAACGAGAAGGGCGCCATCTCGCGGGTTGGCTGGAAGCTCTCGGACGCCGTGATTTTCCCCGAACACAAGGGCTGATCGCGTCGATCGGTCCACCTTCGGGAAAACTGGCTTACGCAGCCGCTCGAGACGGCGCGAAGCCCCAACAGGAGAAGGAAATATGAAAGACAAGCACTCTACGTTCGACCAGATCGAACTGACCCGGCGCAACATGCTTCGCGGCATGGGCGCGGTTGCCGGGACGGCAGCCCTCGCGGCTACCGGTCTCGCCCCCCGTGGTGCGATGGCGCAGGATATGCCCGTGGTGCGGGCTTACGGCGTTCCGACCGCCGCGCTCAAGGATTGGTCGCCGCTCGAGGCCAGCCTCGGCATCAAGTGCGAACTCAACGGCACCTCGAACGATGTCGGCGTTTTCATGCGCGACATCATGGCGTCGAACCTCGGTGACAGCACCGACATCTACATCTTCGAGAGCGGCACCGAAGACATCCTCGGCCCGCGCGGCATGTATGCCAAGATCGAGACGGACCACCCCGAACTCACCCTTTGGGAGCGCACGTCCGATGCCTGGAAACGCTCGCCTGTCGTCACCGACGAAGAGGGCAACCAGTGGGGCGTTCCGGTCATCGGCAACGCCGACAGCTTCGGCTACGTGCCCGAAGCCATCGGCGTCGATCCCGAAAGCGAAGAAGAGCTCTCGTGGTCGCTGATGTTCGAAGACGAAGCCACCCGCGGCCGCGTCGCCTACGGGCAGGGCTGGAGCTACTCGATGCCCTCCGCCGCGCTCTACCTGAAGGAAACCGGCAAGGCCGACATTGCGAATGTCTCGGACATGACCGCCGAAGAAGCGGCGATGGTCGCGGACTTCCTCATCGAGCGCAAGAAAGCGGGTCAGTTCCGCACGCTCTACGGCGCCTTCGAGGAGCAGATCCAGCTTCTGACCAACAAGGAAGTCGACGTGATCAACTGCTGGGAACCGGCAGTGCGTGAAGCCAACAACGTGCTGGGCGAGAACGCGACGCGTTACGCCTACACCGTCGAGGGCTACTTCAAATGGGGCCACGGCGCCTATGTCGCCGCCCCCGCGATGGAACGCGACAATGTCGACAACATCTACAAGATGCTGAACTACTTCCTCGGCGGCGAATACCGTGCGCTTCAGGCCCGCGATCGTGGCTATGCCGGCCCGAACATGGACCTCGGCGTGGCCTATGCCGAAGAGAACGGCTGGAGCGACGCGGAAATCGAAGCCCTGCGCGCCACCGAAGCCAAGGTGAACCGCAAGTTCGAGAAGCCCTTCACCTCGACCACGACGCCGCAGAACGCGTCGGACATCGAGGAGCAGTGGCAGCGGTTCCTCAACGCCTGATCCCTTCGCGTCCTCCGCGCCTGCGGGGGACGCTACCCGGCCTCGCCAAGGGCCGAACACCACAGGAAGATAGATGACCATGAACGCCGAATTGGATGCGCCCATGACGCAGACCAGACCGAAGGACAAAGGCCGCAAGCCTGCCATGAGAATCCCCGTCGCAACCGTGGCGCTATGGGTGATCTGCGCGGCCTGGACCATTCTGGTGATCGTTCCGCTCCTCATCCTGTTCGTCTACAGCTTCTTTTCGACCGAGTATTTCCAGACGATCTACGAGCCGAGCCTCGAGACGTGGAAGGGCCTCTTCGCCTCGGGGCGCTGGGAGGTCACGCTACGCACGCTGCGCATCGCGCTGACCGTGACGCTGATCGAGCTCGCCATCGGCTTCCCCTTCGCGCTCTGGCTCGCCAAGGGAGCGCGCAGCCAGATGGCCCGTGCCGTGTTCCTCGCGCTGTTGACCATTCCGTTCTTCCTCGACCTGTCGTCGCGCACGATCGTCTGGCGCGCGATCCTTGGTCAGAACGGCCTGATCAACACCGTCCTCATGTCGACCGGGATCACGGATGCGCCGCTCGACTGGCTGCTCTACTCGGAATTCTCGGTGCATTTCGGGATGATCCCGGCCCTGTTCCCCCCGATGGTCCTGCCGATCTACATGGCTATCATCCTCATCGACGACACCCTGATCGAAGCCTCCAACGACCTCGGGGCGACCCCGGCACAGACCCTGTGGAAGGTGATCGTGCCCCTCTCCCTGCCCGGCGTGATGGCGGGCTTCGTCTTCACGCTCGGACCGGCACTGGCCGCTTGGGTCGAGCCGGGAATGCTGGGCGGCGGCTTCGTGAACCTGCTGTCGAGCTCGATCGAGAGCGCCTACACCGCCCTGCGCTATCCCGTCGTCGCCGCCCTCTCCGCTTTCGTGATCGGTCTCCTGCTGCTGATCCTCGCGGTGATGGCCCTCATCCTGCGCCACCTCGGCGGCGCGAGACTCGCGCTGCGCCGATGACCACGGGCACAAGGAAAGACCAATGACCGACATGACCGCCACGACACGCCCCGTTCCGCTCGAAACCAGTTACAACCCGAACTGGAAGCGGCTCGGCAAATGGATGGGCATCGCCATGCTGGGGCTGATCTATTTCCCGCTGCTGTGGCTCGTCTTGCTGTCGATCTCGAACGATCCGCTTTCGGGCATCCCCGGCGCCTTCTCGCTGCGCCACTATCAGGCGCTGTTCGCCAGCAGCGATTGGCACATGCCCTTCGTCTCCAGCGTCGTGATCGGCCTGATCGTCGGTCTGGTCAGCGCGATCACCGCGACCGTGATCGGGCGGGCGGTGCCGCGTATGGCCAGCCCCGGCCCGATGCTCCTCGTCTTCGTCTTGCCGCTCTTCGTGCCCGGCATGTCGATGGGCGCTGCCCTCTTCATCTTCAGCCAGTCCGTGCTCGGTCTCGATCTGGGCTTCTGGTCGATCGCCGTGGGGCATTACGTCTGGGCCCTGCCCTTCGCCCTCCTGATCGTGCTCGTCGTGACCCTGCGCTTCGACCATACCCTGATCGAGGCGGGACGCGACCTCGGGGCGAGCGACTGGCGCGTCTTCAAGGACATCGAGTTTCCGATCCTGATGCCGGGCATCGTCAGCGCCGGGCTCTTCGGCTTCCTGATGTCCTTCAACGAGGTCATGCGCACGATCTTCCTGCGCGGCACATCAGAGACCATGCCGGTGTGGAACTGGGTGCAGGCGGCAGCCCAGCAAAGCCAGGTGCCGATCATCTTCGCCCTGTCTTCCCTCGTTTTGCTGGTGACCCTGCCGCTTCTCAGCGCGATGTTCTGGCTGCTATTCGTGCGGCTGAACCGGACCTGACTGTCCGGCCTCCCGCCACGGCCCGAGGTCAGCCGAGAGACACGCGGGCCTGCGCACCCGCGCCGGGCCGGAAAGCGAGGACGCAGAGCGCGGCGATTGCAAGTTCGAGGACAAGCGCCACAAGGATGCCGTTCGACGGCATCCCGTCTGCGACGATCCCCAGAATGCGCCCGACCGGAAAAGCGAGGAAGACGGTCAGCGCGGCCACGACAGCGGCTTGGCTCATCGCCGGTCGGAGGATGCCGAGAAGCATGACCACACCGAACCCCGCGAGACCGGCACCGGGGGCACGCAGCTCGCTCAGAAGGCTCGGATCGGGCCCGAGCGCGATGCCATAGCTCGCGTAAAAGCTCTGCGGGGTGGTCAGGATGAGAGCCCCGATGCTGATCGCGGTGACGCCGGAGATGGCCAGCGCAAGTTTCTGAAAACGTGTCATTGGATTTCCCTTTTCGTTGAGATTTCGCGCGGAACTCACGCCGCGGCGCGCCATGCGCCCGCCCTGGCCGCGGCGCGAGCGAAGTCGACGAAATCGCGCGGGGGACGACCGAGGGCGCGCTCGACGCCGTCGGTGACATGGGCGTTGCGCCCGTCCAGTGTCTCGCGGGCGATTGCGGTGAAGACATCGGCCACGAAATCCCCGCCGACACGGGCGATTTCGGCATGGAATGCCTCGAAAGAGATCGGGAGATGCTGGATGGGTCGACCGATGGCCGACGACAGGTCTGCCGCCATGTCGGCGAAGGACATCAACCGCGGCCCCGTCACCTCATAGAGCGCCCCCTTGTGGCCCTCTTCGGTCAGCGCGGCCACTGCGACATCGGCAATATCGTCGATGTCGATAATCGGCTCGACGATATCGCCTCCGGGCATCGGCAGGACACCGGCGAGGATGGGATCGCGCAGATAGCCTTCGCTGAAGTTCTGCGCGAACCAGGCCGCGCGCACGATGGTGAAATCGATGCCGGAACTGCGGACGACCTCCTCCCCCAGACGGGCGTGATGCTCGCCACGGCCCGAGAGCAGGACGAGATGGGAAAGCCCCGCGCTCTTCGCGGTCGCGCAGAGCGTGTCCAGCTTATCGACCGCGCCGGGAAAGGCGAGGTCCGGGAAATAGGTGACATAGGCCGCGCGGGCGCCTTCGAGCGCGGGGGCCCAGGTCTCGGGCACGTCCCAGTCGAAGGGCGTTGCGGACAGCCGCGAACCACGGCGCACCGCGCGGCCCTTGGCGTCCAGCCGGGCGGCGACACGCGCGCCGGTCTTGCCGGTGGCGCCGATGACGAGGATGGGATCGGGGTGCATGGGGCTTCCTCCTTGGTTCGGATGTGACCCAGAGGATAGGCCGCCGAAAGCTGCCCGGTCTTGACCGGCGCCGCCACGGTTTTGACCGAGCCTGCCAATTGTCGATCAGCGCGACGAGAGGTCCTTTCGGCAACTGGCTGGGGTCCGCCCGACCCAGCGCTTGAACGCACGGGTGAAGGAGCTTTGCTCGGAGAACCCGGTCAGGAAGGCGATCTCGGCGAGCGAATAGCGCGCGTCGCGCAGGAGCCCCTCGGCCAGTTCCCGGCGGGTCTCTTCCGTGAGGGTCTGGAAGCTCATGCCCTGCTCCGACAGGCGCCGGTGGAAGGATCTCGCGCTCAGACCCAGACCGCGCGCGACATCTGCCATCCGTGGTGTGCCTTCACTTAGCGACTGCGCGATCGCGTCCTTGGCCTGCGCCACGAGGGACATTTCGTCGGCGATCTCGGACAGTGCGGCATCGAGATGCGAGATCAAATAACTCGAGATCCCCGCATCGCCAAGAATGTTGGGCTGCGCCAACGTCTCGGGCGACAGCAAAAGCGCATCCAGCTCGGCATCGAACCGAACCGGGCAGCCGAACCAGTCCTCGTGGGCGGCCACCGATCGCGGTGCGCGATGCCGGATCTGCACCTCGAGCGGCGCAAAGGGCGCCGGGCAGACCTGCCGGGCCAGCGACACCGCGCTGGCGAGCGTCGCCTCGTTCGACAGCCGCATCCCCAGTCGCCGTTCCCCCTCACGGTGCAGGATGAACAGGATGCCACGCGGATCGGGGCGCAACTCGTAGCGAACGACGCTCGTCCATAGCCGCGAATAGCGCTCCACCCGCGAAAACGAGCCGCCGAGGTCGAGCGCGGCCTTCCAGGCAAGCCCGAGCGCGCCGTAATCGTCGCACCGCATGGACGCCCCTCCGCGCACCGGAAGATCGGTCACGTCGGTCTGCTCGGCAATGCGTTCGAGCATGTCGTAATAGATGGAGGCGGGGATCATCACCTTCGGGTCCCAGGCGCCATCGGGATCCAGCCCTGCACCCGCCAGAAGCGCGCGCGCATCGACAGCCTTCCCCGCTGCGGCGACCATCTTTCGGGCAAAGAGCGATGTGACATGTCCCATGCCAACAGCTTAGGCAGGACCGTCGCGATGTCCATGCGGGTGTGGCACTGTCAGCGCGGCGTCTGCTGGCCCCGAGTTGCCGTTAATCACGAGCGCGGCGAACCTTGCCTGCCCCCCAAACGCCCGCGCTGCTGCAATTTGACAGCTCGGGCGGTGGCTCTCTTTGACGCGCGGCCACTCACCCATCAAAGGCGTCTCACCCTCAGTCCTCGCGCATCGTGCGCTGCACCTGATCGGTCACCGGTTTGAGCAGATACGAGATCGCGGTGCGCTCGCCGGTCTGGAAGAACACCTCCACCGGCATCCCCGGGCGCAGGCCGCGCCCGTCGGGCAGCACCGGCGCCTCGGTCAGCGCGACGGCGCAGAGGTAATAGCTCCCGCCGCTCTCGTCCTTGGTGGCCGAGGCTGCGACCACGCGCACCTCGCCCGCCACTTCCGGCGTCGTGCGCTGGTTGAAAGCGGTGAAGCGCAGCCGCACCGGCTGGCCCGGCATCACCTGATCAATATCGGTGGTGCGCAGTCGCGCCTCCACGATCAGCTCGCCATCGGGCACGATCGCCATAACCCGTTCCCCGGGCGCGATCACACCGTTCACCGTATGCACGCCCAGCTCGTTCACCACGCCCGCGATCGGCGCGCGGATCTCGGTGCGCGAGAGGCGGTCGCGCGCGGCCACGGCGCGTTCGTGCAGCTCAGCCATCTGCGCGTCGATGTCGCGCAGCTCCTTCTGCGCGGCGGTGCGGGCCTGATGGTCCAGTTCGAGGATGCGCAGGTTCGACTCGCTGATCTGGCCCTTCACCCGCGCGATATTCGCCTCGATCTCGCCCGAGACCCCGTCGAGCCGCGCCATGTCGCGCTCGACCTCGGTGATTGCGCCCTTTTCGGTCAGACCTTTCTTCAGGAGCTTTTGCAGCCGGTCATGATCTTCGCCGCGCAGACGGCGTTCGATATCGTTCGACTGGCGCTGCGCTTCGAGCGCGCGGATTTCCTCGTCGAACTGATCGACCTGAGATAGAAGCTGATCGCGGCGCAAGTCCTGCATCGCGCGGTCATGCGCCAGAAGCTGGCGTTCGCCATCGGCAATCGCGGCTGTCTCCTCGGCGGCCTCGAACCCGTCCGGGAACACGATCTCGCCGGCGCTGTCGCGCACCGCGATCAACCGTGCGCGGCGACCAGTGAATTCGCGGATCTGGGTCTCGACGATCCCCAGTTCCGAGCGCAGCTGCGTGTCGTCGAGGCTCAGCACCACGTCGCCCGCCTGCACCAGATCGCCGTTCTCCACCCGAATGTCTCGGATCACGCCGCCATCCGGGTGCTGCACCACCTTCAGTTGCGATTTCACCGCAACCTGCCCCTGCGCGATCACCGCGCCGGAGAGTTTCGCCTGCGCCGCCCAGCCCCCGAAGACGAGGATCAGCGCACCCAAAAAGGCCGTCGCGAACAGGATCCGCGCGCGGATCGAGAACAGGGCCGGATCATGGTCAGTCTTGGTCATTTTCGGTTCCCCCCACCAAAAATTTGCGCGCAGCCCGTCAGGCGGGCACGTCGCTATCAAACAGGAAATTGGTTTCTTCGAGCGTGTGATGGCCTTCGAGTTCGATCTCGAAGTCGTAATCCTCGACGCTGCCATCCGCGTGCTCGGCGCTCAGCTTGGCTTTCACGATGGTGAATTCATGCGCGTCGTCTCCATCTTCGATCTCGTAGGCCACGAAAACGCCGCCGCGCGCCTCGGCGACCTCGCCGGTGGCGCCTGCAAAGAACAGGCGCATCTCGCCATAGCCTTCGCCCATCGGGTCGATCTGCGAGAGGTCGATCCGGTCGCCGGGTTCGAAATCGGTGATGCGGTCATGGCCTTGGCCCGCGTTCTGGATCGCGGCGAGCGAGGTGAAGACGAAGACATCCTCGCCCGCGCCCCCGGCGAAGAGGTTGCAGGCATCGCTTGCGATCAGCTGGTCATCTCCGGCACCGGAGGCGACGTTCTCGATGTTGACGAGAGAGGCTTCGCCGGTCGCGCTGGTCATTGTCCCTGAGGACAGATCGACGGTGACCGATTCCGCGATGCGGTGCAGATCGAGCGTGTCGGAGCCCGCGCCGCCATCATAGCTGTCGCCCGCGGCCTCCGAGATCTCCGCGACAACGATGCGGTCCTCGCCCGCCCCACCGGATACCACGTCTTCACCTGCGCCACCGTCGAGCAGGTCGCAACCTTCTCCGCCCATCAGCGTGTCGTTGCCCGCGCCACCATCGAGGCTGTCCGCGCCCGTGCCGCCATCGAGATAGTCGTTGCCGTCCTCGCCATGCAGCAGGTCCGTCCCGGCCTCGCCGAAGACGATATCGTCGCCCGCTCCCGCGAAGACTGTGTCATTGCCTGCGCCGCCATAGATCACATCAGCGCCTGCGCCGCCGATCAGCACGTCGCAGCCATCGCCGCCGTCGAGAATGTCGTCGCCCTCGCGACCGTAAAGAATATCGTCGCCCGTCTCGCCCCGGATCGCGTCGCGGTCGGGCGTGCCGCTCAGCAGATCGGCCTCGGCGGTGCCGATCACGTCATGATAGTCAGGCGGCAGGATAAGGGCCGTCGCGGTCTGTCCGATCGACATTTCCCCATCGCTGAGGTCGTAGGTGATGACCAACTCGCCCTCGAACCCCTGATCGGGTTTGATGAGCCATTCGCCCTCGCCATGGGCGATCACCTCGCCCGCTTCGGCTTGCATCGACAGGATCGAGAGCGGGTCGCCGTCGGGATCGCTCGCCCCGCTCAAGAGCACCGCCGCCACGACGAAGAAGCTCTCGTCACGCCGTCCGGGTGAGAGGCGCACCGGGCCATTCGTCTCCGGAGCGCGGTTGCGCGAGGCTTCGGGCGTCTGACCGGGTGGGCCTGCGTCCTCAGCCGCGCCCTCGGCATCGCGCGCCTTGCGGGCCGCGGCACGGGTCGAGGAAAAGACCGGCACTTTCGGGAAATCGTACTCCTTCACCTCGATCGTGTCCGGGAAGAAAAGCGTATCGTCCTGCGCATTCACCGTCGCCTTGTGCTTGGCGTGCCAGCGCTGCGGCGAAAGGGCGAAAGGGGCCGGATTTGCGCCCGGGAACAGGATCACGTTCTCGGGTAAGGGAGCGGACAGCTCCTCTTTCTGCGCCTGCGCGGCACTCGGCCCCATTTCGGGGATGTGATGCGCAGCCGGCGTCTGCGGGCCGGCGGGGGCGTCGGGATCTGCCGGGGGGTGGGCCGGGCCGTCCTGAACACCTTCCGCCTGCGCCGCATCCGTGCCGAAGAGCTTGCGCGCGAGCGCCGCCCAGGCAAGAGCGACCAGCCCCACCGCCACGCGGCCGGGCCAGACCGCGCGCCGCTCCGGCGCACGGTATTTCTGTATCGGCGCGAGCGCCGCTTCGTCATCCGGGATACCGAGCTTGAGCTTGTCCTGTTCCATGGCTCAGCCCACCGCCTGCTCGATGCTGTCCCCCAGCTCCGCCGCCGGAGCGGGGCGTTTGCCCTTGGGCAGCGGTTTGAGCCCGACGGATCGGTTGACGATCTCGTCTTTCGGACCGAAGGCCACCAGCTTGCCGCCCTGAACGAAGCCAACGAGATTGACGGATTCCAGCGCCTTGGGGCGATGCGCGATCACCACGACGATGCCGCCCCGGCCCCGGACCGACGCGATGGCCGCGCTGAGCGCCGCTTCGCCATCGGCGTCGAGGTTCGAGTTCGGTTCGTCCAGCACCACGAGGAAGGGCGCCCCATAAAGCGCACGCGCAAGTCCGACGCGCTGCCGTTGTCCGGCGGAAAGCGAGGTGCCGAAGGGGCCGAGCTGCGTCTGATAGCCGTCGGGCAGATGGATGATCGTCTGATGCGCGCCCGCAGCCTTCGCCGCCGCCACCACATCTGCATCGGTCGCGTCCGGCGCAAATCGCGCGATATTCTCGGCGACAGTGCCCTCCATCAGCGAAACCTCCTGCGGCAGGTAGCCGATATGATCGCCCAGAAGGTCCACCCGCCATTGATCGAGCGCGGCCCCGTCGAACCGAACATGCCCCCGCAAGAGCGGCCAGATGCCGACGATCCCTTTGGCGAGCGTCGTTTTGCCCGAGCCCGAAGGTCCGATCAGTCCCAGCCCGTCGCCCGCTTTGAGATCGAAGCTGACATCGCCCAGCAGGACCGCGCCGGACCCGGGGGCCACAACCGTCATCCCTTCGACCGTGAAGCTCTCGGACGGGGCCGGCAGCGCGACCATGCTGTCATCGTCTTCGATGGTGGCGAGCGTGTCGCGCAGCCGCGCATGGCTGCGCCGCGCCGCTACGAAGCCCTTCCAGTTGCCGATCGCCATCTCCACCGGCGCGAGCGCACGCGACGCGGCCACCGAACAGGCGATGATCGCACCGGGCGACAGCTCGCCCACGATGGTCAAGTAAGCGCCAAGTCCCAGCAGCGCCGATTGCAGCATCATCCGGGTGACCTTCGACAGCCCGCTGAGCGTGCCGGTGATGTCGCTGGTGCGCGCATGAAGACGCAGATGCTCGGCATTGGCGGTGTCGAACCGCTCGACCGCGCGGCGCCCGAACCCCATCGCGTGCAGCACATCGGCGTTACGCGTGTTGGTGTCGGCGATCATCGCGCGGGCGATGGAGGCCTTCTGCAGCTCCCGACCCGAGCGGCGCGACATCATCTCGGTGATGACGGTCAGCGTGATCAGCACGCAGGCCCCGCCGATGGTCATCAGCCCCAGCAGCGGGTGCAGCAGATAGACGAAGCCCAGAAACAGCGGCATCCACGGCAGATCCAGAAGCGCAATGGCCCCTGCCCCCGAGACGAAGCTGCGGATCGTGTCGACGTCACGGCCCCGCTCCAGCGCCTCGGAGGTGGAATAGCCGAAACGCGGCATCTCGATCGCAACGCGATGCGTGAGCGGCGCGAGGCGGTTGTCGATCCGCGCGCCGACGCGCACGAGGATCTGGTTGCGCAGCACATCGAACAGCCCCTGAAACAGGTAGAGTGCGATGGCCAGAACCGAGAGCGCCAGCAGCGTCGGAACCGAACCGCTTGTCAGCGCCCGGTCGTAGATCTGCAGCATGTAGAACGAGCCTGTCAGCGCCAGAAGGCTGATCACGAAGGACAGGCCGAGAAGAAAGATGATCAGCCCGCGATAGCGGCCGAGACGCTCGGAGACGAGCTCTTCGCTGGCTTGGAAACGGCGACGTGCATTGCTCATGTGATCCTCCCACCAAGATCTTGAGACTTTGAAAAATCACGCCCGGCGGACCCCTCCGCCGGGCGCTACCCCCTTAATTCACCCCGTTGAAATCAGAGGCGTCGAGAATGTGACGGCCCGCGATGTCGATCTCGAAATCGGCCTCCAGATCGTCGTCGACATTGCCCGCGACGATCGTGTGCTCGCCATCGTCGCGCATCTCGTAGGAGACGCGCAGCTCGCCCGCGGCGCTGAAATCGCCCGCCGCGAACAGGACGAAGGATTGCGCCCCTGCCGCGCCCTGATCGGCGTCGATCCCGCTCAGGTCGATCTTGTCGCCCGGTGCGAAACCGTTGATCCGATCGCCATCGGCATCGGCGGCCGCGTTGAACACGAAAGTGTCGTGACCGCCCCCGCCATCCATCACGTTGACCGCGCTGTTGGCGATGATCGTGTCGTCGCCGCTGCCGGTGATGACATTCTCGAAGCTGTAGATCTGATCCGCGGTCTCGCCGATCATCACCTGACCGTGACCATTGGTGCCGTGGCCCAGATCGACCTCCACCGAGGCCTGGATCGCGGCGTAGTCGAGCGTATCCGAGCCCTCCCCGCCCCAGTAGCTGTCGACCCCGTCGTCTTCGGTCGCGATCACCGTATCGTCGCCGTCATCGGCAAAGACCATGTCGCGGCCTTTGCCAGCCTCAATGACGTCGTCGCCCTCGCCGCCGAAGAGACGATCCGCGCCCCCGTCGCCGAAGATCATGTCGTCGCCCTCGTTGCCGAGCGCATTGTCCGCGCCGCCGCCTGCGAAGATGACGTCATTGCCCTCCATCCCGATGAAGGTCTCGGCGGTGTCGTCGCCCACCAGCACCAGCCCGTCGGGCATCGCGCTGTCGGTTCCGGCATCGCTGTCGCTATCCGGGCTGTCCTGATCGGAGCTGTCGGAGCGCGTGCCGTGGCGGGCGCCGTTGAGCACATCCTGCGGACGTTCGCCGCCCACCACCACGTCATCGCCGCCGCCGCCGTTGAAGACGATGCGGTGATCGGAGGTAAGCCCGGAGATGTCGACTGTATCATCAGCGCCATCGCCGTTGATGGTGATCGTCGAATAGGCGAGGCTCGTGCCCGAGAAATCGCCCAAGATCTCGACGAAATCCCCGCGCCGTCCGCCGGTGTTGCCGCCATCGAGCCCGCCATTGCCGTTATCGGCGGTCACGTCGAGCGTGTTGATCGTGATCTCCTCGATATTGGCAAGCTCGGCAATCACCTCGCCATCGCGGGTGATGATGATCTCGGCGGCGGCATTCTCCGCCGTGATCCCGGCAAGCGCCGCGGCTGCGATCGTGTAGATCGCGAAGGTCTCGCGGGTGTTATTGCCGGAGACCACGAAGCGATCCCCCGCCGTACCATTGGTCCCGCCATCCACGAAGTCCCGACCGTCCGGGCGTTCGGGCTGGTTGCGCCGCTGGTTGGTCACGGTCCAGACGAAGGAATCGTTGCCCGACCCGCCGGTGATCGAGTCGTTGCCCTCGCGACCGTAGACGGTCGTGTCGTTGGTGGCCGCGCTCAGGTCGATCATGTTGTCCCCGGCATCGCCGGTGACGATGTCGAAGGTCTCCGTCACCTGCGTACCAGAGGCGTCGGTCGCGCGGATCGTCGCGCTATGCGTCTCGTTATCGCCAAGCCCGCCCGCGACGCGCAACTGATCGTCGTTGGCACCGCGAAGCCGGATATCCGGCGTGCCCGAGAGCAGCTCATAGCTCGCCTGCCCGCCGAAGGGCACATCCGCACTCAGCCGTGCAAGCGTGCCGTCGGTTCTCCCCGTTGCGTTCATCATGATATCCGACATCGGATCGGGATTGAGCGAGATCGTCTCGCCATTCGCGAACTCGGCCCATTCGACGCCCACGAGGATATCCACCCCATCGGTCGCGACCGGGTTGCCCTGATTGTCGGTGCCGTTGCGCAGATCGGTGATCTTCACCGCTTGCTGGCCGTTCATCGAGATCAGCTCGATCCGGTAGTCGTCGCGGTTGCCAGTATAGAGCGCCGTATCGGTGCCTTCCGCCCCGGTATCGCCGAGGATATGGCCCAGCGAGCCGTCGGAGAACTGAACGCGGGTGTCGCCGGTGCCATACCAGTCCTCGATGAAGCCGGTCACGGTGACTGTCTGGTCGTGGCGGTTGTCGCCGATCCAGTAGAGGTCCGCATCCACGATCACGGCGTCGCCGAAGATGAAATCGGCCTGACCTGTGCTCTCGTCGCCGCCATCGCCCAAGCCGGTCAAACGGTCGTCTCCGCCGCCGCCCACGAGGTAGTTATTGGCGCCGTTCGAGCCGATGCCGTTCTCATCCGCGCCGGTCAGATCGTCATTATATTGCGAGCCGACAAGCCCTTCGAGGAACGCATATTGGTCCATCAGCACGGAGCCGGTGCCTGCGTTGTTCGAGGTCTGCAGGTTCGCGACCACGTTGATATAGGCGTCCTCGTAGGAGCCGATATCCATGTCGCCCTCGGTGCCGTCGCCGTTGAACTCGATCACCGGGTTGAGCTGCGCGGGGCTGTCGCCGTTGAGACGGTCGCCATCATTCGCGGTCGGGCCGAGCCCCCCTTCGAGTAGGTCATTGCCCGAGCCGCCATTGATGTTATCGTCGCCCACGCCGCCGACCATCCAGTCCGCGCCGTTGCCGCCGAACATCTCGTCGACGCTGTCGCCGCCATCCATGTAATCGTTGCCGTCACCGCCCATCATCAGGTCGGTATCGCCCTCGCCATAGAGCCGGTCATTGCCATCGTCGCCGAAGACCTCGTCGATGCCATCGCCGCCATGGACCTCGTCATCGCCCGCGTTGCCGTGCGAGGTATCGAGCACACCGGGGCCCGCAAAGATCGTGTCATTGCCGTTCCCGCCGAGGATGAAGTCGTCATTCTCGTAATCGGTGATGTAGTCGTCGCCGTCGCCGCCATAGATATGGTCGTTGCCCTGTGCGCCCTCGATGCGGTCATTGCCCTCATCGCCATAGAGCACGTCATCGCCCAAGGCCCCGACGATGAAGTCGTCGCCCGAGAGGCCGATCACCGTGATATGGCCGTCATTGGCCGGACCGCCGGGGACGGTCTCGGTGAGTTGGACATTGTCGATCAGGATCTGGTCGGTCGAGCCCGCGAGATCGAATTTCTCGATCACGATGCGCAGGTCCAGCCCAGCCGAGCCCGCCGGGATCGGGTCACTCACGAGTGTCACCGTCACCTTACCCCCATTCTCGGTGGGCGGATCGAAGATCACGGAGCCCAACAGGTTCCCGTCGCTGTCGAACAGCTTCGCCTCGCCACCCGTGGCGACCCGGTCGAGCCGGTCGATCACGTCGAAGGTCAGCGTATAGGTGGCGTCCTCCACCAACGGCGTCTCCACCGTCTTCGACAGGATCGCGCCATTGCCCATATAGGCCACCTGATCGCCGGTCAGCATCGCGCCATCCACCGGCGGGTTCGGGTCAGCCGGGAGCACTTCGGTCTCGGGCGCCCAGGTGCCGCCATTGGTCAGCTGCCAGCCTTGCGGCGCGCCGTTCAGATAGGTGCCGTTGGTGTTGGTCGTGCCGACGCCGCCGCCCAGCAACTGATCCTCAAAGCTGCCATTGCCGACATCGATCTGGCGCACCTCGTCGGGCAGCCGCTCCAGCGTCGCGTTGAAGTAGTCGTTGTCGCCATAGGCGTCATCGACACCCAGCAGACCGTCGCGCGCATTGTCGTGGTAGTCGCCGCTCGAGGTCGTCCCGTCGAGCACATAGGTCGCCGAGGGCGTGGCGAAGGCATCCGGGATATGCTCCAGCCCGGTGGTGCGCATGATCAGATGGGCGAATTGCTCGCCGATGATCTGATCGCCCAGATGGTGGCCGACTGGCATCCGGTAGAGGTAGTAGAAGCGGTCGCCATCCTGCAGGCGCTGAGTGAAGTCCAGCATGATGAAGCTGAAGGTGGTGCCGAGCGGGCCGTCGAACATCGCCTGTTCGGCCAGACCGCCGACCCAGAGGTCGATATCCCAGAACCCCTGATCGCCCTGCCCGCCCGAGAGCGACCAGCCCACACCCGGCGTATAGGTCGGCTCTCCCGATCCACGCATGAACATCAGTGCCGCGTCATGCATCGGATCGGACGCATCGGCTGCGGCATCGAGGATCGCCTGCGCCGCCGCGCGGATCTCATAAAGCTCGCCCGTGCCCGCCTGATAGGCGTCGCGCGCGGCTTGCAGCCCGAACGTGCCGTCTTCGTCCCGCCCATAAGCGGCGATGAAGTTCACCAGCGATTCCGGCGTGCGCAGATGCGCCCCGAAATCTTCCCAGCTGTGATAGGGCGCGATGCCCGAGCCGTTGGTATTGTTCGACGTGTTCTGGGTCAGCCCGTCGAAGACTTCCATGCGCAGCTCGTTGAGCGTCGGCAGCCCGACATCGCGACCGCGCGCGATATTCAGCGCGGGCAGATCGAGCGGCACACCCACCAACGACTGTTGCAGCGCGGCGGTGACGAATTCATCCATTTCGTTGCCCTGCTGGGTCAGCAGACCCGCCGCGATCCCGGACGCGCCATAGACGTCAAACTGATCGGGATTGAGAAAGACGTCGAAGAGGCCCTTCTCGACATAGGTCGGCACATAGCCCGGCTCGCCGGGATTGACGCCCGCCTCGTCGGTCACCGCGATCTGAACGGTCTCGCGCAGCTGCGAATGACCCAGACGGAACACGGCCTGCGAGAATTCGAGGCTGATATTGAGGTTGATATCGGCGGAATAGGACACGAATTCCGGCAGCGCCGGGTAGAGCGTGCCCATGTATTGGTCGACCGCGATATGGTTGTATTCGCTCTCGGTGATGATGCGCGCGGCCTGATAGACGCGCTCGCCATCCCAGGTGAGGCTGTCGACGATGGCCTGCACAGCCGCGTCGTCGGTCAGATCGGTGCCAGCCCAGCTGTCGAAGGTGATCTGGTCGATATCCACCGCCAGCCAGCCTTCATTCGCCGCATCCGTGCCGTTCAGCCCGTCGATA
This sequence comes from Thioclava sp. ES.031, assembly GCF_002563775.1. Lineage (NCBI taxonomy): Bacteria > Pseudomonadati > Pseudomonadota > Alphaproteobacteria > Rhodobacterales > Paracoccaceae > Thioclava > Thioclava sp. ES.031. Next base: position 1,735,243 of record NZ_PDJO01000001.1, on the reverse strand, counting down.
TCGCCGCTTGCGATCGCATCGCGGACCGCCGACATCATGACGTTGCGGGCTTGAATGTTGTGCTCTTCGTGGAAGACGTGGTGCACCGAGGTCAGCGTGATATTCTCGTTCACGCGGCCATCGCCGGAGACCTTGTGGCGGGCCAGAAGCGCGTCATCGTAGGTGAAGGCGCCCGCATTCGGGTCGGAGGCCGGGTCGAGCTCATTGCCCTGAAAATCGGCGCCCGGCGAGGCGCCATGCGCGATATCCAGAAGGACCGCCTGATTGGTGGTGCGCACCTCGCCGATATCGGCCGCGGCGCATTTGCCCTCCATCGCATCCTGCAGCGTCCAGCGCACATAGGGGTCGTAGCCAGCCGCCGCCAGATCGGCGAAGGAGGTGTAGGTCACGCCCCCGATCTCGATCCCGGTGGTCGTGGCGATCGCCTCGAGATCGGCGATGCTCTGATCCGAGCGGAACAGGAAATCGCTCTGCGGGGTGTAATTCAGCCGCCCGATCGCATCCGCGTTGATCCACGGGCAGTCGAGGACATCGGTGTCGACCAGCTCGATCCCGATGCGCGTCGCGTTGACCTTCATGTCGGCCCAGGTCGCCAGCTCATCCTTGCCGTCGACCATCGTGCCATCGGGCGCCATCGCCGCGCCCATCGAGACGTCGAGCGCCACGAGAGTGCCATTCGCATCGGGACGATGGACGATCCCGTCCTCGGCCCCGGTGATCAGGGCGCCGGTGACCGTGCCATCGGCATCGTATTGGCGCAGCAGCACATTGACCGCCTCATGCGAGCCGTAGGTCTGGCTCTGGTCGATCATCAGGCCGGTATTGTTGTTGTAGAGCGGCGTGACACCCGGCAGCAGGTTGCCGTTCTCGTCGAAATCCGTATCGGGGTTCGACAGTTTCGCGCGGCTCAGCATCATCACGTTCGAGACGCCGGGGATGTAAGCCGGATCGGCCGGGTCGATCCAAAGCGGGTCGTTCTCGCTCAGCGGGATCATCACCACGCCGCCGGTCTTCTGGATGAAGTCCAGCCCGTGATCGAAGAACTGACCGAAGGCCACGAACCATTCGTTATAGGTCACGCCGCCGAGGATGCCGGGGTTCGGCATGAAGGCGGTGGTGATGTCGCCCACGACCGAGTTCGACACGTCCACGGCCTCGCCGCCTAGATTGTTCATCGCGGCCACGGCGGCCGGATTGTAGTTCGGATCGGTCATGTCGACATTCGAGCTGGTGATCAGCTCCGAGATCAGACGCGGGGTGGAATCCACCACGACCGAGCTGTTGAGAATGTCGAGCGTCGAGCCGTCCGTGCCGAACTGATACTCCGCCTGCGCATCCGACATCGCCACCATCATCGACATCGCATCGACGGTGGGCGTGTAGTCGGGATCGCCGGGCAGGTTCCCTGCCCCATCCGCCACGAACATCGAGGGCGACATCGACATCGGGTTGTCGACCAGCACCTGCTTGGAGGTCGCGACATAATCGGGATCGTCGGGAAGGCGGCCCTCGCTGTCGGGCAGCACCAGCGTCACCCACATCTTCTGCACGGTGGCGTAAGAGGTGCCGTATTCCGGCTCGGTCGGGTGGTTGGTGGTGAACATGCGCAGGAACTCGGTATCGGCCTGCCCCCAATCGGGATGCACATTGCCGCCGGTCCAGACGATCGTGCCATCCGCGCCGACGGTATAGCCGCCCGCGAGGTTGTTGTTATAGCCCGACACTTCGCGCACCCCGTTCGGGTCGAGCGCACTCGTCAGTCGCGAATAATCGTTCAGGATATTCGCTTGTTGCAGCAGATAATCGAGATCGGCTCCGGCCAGTTTGATCGTCATGTCAGCCCCCTAAAACCAAATCGGGCCGCGCCGCGGTCCCGTGTCACACCCATCGCCGGTGCTTGCTTCATGAGAGGCTGTGCGAGACGGCACTTATCCCTGTGCCGCGTCTCGCGCCGTCACCCCCACAAGCACGGCGCTTTTTCCTGTCTTCCATCAGGCCAGCAAAACGGGGGGGCGAAAATTGTCTTAGGTCGAACGAGATTCTCCCCTATGGTCGGGGACGCTCCTCGCCAAAGGACGCAAGGGACTATGGGACAAAGGTCTAAGAGCGATGCGACCAAGGTCGGGGATTTTGGGCCCCCGGACCCGGCGCACCCAGCGCGAAACCCGCTGCGGTGGTTTCTGGGGTTTTCGCTGTCCTTGCAGTTTCTCGTGGGGCTTGGGCTGGTGCTCAGCCTCGTGCTCGCCTCGCTCGCCTATTGGATCAACACCCGCGCGACGACCCGGCTGCTCGACGCCTCCGCCGACACGGCCGCCTTCTACATGCAGAACTTGTTGCAGCCGCATGTGCAGGCGCTGGGCCGATCGGAGGCCCTGCTCGCCGAGGATTTCGCAGCCCTGGATGCGCTGGCTGAGGGGTTTCGCAAACAGGGCAATTTCCTCGCCATCAAGATCTGGAGCCGCGAAGGCAAGCTGGTCTTCGCGCCTGACACCGGGCATGGCCACGTCCTGCCCGACGATGAGATTTTCGAGGCGCTCAAGGGAAAGGTCTTCGGGCGCTTTCCCGATCTGGAGGACGCAGCCCATGATGCCGAACGTGCGCTGGGCGTGCAGCTCTATGAGATCTACGCCCCGCTGCGCGATATCGAGACGGGCGCTATTCTGGCGGTGGGCGAATTCTATCAGAATGCAGATGTGGTCCGGGGCGCGCTGCTGACCTCCGCCAAGACGACGTGGCTCTTCGTGGGGCCAGTGGCGATCATCGTCTTCACCATGCTGTTCCTGATCGTGCGGCGCGGCAGCCTGACGATCGAGCGCCAGACCGTCGAGCTCCGCCGCCAGTTCACTGAGCGCGAGCGGCTACTGCTGGGCAATTCGCAATTGCACCGCTCGATCGCGGAGGCAGCCCAGAACGCCGCCAATGTCGACGAGCGCGCGAAACGGCGCATCGGCGCGGATCTGCATGACGGCGCATGCCAGCTTCTCTCCTATCTGGTGCTGGAGATCGACCGGCTGGAGCATATGATTCGTTCCCCCGGCGCGACCGATGAGCCGAAAGCGGCCGGGATTGTCTCGGAAATCAAGAAAGTTGCGCGCAAGACGATGGAGGAAATCCGTGCCATCTCGGGCGGATTGGTCGCGCCGCAATTCGACGCCGCGCCGACGCTTGCCGCGCTGATCGAAACGGTCGCTACGGACCATAGCAGGAGGACCGGAGCGCAGGTCACGCTCTCGCTTGCGCCTGACGCGCCTGAGCTGACCGAGACCACGCGGCGCACGCTGGGCCGGATCGTGCAGGAAGCCCTGGCCAACGCCGCCCGCCACGCGCCCGGCTCGACGCAGACAATCGAAACTTATCAAGAGGATAACCGCTTCGTCCTGCGCATCAGCGACAGCGGCGCGGCCCCTGGCCATACCGCCCCGCAGGAACGCGAATACCGCGAGGGCGGGCTTGGCCTGCCGGGGATGCAGTTCCGCGCGCAATCGCTTGGCGGAACGCTCGAATTTCGCCGCCTTGATCCGCAGGGCGCGGAGGTTGTTTGCCGCATTCCGCTCGCTCCAGACGCGCCCTGAAGGTGACGGGAACGTAACCCCAAAGGGCTATAGCCATAGCCAGATGGGACTATTCCATATGCGTCTTTCTTTATTGTGTTTCTTTACGGCACCTTCATTCTGTTGGTCCGGGGGGAGACGGATTTCGCGACATTCCGGACGGCAGGGCCGTCACGCGTTGGGGAACGCGGTCGCGGGATCGTTTAAGGGGTATTTCCATGTCCGATTTTGCGCCGACGACGGCTTGTATTGTCGATGACCATCCAATTTTCCGGCAGGGGCTCTGCGCCGTCCTGCAAGACGCGCTCGAAATCGAGGTGCTCGATCAGGGCAGTTCCGCCATCGACGCGATCGAACTTGCCCGAACGCGGCGGCCCGACGTGATGATCCTCGATCTCAGCATGCCCGGCGGCGGGCTGAACGCGCTGCGCAAGATCATCGACCACGACCCGTCCATGCAATGCATCCTGCTCACCGCCTGCGACGAGCCCGGAACCGCGATCGATGCGATGAGCGCCGGGGCGAAGGGCTACATTCTCAAGGGCGTGGGCGTTTCCGAATTGCAGGCCGCAATCGACGCGATCCTGCACGGCGGCACTTTCGTCTCGCCCAGCTTCGCAGCGGCGCTGTTGCAGGCCGCGCTTGCGGGGCAGGAGAAGTCCGAGAGCGAGAACCTCACCCATCGCGAAATGCAGGTGCTGCGGGAGCTGGAACGCGGCAAGACCAACCGCGAAATCGCCAAGCGCCTCGCGATCAGCGAGAAGACGGTAAAGTTCTATATGACGAATATCATGCAGAAATACGGGGTGAGGAACCGGCTTGAGGCCGTGATCGCCCATCGTCAGGCGCATGAGCGCGCGCTCTCGGGGCAAGCACGCCTGTCATAGGCGCCACCGCCCCCGGACGCGCAAAGGCGATGTCGGGGATCTGTCGCGGTCAGATCCCCGACGAAACACCGTCACTTTTTCCCTTCGGCCTCCGCGACGTGGCCTTTGACCTTCAGGAAGCTGTCCGGCGTCACCGAGATCGAGTCGATCCCGAACTCCACCAGCCTTCGGGCGAATTCCGGGTAGTTCGACGGCGCCTGACCGCAGAGCCCGACCTTCGCGCCCACGCCATGCGCTCTTTCGATGACGCTCCGGATCATCCACTGAACGGCGGCGTGCCGTTCGTCGAAGAGCGGCGCGAGCCGGTCGCTGTCGCGGTCGATGCCCAAGGTCAGCTGCGTCAGATCGTTCGACCCGATGGAAAACCCGTCGAACCGCTTGGCGAATTCCTCGGCGAGGATGACGTTCGAGGGCACTTCGCACATCACGTAGATCTGCAGACTGTTCGATCCGCGCACCAGCCCTTCCTCGGCCATCACCGCCAGCACGCGGTCGGCTTCCTCGGGCGTGCGACAGAACGGAACCATCACCAGCACATTGTCGAAGCCTGCCTCTTCGCGCAGCCGCCGGATCGCCCGGCATTCGAGCCGGAACCCCTCGACATAGGCGGGATCGTAATAGCGCGAGGCACCACGCCAGCCGATCATCGGGTTGGATTCCACCGGCTCGAATTGCCGCCCGCCGAGCAGGTCGGCATATTCGTTCGTCTTGAAATCGCTCAGCCGCAGGATCATCGGGTTCGGGTAGGCCACGGCGGCGATCCGGGACAGACCAAGCGCCAATTGATCGACGAAATACTCGGCCTTGTCCTCGTATCCTCTTGTGAGCGTTTCGATTTCCTCCCGCACCTCCGTCTCCCGGATGTCGGAGAAATGCAGCAGCGCCATCGGATGGACCCGGATCGTGTTCGAGATCACGAATTCCATCCGCGCCAGACCGACACCGTCGATCGGCAGCCGCCACCAGCGCGCCGCAATGGCCGGGTTGGCGAGGTTGAGCATGACCTTGGTCTTGGTTTCCGGCACCGCGTCGAGGTTCAGATCTTCGACCGAGAACTCGGCAAAGCCGTCATAGACCAGACCCTCGTCCCCTTCGGCGCAGCAGACGGTCACTTCCTGCTCGTCATGCAGCACATGGGTCGCGTCGCCACAGCCGACGATGGCGGGCACGCCCAATTCGCGGCTGACGATGGCGGCGTGGCTGGTTCTGCCGCCGTGATCGGTGATGATGGCCGAGGCGCGTTTCATCACGGGCACCCAGTCGGGGTCCGTCGTCGAGGTGACGAGGACCGAGCCGTCCACGAAATCGTCGATATCCTTGACGTCTTCGATCAGGCAGACCCGCCCGGTCGCGATCTGCTCGCCGACCGACAGGCCGCTGACGACGACCGGACCGTGCGCGCCGATGGTATAGCGCCGCAGTGACCCAGCGGAGACCCGCGACTGCACCGTCTCGGGGCGCGCCTGCACGATGAACAGTTTCCCCGTCACACCGTCTTTCGCCCATTCCATATCCATCGGTTGCCCGTAATGCGCCTCGATGGTCGCCGCCTGCTGCGCGAGGTCGAGTACCTCGTCATCCGACAGGACGAACTTCCCGCGCTCGGCTTTCGATGTCGGCACGTTGCGCACCGGGTTCGGGGCGTCCGGCCCGGCATAGATCATCTTGATCTCTTTCGCCCCGAGCTTCTTCTCGATGATCGGCTTGACGCCCGCCTTTCCAAGGAAAGGCTTGTAGACCTGAAACTCGTCCGGCGTGACCGCGCCCTGCACGACATTTTCGCCCAAGCCCCAGGCCGCGCTGATCAGCACGACCTTGTCGAAGCCGGTTTCGGTGTCGATCGAGAACATCACCCCCGACCCGCCGATATCGGAGCGCACCATCTGCTGGACGCCCACGGAAAGCGCGACATCGAGGTGATTGAACCCTCTGAGCTTGCGATAGGTGATCGCGCGGTCGGTGAAGAGCGAGGCATAGCATTTGCGGCAGGCGGTCAGAAGCTCCTCTTCGCCCGTCACGTTGAGATAGGTCTCCTGCTGACCGGCGAAGCTGGCATCGGGGAGGTCTTCGGCCGTGGCGCTCGAGCGCACGGCGACGGAGACCTCGGGCACCCCTGCCCGCTTCGACAGATCGCGGTACGCCTCCCGGATCGCGGTCTCGGTCGAGGCGGGCCAGTCCCCGGCCACGATCGTGTCGCGAATGCTCTGACCCGCGACGTGAAGGCTGATCTTGTCGGCATCGTAATCGGCAAGATAGCCCGCGATGGCCTCGGTCAGATTGTTTTCATCGAGAAACATCCGATAGGCATCGGAAGTGGTAGCGAAGCCCGGCGGGACCTGAATGCCCTTGGCGCCAAGTTCCTGCACCATCTCGCCAAGCGAAGAGTTCTTGCCGCCCACAAGCGCGACGTCCTCGCGACGTAAGCTATCGAAAGGAATGACTTCTTTCTTCGTGGTCATGGGCTCGCCTCCCCTGTTTGCTCCTGCGGGCACTCTATCTGAGGGGCGCGTTGGAGCCTTGATCTCTGTCAACGCGGATCGTCGGAGGCGGTGCGCCGTGTTCACAAACCGGAGAATGGACTGCGGAACGCTGCCGGAGGGTACGCAGGCCGGGCGGAGCCTGCCGCAAGGCGACTTCGGTTCGCGTCGGCCTAGAGCCCGGCGGGGAGTTTGCCGCGCATCGCCGCGCTTCGGTCGAACCGCTCGCCATCCGCGATGAAGGTCCCGTCGCCCACCGCATGAAGCAGGCGCGTGTCCTTGCGGTCGATGTCGATATGGGCATCGACGCCCTGCAGCAATACGAGGTTGAGACGGTCGACGATCTCCTCGACACGGCATTCGATATTGGCGAGGCATTCGCCGATCAGCGGCGCCCGGACATGATGCGCGGGCAACGGGGTAAGACCGAAACGCGCGAATTTGTCGGTATCGGCCCCCGAACACATCCCGATGCCGACGACCGTGTCGATCATGTCGGCCGTGGGAATGGCGAGGACACAGTCTCCGGTCTCGCGCAACGCGCCCCAGGAATGGTTCCACGGCCCGGTCGTGAGCGCGAAACTGGCGTCGAACCCACGGACCATCGTCCAGGTGATCGTCATGATGTTGGGCTTCGTCCCGTCATGGGTCGTGACCAGCACCACCGGGCCCGGTTCGATCAAGGTGAAAGCGCGCGAAAGCGGTAGCGGGGTCATCGGCATCTTCCTTTCCGTCCTGAAAACCTTAGTCCCGTTGACGAATTTGACCACCTGAAATGCCGCACCCTGCCCCGCGAAAGCTCCGTCAGAAAAATGGGAACCGCAGCGTGCTGGTTTTTTCTCCTCACAGGCGCTCCGACAGGCTCGATGTGCTCAAAACCTGATCCGTTAGGGTTCGGAGCTAACGGTCTCGTCATGTGACCTTTCATCTGCCCGCCAAGATTTGCAGTATGGGCGCGAATAGACCCTGCCTGACCCTTGGAAGTGATCTTGGAAACCGAATGACATTCGAGCTCGCCTCCGTTCTCGTTCTTCTCATTGCGTCGCTCGTGCTGTTCGTGCTGGGCAAACCGCGCATGGATGTGGTTGCGGTGATGCTCGTCATCGCGATGCCGTTCACCGGGCTGATTTCGGTTTCCGAAGCGCTCGAAGGGTTTTCCGATCCGAGCGTCATCCTCATCGCGGCGCTGTTCGTCGTCGGCGAAGCCCTCGTGCGAACGGGTGTGACCCAGTGGATCGGCGATCAGCTCAGTCTCCGCTCCGGCGGCAGCGAGGCCAAGATGCTCGTGCTCTTGATGCTGTTTGCCGCCGGGCTCAGCGCCTTCATGAGTTCGACCGGCGTCGTCGCGATCTTCATTCCGATCGTGCTGAGCGCGGCGCGCAAGATGCATATCCGGCCGAACCGGCTGATGATGCCGCTCTCGATCGCGGCGCTGATCTCTGGGATGCTCACGCTCGTCGCGACCCCGCCCAACATGGTGCTCAACGCCGAGCTGATCCGGCAGGGCTATGACGGGTTCGGCTTCTTCGAGTTCTCGCTTTTCGGCGTGCCGGTCCTGATCTTCGCGATCCTCTACATGCTGTTCATGCGGCGTTTTCTCGGGCCTGGCGAACAGATCGCCACTGCCGACAGCCTGCGGCCGAGATTTCCAAACCTGCTCGAGCGCTACGGGCTGACGGATCGGATCGCGCGCATTGCCGTTCCGGCGGGCAGCAACGTCACCGGGCAAAGGCTCGACGAACTCGGGCTTTTCGCGCGCGACGGCGTCGCCATCTTCGCAATCGAGCGACGCACGCGGCATGGCAGCGAGTTTCTGCTCCCCCAAGCCCATGAGCCGATCGTCGCGAATGATCGTCTCATCGTCATCCTGTCCTCGCCCTCCTTCGACATCGACGGCTACATGGCGGCGCATGATTTGCAGCGATGCGCCCCCATCAAGACCTCCACCCCGCTTCCGAACCGCGACGTGGGGCTCGTCGAGGCGATGGTGCCGCCGAATTCGCCCCTGGTCGGCAAATCGCCGGTCGAGGCGCAGCTCCGGACGATTTCGGAATTGAGCGTTCTGGGGATTTGCCGCAGCCAGCAACCGGTTGAGGGCGACGTCGCGGACACGCAGATGAAAGCCGGCGACACGCTGTTGCTGAGCGGGCCGTGGACGACGATCCAGCGCCTGCAGGGGCATCGCCGCGATCTCGTCCTTCTCGAGTTGCCGGAGGAAGCCGAAGACTATGTGCCCGAACGCAAACGGGCGAAAACCGCCATCGCCATCCTCGCCGCGATGGTGCTCGCGATGACATTCGGAGTTCTGCCGAACGCGCAGATCGCGCTGATCACCTGTGTCGCCCTCGGCGTTTTCGGCTGCATCGACCTTCAATCGGCCTATCGTGCGATCAACTGGCAGACCTTGGTGCTCATCGCGGGCATGATCCCCTTCGCCTTGGCGCTCGAACGCGCAGGCGGTGTCGATCTCGCCGCGACGACCGTCCTCGACACCTTTGGAGAGAGCGCCCCGCGCGTCGTTCTCGGAACGCTGTTTCTGGTGACGATGACGTTGAGCCTCTTCATGTCCAATACCGCGACCGCCGTGCTGATGGGCCCGATCGCGCTTGCCATCGCCAAGGGGATGGGCGCCTCGCCCGAACCCTTCATGATGTGCGTGGCATTGGCCGCGTCGACGGCCTTCATGACCCCCGTCGCCTCGCCGGTGAACCTTCTCGTGCTGAACCCCGGCGGATACCGGTTCGTCGATTTCCTGAAAATCGGGGCGCCCCTCGCGCTTTTCACGATGATTGTCGCGGTCGGGCTTCTGCCCATCGTCTATGCGTTCTGACCGCAGCCGCCAGCCATCAGGTGGCGCCCACCGAACCAGACCGGTCGCGCCCCGTCATATTTTCTGCGCGAGAAACGCCGCCGCAAGATCCGGGGTGGCGATCTGGGGATAATCCGCCTCGGCAATCGCGACGCCGAAGCGCTGGTTGAGCGCGATCACGAGGTTCAGGATATCCATCGAGTCGAGCTCGAGATCGTCCTGCAGATGGTCCGATCCCGCGATTTCGGTGGGATCGAGATCGGGGGCGACGCGCACGAGCTCCTCGATATAGGCGCTGCGGATTTCGTCTTCGGTCATAGCTCCTCCGGGGTTTGCAGCTTCGCGTCGATCGCGGTCAGGAATTTCGAGCCCAGCCGCCCGTCGCTCACGCGGTGATCGGCGGCGAGGGTCAGCGTGACGGCCTGCGCGGCGATCACCTTGCCGTCGCACACCAGCGGTTGCGGGCCGGGCGCACCGGCGGTCACGATGGCGACCTGCGGCGGCACGATGATCCCGGCCATCGCCTCGACCCCGCTTTCGCCGAGCGCCGAAAAGGTCAGCGTCGCCATGCTCATCTCCGAGCTTTTGAGCCGCCCGGCACGGGCGCGCATCGTGAGGTCGCGCATCGCCTCCATCAAATCCTGCAAGCTCTTCTTGTCGGCATCGAGGATTGCGGGCGCGACAAGCCCGCCGCCCCGCAGCGCGATGGCGAGGCCGAGATGGATCGCCGTGGAGGGCGTAAACCCATCCTCGCCATAATGCCCGCTCACCGCCTTTTCCTCGCGCGCCGCCAGCGCCATGGCCTTCATCAAGAGCGCGCCCATCAGGATGCGCTCTTCGGGCGGGCGGTCCGCATTGGCCGCGCTCAGCCAATCGCTCGCGGTGCTGAGGTCGACCGTGTGGGTGACGTAGTAATGCGGGATCTCACGTTTGGACCGGGCCATCGCGGCGGCGATCGCCTTGCGCATCTCGGCGAGATAGGCGCCGCGATCTTGCGCCGGGGACGGAGCCGCGGTGGGTTTCGTCGTCTCGACATCGGCGAGGACGATCGCGCCCCCCGGCCCGCTCCCGGTGAGATTCTCCAGCGCGATCCCCAATTCCGCCGCGCGCGCCCTGGCAGCGGGTGATGCGGCGATCCCCGACCGGGTTGCTGCGGGCGGAGCACTTGGCGGCGCCGCTTTCGCCACGGGCGCGACGGGTTCGGCCGCGGTCTGCGGCACAACTGGCGGCGCTTCCTCACTGGGTTCCGCGAGGGTCTCCCCCGGTGCCTGAATAACGGCGAGCGGCGCGCCGACGGGCAGGTCTTGCCCAAGCTCGGCCACCAGCTTCTCGACCACGCCATCCTCGAAGACCTCGATCTCGATCGCGCCTTTCTGGGTCTCGACCACCGCGACGATATCGCCATGCTTGACCGTATCGCCGGGCTTCACCAGCCATTCGACCAGCTTGCCCGCCTCCATATCCGCGCCGAGCGAGGGCATCTTGAAAACGGCCATCGCGTTACCCTTTCCCGAGCGCCGCCTTCACGGCGGCCACGATGGCGGGCACCTGCGGAATGGCGGCGTCCTCGAGATGTTTGGGATAGGGGATCGGCACCTCGGCCGAGCATACCCGCCCCACCGGTGCATCGAGATGCCAGAAGGATTTCTCGCCGATCCGGGCCGCAATCTCGGCCGAGAGCGAACCGGACCGCCAGCCTTCGTCCACGATCACCGCGCGGCGCGTGCGCGCAAGCGAGGCCATGATCGTCTCGTCATCGAGCGGCCGCAGGGAGCGCAGGTCGATCACCTCCGCCTCGATCCCCTCGCCTGCCAGCGCCTCGGCGGCCTCCAGCGTCTTCCAGAGCGAGCCGCCATAGGTGATCAGGCTGATATCCTTGCCCGCGCGCCGGATCGCGGCTTTGTCGATATCGACCGGCCCCGCATTCGCCGCGATCTTCCCGGTGATGTTGTAGAGCATGACGTTCTCGAAGATCAGCACCGGATCGGGATCCTCGATCGCGGTCCAGAGCATCCCGCGCGCGTCCTCCAGCGTGGCAGGCGCGAGGATGCGCAGCCCCGGAATATGCGCGTACCACCCTTCGAGCGAATGGGAATGCTGCGCCGCCAGCTGCTTGCCCGCGCCGGTCGCGAGGCGGATCACCACGGGCGCGCCGAACTGCCCGCCCGACATGTGCCGGATCGTGGCGGCGGTATTCATGATCTGGTCGAGCGCGAGCAGCGAGAAATTCACCGTCATCACCTCGACGATGGGACGCATCCCGGCCGCCGCCGCGCCGATCCCGGCCCCGGTGAAGCCGGACTCCGACAGCGGCGTGTCGCGGATACGGTCTTCGCCGAACTCGTCCATCAGCCCTTTCGAGACCGCGTAGCAGCCGCCGTATGCGCCCACATCCTCGCCCATCAGGAAGACCCGCTCGTCGCGGCTCATCGCGTCGCGGATGCCCTGCTTGACCGCCTCGCGATAGGTCATCTCGACGGTCTCGGCACTCGGTTCGGGCGGCGCGGGCGGCGCGGGGCGCTCCTCGGCCATGACATGGCGGGTGAGCGTTTCGAGCGGCTCCCACTCGCTCGCCTCGGCATAGGCCACGGCGGCGGCGATCTCGTCTTCAACCCCGGCCTCGATCTGCGCGACCTCTTCGGGATGCATCAGCCCGGTCTCGTAAAGCCAGGTCTGGAACCGCACGATCGGCCCCTTCTCGCGCCACGAGGCCACCTCGCTCTTGTCGCGATAGAGCTGGGCGTCGAACATCGAATGCGCCCGGAACCGATAGGTCAGACATTCGAGGAAATAAGGCTTGCCGGTCTCGCGGATCGCGGCGAGCGCGCGGCGGGTGGCCGCCTCGACCGCGACCACGTCCATCCCGTCCACTTGTTCCGTGGTCGTCCCATAAGCCGCCGCCTTGCGCCTTATGTCGGTCTCGGCCTCGGTGCGCGCCAGGGCCGAGCCCATCGCGTAGCCGTTATTCTCGCACACGAACAGCACCGGCAGCGACCAGAGCTGCGCGAGGTTCATCGACTCGTGGAACTCGCCCTCGGCCACAGCCCCTTCGCCGAAGAAGCAGGCGGTGACATTGGGCGCGCCCGTCATCCGGTCGCGCAGCGCGAGGCCCACGGCCAGCGGCAAACCACCCCCCACGATCGCGTTGCCGCCGTAGAAATTCCGCTCGGCATCGAAGATATGCATCGAGCCGCCCCGCCCGCCCGAGGCGCCCGTAACCTTGCCATACATCTCGGCCATCACGCGCTCCATCGGCACGCCGCGCACCAACGCATGGCCGTGCTCACGATAGGTCGCCACGACGCGATCCTCGGGGCCAAGCCGCGGGATCACGCCCGAGGCCACCGCCTCCTCGCCATCGTAGAGATGGAGGAAGCCGCGGATTTTCTCCTGCGTGTAGAGCTCGGCGCATTTATCCTCGAAATGGCGCACACGGATCATCGCCGTGAGCAATTCGCGGATGTGGTCATGGGTCAGGTGCGGTTTGTCGGCAGTCATGTCTCGTCACTCTCCAGCGTCGAAATATCGCCTTCCGGCAGGCCCAGCTCGCGCGCTTTCAGCAGACGGCGCATGATCTTGCCCGAACGGGTCTTCGGCAGGGTTTTGCGGAATACCACCTCGCGCGGGGCGACCGCCGCGCCGAGTTTCTTGCGCGCAAGGCCGCGGATGTCGCGTTCGAGGTCTTCGGAGGGCTCGAAGCCCGGATTAAGCGCGACATAGGCCTTCACCACCTCGCCCGCGGTCTCCTCGGGCAGCCCGATCACGGCGGCCTCGGCCACTGCCGGGTGCTCGATCAGCGCGCTTTCAACCTCGAAGGGGCCGATCAGGTGACCAGAGGATTTGATCAGATCGTCGGCGCGGCCCACGAACCAGAAATAGCCCTCGCTATCGCGCATCGCGAGATCGCCCGAGAGATACCAGCCATCCACGAAACACTTCTTGTAGCGCGCCTCTTCATGCAGATAGGCGCGCATCATCGAGGGCCAGCCGGGCCGCAACGCCAGTTCGCCGATCTCGCCGGGCTTGCAGTCGCGCAGCCCCTCATCGACACGCTCGACGATCCCCGCCTCGATCCCGGGCAGCGGCTTGCCCATAGAGCCGGGATGCACATCCATCGCGCGGGTATTGGCGATCATGATGCCGCCGGTCTCGGTCTGCCACCAGTTGTCGTGGAAGGGCTTGCCGAAGACCTCGTTGCCCCAGACCACGGCCTCGGGGTTGAGCGGCTCGCCCACCGAGGCCATAAACCGCAGCTTCGAGAAATCGTAAGGCTCGGCCGCCTCTTTCCCTGCGCGCATCATCATGCGGATCGCGGTCGGCGCGGTGTACCAGACCTCGATCTGCTCGCGCTCGAGAATGCCATACCAGCGGTCGAGATCGAAATCGGCCTCGTCGATGACCATCCGCACCCGGTTCACCAGCGGCGAGATGATCCCAAAGGAGGTGCCCGTCACCCAGCCCGGATCGGCGGTGCACCAGTAGCGCGTGCCCGGCGTCAGTTCGAGCGCGTAGCGACCCGCGGCGGCATGCATCACCACCGCATTATGCACATGCACCGCGCCTTTCGGGCGGCCCGTGGTGCCGGAGGTGAAATGGATCAGCGCGGGGTCTTCGGGGGCCGTGCGGACCGTCTCGAACTCCTCCGAGGCCGCCGCCATCGCGGGGCCGAGGGCTACGCAATCGTCGGGCGCCTCGTCGCCGATGATCAGCACCAGTTTCAGCGACGGGATCACGTCCCGCCAGGCGGCAATCTTGCGGCGATAGATCGAGGCGGTGGTGATCAGCGCATTGGCCTCGCCGATCTCGAGCCGCGTGCGCAAGGGTTCAGGCCCGAAGGCGGAAAAGAGCGGCGAGAAGATCATCCCCGCTTTCAGCGTGCCCAGCGCGGCTACGTAGAGATCGGGCACACGCCCCGCGAGACCGAAGAGCCGGTCGCCCGGTTTCAGTCCGTGGCTTGTCAGCACATTGGCGAAGCGCGCGGTCCGGGCGGCGAGGTCACCATAGCTCAGGCTTTCTCGCTCTCCCGACTTGCCCAGCCACAGGATCGCCTCGTCTGCCCCATGGCCCGAGGCGACATGGCGATCCACCGCCTCGTAGGCGATGTTCAACCCGCCATCGGGAAAGCCGTCGAGCATCGCCCGCGCGGTGTCCCAGGTGAACGCCTCGCGGACCTCATCGGTCAGCGTGGCGGCTGCCCGTTCGGCGGCCGGCTTCCGGATAATCGCCCAAGTCATCACGCCTCCTCCCATGGTGATGCCAGTCGATGGGCCGCCCCTGTCACGAACGGCCATGACCTTCCCTAGGCGAAGACAAGAGGCAGTTTCATTGATGTGGCTCAACGCGGGAGCGGAAATTATCTGCGGGTTGCGCGCGATACGACCAGATGCCCCAGCAGCGGCGGCAGCAGGCTCATCGCCCCGGCGAGCCCCAGCCCCGCGATACCGGGCGACGGCAGCTGCAGCACATCGGAGAGCCCCGGCAGCCAAAGCGCCCCGGCGATCAGCACAAGACACAGGACAAGCGCCCCCCAGACATAGGGGTTGCGCGTCACATCGTTGCGCAGGGCGTGGGTGTCGGCCTCGCGCATGTTGAACACGTTCCAAAGCTGGCCCAGCGCGAGAGTGACGAAGGCCACGGTGACGGCGGCGGCGGGCTCGAGCCGCAGACCGTAGAGCGCGCCCCCGAAAGCCAGCATCGTCGCCAGCGTGACGATCGCCCCGAGCGCAACGATGCGTCCCCATTCCCTGCGCGCGAGGATCGGCTCGGCGCGGTCGCGGGGCGGACGGCGCATCTCATGGCCGTCCCCATGTCCCAAGCCGAGCGCCAGCGCGGGAAAGACATCGGTGACGAGATTGAGAAACAGGATCTGCAGCGGCAGGAGCGGTGCAGGAAGCCCCACCCCCACGGCGATCCCGACCACAAGGATCTCCGAGAGATTGCACGACATCAGGTAGACGATGAATTTGCGGATATTGCCGAAGATCACCCTGCCCTGTCGCACCGCTTCGACGATGGTCGCGAAATCGTCGTCCTTGAGCACCATATGCGCCGCCTCGCGGGCGACCTGAGTGCCGCGCTGGCCCATCGCGATGCCGATATCGGCTTTCTTCAGCGCCGGCGCGTCATTCACCCCGTCGCCCGTCATCGCGACAGTCTCGCCCTCGCGCTGATAGAAGCTGACGAGGTCCAGCTTCGTCGCCGGAGCCACGCGGGCGAAGACGCTGGCCTTGCGCAGGCGGTCGAGCGTTTCCTCCGGGGCGTTTTCCAGATCGAGCCCTGTGAGGTCTCGCCCCTCGATCGCCACCGCACCGTTTCCGCTGATCCCGGCATCCTTCGCGATGCGCGCGGCGGTCTCGGCATGATCGCCCGTCAGCATGATCACCCGAACCCCGGCGCTCTGGCAGGCCGCGATCGCGGGAGGCACATCCTTGCGCAACGGATCGGCAAGGCAGGCAATCGCGACAAGCGTCAGCCCCTCATAGGGCGCGTCCTCCGCCCCGTCCGTCCGCTTCATCGCAAGGCCGATCCCACGCAGCCCCTCGCTCGCGGCGTCCGCGTTCCGCGCGATCCAGTCGGCCTTGTCTTCGGCACTCAGAGGGCGCGGGCCTTCCGCCCCCAGAACCTCGGAGCAAGAGGCGATCACCGCCTCGGGCGCGCCCTTCACCGCATAGAGCGCGCCCCCGTCCGGCAACGCATGGACGGTCGCCATCATCAGACTGTCGCTCTCGAACGCATGTTGGCGCAGGCGTGGCTCCGCTCCGTCCTCGGTCACCCCCGCCTGTCGTGCCGCACTCAGCAAGGCCAGTTCGGTCGGGTCGCCGATCCGGCCCTCATCGCCGTCGCCCAGCTCGGCATTGTTGCACAGCATGCCGATCTTCAACGCGGCGCGCAGACGGTCCTCCGCGATACCGGTCTCCGGCCCATCCAGATCCACGCTCCCCCCATCGAGCAAGACCTGCACCACGCTCATCCGGTTCTCGGTCAGGGTCCCGGTCTTGTCCGTCAGGATCAGCGTCGTCGCCCCGAGCGTCTCGACCGAGGACAGGCGGCTGATCAGGGCATTGCGCTGCACCATGCGCCACATCCCGCGCGCAAGCGACAAGGTGGCCACGACGGGGATGCCTTCGGGGATCGCGGCCACGGCAAGAGCGACCCCGGTCTGGATCATACTGGTGAGCGGGTGGCCCTGCGCCAGCCCCGTGACGATGATCGCGACGGCAAGAACGATCGTCAGCCAGACCAGTCGCTGCCCGAGCCGCGTCAATTGGTGTTCGAGCGGTGTGGGTTCCGTACTGGCCGCCATCGCAAGCTGGCTGATCTTGCCGATCTCGGTCTCCATGCCGGTCCGCACCACCACGCCGGTTCCGGCCCCCCGTGTGACGGCCGCGCCCTTGAACCCCATATTGGTGCGATCCCCCAGCACCGCATCGGATGGCAGCGGCTCGGTGGTCTTGAGCACCGGAAGGGACTCGCCGGTCAGCACGGATTCGTCGCAATGAAGCCCCGACGCCTCGACGAGTCGCAGATCGGCGGTCACCACATCGCCCGCTTCGAGCATGACGAGATCGCCCGGCACGAGATCGCGGGCATCCACCTCGATGAGCATCCCGTCCCGACGGACGCGGGTGCGGACCTCGGCGACGCTGAACAGCGCCTCCATCGAGCGGGTGGCGCGCAACTCAGTGAAAAACCCGATCGCGCCGTTCAAGAGCAGCACGACGAGGATCGCCAGCGCCTCGACGATATCGTCGATGACCAGCGAGAACACCGTTGCCAGAACGAGAAGCGCGACGATCACCCCCTGAAACTGATGCAGCAGGATGCGCAATGCGCTTCGGGGCTTGGGACGTCGCAGAGCGTTCGGGCCGTGGCGCGCGAGGCGCGTGGCGGCCTCCTCAGCGCTCAGCCCGTTCGGAAAGGGGACGGACAGACGCGCGATCACCGCCTCGGCGGTTTCGGCAAAAGCTGGCGCGGCGTCGGTATCCTGCATCACGGGGCCTTCAGTCATCCCGAGGCGATGGTAAGCCTTTCGGCAGGCAGCGCAATCGCCCGGACTTGCGTAGGGATGCCAAGGGTCAAACTCGCCTCTGCCCGGTCCGGCTCACCCGCGATTCACAAATCGTTGATCGAGATCAATGACGTTCTGCGCCTGTCGTCTCAGCCTAAATCTCGTGTCGGGCTGCGATCTTGGACCGCGAACTCGACCGGGAGGAGGAGGAAAACATGCACATTTGTAAAGCCATGATGGCGGCGGCAAGCGTCGCCGGCGCGCTCTGTGCGAGCGCGGCGCAGGCGGATGGCACGGTCGAGGTCCTGCACTGGTGGACTTCGGGCGGCGAGGCCAAGGCCGTCGGAGAACTGAAGAAAGCCTTCGAAGCCGAGGGCGGCGAATGGATCGACTCGCCGATCGCGGGCGGTGGCGGCGATGCCGCGATGACGGCGCTGCGCGCCCGCGTCGTCGCCGGCAATCCGCCGACGGCTGTCCAGCTCAAGGGGCCGGGCATCCAGGAATGGGCCGAGCAAGGCGCGCTCAACGACGTCCAATCCGTGGCGGATGCGGGCAACTGGGACTCGGTGCTGCCACCGGCGTTGGCCGAGATCATGAAATACCAGGGCAAATACGTCGCCGCGCCGGTCAACATCCACCGCGTCGACTGGATGTGGGCCAACCCGGAGGCGCTGAAGAAGGCAGGCGTCGAAGAGATGCCCACGACCTGGGACGAGTTCAACGCAGCCGCCGACAAGCTGCAGGCGGCGGGCATCGTGCCGCTCGCCCATGGCGGTCAGCCGTGGCAGGACGCGACGCTGTTCGAAGACGTGGTGCTGGGCATCGGCGGCGCCGATTTCTTCCGCAAGGCGCTGGTGGAGCTCGACCCGGAGGCTCTGACCTCGGACATGATGGTCAAGTCCTTCGATCAGCTGCGCAAGCTGCGCGGCTATGTCGATCCGAACTTCTCGGGGCGCGACTGGAACCTCGCGACCGCGATGGTGATGCGCGGCGAGGCCGGGTTCCAGATCATGGGCGACTGGGCGAAGGGCGAATTCCTTGCCGCCGGCAAAGTGCCGGAGAAGGATTTCCTGTGCTGGCCCACGCCGGGCAAAGGCTTCGTGCTGAACTCGGACAGCTTCACCTTCTTCAAGGTGGAGGGCGAAGACCGCATCGAGGGCCAGAAAGTGCTCGCACGGTTGATCATGTCGCCCGAGTTCCAGAAGGTGTTCAACCTCGCCAAGGGGTCGATCCCGGCGCGCACCGACGTGCCGCTCGACGATTTCGACGCCTGCGCCAAACGCTCGCACGCCGATCTGCTGGCGGCGATCGAGAACGACACGCTGGTGCCCTCGATGGCGCATGAGATGGCGGTGCCGCGCTCGGTGCGGGGCGAGTTCCTCGACGTCGTGACCGCTTTCTTCAACTCTGACATGAGTTCCGAGGACGCGGTCAAGCAACTCGCGGCCGCGATCAAGCGCGCGCAGGAAAACTAGGGCCTGCAATGCCCGGAGGCACGGGGCCCATGGCAAGGTTCGGGCGGGCGCTGGAACGGCGCCTGCCCGCGATCGTGGTCTCGCCGCTTTTCGCGGCGAGCCTGTTCTTCGTTTACGGCTTCATACTCTGGACCGCCTATATCTCGCTGACCCGGTCGGGGGTAATGCCCAACTACCAATTCGACGGTGTGAGCCAATATGTCCGGCTCTGGGAGACGCCACGCTGGTATGTGGCGATCCGTAACCTCTTCGTCTTCTCGGGTCTGTTCATCTCGATCTCGATGGCGATCGGCATCCTTCTGGCGATCCTGCTCGACCAAAAAGTGCGCATCGAGGGGGTGATCCGCACGATCTACCTCTACCCGATGGCGCTCAGTTTCATCGTCACCGGCACGGTCTGGAAATGGATGCTGAACCCCGGCCTCGGGCTGGAGCGGCTGATGCATCAGGCGGGCTTCGAGAATTTCAGTTTCGACTGGCTGGTAAACTCTCATTACGCGATCTACACGGTGGTGATCGCAGCCGTCTGGCAAAGCTCCGGCTACGCGATGGCGCTGTTTCTGGCCGGGCTCCGCTCGGTCGATGACGAGGTCCTGAAAGCGGCGGCGATCGACGGCGCGGGCCTGTGGCGCACCTATACCGGGATCGTGCTGCCGATGCTGCGGCCGGTGTTCCTGTCCACCGTCATCATCCTCGCCCATCTCGCGATCAAGAGCTTCGATCTGGTGATCGCGCTGACCGGCGGGGGGCCGGGCTATGCCACCGACATGCCCGCCACCTTCATGTATTCCTTCGCCTTCCAGCGCAGCGAGCTGGGCGTGGCGGCGGCGAGCGCCACGATGATGCTGATGACGGTCATCGCGATCATCGTGCCCTATCTCTACTCGGAACTGAGGAAGACAAGCGGATGAGCGGGCGGAGCAAAAGCGGGATCGTCCAGCGCCGGGGGCTGCATCACAGCCTGATGCGCGCCGTGCTGTTCGCCGTGCTCGGGGTGTTCTGCATCTACTACCTGATCCCGCTTCTGGTGATGATCTCGACCTCGCTGAAATCGCTGGCCGAGATCCGGGAGGGCTCGCTGATCAGCCTGCCGAAAGAGTTCGACTTCAGCGCCTGGGAGAAGGCGTGGAACGGCGCCTGCGTGGGCGTGCGCTGCAATGGGCTCGCGCCCTATGTCTGGAACTCGGTGATGATGACCGTGCCGGCGGTGGCGATCTCGACGATACTGGGCGCGCTCAACGGCTATGCACTGACCAAGTGGCGCTTTCGCGGCGCCGACACGATCTTCGCGCTGATGCTGTTCGGCGCTTTCATCCCGTTTCAGGTGATCTTGCTGCCGATGGCGCGGGTGCTGGGCCAGCTTGGCCTTGCGGGCACGATCCCGGGGCTGATCCTCGTACACACGGTCTATGGCCTCGCTTTCACCACGCTGTTCTTCCGCAACTTCTTCATTGGGGTTTCCAGCGGCATCATTCAGGCGGCGAAAGTCGACGGGGCGGGCTTCTTCGGGATCTTCTTCCGGCTCGTGCTGCCGATGTCGCTGCCCGCCATCGTGGTGACCGTGATCTGGCAGTTCACCCAGATCTGGAACGATTTCCTGTTCGGCGTGGCCTTCACCATCGGAGACAGCAATCCGGTGACGGTGGCGCTCAACAACGTGGTGAACACCTCCACGGGGGTGAAGGAATACAATGTCGACATGGCCGCGGCGATCATCGCGGCGCTGCCGACGCTGGCGGTTTATGTCGTCGCCGGAGCCTGGTTCGTGCGCGGGCTCTCGGCCGGAGCGGTGAAAGGGTAGCAATGGCAGCGGGAATTTCCCTTCAGGGCGTGCGCAAACGCTTCGGGACGAACGAGGTGATCAAGGGCATCGACCTCGAGATCGAGGCGGGCGAATTCATCGTCCTCGTCGGGCCCTCGGGCTGCGGCAAGTCCACCCTGCTCAACCTGATCGCCGGGCTCGAGACGCTGAGCGACGGCCATATCGAAATCGCCGGGCGGCTGGTCGATGACACCCCGCCGCGCGACCGCGACATCGCGATGGTGTTCCAGTCCTACGCGCTCTACCCGACCAAGACGGTGCGCGAGAACATCACGTTCGGGATGCAGACCCGCCACGTCCCGCGCGCCGAACAGGCCACCGCGGTCGAGGAGTTCAGCACGCTTTTGCAGATCCATCCCTATCTCGACCGCAAGCCCGGTCAGCTTTCGGGCGGCCAGCGCCAGCGCGTCGCGATGGGCCGCGCGCTGGTGCGCAAGCCCGAGGTCTTCCTGTTCGACGAACCCCTGTCGAACCTCGACGCCAAGCTGCGGATCGAGATGCGCACCGAAATCAAGAAGCTGCACCAGCGGCTGGGCAAGACCGTCGTCTATGTCACCCACGACCAGATCGAGGCGATGACGCTGGCGACCCGGATCGCGGTAATGGATAACGGCCATATCCGTCAGGTGGCCGAACCCGGAGAGATCTACGACGATCCGGTCGACCTCTTCGTCGCGAGCTTCATGGGATCGCCGTCAATGAACATGCTGCCCGGCGCCCTGCGGCGCGATGGACAGACGGGCGCGCTGTCGGTGGAGGTGACCGACGAGGGCACGGCGGGGGCGCTTCGCTTTCCCCTGCCCGCGAGGTTCACGGAGCGGGTCACCGCACCCGATGGGCACAAGGTCGTTCTGGGGCTCCGGCCGGAGGCGATCTTTATGGCCGGGACCGAACTGCCCGGCCCCGATCGTTTCGTCTTCGAACGCCCGGTCGATCTGGTCGAACCAACGGGCCCCGACACGATGATCGTCTTCGCCCTTGGCGAGATCGAGGTGATCGCCCGGGTCCGCCCGGAAGACGCCCTGCCCCCGGGTGCGCCCTTCAGCTTCGAGGTCGATATGGGCAAGGCCAAGGTCTTCGATGCCGAGACGGGCCTGCGGCTGTAAGGCTGTAAGTCGGAAACGCGGGACATTGCAGGGCCTCTTGTCCGGCCGCGGGTTGGAGACGGGCGCGCTCTGTTTGCAGGCGGGCTTAGGTCCCTCCCGACCGACACCAGCGCCGCCACATCCGCATCTTCGTCTCTCCCCCAATCCGATCTGGACAGGGCCGAATTTTCCTGCGATCAAATCCGGGATGGTGTCCGGCCCCAACGGGTCGGCTGAAAAGGGAACACGGTGCGGGCGATGCCCAACTCCGTGACTGCCCCCGCAACTGTAAGCGGCGAGCGCCACCGGAAACGCCACTGACCTGCAAAGGTTGGGAAGGTCCGGTGAAGCCACGACCCGCGAGTCAGGAGACCTGCCATCTCGGATGCGCGCCCGCGCGCATCTCGGTCACCTTAAACCCGGGCGGGGTGCCTTGGGACGGAGAGACGAGAGATGGACCAGATCGGACCTCGCATATCGCCGTGCCGCGACCACTTCCGCCGTTTTG
Organism: Thioclava sp. ES.031; assembly: GCF_002563775.1. Lineage (NCBI taxonomy): Bacteria > Pseudomonadati > Pseudomonadota > Alphaproteobacteria > Rhodobacterales > Paracoccaceae > Thioclava > Thioclava sp. ES.031. Next base: position 1,712,621 of record NZ_PDJO01000001.1, on the reverse strand, counting down.
CGCGGAGGGCGCGATGCTTTTGGAACGAACGCTTTCACTCTTACAACTCGATATAGGACCGATCTCGCCGCTGCGCGCGCGTGAGCTGGGCACGCTGGGCTACATGGAATGGCTCGGCGGACTGCCGGGCGACATGCCCTATGCGAAGGCGGCGATCATCGCCCATACGCAGGCCTATCCGTTCGGCGCAGCCTCGCCCGCCGTCGCGGTGTTCTGCGAGTTGCTGCTGGACTCGCTGCGCCCGCAGCCTTTCGCCCTGCCGATCGAGATGCCCCCGCCGCTCCGGCGCGGCGGCGCTCGCGCCCGACGCGGCCTCTGAGCCTGTTTTTCGTCTTGCGGTCGCATCCTGCGGCCCGGCCGAGGACCATTGCAGCAGGGAACGGCAGCCCCGTTCCCTGTGAGGCTCGGCACTCCAAACGATGGTCATGGATGAACTGAGAGGATCTCTCCATGAATGACAACAAACTGACCCGCCTGCTCGACGCGCGCCCGGTGATCTGCGCCGAGGGCTTTCTGTTCGAACTGGAACGGCGCGGCTATCTGACTGCCGGGGAATTCGTGCCCGAGGTGGCGCTCGAATACCCGCAGGCGCTGCGCAATCTGCATGTCGATTTCCAGCGCGCCGGCAGCGATATCGTCGAGGCCTTCACCTATAACGGCCACCGCGAGAAGATGCGCGTGATCGGTAAGGAAGACCTGCTGGAGCCGCTCAACCGCGCGGCGCTGAAGATCGCGCGCGAGGTCGCCGATGCGAAAACCGGCAACCTGATGGCGGGCAATATCTCGAATACGAATATCTGGGACCCCGCCGATCCGGCGCGGCAGGCCGAGGTGCGTGCGATGTTCGACGAGATGGTCGGCTGGGCGGTCGAGGAAGGCGCGGATATCCTCATCGGCGAGACCTTCTACTACGCGGGCGAGGCGCTTTGTGCGCTGGAGGCTGCGAAGGCGTCGGGTCTGCCGGTGGTGCTGACGCTCGCGCCGATGGCGGCCAACGAGATGATGGACGGAGTCGGCATCGTCGAGACCTGCCAGCAGCTCGAACAGGCGGGCGCCGATGTCGTCGGGCTGAACTGCTTCCGCGGGCCGCAGACGATGATGCCGTGGCTGCGCAAGGTACGCGCGGCGGTGAGCTGCCATGTCGGCGCCCTGCCCGTGCCCTACCGGACCACGAAGGAGGAGCCGACCTTCTTCAACCTCTCCGATCACAACGGCTGCACCTGCCCCTCGCCGCATGGCCGGACCTTCCCGACCGCGCTCGATCCGCTGGCCTGCAACCGCTACGAGATCGGCACCTTCGCGCGTGAGGCGCAGGCGATCGGGGTGAATTACCTCGGCGTGTGCTGCGGGGCGAGCCCGATGCATATCCGCGAAATGGCCGAGGCCGTGGGCCGCGAGACCGAGGCTAGCCGCTTCTCGGAGCGCATGGAGAACCACTTCATGTATGGCCAGAGCGCCCGCCTCCCGGCGCATATCCGGGCCCTTGGCGACGGGGCCTGAGGCGTGACACTGCCCTGTCGCGCGCGCATTTCGCGCGGCAGGTAAATCTATATATTGACAGCCGTCATCGCATTAACCCAATATGATGTTGCTTTGGTTCCTGCGAGTCACTCCGCAGGCGAAGAGGGAAGCCGGTGAGATTCCGGCGCTGCCCCCGCAACTGTAAGCGGCGAGCCTTAGGTCCGAATGTCACTGGTGCGATGCGCCGGGAAGACGGGCCCCGAGGCGCTCGAGCCGCGAGCCAGGAGACCTGCCAGAGCAGATAGACGACGACCGCGGCGGAGGGCCCGGGCGCGTGGCTATGTGCTGCGGCACCCTGCCCACGAGCCTTGTCCCGCGCTGCCGACAGCAAACAAAGGGACAGAACATGACCATCACCGTCTATTCGAAACCGGCCTGCGTGCAATGCACCGCGACGACCCGCGCGCTCGATGCCAAGGGGATCTCCTATGACGTGATCGACCTCACCGAGGACGCCGCCGCGATGGAGATGGTGCAGGATCTCGGCTACCGGCAGGCGCCGGTCGTGATCGCGGGCGAGGATCACTGGGCGGGCTTCCGGCCCGACATGATCAACCGGTTGGCCTGAGACCTAGCCGCGATGGGACAGGCACGGCTGATCTATTACTCTTCGGCATCGGGGAACACGCAGCGCTTCGTGGAGCGGCTGGGCCTGCCCGCGCAGCGCTTACCCGTCTCGGCAGACGCCCCGATGCCGACGCCCTCCGGCCCCTATGTGCTGATCTGCCCGAGCTATGCCGACGGCAAGGGGCGCGGCGCGGTCGCGAAACCGGTCATCGCCTTTCTCAACGATCCCACCCGCCGCGCGGGCCTGCGCGGCGTCATCGCCAGCGGCAATCGGAATTTCGGCGCGCTCTTCGCCTGCGCGGGCGATCTGCTTGCGCGCAAATGCAATATTCCCGTGCTCTACCGGTTCGAACTGGCGGGCACGGACAGTGACATCGCCCGCGTGCGCGCGGGTCTCGAAACCTTCTGGAGGCAGGAATGCTCGACAGCGACGTGACACCGAGCGGGGCCGCGGCCTCGGAATTCGCGGGGCTTGATCACCACGCGCTCAACGCGATGCTCAATCTCTATGACGCGGAAGGAAATATCCGCTTCGACGCCGACCGGATGGCGGCGCGGCAATATTTCCTGCGCCATGTGAACCAGAACACGGTGTTTTTCCATTCGCTGGATGAAAAGCTCGGCTATCTGGTGGAGGAAGGCTATTACGACGCCGCCGTGCTCGATCAGTATTCGCGCTACTTCCAGCGCGCGATCTGGGAGGCGGCCTTTGCCGCCAAGTTCCGCTTTCCGACCTTCCTCGGCGCTTTCAAATATTACACCTCCTACACGCTGAAGACCCGCGACGGGCAGCGATATCTCGAACGCTACGAGGACCGGGTGGTGATGGTGGCGCTGACGCTGGCGCGCGGCGACGAGGCGCTGGCGATGCGGCTGATGGAAGAGATGCTGGCGGGGCGTTTCCAGCCCGCGACGCCCACCTTCCTCAACGCAGGCAAGACAGCGCGGGGCGAGTTCGTCTCCTGCTTCCTGCTGCGGCTGGAAGACAACATGGAAAGCATCGGGCGCGGCATCAACTCGGCGCTGCAACTGTCGAAACGCGGCGGCGGCGTGGCCCTGATGCTGACCAATATCCGCGAATACGGCGCGCCGATCAAAGGGATCGAGAACCAGTCCTCGGGCGTGATCCCGGTGATGAAACTGCTCGAAGACAGCTTCAGCTACGCCAACCAGCTGGGCGCGCGTCAGGGCGCGGGCGCGGTCTATCTGCACGCGCATCACCCCGACATCCTGCGTTTCCTCGACACCAAGCGCGAGAATGCGGACGAGAAGATCCGGATCAAGACGCTGAGCCTCGGCGTGGTGATCCCCGATATCACCTTCGAGCTCGCGAAGAAAAACGAGGAGATGTATCTTTTCTCGCCCCATGACGTGGAGCGGGTCTATGGCTGCGCCTTCTCGGAGATTTCGGTCACCGAGAAATATCACGAGATGGTCGACGACGCGCGCATCCGCAAACGCAAGATCAACGCCCGCGCCTTCTTCCAGACACTGGCCGAAATCCAGTTCGAGAGCGGCTATCCCTACATCATGTTCGAGGACACGGTGAACCGCGCCAACCCGATCGCGGGGCGGATCACCATGTCGAACCTGTGCTCGGAAATCCTGCAGGTGGCCGAGCCGTCGGAGTTCGACGAGGATCTGGGCTATGCGCAGATGGGCACCGATATTTCGTGTAATCTGGGCTCGCTCAACATCGCGAAAGTGATGGATGGCGGCGATCTCGGCGCGAGCGTCGGGGCTGCGATCCGGGCGCTCTCGGCGGTGTCGGAGATGAACGCGATCAACGCCGTCCCCTCCATCCGCAAGGGCAACGAGGAAAGCCACGCGATCGGCTTGGGCCAGATGAACCTGCATGGTTTCCTCGCCCGCGAGCGCATCCATTACGGCAGCCCCGAAGGGATCGAGTTCACCTCCGTCTATTTCGCCGCCGTGGCCTATCACGCGCTGGCGGAGTCTAACCGGCTGGCCGCCGAGCATGGCCGCAGCTTCAAGGGGTTCGAGACCTCCGCCTATGCCGATGGCAGCTTCTTCGAAAAATACGTCACCCGCGACTGGCTGCCTGAGAGTGAGGCCGTCGTGGCCCTGTTCAAGCGCTTCGGGATCACCCTGCCCTCGCGCGACGACTGGGCCGCCCTGCGCGACCGGGTGATGGAGACCGGCCTGTGGAACCGCAACCTGCAAGCCGTGCCGCCCACCGGCTCGATCAGCTATATCAACAACGCCACCGCCTCGATCCACCCGATCACCGCGAAGATCGAGATCCGCAAGGAAGGCAAGATCGGCCGGGTCTATTACCCCGCGCCCTACATGACGAACGACAATCTGGAGTTCTACCGCGACGCCTATCAGATCGGCCCCGAGGCGATCATCGACACCTATGCGGCGGCGACCGAGCATGTCGATCAGGGGCTCTCTCTGACGCTGTTCTTCCCCGCCGAGGCCACCACCCGCGACATCAACCGCGCCCAGATCTACGCCTGGCGGCGTGGCATCAAGACCATCTACTACATCCGCCTGCGCCAAGCGGCCCTTGAGGGGACCGAGGTGCAGGGCTGCGTTTCCTGTTCCCTGTGAGGCCCGCCATGAAAGATCTGCACACGCCCCGCCCCGTTCCGCGCCCCGTCCCCCGTGCCGTCAACTGGAACCGCCTTCAGGACGACAAGGATCTGGAGGTCTGGAACCGGCTCACGTCGAATTTCTGGCTGCCCGAGAAGGTGCCGCTGTCGAATGACATTCAAAGCTGGTCGCAACTGACCGAGGACGAACAGACGCTCACGATCCGGGTCTTCACCGGGCTGACGCTGCTGGACACGATCCAGAACACGGTCGGCGCGCCCGCGCTGATGGCGGATGCCTCGACGCCCCACGAGGAAGCCGTGCTGTCCAACATCGCCTTCATGGAGGCGGTCCATGCGCGCAGCTATTCCTCTGTCTTCTCGACGCTGTGCAACACCGCAGAGGTCGACGAGGCCTTCCGCTGGTCGCAGGAGAACCCGCATCTGCAGGCGAAGTCGCGGCTGATCCTCGACGAATACGACGCGACGGCGAGCCCGCTCAAGCGCAAGCTCGCGAGCGTCTTCCTCGAGAGCTTCCTGTTCTATTCGGGCTTCTACCTGCCGATGCACTGGTCGAGCCGCGCGCGCCTGACCAACACCGCGGACCTGATCCGGCTGATCATCCGCGACGAGGCGATCCACGGCTATTACATCGGCTACAAGTTCCAGCGCGCGCTGGAGCATGTGACCGAGGCCGAGCGCGCCGAGATCAAGGATTTCGCCTTCTCGCTGATGTTCGATCTCTATGACATCGAGGGCCGCTATACCGAGCAGCTCTATGACGGTCTGGGCCTGACCGAGGATGTGAAGCATTTCCTGCATTACAACGCCAACAAGGCGCTGCAGAACCTCGGCTACGAGGCGCTCTTCCCCGACGAGGCCACCCGCGTGAACCCCGCGATCCTCGCCGCCCTCTCGCCCGGATCGGACGAGAACCACGACTTCTTCTCGGGCTCGGGGTCGAGCTACGTGATCGGCAAGGCCGTCGCGACCGAGGACGAGGACTGGGCGTTCTGAGAGCACGTCCGCCGCAGAAATGCGAAAGCCCCCTGCCGCGTGCGACAGGGGGCTCCGGGACGATCCGTTTCAAAGGCGATCAGGCTTGGCCGTCGACCACCACGACCAGATTGCCGTCGGCGTCGATATAGGCGGCGGCGACATCCTCGGCCGTGTAGCCGGTGCCGTCGAAGACGCTGCTGGGAAGCTGGCTGTAATCGGCATCCACGTCGGCGCTCATCGCGTTCTCGAGCGCGGCGGAGCCATTCTCTGCGCCTGCGCCTTTCAGGTCGGAAAGCGCGACGATCTCCGCATTGCCATCGGTGCCCACTTCATAATCGGCGAACTGCTCGGTGGAGGCCTCCCCGTTGGCCTTCAGGCCCGCGATGAGCTGCCCATAGGTCGTCACCGACCCATCTTGACCCATGCCGGCATTGGTTCCGGCCTCTGCCGAAGCGCCCATATCCGCGCTCGCGCCGACCTCAGCGCCTGCACCCTGTGCCGCAACCGATGCGGCGCCGTTCGTTTCCGTCGAGACGTCAGCCTGAGCGAGGGCCGCAACGGGCGCGGCACCGGCCAGAAGTCCCGCGATGGCGATCGACTTGATGGTGTAGGTCATAGTGTTCTCCTTCCATTATATGCGCCGACCGTCGGCCGGCAGACAGAGAACACCGCGGGGTGAGGACCGTTCCTGAGCCCCCGCGGGCTCGGAGAAACCCCGCTCAAAGGTCGAAAATCCTGCGCACGATCATGCCGGGGAACCGGGCGGCAGTCTGTTTGGCAGGAACGACTTCTAAAGCCGTCGATTGCGCGCGATCCCTCGATCGCCTTGGCTCAGCTGTTCAGCGTCAGCGAGCTGTCGAAGGTCAGCCGGAAGTAATCGTAGAGCGCGACCGCGCCCGGAGACAGCTCGGCCCCGCGGCGCCACGCCAGGCCGACATCCATCGTCGGAACCGGCGGATCGGTTTCGACCGTCACGATGCGTTTGCCCTCGAGAGACCAGGGCCGATAGACCATGTCGGAGAGCACGGTTACCCCCTGCCCGTTCGCCACGATCGAGCGCACGGCCTCGATCGACGAGGTGCGCAGCTTCACGCGCGGCTGGGTCGAACCGAAGTTCCAGTATTTCATCGTCGTGTTCGCCGCCTCGTCGACGGTGAGCATGATATAGTCCTCGTCGGCGATCTCCTTGAAATCGACGCTGCGCAGGTTCGCCAGCCGATGGCCTTGCGGCAGCCAGAGCCTGCGGGGCGAGCGCATCAGCGTCTCGCTCTCCAGTTCCGGGTTCATCACGTTCGAGGTCAGCACGATCGCGATGTCGAAGCGGTTCGACAGCAGCCCTTCCTCCACCGCCTCGCGGTTCAGCTCGTGGAGCTGAATATCGAGATTGGGATGCAACCGCGCCAGCCGCCCCAGATGATAGGGCAGGAAATATCCGATCACCGTGTAGGTGGTCGCGACGAGAACCCGCCCGGTGACGCCGGAGCTGCGCTCGCGGATATTCACCGCCTCGTCGAGCTTGGTGAGGATATCGTAGGACAGGCCCAGCAACTCGCGCCCGGATTGGGTCAGCTCCATCCCGTGCGAGGTCCGGGTGAAAAGCTCGGTATCCATCTCGGCCTCAAGCTCGCGGATCGCGGTGGTCACCGAGGACTGGGAAATCGAGAGTTCGTTGGCCGCCCGGCTGACCTGTCCGGTCTCGGCGGTGGCCACGAAATACTTGAGCTGACGGAAGTTCATGCCGTCTCCTTTCGGATTTTCCGATAATGGCATCCCACCATTTCAGATACCCAACGTTCGCAATCTGCACAGCGCAAAATCAGCGTTCTATTTTTCAATGGGTTACGCCTGACGTCGCGACCCATCTATATCGGTTAACACGATAAAGCTGTCGGTGATATTAGAATTTTACATGTCGTTCACATTATCGAAAGCTGATCTTGCAACAGAGATCTGGAAAGAGACATGCCGAAACTCATCGACCTGAACTGTGACCTCGGAGAAGGCTTCGGCCATTGGGCCATGGCTGGCGCGCCGGATGATCAGCTGATGCCGCTGATCTCCTCGGCCAATGTCGCGAACGGTTTTCACGCTGGCGACCCGATGCAGATGAACCGGGTCGCGAAGCTCTGCCATCAGCATTCCGTCGGTCTCGGCGCGCATCCCGGCTATCGCGATCTCGTAGGTTTCGGGCGCCGCCACATCAACGCGAGCTCCGAGGAGCTGGTGAACGACATCATCTACCAGGTGGGGGCGATGCGCGAATTCGGCCGCCGCTACGGGGTGCCGCTGCAGCACGTCAAACCGCACGGCGCGCTCTACATGGAGGCCGCGCGCAACGAGGACCTCTCGCGCCATCTGGTCGAGACGCTGCAACGCTACGCGCCGGGGCTGATCCTGTTCTGCATGGATATCTCGAAGACCTACGCGGTCGCCAAGCGCCTCGGTCAGCCGGTCGTGCGCGAGTTCTATGCCGACCGCGACTATGACGACAGCGGCTCGATCGTCTTCGCCCGCCACGTCTCCGCCCCCGACCCCAAGAAGCTCGCCGCGAAATGCGTACGCGCCTGCCTCGAGAACACCGTCGAGACGGTCACCGGAAAGACGATTACGGTGGAGTTCGAGTCGATCTGCTTCCACTCGGACACGCCCGGTGCGCTGGAAATCGGCCACGCGATCAAGACTGCACTGCAAGAAAACGGCGTCACCATTGCCCCCGCGGCGATGGTTCTCGCTGAAAATGAAAAGACCTGACAGGAGAGAGCCATGACGGATATCGTTTCCCCGCTTCCCGGAACTTTCTACCACAAGCCCGACCCGAATTCGGCGCCGTTCAAATCCGCGGGCGACGCGGTCACGGTCGGCGACACGATCGGGCTGATCGAGGTGATGAAGACCTTCATCGAGGTGAAGGCCGAGGCCGCGGGCACCTTCTCGGACTATGTCGCGGCGGATGCGACGCCGGTTTCGGCGGGCGATGTGCTCGCGAAGATGGGCTGATCCAATGGCGATCGAAACTCTCTTCATTGCAAACCGGGGCGAGATCGCCGTGCGGATCATCCGCGCTGCGCAATCGCTCGGCATCAAGACGGTGCAGGCCTATTCCGAGGCCGATGCCGAGATGCTGGCGGTCAAGCTCGCCGATGAGGCGGTCTGTGTCGGGCCTGCCCCGGCTGCGAAATCCTACCTGAACATCCCCGCCGTCGTGGCGGCCGCGAAAGACGCGGGCGCCGATGCGGTCCATCCGGGCTACGGGTTTCTCGCCGAGAACGCCGATTTCGCCCGCGCCGTGGAAGACGCCGGGATGATCTTCGTCGGCCCCAAGGCCGAGACGATCGAGCGGATGGGCGACAAGGTCGCCGCCCGGATCGCCGCGAAAGAGGCTGACGTGCCGACGGTGCCCGGCTCTGACGGGCGCATCTCGGCAGACGAGGCCCTGCGCGTGGCGGACGAGATCGGCTACCCGGTGATGATCAAGGCCGCCGCCGGTGGTGGTGGTCGCGGCATCCGGATCGCGCAGGACGCGGCCGAACTTTCCCGTCTCGCCCCGCAGGCCCGCGCCGAGGCCGAAGCGGCTTTCGGCGACGGTGGCCTCTATCTGGAAAAGGTGATCGTCAATCCGCGCCATATCGAGGTGCAGATCCTCGGTGACGGCACGGGGGCCGCGGTCCATTGCTACGAGCGCGAATGCTCGCTGCAGCGCCGCCGCCAGAAGGTCTGGGAAGAAGCCCCCGCTTTCGGCCTGCCGGACGCCACCCGCGAGGCGATGTGCAACGCGGCGGTCGCGCTGGCCGAAGCCGTGAACTACCGCGGCGCGGGCACGATCGAATATCTCTACGATGCGGCCGCCGATGAGTTCTACTTCATCGAGATGAACACCCGTATTCAGGTCGAACATCCCGTGACCGAGATGATCACCGGGCTCGATCTGGTCGCGATGATGCTGCTGATCGCGGGCGGCGAGACGCTGCCCGTCACGCAAGATCAGATCACCTGCACGGGCCACGCGATCGAGGTGCGCCTCAATGCCGAGGATCCGCTGATGCAGTTCCTGCCCTTCCCCGGCAAGGTGGCCTCGCTGTCGATCCCCGAAGGCAACGGTCTGCGCTTCGATCACTTCCTCTATGAGGGCTATCAGATCCCGCCCTTCTACGACTCGCTTCTGGGCAAGATGATCGTTCATGCGCCGACCCGCGAGGCCGCGATCGACCTGATGGCCGAGACGCTGAAAGACCTGGAAATCGGCGGTCTGAAGACCACCACGCCCCTGCATCTGGCGCTCGCCGCCGATCCGGGCGTGCGCGCCGGCGACTTCCATACGCAATGGCTCGAGCCGTGGCTCGATGCCGGCAACCTCACCGCAACCGACGCAGCATAGGAGATCCCCATGAAGACAAGGTATTCCTTTGGCGGCGACGAGCACGTCTATGTCGAGGTCGACGAGGAGATGTCGCTCGAAGCCTTCTTCGTAGCACTGTCGCTGCGCAACGCCGTGGCCGAGGCGAACATTCCCGGTGTGACCGAGATCTGCCCCGCCAATGCCAGCTTTGAAGTGCGCTTCAACCCCGACGTGATCTCGCCCGACGAGATGATGGCGCGGATCAAGGAACTCGAGCACAAGGCCGAGGCCGGCGAGAAGCGCCTCGACACGAGGATCGTCGAGGTCCCGGTCTATTTCCAGGACCCCTGGACCCACGAAACCCTGATGCGGTTCCGCGAACGCCATCAGGATCCGGAGGCGACCGATCTCGAATATGCCGCGCGGATCAACGGCTATGACAGCGTGGAGGCCTTCATCGAGGCCTATCACTCGCAGCCGTGGTTCGTGTCGATGGTGGGTTTCGTGGCGGGCTTGCCCTTCCTTTACCAGCTCGTCGAGCGCGAGAAGCAGATCGAGGTGCCGAAATACCTGCGCCCCCGGACCGACACGCCCAAGCACACGGTCGGTATAGGCGGCTGCTTCGGCTGCATCTACTCGGTGCGCGGCGCGGGCGGTTACCAGATGTTCGGCATCACCCCGATGACGATCTTCGATCCGACCCAGACCGTCTCTTATCTGCAAGACTTCATGGTCTTCTTCAAACCCGGCGACATCGTGAAGTGGAAACCGATCGACCGCGCCGAGTTCGACCGGATCGAGGCCGCCGTGAAAGACGGCACCTATACCCCCCGCATTGCCGAAGTGACCTTCGATCTCGAAGCGTTCAACGCCGATATGGCGGGCACCAATGCGAAACTGATGGAGGCCCTCAATGGCGTTTAAGGTTGTCAAACCCGGCCTGTCGACGACGATCCAGGATCTTGGTCGTCCGGGCTATTTCCATCTCGGCATTCCCGAAGGCGGCGCGATGGATCGCTTCGCGATGCGGGTCGCCAACATGCTGGTCGGCAATGACGAGGCCGAGGCCGGTCTGGAAGCCGTCTTCATGGGCCCGGAGCTGAGTTTCGAGGATGACACGCTCGTGGCCGTCACCGGTGGCGAGATGCCGATCATGGTCGATGGCGAGCCGCGCGAAAGCTGGTCCTCCTTCGTCGTGAAGGCCGGTCAGACGCTGAGCTTCGGCTTCCTGAAATCCGGCGCGCGCATCTACATCGCCTTCGGCGGCGGGATCGACACGCCGAGCGCACTCGGCTCGCGCTCGACCTATCCGATCGGCGCACTTGGCGGGGTCGAGGGCCGCGCCATTGCGGCGGACGACGTGATCCCTGTCGGCAAGTCCAAGGACATGACCGAGCGCACGCTCGACAAGGCGCTGCTCGCCCCGGTCGAGACGCCGGTCAGCCTGCGGGTCCTCCCGGGCCTCTACTGGCACCGGCTGACCCCGGCCTCGCAGGCGCAGTTCTTCGCCGACGAGTGGACCGTCGCCCCCGAGGCGGACCGGATGGGCTATCGCTTCCGCGGCGGCGCGCCGATGGAATTCGTCGAGCGTGAACAGCCCTTCGGCGCGGGCTCCGACCCGTCGAACATCGTCGATGGCTGCTATTCCTACGGCTCGATCCAGGTGCCGGGCGGACAGGAGCCCATAGTGCTCCATCGCGACGCGGTCTCGGGCGGGGGGTATTTCACCCTCGGCGCGGTGATCTCGGCCGATATGGACCTGATCGGGCAGCTGCAACCCAACACCAAGGTGCGCTTCGTCGAAGTGACCATGGAACAGGCACTGGCCGCGCGCACCGCACGCCGCGAACGGCTCGACAAGATCCGCGCCGCGCTCGGGTAAATCCCGGGTGCCCCGCGCCGACGCTATTCCACAAGCGGGGTCAACCCGCGATCAAACCAAGCAACAGAGAGGTCTCTGAACAATGAAACATGTCCTGACATCCGTCGCGCTTCTGGGCGCAACGTGTGCCGCGCTCCCGGCCATGGCCGAGGATGCGTGGTTCCCCTACCCCGCCGAAGAGGTCGTCCCGGCCTTCTCCGCCGATGGCACCGCCCAGCCCATCGAATATGAGGCGCTGGCCAAGGCCGACAAGGATTACAAGATCTGCGTCTCCTTCCCCCACATGAAAGACGCCTATTGGCTCGGCGTCGATTACGGCGTGACCGAAGAGGCCAAGCGCGAAGGCGTCAGCCTGAACGTGGTCGAGGCCGGTGGCTACACCAACCTCGCCAAGCAGATCAGCCAGATCGAGGACTGTGCCGCCGGTGGCGCGCAGGCGGTCATCATCGGGGCGATCTCCTATGACGGTCTGAACTCGGTCGTGAAGGAACTGGCCGACAAGAACATCCCGGTCATCGACCTTGTCAACGGCATGTCCTCGCCCGACCTCGCGGCCAAGTCGCTCGTCTCCTTCGAGACGATGGGCAAGGAAATCGGCTCCTACCTAGCGCAGAAGCACCCCGAGGGCAGCGACGAAGTGACCGTCGGCTGGTTCCCGGGCCCGGCAGGCGCAGGCTGGGTCGAAGCCGCGAACAAGGGCTTCATGGAAGCCGTGAAAGGCTCGGCCGTGAAAGTGCTCGAGCCGCGCTATGGCGACACCGGCAAGGAAGCCCAGCTCAAGCTCGTCGAAGACGTGCTGCAGGCGAACCCGGAAGTGAGCTACATCGCGGGCACCGCGGTGACCGCGGAAGTGGCACAGGGCCTGCTGCGCGAGCGCGGCCTGACCGACAAGGTCGGCAACCTCGCCTTCTACCTGACGCCCGGCGTCTATAGCGGCATCCAGCGCGGCTTCATCGAGGCAGCCCCGGCGGACTCGATGGTCATCCAGGGCCGGATCGCAGTCGATCAGGCGGTGCGGATCCTCGAGGGCAAGGACTACGTCAAACATGTCGGTCCGAAGATCTTCGTCATCACCAAGGACAATATCGAAGACACGCCGCGTTCCGCGGTGCTGCCGCCGGACGGCTTCCAGCCGGTCTTCTCGGTGAACTGACGACGCGCGGCGCCGGCCCTCCCCCTTCCGCCGGCGCCGCCAATTCCTGCCCTGGGAGACAGCAAATGACGAGCAAACCGCTTCTACAGGCGCATGGGCTGAGCAAAGCCTATCCGGGCGTCCTCGCCCTCGATGCCGTCGATTTCGACCTCTATGCGGGTGAGCTGCATGTGCTGTTCGGTGAGAACGGCGCGGGGAAATCGACGATGATCTCGCTGCTGGCGGGCGCCAATACCCCGACCTCCGGCACGATCGAGATGCGCGGCGAGCCGGTCCAGTTCGCCTCGGTGGCCGATGCGCAGGCCAAAGGCATCCATACCGTTTTTCAAGAATTTTCGCTGATCCCGACGATGAGCGTGGCGCAGAACATGTTTCTGGGCCACGAGCCGGGCGTCGGCCCCTTCCTGTCGCCGCGCGCGATGCGCCAGCGGGCAAAGCAGATCCTGACCGATCTGGACTTCGACATCGACCCGGATCTGACCGTGGCGCGCCTGTCGCGGGCGCAGCAGCAGATGGTCGAGATCGCCAAGGCGATGCAGGGCGATCTGTCGGTCCTGATCCTCGACGAGCCTACCGCCTCGCTGACCGATCGCGAGGTCGATCAGCTCTTCGAGGTGATCGGGCGGCTCAAATCCGAAGGTGTGGGGATCATCTATATCTCGCACCGCGTGCATGAATTCGAGCGCATCGCCGAGCGCGTGACGGTGCTGCGCGACGGCGCGCATATCGGCACCGCGCCGATGGCCGAGATGACCGAGCAATCTCTCGTGGACATGATGGCCGGACGCGAGATCCGCGACATCTACCCGACGATCGCCCATACGCCCGGCGAGGTCGTCCTCGACGTGCAAGACCTCAGTGCCCCCGGTATCGATCACGCTTCCTTCGAGGTGCGCCGGGGCGAGGTTCTGGGCGTCGCGGGCCTCGTGGGCTCGGGCAAGTCGCGGCTGTTCCGCTCGGTGATGGGGCTCAACCCGACCCATGCCGGACAGGTCCGCTTCAAGGGCCGGGACGTCACCGGCGCCCAGACCCGCAAGCTGGTGAAGGCGGGCGCGTGGTATCTCTCGCCCGACCGCAAGCACGAGGGCCTGATCCTCGCCGAGACGCCGCGCGGCAATCTGGTGATGGATCTGATGGCCGAAGGCGGCCCGCTGCTGCGCTCGCGTCAGTTGAGCACCCGCGCGGCGGAAATCTTCGGCCATGTCGAACTGCACGAAAGCTACCGCAGCCGCGTCGTCGGCAAGCTCTCGGGCGGCAATCAGCAGAAGGTGCTGTTCGGCAAGGCCTTCGGGCATGAGGCCGATCTCTACATCTTCGACGAGCCGACCGTGGGCGTCGACATGGGCACCCGCGCGGCGCTCTACCGGCTGATCGCGGAACTGGCCGAGGCCGGAAAGGCCGTGGTGGTGATCTCGTCGGATCTGCCCGAGGTGATGAACCTCGCCCACCGCGCCATCGTGCTCGCCAATGGCAAGATCACCGCCGAGCTGCCGCGCGATGACCTGCGCGAGGACATCGTCCTGCGCTATTTCTTCGACCAGCCCGGCGCCTCCCAACAGACACTCCAAGACACAGAAGGAAGCCCCGCATGATGCAGGCCAATTCCAAGCCGTCGCTGGCGGCGCTGCCGCTGCGTATCTTCATCAAGCTCGGCGTGCTGCCGTTCTTCCTCATCGCGGCCGTCGTGATCTTCACCCTCGCCGCGCCGAACTTCCTGTCGCCGCAGAACCTGATTAACGTGGCACGGCAATCGGTCTATCTGGTGCTCGTGTCGCTGGGCCAGATGCTGGTGCTGATCTCGGGGGGCTTCGACCTCTCGGTGGGCACGGTGATCGCGCTCAGTTCCGTCGTCTCGGCGCTGGCGATGACATGGGCCGCGCAAATCTTCCCCGATGCGATCTGGCTCGTCATACTGATCGGCGCTTTCGCAGGCTTCGCGGTCGCGCTGATCGTGGGCGCGGTGAACGGGATCGGCGTCGCGCTGTTCGACGTCTCGCCCTTCATCATGACGCTGGGTGTCTCGTCTGTCGGGACCGGGCTTGCGCTGTTCCTGACCGGGGGCGTGCCGGTCTCGGGCCTGCCCTTCGCCTTTGGCGACACGTTCGGCTTCGGCCGGGTGTTCGGAGTTCCCGTGCCCGTGGTGATCGCCGTGATCGCCATCATCGTGATGTGGGTGCTGATGGCCCGCACCCGCGTCGGCGCCCGGATCTATGCCGTGGGCGGCAACATCAAGGCGGCCCATCTGTCGGCGATCAACACCCGCGGCACACTGATCCTCGTCTATGGGCTTTGCGCCGTGATCGCGGCCCTGACCGGCCTGCTGCTGACCGCGCGCGTCGAGAGCGGCGATGCGAACCTCGGCGGCACGATCGCTATGGAGAGCATCGCGGCCTGCGTCATTGCCGGGGTCTCGCTGCGCGGCGGGATCGGCCGGGTGGAGAATGTCGTGCTCGGCGCGTTCTTCATCATCCTGATGCAAAACGGGATGAACCTCGCGCAGGTCAGCTCCTACATGCAGATGGTGCTCATCGGCCTGTTGCTCATCTTCGCGGTGATCTTCGACCAGCTGCGCTATCGGATGATCGTGAAAGGCTAAACAGCCTTGCCCCGCCGGGTGCGCGTCCTGCGCGCGCCCGGCCTTTCCTTTTCCGCTTCGGCGGCCCTCCCCCATACCATGATCGACGCACGCCAAGCAGCCGCCCGCAGGACGCCTGCCCAAGAGCGCCCCCGTGCGAAACCGTCTTCCCGGAAAACACTGAAAGCCAACAAAGTTCGCCGCAAATGGGCGCGATCCACCCTGCGTCACATTTGCGCTAGCTACCGGCGCTCAGGTTTGCAAAAGTAGTCAAAAGACATGCGCGAAGAGGGACGTCATGGTTGGAATTGGAACGGGCCTCGCACGGCTCGCGATGGTGGCGGTTCCGACCGCGCTCGGTGTGGCCGCGATCGTTTTTGCGGGCGATCTGAAATCTCTGCCCAGCCCGAGCGAGGCGAACCGGCCCGCCGCGCTGGTGCGGGTGATCACGCTCGCCCCGATCGAGATGATCCCGCGCGTCACCGGCTATGGCACGGTCGCGCCGGTGCGCGAATGGCGCGCCGTCGCCCGGATCGAGGGAGAGATCCGCGACATCGCCAAGCCGCTCGCGCCGGGCGATATCGTGGCCAAGGACACGCCGCTTTTCACCATCGACGACAGCGATCTGAAGCTGCAGCGCGCCAGTCTCGAGGCGCAGGTCGCGGCCTCCAAGGTCAAGGATGACACGGTGCGCACGAGCCTCGAGCTGGCGCGCTCCGATCTTGCGCTGGCCCAGGACGAACTCGACCGCCAGAAGACGCTGCACGATCTGGGCCGGATCACCCAGCCCCAGCTCGACGCGGCGCGCCGCCAGCAGCTGACCGCGCAGACCAAGGTGACCGATCTCGAAAGCCAGCTGAAGCTGAACGAGGCCGAACGCGAGGTGCTCGATACGCAGGCGGCGACGATCGACCGCTCGATCGGGCTGTCGACGATCACCGCGCCCTTTGAGCTGCGGGTGAACGCGCTCGACGCGGATCTGGGCCAATACGTCAATCGCGGTCAGGTTCTGCTGAGTGGCGAAGGCGTCGCAGCGGTCGATATCTCGGCGCAATTCCCGATCGGGCGGATGGGACCCCTGCTCCGGCTCGCGGGCGACGGCACCAAGGTCACCGATCTAAAGGCGCGCGTCACCCTGCCCGAGCCCGAGCATCCCATTGTCTGGAAGGCCCGGGTCGAGCGGATGGGCGAGGCGATCGACGAGACCACGCAAAGCGCGCCCGTCGTGGTGCGCGTCGACGATCCGCTGGGTCAGGCGCAGGCGGGCGAGCGCCCGCCCCTGCGGCGCAACATGGTCGTCGCGGTGGAGCTCGCCGCGCCAAAGCAAAGCCTGCTCGTCGTGCCCGCCGAGGCGGTCGCTGGCGGCACCGCGATGGTGGTGTCCGAGGATGGTACGCTGGAGAAGCGCGCGGTGAAGACCAGCTTCGTCTCGGGCGATCTGGCAGTGATCGCGCAGGGGCTCAAAGCGGGCGACAAGCTGGTCGTCACCGATCCCTCCATCGCCGTGCCGGGCATGACGGTAAAGGCGACCGAGGATGAGGCGCGCAAGGCCGAGATCGCCGCCGAGGCGCTCGGCCAGACGGCCACCAGCCCGCAACCGGGCAGCGGTGGCGGTGGCGGAGGTGGCGGCGGCGGCAAGGGCACCGCGCCCGAAGGCGACGCCGCACCGAGCGGAGACAGCGCCGCCAAGCCCGCGGGAGATGCGCAATGATCGCGCTTTTTGCTGGTCATCGCACGGCGGCCAATATCGCGATGATCGCGATTGCGGGCCTCGGGCTGATGGCGCTGCCGAGCCTGCAGCGCGACACCTTCCCGGCGACCCCGCCCTCTGATGTCTCGGTCCGCATCACCTATCCCGGCGCCGCGCCTTCGGAGGTCGAGACCGGCATCTGCACCGTGACCGATCCGGTCCTGACGCGGGTCGAGAACCTTGCGAAACTGACCTGCCTTGCACGCGACAACAGCGCCCAGATCACCGCCGAGATGATCGAGGGCGCCGACATGACGCGCTTCTACAACGACATCAAGGATGCGGTGGACGGGATCAATTCCTTCCCCGAAAAGGCCGACGATCCGGTGGTGCAGATCGTCGAGCGCACCGCCTCGGTCTCGTCGGTGGCGGTGACCGGGCCGGACGATCCGGCGGTGCTCTACGCCTATGCCCAGAGCTTCGCCGATCAGCTGCGCGCCGACCCGGCGATCTCGCTGGTCTCGGTGAACGGCTTTTCCGACCGCGAGATCGCGATCGAGTTCGACCGCGCCGCGCTGGAGCGCTTCGGGCTTAACCTGAGTTCCGTGGGCGCGACGCTGGCGCGTTACAGCCTCGATATGCCCGCAGGCTCGATCGAGGGGCGTTCGGGCGAAGTGGCGCTGCGCTTCCTTGGCGAGAAACGCACGCCCGCCGAGCTGGCGCAGATCCCGATTGCGGGCAGTGCCGCGGGCGGCGAGGTGCGCTTGGGCGATGTCGCGAAGATCCGCGAAGGCTTCGCCGATCCCTCGCAGGCCACCTATTTCGACGGCAAGCGCGCCGCCATCGTCACGGTGCAGAAGACCGCTTCTCAGGATGCGCTGCGGGTGCGGGCCGCGCTCGACCGCGAAATGGCACAGGCACAGGCCGAAGCGCCGGGCAATATCCAGCTCGCGATCTCGGCGGATTCCACGCGTAACATCGTCGAGCGCCTGCGCATCATCGGGGTCAACGGGCTGCAGGGCCTGATCCTCGTGCTGGTCGCGATGTGGCTGTTCTTCGGGCTGCGCATGTCCTTCTGGGTCGCGATGGGCCTACCGATCAGCTTCCTCGGCGCGATCTTCGCGATGCAGATGCTGGGCTATACGATCAACATGATGACGATGGTGGCGCTGTTGGTCGCCACGGGTCTGTTGATGGACGATGCGATCGTGATCTCGGAAAACATCGTGCGCAGGCGACAAACGGGAGAGCCCGCCCGTGTCGCCGCCGTCAAAGGAACGATGCAGGTCTTTCCCGGCGTTCTGGCGTCTTTCCTGACCACCGCGATGGTGATCGGGCCGCTCAGTTTCCTGACCGGAAATATCGGCGCGCTGCTGAAATACATCCCGATCGTGCTGCTGATCACGCTGACGGTCAGCCTGATCGAGGCCTTCCTGATCCTGCCCGCGCATATGCGCCACTCGCTGAAACACGACATGCGCCCCGGCCCCGTGCAACGCGCGGTCAACGGCGCTTTCGAGCGGCTGCGCGACCGTGCCATCGTGCCGCTTGCCGGGGTCGCGCTGCGTTGGCGTTACCTGACGCTGGGGCTGGCTATCTTTGTCGTGGCGCTCTCGATCGCGCCCTTCACCGGAGGGTTCCTGAAATACCAGAGCTTCCCAACCTTGGAGAGCGACACGGTCGAGGCGCGGCTTCTGCTGCCCGCGGGCGCGCCGCTCTCGCTGACCGAGGCGCGGGTGAGCAAGGTCGTCAAGGCGCTCAAGGAGATGGATGCCGAGCTGAGCCCCGCTCAGCCGGACGGCCAGCCCCTCGTCAGAAGCTACACGATCACCTATGGCAGCAATGCCGACAGCCCGACCACGGGGCCGAACATGGCCACCGTGAGCGCCTCGCTGCTGCCTGCCGGAACGCGCACCACCGAGGTCGGCACGGTGCTCGATCGCTGGAAGCAGTTGGTCGGCAAGATGCCCGACATGGCCGCCTTCCGGATCACCGACAAGGAGCGCGGCGCGGGCGGCAAACCGATCGATCTGCTGGTCACCGGGCCGGATCTTGACGAACTGGCGACTACCGCGCGCGAGCTGCGCCGCTTCTTCCGCGGCTTCGACGGGGTGCGTGACGTGACCTTCGATCTGCAGCCGGGCAAGCCCGAGCTGGTGGTGCGGATGAAACCGGCGGTGGCCAATCTGCTGGGTGTGACGCCTGCCGCGCTGGCGGGTGAGCTGCGTGCGGCCTTCCGGGGCGACAGCGCAGTGAGCTTCGCCGATGCTCGCGGTCAGGTCGATATCGTGGCCCGGCTCGCGCCCTCCGAGCGGCGCGCTATCGGCGATGTTCTGGCGCTGCGGGTGCCCGGCAAGAACGGCGCGCTGGTGCCTCTGTCTGCAGTGGCGACGGTCAGCGAGACGCGCGGTTACACCACGATCACCCATGTGAACGGGCAGCGCGCGGTCTCGGTGCAGGGCACGATCGACCCGACGCGGGCCAATTCGCGCGAGCTGATGGCGGCGATGCGGGCGGATTACCTGCCCGAACTTGCGCAAAAGCGTCCCGACGTGAAGGTGCAGGTTCTGGGCGAGGAACAGGACACCGCGACCACCGGCGCCTCGCTTGCGCGTTTCATGACGACGGGCGCGGTCGGGGTCTACCTGCTGCTGGCCTTCTACATGGGCAGCTTCATCCGCCCCATCGCGGTGATCGCGACGATCCCGCTCAGCCTGATCGGCGTGATGTGGGGGCATGTGCTGCTTGGCCTGCCGCTCTCGCTGCCGAGCCTCGTGGGGCTGGCGACGCTGGCGGGCGTGGTGGTGAACGACGCGATCCTGCTCGACGCCTTCATCGGCGAGAGACGTGCAACCGGAACGCCGATGCTCGAGGCCGGAAAGGAGGCCGTGCGCGACCGCTTCCGCGCGATCTTCCTGACCTCGCTGACGACGGTGGTCGGGCTCGGCCCGCTTTTGCTGGAGACCTCGACGCAGGCGCAATTCCTGCGCCCGATCGTGGCGAGCCTCGCCTTCGGTCTGAGCGCGGCCACGGTGCTGTCGCTCTTCGTGACCCCGGCGATCCTCGCCGTGCTCGAGGATTTCGGCATCCGCACCGCCGAGCCCGAGCCCGAGGAGACGGACCCCTCTGTCGAGCACCCCGCCGACGCGCTGCGCGTCTGAGGCCCGCCCGCGCCGGGGCGGCGCGGCGGTCCTATCCGCGGCAGGTCTCGACGATCACCTCGCGCAGCCAGCGATGGATGGCGGAATCGTTCTTGCGCGCGGTCCAGACGACCGACAGGTCGAACGGGCCGGGAA
The DNA here is from genome assembly GCF_002563775.1 of Thioclava sp. ES.031. NCBI lineage: Bacteria > Pseudomonadati > Pseudomonadota > Alphaproteobacteria > Rhodobacterales > Paracoccaceae > Thioclava > Thioclava sp. ES.031. Next base: position 1,692,044 of record NZ_PDJO01000001.1, on the reverse strand, counting down.
ACGGGCTTTCGTTGAGCACGAGCCCCTCCATCGTCTTGCCGAGCCGACTGGGCATCGTCGCGACAAGGTTCGACTGGGCAAGCAGCGAGGCCAGCCCGGCCGGGCTTGGCACCGTGATCGTCGGGCGCAGCGAATGGCCTGCGGCTTCGAGTTCATGGATATAGGCCGATTTCCAGCCGCCGCCGTAATTGATGTAGACATGGTTGAGCGCAAGGTAGCTGTCCACATCGAGCGCCTGCCCCGCCATCGGATGCCCCGGATCCATGAAACAGGCATATTCCTCGGTATAGAGCCTGCGCGAATGGAAACCGGACTCGCCGCGCGCGAAAGGTCCGACCAGAACATCGGCCTCACGCCGCAGAAGCCGCAGGTGGCCGTCGCCCAACGCATTCACCACCTCTACCTCGAGATGGGGCGCCTGTTTGCGCAGGGCCGAGACGATCTTCGGGATCATCAGGATGCGCTCGTAATAATTGCAGGCGATCGTCACCTTGGCGCGCGATTGCGCGGGATCGAATTCCTCCGGCTGCGCGACATCGTCGAGCTTCTCGAGGATCTCGATCACCTGCTGGAGGATATGTTCGCAGCGCTCCGTCGAGACCTGCCGCCCGCCCTCGCGCACGAAGAGCGGGTCCTGAAAATAGCTACGCAGCTTGGCGATCGTGTAGCTCACCGCCGACTGGTTCACGTCGAGCTTCTCGGCGGCCGCCGTGAAGGAGCCCAATTCATGGACGAGCCGCAGCGTCTCGAGCGCGGCGATATCGATCCTGCCGGTGAACGTGGTTGATTGTGACATGAGATCCATCAAATTATTTGATGATATATACTAAATTCATCTTATTGTTACAAGTTACTGCAGCCTTTAGTCAGGACCCCGGAGGAGATTTCGGGAGGAAACTATGGCGCTCGCACCGCTGGACGAGGAGATTACGCTCGCGCAACTGACGACGGATCCCTATCCGATCTATCGCAGATTACGCGCTGAAAGCCCGGTTCTGCGGGTCGCCTCTGCCGGGCGCACATTCCTGACGACGGCAGAGCTGACCAAGCAGGTGAAGGACAATCCGACGCTGTTCAGCAGCGACGACCCCAACACGCCGATGAAGCCCGCCTTCCGCGCGCATACCCTGATGCGCAAGGATGGCGAGGAGCATCTGCGCGAGCGCATGGCGATGGCGCCGGCGCTGACGCCCAAGAAAATCCAGTCGGACTGGGGGCCGCTCTATCAGAAATTCGCCGAGGAATATGTCGGGCGGCTGCCGCGTGGCGAGATGGTCGATCTGTTCTCCGAGCTTTGCGGCCCTCTGGCCGCGCGCATCCTCGCGCATATCCTCGGCATCCCCGAGGCCAGCGACGCGCAGATGCAGCGCTGGTCGCAGCACCTGATCGACGGGGCGGGAAACTTCGGCTGGCAGCCAGAGCCCTTCGCGATCTCAGACAAGGCCAATGACGAGATGGACGCGCTCTTTACCGAGCTGCGCGAGAAGCGGATCGCGGAGCCCGACGGCTCGGCCTATTCGGTGATGCTCAATGCCGATAATCCGATCCCGATGAGCCAGATCTGGGCCAATATCAAGATCGCGATCGGCGGCGGCATCAACGAGCCGCGCGACGCGCTGGCCACGATCCTTTACGGGCTCCTGACCAATCCCGACCAGCTGGCACAGGTGCGTGCCGAGGGCGCGTGGAGCAAGGCTTTCGAGGAGGGCGTGCGCTGGGTCGCGCCGATTCAGGCCAGCTCGCGGCTAGTGACCGAGGATACCGAGTTGGGCGGCTTCGAGATCCCGAAAGGCGATACGGTGATGACGATCCAGGCCTCGGCCAATCGCGACGAGAGCATCTTTGAGAATGGCGAGGAGTATTTCGTCTTCCGCGACAAGAACCCCCATCAGGCCTTCGGCAACGGTCCCCACCATTGCGCGGGCGCCCATATCGCGCGGCGCACGGTGGGCAAGATCATCCTGCCGCTGCTGTTCGACCGCTTCCCCGATATGCGCCTGCCCGACCCGGACGCGGTGATCTGGCGCGGCTTCGGGTTCCGCGGACCGATCAACCTGCCGGTGGAGCTGAACTGACCCGACCCCGCGCGGATCGGAGAGAGGAGGAGGAATTTCAATGGTTAAAGTGACTTACGTCGCTCAGGACGGCACCCGCACCGATATCGACGCCGATGAGGGCGACAGCGTGATGCATGCGGCGGTCTCGAACGATGTCGACGGGATCGTCGGCGAATGCGGCGGCTCGATGATGTGCGCGACCTGCCATTGCTATGTCGACGAGGCATGGGCGGACCGGGTCGGACCGCGCAGCAGCGGCGAGGAGGACATGCTCGAAGGCGCAGCCTCGGAAGTGACCGACCGGTCTCGCCTGTCGTGCCAGATCAAGCTGACGCCCGAGCTTGACGGGCTCGTGGTCCATCTGCCCGAGGAACAGTTTTGACCCCCGAGAGCGTCACGATAGTCGGCGCGGGCCAAGGCGGTCTGCAGGCGGCGATCAGCCTGCGGCAGAACGGCTTCGAGGGCGCGATCACCCTGATCGGCGACGAGCCGGGCCTGCCCTATCAGCGCCCGCCGCTCTCGAAGGTCTATCTGCAGGACGGCAAGGCCGAGGCGCTCTACCTGCGCCCCGAGAGTTTCTTCGACACCAAGCGGATCGACTACCTGCCGGGCGCGCGGGTGGAGGCGATCGACCGCGCGGCGCAGCGGCTGAGCGTCCTGCGCGACGGGGCCGAGCAGTCCCTGCCCTATGACCATCTGATCCTCGCGACCGGGACGCGCAACCTGCGCCCGCCGATCGAGGGGATCGCCCATGCCTGCGATCTGCGCACGCTGGCCGACGCGCAGCGCCTGCGCGAGAAACTCGACCAACCGACCCGCATCGCGGTGATCGGCGGCGGTTTCATCGGGTTGGAATTCGCAGCCGTCGCGCGCAAGCTCGGCCATGAGGTCGCGGTCATCGAGGCCGCCCCGCGCCTGATGGCCCGCGCGGTCTCGCAGCGGATGTCGGAGCATTTCGCCGATCTGCATCGCGGTTGGGGCAACGCACTTCATCTGGGCCAGCCCGCCGTAGCAGTGGAGCCTTCGGGCGTGACGCTGGCCGATGGGACCGCGATCGCCGCCGATTTCGTGCTGGTGGCGGCGGGCGTGCGCCCGAATGTGGAACTGGCCGAGGCGGCGGGGCTCGCGATAGACAACGGCGTGAAGACGGATGCCCGGCTTCTGACCTCAGACCCTGCGATTTCGGCGCTCGGCGATTGCGCGAGCTTCCCCGATCCGCGCGGTCGCGTGCATATCCGGCTCGAGAGCGTGCAGGCCGCCACCGATCACGCGCGGCTCATTGCGAAGCGGATCGCGAAGGGCGACACCGACGCTTACGGCGCGCTGCCGTGGTTCTGGTCGGATCAGGGCGCGTGCAAATTGCAGATCGCGGGCTATGCGACCCCCGATGCGGCGGAGGAGGAGATCGCCGCGGGGATCGTGGGCCGGTTCGACGAACGCGGGCTTGCCGCGATCGAGACCGTCGACAACGCGCGGGCCCATATGCGGGCCCGCAAACTCATCGCGTCGCCGGAGCCGGTGACGCGCGCAGATCTGGAGGAGCTCGCCGCCTAGCGCGGCACATGAACGACAGGCCCTCGGAGGAGGGGCTCAAACGGTCCAAAGGGAGGAGAGACCATGAAACACACGACCCTTAGCGTCGCCACCGCCATCGCGGTCGGTGCCACGATGAGCATCGCGACCGGCGCCGGCGCGCAGGAGCTGAAATACGCGAACTGGGCGCCGCCGACCCACACGATCAACGCGGCCCAGATCGAGCCTCTGGCCAAGGCGCTCTCCGAGGGCACCGACGGGGCGGTGACGCTGCGCGGCTATCACGGCGGCGAGCTGGGCGCGGGTCCGGCCGATCAATATGTGCGCGTGCTGCAGGGCACGGCCGATATGGGCTGGGGGCTGCAGGGCTATACCTCGTCGCAATTCCCGAAAAGCCTGATCGCGGAACTGCCGGGCGCGCTGCCGCTCGACGCGCCGGGCTACAAGGCGCTCTGGCAGGCCTTCGACACCATCAAGGGCGAATATCCGCAGACCGAGGTGATCGCGCTCTGGGGGTCGGAGCCCAACGTCCTGATGATGCGCGACAAGGAGGTGCGCACACCCGCCGATCTGAAGGGCCTCAAGATCCGCGTCGCGGGGTCGATTTCGGCGGCCGCGATGGATGCGCTCGGCGCGACCCCGGTGCAGATCCCGATGACGCAGGTCTATAACGGGTTGCAGACCGGGCTGATCGACGGCGTGGTCAGCGGCGCTTCGGTGCTGTCGGATTTCAAGCTCAACGAGGTCGTGGGCAGCGTGACGACGGGTCCGAACCTTGGCCGCCTCGCCTTCTACACGGTGATGAACAAGGCCGCCTATGACGGGCTGTCGCCCAAGGCCAAAGCGGCGCTCGATGCGATGAAGGGCGAGAAGGTCTCGAAGATGACCGAGGAGGCGTGGATCGCCACCGCGAACAAGGCGCTGGAGGCCGCGCGGGCCTCCGACAGCACCACGGTGATCGATCTCGACGCGGCTGGCTCGAAAGCCTTCGACGACGCGCTCGCCGACGTGACCGACACCTATGTGAGCAAGGTCGGCGGAGAGGCGACGCTCGCCGCGATGCGGGGCGAGTGATGCTCGCGCGCGCGCAGAAACTGGCGGACAGGCTGATCGGCCTGTCCGCGATCATCGGCACGACGGGGTTGATCTTCGTCGTGGCCGTGATCGTCATCGACGTGATCGGGCGCAATTTCGGCATGCCGCTTTACGGCTCGCAGGACCTGATCACGATGACGATGGTGCTGATCGTCTTCGGCGGCATGGCGCTGTGCGATCGCCGCGACGGTCATATCGTCGTCGACATCTTCGAGAGCGCCTTCCCCCCTGCCCTCAACCGCGCGATCGACATTTTCTCGGCGCTCCTGGGCGTCGCGATCTTCGTGCTGATCGCGGTGACGGTCTACAAGAGCGCGCAGCTGAGCCAGATGCTCAACCTCTCGACCAATCTTCTGAACCTGCCCAATGCGTGGTTCCAATATGCGCTTTGCGTACTCTCGCTGGTGGGCGCGCTGACGATGGTCCTGCGCGCACTGCGGCTCATGTCGCGCCACGGCTATGAGCACCACTCCGAAAGGGACGTAATATGACCCCCGCTCTCACCGGATCGGTCGGGCTCGCGCTGCTTCTCGGCATGCTCCTGATGCGCGTGCCGGTGGCCTTCGCGATGTTCGCGGTGGGCTTCGTCGGCATCTGGATCCTGAACGGGCTGCAGGCCGCGACCGGGCTTCTGGCCTCCGAGACCTTCTCGCTCGCGTCGAATTCCGAACTGATCGTGGTGCCGCTCTTCATCCTGATGGGCAATGTCGCGAGCGTCACCGGCATGAGCCGCAAGCTCTATGACGCGGCCTATGCGACCGTGGGCCAGGTGCGCGGCGGGCTGGCGCTGGCGACAGTCGTGGGCTGCGGCGGGTTTGCGGCGCTGTCGGGCTCGTCGGTCGCCTCGGCGCTGACGATGGGCCGCACCGCACTGGCCGAGATGGACCGCTACGCCTACAGCCCGCGCCTCTCGACCGGGGTCGTGGCCGCGGGCGGCACGCTGGGCATCCTGATCCCGCCCTCGACCGGCTTCGTGATCTACGCGATCCTCACCCAACAAAGCATCGGGCGGCTCTTCATGGCGGGCATCCTGCCGGGGCTTCTGCTGCTGAGCGCCTTCATCCTGACCATCGCGATCCTCTGCGTGCTGCGCGCCGAGATGGGACCGAAAGGCCCCGCGACCAGCACCGCCGAGAAAGGCCGCGCATTCCTCGGTGCGATCCCGATCCTCATGGTGATCGTGCTGACCATCGGCGGCATCTATTCGGGCCTGTTCTCGCCCACCGAAGCGGCGGGCGTCGGCGCGGCCTTCGTGATCGCGATCGGGGCTTTCAGTGGCACGCTGAGCCTGCGCAGCTTCTGGCGCGCCGCGCAGGACAGCATCGTGACCACCGCCTCGGTCATGCTGATCCTGATCGCGGCGCATCTGATCAATCCCTTCGTGGCGCTGAGCCACCTGCCCGCCGAGGTGAGCGACCTTCTCGTCTCCCTCGATCTGGGCCGGATCGGCACGCTGGTCCTGATCCTTGCGATCTACATGGTGCTGGGCTGCTTCCTCGAAGGGCTCGCGATGCTGGTGCTGACCCTGCCGATCTTCCTGCCGGTGATCCTCAATCTCGGCATCGACCCGATCTGGTTCGGGGTGCTGGTGGTGCTGACGCTCGAGATGGGGCTGATCTCGCCCCCGGTGGGGATCAACGTCTTCATCGTGAAATCGGTCGCGCAGAACGTGCCGCTGATCGAGATCTTCCGCGGCGTCCTGCCCTTCTGGTTCGCGATGTTTGTAACCCTTGCAATCCTCGTCGCGGTGCCCGGAATATCGCTGTGGCTGCCCGGGATGATGTGAGGCACAAAGGTCTGGAACGGCGCCGATCCGCGAACCGCCGCGCCGCGTAACGCAAGAGCGAACACTCAAAGGGAGGACATTTCATGAAAGAGATCGGATTGCTGCTGGACGGGGCCTCCGCCCCCGCCGCTTCGGGCGCAACCTACGACCGGATCGACCCCGTCACCGGCGCGGTCGCCACCCGCGCCGCCGCGGCGGGGCGTGACGATGTCGAGGCGGTCGTGGCTTCCGCCGCGCGCGCCTTTCCCGGCTGGTCCGCGACCGGGCCGAACGGGCGGCGCAAGATCCTGTCGAAAGCCGCCGACGTGATGGAGGCGCGCGTCGACGATTTCATTCAGGCGGTGATTGCCGAGACCGGCGCGACCGGGCCCTGGGCCGGGTTCAACGTGCATCTCGCCGCGGGCATGATCCGCGAGGCTGCGGCGATGACCACCCAGATCGGCGGCGAGATCATCCCCTCCGACAAGCCCGGCACGATGGCGATGGGCGTTGCGCGCGCCAAGGGCGTCTGCCTCGGCATCGCGCCGTGGAACGCGCCGGTCATTCTCGGCACGCGGGCGGTCGCGATGGCGCTTGCCTGCGGCAATACCGTGGTGCTGAAAGCGTCCGAGATGTGCCCTGCGACGCATCGCCTGATCGGGGAATGTTTCGCCGAAGCCGGGCTTCCCGAGGGCGCGCTCAACGTCGTGACCAACGCCCCCGAGGACGCGGCCGATGTGGTCGAGGCGCTGATCGCGCACCCGGACGTGAAGCATGTGAACTTCACCGGCTCTTCCGCCGTCGGCCGGATCATCGGGCGGCTCGCAGGCGAGCATCTGAAACCCTCGCTGCTGGAGCTGGGCGGCAAGGCGCCGCTGATCGTGCTCGACGATGCCGATCTCGACGGTGCGGTGAATGCCGCGATCTTCGGCGCCTTCATGAACCAGGGCCAGATCTGCATGTCGACCGAGCGGATCATCGTAGACGAGAAAGTGGCCGACGCTTTCGTCGAGAAGCTCGCCGCACGCGCCAGTGCCCTGCCCGCAGGCGATCCGCGTGGCGAGGTGGCGCTTGGGGCGCTTGTCTCCGAAGCGGCGGCCGAGAAGATGGATGCGCTGATCGCCGATGCCACCGGGAAAGGTGCGAAGCTGGTCGCCGGCGGGTCGCGCGAGGGGACGATCGTTGCGGCCACACTGCTCGACGGGGTCTCGGAAAGCATGCGCATCTATGCGGAGGAAAGCTTCGGCCCGGTCAAGTCGATCATCCGGGTTAAGGGCGACGAAGAGGCGCTGAAAGTGGCCAATGACACCGAATATGGGCTCTCGAGCGCGATCTTCAGCGCCGATGTCTCGCGCGCGATGGCGCTGGCGAACCGGCTTGAGACCGGCATCTGCCATATCAACGGCCCGACGGTCGGCGACGAGCCGCAGATGCCCTTCGGCGGGGTCAAGGCCTCGGGCTACGGGCGGTTCGGCGGGCGCGCGGCGATTGCCGAATTTACCGATCTGCGCTGGATCACCATCGAGGACCCCAAGCAGCATTACCCGATCTGAGCCGGGCTCTCAGAGGGTCGAAACAGCAAGGAGCCGGCCCCGATGGGCCGGCTCCTTTCAATGTCGGATCGCCGCAGAGGCGGCCCGCCCCGATCAGTCCGTCTTCGGTTTGGGATAGACCGGCAGATGCGGGATCAGAACGTGATCGGGCTGGTCGATCGCGAAGAGGAAGGCCCGCGCGACATCGTCGGGGCGCAGCGCGTCGGGCTTTGCCTCGTCGAAGAAGGGCGTGTCGACCATGCCCGGATGCAGACAGGTGACGCGACCGCCCGCCGCGCCAAGCTCTTCGCCGAGATTGTCGGCATAGCCTCGGATGAACCACTTCGTCGCCGAGTAGACCGAACCGAACATCGCGCCCTGCGACGCCTTCGAGCCGGTCAGCACCATATGCCCTTTCGAGGCGCGCAGATGCGGCAGCGTGAATTTCGCGGTGTAGGTCACGGCAAGGCAGTTCACCTCGATCATCTTCTGGAAGCTCTCGACCGATCCGGCCTCGGTCCCGCGCGCCGAGGCGCCGACGCCCGCATTGGCCAGCACCACGTCGAGACGTCCGAAATGCTCGACCGCGCGCGCGACCATGCGTTCCTGAGCATCGGGGTCGGTGACATCGGTGGGCAGCGCGAGGGCGTTTTCCTCGCCCAGATCTTTGACCAGAGCTTCGAGCTTGTCCTCGGAGCGCGCGGCCAGCGCCACCTTATGACCCGCTTCGACCGCATGGCGCGCACAGCTCTCGCCGATGCCCGTGGATGCACCGGTGATTAGAATGACTTTCGACATGTCAGCCTCTCTGAATTGATGTGGAACGAAGACGGCGCCGCCCGAACCGGGCGGCGCCTCTCGATATCAGCCCAGCAGGGCCAGCACTTCTTTCGCAGCCGCCTCGGACGATGCCGGGTTCTGGCCCGTCACCAGACGCCCGTCGGCCACGGCATGGGGCTGCCAGTCGTCGGTGCTCTCGAACTGAGCGCCAAGCTCGCGCAGGCGGGTTTCCAGAAGGAACGGCACTGCATCGGCAAGACCCACGCCACGCTCTTCGCTATCGGTGAAGGCCGAAACCTTGCGGCCTTTCACGATGGAGTCGCCGTTCTTGTCCACGACTTTGTCGAAGGCCGCGGGACCGTGACAGACCGAGGCGACCACCTTGCCGCTATCCCACGCGGTGCCGATCGCCTTGGCGGAGATATCGCTTTCGGCGAGGTCATACATCGCGCCGTGGCCGCCGGGGATGTAGAGCGCGTCATAGGCAGTGATGTCCTCGTCCTCGATCCGCGACGGGTTATCCAGAACCGCCTTGGCCTCCGCATCGTCGCGGAAGCGGGTGACCGAGGCCGGGGCGTCTTCGCCGGTCACGTCGGAATTCGGATCGATCGGGATCGCGCGACCGCCGATGGTGGCCACTTTCACCTCGTGGCCTGCGTCGAGGAAGGCGTAATAGGGCGTCGCCAGTTCCTCATACCAGACGCCGGTCTTTTTGCCCGTGTCGCCCAGAGCGTCGGCTGCGGTGGAGAGAATAAGAATGCGTGCCATGGGTTTGGCCTCCTTCGTCATGAATGTGAGGGCATTTCCGGCCCTGTTCGTCTCGGGCCGTCAACGCGTCCCAGCAGAGATAGGTTGCGTTTACTGATCGAGAAATTGATGCAGACAACGTCAGAAATCGATAATTCAAAGACATGACACCCGATATCTCGCTTCTGCGCGTGTTCCATGCGGTCATGGAAGAACGCAATGTCACCGCCGCCGCCCAGCGGCTCGGCCAATCCCAGAGTACCGTGAGCGCGGCGCTGTCACGTCTGCGTGCGGCGCTGGGTGACGAACTGTTCCTGCGCGCCCGCTACGGCGTGGAGCCGACCGAGAAGGCGCTCGAGATCGCGCCCGACATCGCCGCCGGGCTAGAGCGGCTGGAACAGGCCTTCCGCGCCGCCGAGCCCTTCGATCCCGCGCGCACCACGCGCCGCTTCCGGCTGTTGCTGGGCCCCTATACCGAGATCGTTCTCGCGCCGGAACTCGCGGCGGCCTTTGCCGACAGGGCCCCTTCGGCCCGTCTCGAAATCTCGCCCATCGGGCCCGATCTGGACCCCCGCGCGCTTGCCGGACGGGCTTTCGATCTGGCGGTCGGGCGGTTCGACGCCCCGCCCGAGGATCTCGTGGTCTCAGACCTGTTCGAGGACGGGTTCCGCTGCATCGTCGCGCCGCAGGCGTTGCCCGAGGGCGCGTCGCTCGACCGGAACCTCTATGAGACCCTGCCGCATGTGGTCGTCGCCCCGCCCGGCAAGTGGCGCACAGGGGTCCATAAGCGCACCGAGGCGACGGGGCTGCACCGGAATACGGCCGTCGTGGTCACACATTTCCTGACCGCCGCGCCCGCGGTCGCGCGTCTCGGCGGCATAGCCACCGTGCCCGCGCGGGTGGCCGCGATGACCGCCGGGCCCTATGGGTTGCGCAACGCGCCCGTGCCGGTCGACCTCGGCACCTTCCCCAGCCAGATCGCGTGGCACCCGCATCTGCGCCGGGATCAGGGCCATGTCTGGCTGCGCGAGCTGATCCGAGAGGTCGTCGCCGAATTCACGTCGCCGGGCTGACCGGCGCACGCAAGGGAAACGGGGGCGCAAAAGGTGTTGTTTCGCTATGCAGGACGGATCGGACGTCGTTGCCCCGCCAAAGCGCGTCTAGCGCTACGCGCGTTCTATCGGTTTTCGCATATTGATGCCTGTCGGAGCGAAACCCGCCGACAGGTATAGGTTCTTTGCAATACTGTTGCCTGCTGCGACACGGAGGCGAAATTCGCCAAACTCGGTTTCTGAGAACCACTCGTTCAGCGCTGCCAATGCAAGACGCGCAAACCCTTTTCCCCGATGCGGCGGCAGAATGCAGAAGTCGCTGATGAACACGGTTTGATTTTCCGCGTTCGACTGGCACCAGAGATATCCGACCAGGGTGTCCGCCTCGTCCCGTTCTGCGACGATGCATAACAAGAGCTGACCGGGCGTTTCGACACCCTGTGCCAAGCTTTCCTCGACCGCCTGCTCGGCTCGTTTCGTGGCGGTCTGGATATCCACGTCATAATTCGCAGAGATATCTGCGGCATAATCCGGAACGAAATACTCAACGTAGGCCGAAAATTCGTCAGCCCTCATTCTCCGAAGCTTAACCATCGTAGTGCCAATCTCCTGTAGAATGAGCGCGCCGTAGGGGCAGCGTTCGTCGTGAAAACCGACTACGTGCCGCATGCTCGCGGTTCAAGTTCAAAACAAAACCCAAATGTCGTGGGTGGGCTATAACAGACTAACGACAGCGCGGCTCGCGCGAAGGGGGGCGCGCTCGGATGACGCCAGCGGACAATCCGCACCTCTTGGAACAGGCTTCATGGCAGCCAGTTGTCCGCCCGGAGCCCTTCATGCCCCGCAATTAAAGGGATTTCGAGAGCAAGAGCGCGTCACCGCCGTCTGACCGGAAACCGCAGCTTTCGTAGAATGATCGGGCCGTAACGGTGCTTTCCAAACGGCAGCGCCGGATGCCACGCGCGCGCAAGACGTCCTCCAAGCCTGAAAGAATAGCTTTGCTGACGCCACCAAAGCGGGCATCGGGATGGACATAGTTCAAGAGGATGTCACCGCTCAGGCTGGCCATCCCGACCCCTAAGATCTTCCTGTCCCGCTCGGCCACCAGCACCACGGCGTCATCCCGCGCGACCCACTGTCGCCAGGTCTCGACCGTCTTATTGCCAAGCCAGTCTTCGATATCGGACGGATCGTTCTGATGATCTGCAACACAAAGTTCGGTGATCGAGCGACGCAGGGTGTTTACCGCCTCGACAGCATCGGCATCCATCGCTTGCCTGATCTCGATCATGCTTCCTCACTCTCCGTCTCTAGCTTACCGACGCCGCGTTTGCCCGCAACAGCGGCTTTGTCCACTTAACCGACCAACACGCATTGCGAACGCCCCCAAACGAAAAACGCCCGACCGGGATTCGGTCGGGCGCTGTCTGGATGGGTCTCCCGGCGCTCGGGATCAGACCGCCATGCCGTCCGCGTCGAAGAACACCGTGCGCTCGGCCTCGAAGCTCAGCCCCGCCACGTCGCCCGGACGCAGATCGGTGTCGCCCGCGACGCGCACGTTCACGGCGCCCAAGGGGCCGCAATCGAACAGGATGAACGTGTCGGCGCCGAGGAATTCCACCACGTCGACGCGCCCGTCGCATTGCCCCTCGCCCTCGGCCACCAGCGAGATGTGTTCGGGCCGGATGCCAAGCTGCGTGGCTTGCGGCGCAGGACAGGTCCCGCCGCGCCCGCCTTCGAGGCTGTAGCTGCCCCCCGAGACCGCGCAGGGCATCACGTTCATCTTCGGGCTGCCGATGAATTGCGCGACGAACAGGTTCGCGGGCTTCTCGTAGAGCTCGCGCGGGGTGCCGACCTGCGCGATCCGGCCGTATTCCAGCACCACGATCCGGTCGGCGAGCGTCATCGCCTCCACCTGATCGTGGGTGACGTAGATCATCGTGCGCTGGAGGTTGCGGTGCAGCCGGGCGATCTCCAGCCGCATCTCCACGCGCAGCGCCGCATCGAGGTTCGACAGCGGCTCGTCGAAGAGGAACGCCGTCGGGTCGCGCACGATCGAACGCCCGATCGCGACGCGCTGACGCTGGCCGCCCGACAGGTCCTTGGGGCGCCGGTCGAGGAAGCTCTGCAGCTTCAGGATATCGGCCGCCTCGTCGACCTTGGCGCGCCATTCGTCCTGCGGCGAACCGGCCATCTTGAGCGAGAAGCCCATATTCTCGGCCACCGACATATGCGGGTAGAGCGCATAGGACTGGAACACCATCGCGAGGCCGCGTTTCGAGGGCGGCTGATCGGTGACGTTCGCGCCGTCGATCTCGATCGCCCCGCGCGAGGTATCCTCAAGCCCGCCGATCATCCGCAGAAGCGTGGACTTGCCGCAGCCCGAGGGCCCCACGAAGACGACGAATTCGCCATCCTTGATCTCGAGGTCGATGCCCTTGATGACCTGGACGTCGCCGAACCACTTCTCGACACCGTTTAGCGTGATCGAACCCATTTCACCCCTCCTTGCCGGCCCAGGCGAGCCAGACGGCCGCCGTCCAGGTAAATGCCTTGCCGCCCGCGGCCGCGCCCGTCATCGGGTCGAAATACTCGACGAAACCGTAGCGCCCGATCACCTCGCGGGTGCGCTTGCGGACCTCTTCGCCAAGCGCGACGCCCCGCTCCGAGGCGCCCTCGCCGATCATCATGTTCATCATTCCCCAGGTCGGACCACGCCAGTAGCGCTTGGCGTCGAACCGCGGATCGAAGGGCGCGAGCGAGGGCACGCCATAGGGGGCCGCATCGAGCACGCGGGCCAGATGCTGCTCCATATGCGGCGCGTCGAGCCCGCCGAACCAGCACAGGAAGGAGGCGTTGCTCAGCGCGTTCGACCAGATGCCGTTGTTGCAGTTGTAGCTGTCGTAATAGCCCATGCCGGGGTTCCACAGCGCGTCCGCACCGGCTTCCAGCTCGGCCAGCTGCGCGGCCATGTCGCCGGTGTCGAGATCCTGCGCCTCGCCAGCCGCCAGCAGGTCGCGCAGGCCGCGCATCAGGATGAAATGCATCGTCGGATCGGCCACCTTGAACGGGTTGCCCTCGGCGACTTTCGCGTCGTCCCAATCCAGCGCCTTGGCGCGCTGCACCAGCCAGATGTAACGGTCGTAATCGTATTTCGTCGGGCGCATCGAGGCGTCGACATGCTGGGTGTCGCGGCGCTCGTAATGGCCCACATCCTGCGGGTCGATCCCGCTCATCGCGTCATCCCAGTCGGGCGCGTTGTCACGACCCGACTCCCACGGATGGATCACGAAGATTGCGCCCTTTTCGTCGCGGCGCCATTTCAGGAACCACTCCGCCCATTTGCGCATCTTCGGATAGAGCGCCGCGAAGCGGGCCGCGCCTGCTTCCGGGTCAGCCGCCAGAAGCCGCGTCGCGAAGCTGAGCGCAACCGGCGGCTGGGTGATGCCCGAGGACGCGATCGGCCCGTTGCAACCCCAGACGTCGGGGCCGGGGAAATAGCCCGGATCGGGCTTGTGGAAGATGATATGCGGGACCATGCCGTTGTCCCACTGCCCCGAGAACAGCGTCTCGATCTCCTGCCAGGCCCGGTTCAGGTCGAACTCGGCGAAGCCGAGGCTCGCGAAGGCGCTGTCCCAGTTCCACTGGTAGGGATAGAGGCCGTCGGTCGGCACCGTATAGCCGCCCCGGTCGTTTTGGGTGAGGATGTCGCGCGCCGCTGCGTCCCGGTCGGAGAAGTCGTCTGCGGCAGCCAGAGTTTCGGTCATCATGTCTTATCCTTTCACCGCGCCGGCCGTCAGGCCGCGGGTCATGAAACGTTCTAGCCCGAGGAACAGCGCCATGATCGGCACCGTCGCGATGACGGCGCCCGCCATCAGGTGCTGGCGCGGGATCTCGGAGGAGTTGAGCGAGGCGATGCCCCGCGTGAGGGTGAATTTGCTGGGATCGTCGAGCAGCATGAAAGCGAGCAGGAACTCGTTCCATGCGATCATGAAGACATAGAGCCCGACCGAAGCCATCGCGGGCAGCGCCAGCGGCAGGGTGATCTTCCAGATCACCTTGAGCCGCGACAGCCCGTCCATCAGGCCCGCCTCCTCGACCTCGACGGGGAGGCCGCGGAAATAGCCCTGCAGCATGTAAAGCGCGACCGGGATCGTGGTGACCGGGTAGATCATGACGATCCCGAGGATCGAGTTGCGCAGACCGACCATCGAGTAGGCGATATAGATCGGCAGCGCGAGCACGATCATCGGCACCATGTAGATCAGCAGGATGCCGCGCGAGAACACTTTCTGCCCGCGGAAGCGCAGCCGTGCGACCGCATAGGCGCCGGGCACCGAGAACAGCAGCGTCAACGCCACGGTGAGCACCGAGACATAGAAGCTCGTCCAGAGGTAGCGGCCGAAATGGAACCGCGTCATCAGCTCGTAATAGCTGTCGAACAGGTGCCAGCCCCGGCTCAGGTCGATGGTGAAATCGAGCGGGTTGAGCATCAGCTGCTGCTGCGACTTCATCGAGGTCATGACCATCACGTAGAACGGGATGACCACGATCGCGGTGAAGAAGATATAGCCGAAGCCGGTCAGGAAGCGGATCACCGCATCCTCGAACTGGTGGCGGGTGAGCGCGCCGAAATGCAGTTCGCGCAGGATCGAGCGGAGCGGGATCGAGACCGTTCCGGCCAGCACCACGCTGAGCACGACGCGCGCAACAAGGCTGAAGCTGTCGTCGAATTGCAGCGCGCCGAGGCCCACCAGCATCAGTGCAAGCGCCACGACCACCGCCACCGCATCCGCAGCCCAGCGATTGGTGATGCGCACGCGGGCAAACCCGGTCGCGAGCCCGAGGATCAGCGACCCGATCAGAGCGGGCTTGGCCGCAGCGCCGGTGGCAAAGGAGATCGCAACCCCCAGCGTGACCGAGATGACCAGCGCCCAGAGCGCGCCGATGATCGGTCCGGTGAGATAGCCTTTATGCAGGATTTTCATAGCCCTTCCTCCCGGCTCATGGTGCGGAAGAACAGCCCCGAGAAGACCAGAAGGCAGGCGAAGATCACCACGGCGACCGCGGCACCCGCACCGATATTCGACACCGCGAAAGCCTGTTCGTAGACATTGACCGTCAGGACCCGCGTGCCGGCATTGCCGCCGGTGAGCAGGAAGATGTCGTCGAACTTGTTGAAGGTCCAGATGAAGCGCAGCAGGAACAGGACCGACAGGATCCCCAGCAGCTGCGGCATCGAGAGATACCAGAATTTCTGGAACGGAGAGGCCCCGTCCATATCCGCTGCCTCATACATATCCGTGTCGATGCTCTGCATCCGCGCGAGGATGAAGAGGAACGAGAGCGGGAAATAGCGCCAGATTTCGAACACCGTCACCATGATCAGCGCAAGCGGCTTGGCCCCGAAGAAGTTGATCGCGCCTTCGCTCACGCCCATCTGCACCAGCAGCGCGTTGGCGGAGCCCGAATAGGGGTCGAACAGCGTGATCCATGTGAAGGCCACGGCGATCACCGGGGCCACATAGGGAA
Organism: Thioclava sp. ES.031; assembly: GCF_002563775.1. Lineage (NCBI taxonomy): Bacteria > Pseudomonadati > Pseudomonadota > Alphaproteobacteria > Rhodobacterales > Paracoccaceae > Thioclava > Thioclava sp. ES.031. The sequence continues at coordinate 1,675,951 of NZ_PDJO01000001.1, read as the reverse complement.
AGAGATAAAGCCCGCGCAGGATACCCTGCCCGCGGAAGCTCTTGTTCAGCAGCAGCGCCGCGAACAGCCCCACGACCAGCGCGCCCAGCGTGCCGAAGACCGTGTAGAACAGCGTGATGCCCAGCACGCTCCAGAACTCGCTGCCCGAAAAGAGCTGGCGGAAGTTGTCGAGCGTGAAGGTGGAATTCGTCAGGACGCTCGAGACGTGACCGGTTGCCGTGACATCGGCGTCGCGCATGGCGCGCTCCATTTCACGCATGTCCCCCGTCACCTGCGCGTCGACGCGGAAGCGTTCGTTCAAGCCGGGTTTCAGCGTGCCGAAATCGCAAGACAGGTCCTGCCCGTCCATCGCGCAGCCCTGCGGCAGATCGCCGGTCAGCGTCACGCCCTCGGGCAGGGTCACGTTCAGCCCCGCCTTGGTCATCTCCTGCTCGCGCGAGGGGTTGATCACGCGCAGTTCCAGAAGTGCCTGATCGCCGCGTTCGCGCAGCGCCACCCGCGTGCGGATCTCGGCCGGACGCAGATCGCCCAGCGTCACCGGCTTCACGGAGATCCAGAAGATCGCCAGCAGCGGCACGATCACGACAAGCGCCACGATCGCGATGGTCGGGAACAGCAGGCCCCAGGCCAGACGCGCCTCGCGACGGGCAAGCGCGCCGCGCCCCTTGGGCGGCGATATGTCAGTCATGACAGTCTCCAATCCATGCAGTCAGAGCGGGCTTTGGTCCCGGGGCAAGGCGCAGCCGCCCTGCCCCGGCCAGAGGTCAGATCAGTTGATCTTGCCCAGCTCGTCGTTCATCTTCGCGACCGCATCCTCGGCCGAGATGTTGCCGTCGATGAAGTCGCGCACAACCCGGTTGATGACCTGGCTGTTGAGCATCTTCGAGGCCAGCGCGAGCTGCCCGTCCTTCACACCCCAGCGCTGTGCGGTGTCGAGACCCTTGGTGATCTCGTCGACCACGGCCGGCGCGTAGAGATCCTTGAGCGGCGCCTTGCGGTCCACGCCCACCGGCAGGGTCGCCCAGAGCTTGGTGAATTTCTCCGGATCCGCATCGGTGCCGCGACGGGTCGGGAACTTGCCCTCGGGCGCGATCGACAGCGTCTGCTCGTAGCCGTCATTCATCGAGTAATCGACGAATTGCTCGGCCGCTTCGGTGTCGGCATCGGCGGTGATGGTGAAGTAACGCAGGTCCGCCCAGCTCGCACCGTCGGGGTTCGACGGGCCCGCGAGGTTGGTCACGACGCCGGTATCCTTCGACAGCTCGGTCGAGGTCGGATCGTCGTTGATCATCGGCGGGGCGCTGTCACGCAGGCCAGCCAGTTCGTCGAGGATGAAGGGCGACCACATGATCATCGCCGCCTTGCCCGCGAAATACAGCTCGCGCGACTGCTTCCAGTAGTTCTCGCCGGGCGGGGAGGCGTCGGCCAGCTTCTTGTAGAAGTTCAGCACTTCGACCGTCTTCTTCTCGTCGAGCGGCTTGAAGCCGTCCGGCCCCACCGGCGAGACGCCGTTGGCGAGGAAGATCTGCTCGAGGATCTGGCTCATGTAGCTCTCGTCGACCTTGGTCGCGGCGACGAAGCCATACATGTTCGGCGGATTGTTGAGCTTGTCGAGCGCGGCTTCCATCGACTTGAAATTGGTCGGCGGCGCGAGGCCCGCCTTGTCGAACAGGTCCTTGCGATAGAGGATCATCTGCGTCCAGCCATCGACCGGAACGGCGGCGTAATCACCATCCGTCTCGACCATTTTCAGCGCGCCGGGCGCGAAGGTCGCCGGATCGAGCTTGTCGACCACATCGGTGCTTGCCAGCGTGTCGACGATACCCGCATCGGTCCAGGGCAGCACGTTTTGCAGCGGCGTGTAGATCACGTCGGGCAGATCACCGGCCGCGAAAGCCGCGGTGGCGCGCTGGTTCAGGTCGCTCTCCGTGACCGGGATCACGTCGACGGTGATGCCGGTCTTCGCCTTGAAGTCGTCGGCCATCTGCTGCTGCTTGGCCAGACGCTCGGGCTGTTCCTCGGTGGTCCAGAACTTGATCGTCTCGGCCTGCACCGCGACGGCGCCCGCCATCAGCGCCAGCACGGTCGAGCCCATCAGCATCGCCGTTTTATGTCCTCGAATTAGCTTCATTTACTTTCCTCCCAGTAGATTGCGTTTCTCTTATGGGTCGACCGGCGGCCCGTCGGAGCCTCCCGGTTCCAGTTGCGCCGCCACCAATTCCGTCAGCTCTCCGGGCGGCGCACCGCGGAGCTGCGCGATCAGCAGTGACGCGAGACGCGCACCCGCGTGCTGGCTGTCGACTGCGAATGTCGTGAGGGGCGGATCGACCATCCGGCCCTCGGGAATACCGTCATAGGAGATGATCGACAGGTCGCGCCCGATCGTCAGCCCCCGCTCGCGCGCCACGTCATAGGCCCCCAGCGCGGTCGCGTCGGTGGAATAGACGATCGCGGTCGGGGGATCGGGCAGATCGAGCAGATCGCGCGCCGCCTGCGCCCCTTCCGCGCGGTCGGAAATCTCCATCAGCTCGAGCGCGGGATCGAAGGGCAGACCGGCCTCTTCCAGCCCCGCGCGGTAGCCGTCCCGGCGCAGCAGCGCGAAATTGTAGCTCGCATGCGACCCGGCGAAGGCGATGCGGCGATGACCGAAGCCCGCCAGCCGCGCGACCGCGGCGCGCATCGCGCCCTCGCCATCCACGTCGTACCACGACAGGCCCGGATCGGGCTGACCGTGGCCGGTGCGGCCGAACAGAACGAAGGGCACGTGTTTCGCCTGCAAAAAGCTCACCCGCGGATCCACGACCTGCGTCCGCGGCAAGATGAAGCCGTCGACCTTGTGCTCCTGCAAGAGCCGCGTGACCGTGTCCTCCATTTCCTCGCGCGAGTTCGACGAGGCGATCGTCAGGGTCCAGCCTTCGAGCGAGGCCTCCTGCGTGATCCCGCCAAGGAAATCCGTGAGGAACGGCCCGTAGCGGTCCGGCGCGTCGAGTTCGAGCACCAGACCCAGCGCCCGCACCCGCCCCGTGCGCACAGCCTGCGCATAGGGCATCGGCGCATAGCCCATCTCGGCCGCCACGCGCGCCACGCGCTCGCGGGTCTCGGGAGAGATGTCGGAATAATTGTTGAGCGCCCGCGACACGGTGCTCTTGGTCAGCCCCAGCGCCTGCGCAAGATCAGAGATCCGCACCCGGCGCGGCGCCGGTTCGGACGGTTGCTGATCGGTATCGCGAATCTCCTCCATGGCCAGAGACTAGGCCTGCGAAACCGGTTTCGTAAAGCCGAAACCGGTTTCGAAACACCGAGCGGAGGTCAAGACGCTGTGTGCCGCGCTGCGGCATCGCGGGCGCAGCCCCTCGCGCCCAGGGCCGTCGCCTGTCGGAAAATGCGAGAAAAAACTGGGGTCCGGGCGCGGCTCGCACGTCCCGCCATCGGCCGGGCTTTGCGCCGTCGCCATTGGGCATCCCGAAACCGAAATCTCGCGGGGTCACCCTCATACCGCATTGCCCGAGCGGGGTTTTTCTCGTAACGACCGGGAAAGGTGCCGGGCACCTGCCGCCTGCAGACGCAAGTCACGGTGAAGCCCGGAGCGATACGACATCTCACCCTCGAAGCATTTCACAGGTGGGCAATGCAGGCTCCCCCCAATTCGAAATGCCTCTCCGGAGGAATGAGCGATGTCTGTTGGACCCGCCTCAAATACTGTTGAAAACCGCTTTCTGACCCGCCCTATCGGGCGATTGTTCCTGTCGAATGCGCTCCCGATGGCCGTTGTGATGTCCACGGGCGGCCTGCTGAACGTGATCGACGGCATCTTCGTCGGGCGCTTCATTGGCGCTCAGGCGCTGGCGGCGGTCAGCCTGGCCTTTCCCGTCGTCATGTTGCTCACCGCGCTGACCGCCCTGAGCGGCGGCGGCATGTCGAGCCTGCTCGCCCGGCATCTGGGGGCCGGGCAACGCCGGGAAGCCGGCGCCGTCTTCGCAAGAGCCCACGGGCTGGCGCTCGCCCTGAGCGCTGTGCTGATCATCTTGGCGCTGACGGCAGGCCCTGCCCTTATCTCCACCCTCGCCGCCGGGAACGACGCGGTCGCGGGTCCGGCGCAGAGCTATCTGCTGATCCTGATCCTTGGCGCGCCGGTCCAGTTCGCTCTGGGGCTGCACGCCGATGCCCTGCGCAACGAAGGGCGCGCCGGGCTCATCGCCGCGCTCTCGGTGCTCGTGAACCTGCTCAATATCGGGGCAAATTACGTGGCCATCGTGCTTCTGGGGCTCGGCGTGGCGGGCTCCGCCCTCGGCACCGTCAGCGCACAGATCCTCGGCCTGGCGCTGGTGTTGGTCGTGCGCGCACGGGACCGCGAGCTTCTGCCGCTTGGGGCGCTTTGGCGGTCCAGCTGGCTTTCGGGATGGGGACGTATCCTCGCGCTCGGGCTGCCCCTGTGTCTGAACTTCATCGGGATGGCGCTGGTGAGCAGCACGGTCCTTCTCGTCATCGGCACCACCGCCGCGGGGCATGCAAGCTATATCGCCGCCTACGGGGTGGTCACGCGCCTTCTCGGGCTGGCCTATCTGCCGCAGATGGCGATCGCGCTGAGCACCCAGAGCATCACCGGCAACAACGCCGGTGCGGGCCGGATGGATCGCGCCAGCGCGGCCCTGCGGATGGCCATCTCCGTCGCGTTTCTCTGGTGTGCTGGCGTGGCGTTGACCTGTCTCGTCGCGGGCGACGCGCTCGGCGCGATGTTCTCGAAGGACCCCGAGGTCGTCACGGCGGTCGCCACGATCTTGCGTCCGATGGTGGCACTCTACGTCATCACCGGGCCGATCCTCGTGCTCGCGATGCATTTTCAGGCGATGGGCCATCCGCTTCGGACCGCGGCGCTGACTTTGGTCAAGCCGTGGCTGCTGGTGCCTGCTCTGCTCGTCCTCATGAATGCGCTGGCGGGGATCGAAGGTCTGTGGTTCGCCTTCCCGATTGCCGATGCGGTACTACTCCTCCTCGCCCTGACGCTCATAGTGCGGGGGCGCCTGATCGCGCCTGTCACGGCGACGCCCGCGGCCGAGAAGGCGGCCTGAGATATTCGCCCCTCACGCGCGGCGCCCGATAAAACGCGGCGTCGGGTCGGAGCCGCCTGCACCTGCGGGCGGCTCCGACGCGTTCACGATGCTTTGCCAGATGAAATCTCTATGGAACGAGGCGTTGCAGGGCGCGTTTTCTGGGTAGGCATGACGACCCTCGCGTGCAGCACCGCACGGGTCTCACGCGGGGACTCGCTTTGAACGAAGGCGGCCCAACATGTTGACCAGACTACTTCTTGCCGCTTCGGCCCTCGGCGCCGTGGGGTATATCCTCAGGCAGCGACGCGCAGCCGGCACGCATCACGTGCGCCCAGCAGGGCCCGGGCAGATGCGGAACCCGCCCCGGCAATGGGACCGCGTCGACGAGGAGATGGACCAGACCTTTCCGGCGAGCGACCCGCCCGCGAATTACTGACCTCACCAGCGCAAGCCCCGCAGCGGGAAGAGGCGAGGAGAGCGACCAGATGAGCTACCTGGACGAGACATTGATAACGCTGGAGGCGCGGCTGATCGCGCAGCGCCGCATTCTGGCACGGCTGGTTGCGGAGATGCCGCCAGAGCGGCGCGAGGCCCTTCTGGCGTGGATTGCCGAGCGCGAGGTGATGCATGACGGGCAGGAAGATCCCGGGGCCGTGCCGGACGCGACCGACACGCTGCCGCTGAGTATCGCCGACGAATTCCGCCGGATCGCCGCGCTCGCGCGCCGCCATCGCCGCAACGCAGCTTGATCCGCGCGACCTGAGTGGCGCAGGGCAAGCTGTGGGCGAGCTGTGCGCATTAGCGGCGCAGGCTCTCAGGGGTGGACGGGCGGTAGGCGGTCTTTCTCGACATTGAGAAGCGCTTCGACCTGCGCGCTCACCTCCGCGCCCGGAAGCCCGGGCGGGATTGCCGGGAAATAGGCGACGGTGATCATGCCGCCGGTCTTCACGTCCCTGCGCCAGACATGGCCCGCGTTATGCGCGACCGGCACGATCGGCAGGCCCAGCTTGCGATAAAGCGCGATGAGACCCGGCTGGAATTCGCAGCGATCGGTCACACCGACCCGCGTGCCTTCCGGGAAAATCAGGATCGAGCGGCCTTTGGCAGCCTCTTCGCGCGCCTGGGTGATCATCCCAGCAAGGGCACGCCCGCCGCCGCTGCGGTCGATCAGGATCATCGGCGAATGTTCGAGGAACCAGCCGAAGATCGGGATGCGCCGCAATTCGCGTTTCGCGATGATGCAGACGTCGGGCACGAGCTGGTTGAACGCCAGCGTTTCCCAGGTGGATTGGTGATTGCAGACATAGATGCAGGGGCTGTCGAGATGTTTGTTCTCGAGCCCTTGCTCGCACACGCGCAACCGCAGGATCCCGCGTGCGAGCGCGAAGACCCCGCCTGTCCAGACCCGCACGGCGGCGCGCACGAGCCGGGGGCGCCGCGCCAATGCGAGGACCGGGATCATTGGCGCTTGCAGAGCCGTCCACGCCCCGAAGGCCGCGTCGAAGAGCTTCGAGCGCAGGCCCTCGAACCGCGGCGCCGACCGGGCCTGTTCGCGTCGCGCGCGCGGCGCCGTATGTGCTGTATGATCAGGCTGCAATCGAGTGATCCATCGTATCAAGCGGCGAGAAACCGGCGGTGGTCGCGGCTGCGAGGAACGCGCGGCGCGCATCGCCCACGGTGCCCAGACACTCCATCGCCGCTTCGACGCGGTCAATTGCACGGATCTGTGCGGTATCACTGACCGGCCATTTCTCGCGCAGCCAGTAATGCACCTGTTCGATGGTGCTGAAGGTTTTGACGTCGCCGTCCGGCGACACGACAAGGGAGATGGGTTTGCCCCAGTAAATTTCGATCAAGGTTCGTTTCTTTCTAAGCGGTCGTGACGGCTCCGATTTGGACGGTTGCGCGATCACGGAGGCATAAGTGCGGGCCAAGCCGTTACTATGCGGTGAATTGGGTCTGCGCGCGCGGGCGCGCCGGTTTGGTATCCCGAGCGGATCGCGAGGCGTCAGCGTCCATGCGCGCGGATCGCGGTCCGGTCCCTGAGACATACGAAGCTCCGTGGAGGTCGCTCGGGACAGAAATTGCGGTATCGACCAGTTCAGCCCGGTAGGAGGGTTGAGGGATTGGTCTGCTCGAACAGGCTCACGGCATGATGGGCCGATATGAGGCTCCTTTTCCTTAGTGCCGCCTTTGAAAAGCTGCGGCCCGACAAAGCTCAAGATCGTCGCTGAGCCGGGAGGAACAGGGTCCGAGAATTAAGATATGCGAGTGCAGACATAAGGGTTTTGCACCGAAATTACGAGGATTTTGCAGACGCGGGCCGGAGTTTTCGCGCAACGGCTTGATTGTGCGCGATATAAACCCTGTGCGCCCGCAGGCGGGGTCGCGGGGGCCGATCTCGTAGCGCTTATTTCCTTTGCAAAGCGGGCCGAGTTCGCGTAGGTAGACCGGACTACGCTATTCCCTTCTGCAACCTGTTCCCTTTGTCGGCTTCCGTCAGACGATTGATTTGACCAAGCCTGACTGCCGCATTCTGCGGGTGGGATATTCTCGTCCACGTTTCGGACCTTGCGCGCGCGGGCATCTCGCAGCGCGAAGACGGACAGGCCGTCACCTACGAATTCGAAGCCGGCCGCGACGGGCGCAAGCCCGCCTGCGATATGGCACTTAGCTGATTTGAATGGTTCCGGGTCCGGCTCCAAAAGGCCGGTTCCTGCGAACAGCGAGGGCCTGTGCCCCGCAACCACGACTTGGGCGGCGTCTTCCGTGACCTGCCCCCGAGAGCCGCGACGGCTCAGGAAAAGTCGACTGCCGCAATGCGCCTCATTCGCGAGGCCGACGCCGGGAAACGAGCGCTCTGACCGCGAGTTTGCGCGCGGCACGATTGGAACGGAACGCGGGCGAACGCACCGCAAAACCGCCTTCTCCCAAGGAGAAGCCGGGACGCTGGCCGAAGATTTCGGTCATTCAGAGGAACTTCCCGAGTATCTCTCGGGACAAAAATGGAGGGCCGAACATGGCTGTCGAAAAAATGCCAACGGGCAAGAAGCCCCAGACGAATGAAATCGCGAACAACAAGGGCCATGCCGCCCTCGCCTGGCCTCATTTCTTCCGGACTCTTACCGAAGAGAAAGCTGCGAACGCGGAAAGCACAGCGCCGCGCAGCGCCCAGAAATAGTCCTTGCCTGAAGATCGGGACCGGAATTCCCGGCATGAAGGCTGAGCGATGTGAGGTTCCACGCGAACCGGCCGACGCTCGCCACACGACGTGCCGGGAGGCGAAGCGGCAGGAGGAAACTCCTGCCGTTTCTCTTTGAGAAGGGATGCTCTGCCGATCGCGGCCATCAGCGCGACGCACGCGGCTTTCTACCTAGCAAATTTCCAACCTGCATTGGGGCATCAGGGCCTCGGTCTCGGGCGCGTCGAGAAGCGCCGTTCCCTCTGTCCCGACTGTCGCAGCCGCCGCGGCAACGCCCCATGTGAGGGCCTGCTCGGGGGGCTCGCCCCGCGCAAGCGAGAGCGTGAAGGCGCCGAGAAACGCATCCCCTGCCCCGATCTTGCTGCGCACCGGCACCTCGGGCGCATGGCAAAAGACCCTCTGATCGCCTGCGACCATCGCGGACCCCTCCGCGCCATGACCGGAAATCACGATCCGCGCGACGCCGCGGCGCACAAGCTCGTCCGCGAAAGCGAGGCTGTCTGCAATCGACCGTATCTCGCGGCCGGAGGCCGTTTCCATTTCGCCGCGATCGAGCCGCAGGACATCCAAAGGGGCTGCGGGGTGATGGATCAGGTGCTGAAGCGGTGCCTTGGAGGTGTCGACAACCAGACGCCCGTTGCGCTCAGCGACCACCGCCTGCACCTGCTGCGGAAAATCGACGGGAAGCCCTTTCGGGACACCGCCGCTCAGCACGACGAAACCGTCCTGCGGCACGGCCTGCGATATCTGCTCCAGGATCATGCGGGCGTCGGTGTCGCTCAGCGAGCCGCCCGGCAGGGTGAAGCGGAACTGCTCGCTCGTCTCGGCATCGGTCACCGCAAGGCTGTACCCCGTCTCCGCCGCCACCCGACATTCCAATACAGGGACGTTTTCTGCCGCCAAGAGTGACAGGAGACGATCCCCCATGGTCCCGCCGACCACGACAAACGCGCGCACCTCTCCGCCCAGCTTCGCGATCGCCCGCGCGACATTGACACCCCCTCCGCCCGGATCCATCCGCGGCTCGCGGCAATAGAGCTTGGGACCGGCCTCGACATGGTCGGTCGCGGTTGCGTAATCGACCGCCGGTTTGAGCGTGATCGTCAGAATGTCCGGCATGACGCACCTTTTCCGCAAATCAGCCTTCCGCCCTATTCTAGACGACAGCGGTGCCTTGGTGGAAATTGACCTTTGCGACCGCGTCGCCCAAAGCCCGCATTCCCGCGATCGCACGCCCCGCTCATGTCACCCGCCCACGCGCCTTGAACGCAGGCGTGTCCCAGGCCCGCTGCGCCATCACATCGCCGAGGATTTCAGCGGCGCGCGTCACGTCGCTTTCATCGAGATAAAGGGGCGTGAAGCCGAAGCGCATCGCATCGGGCGCGCGGAAATCTCCGATCACCCCGCGTGCGATCAAGGCCTGAACGACGGCGTAGCTTTCGGCGAAACCGAACGACACCTGACTGCCGCGGGCCTCCGGGTCGCGCGGGCTGAGCAGCGTCAGCTCGGGGCAGCGCACCTCGACCTCGCGGATGAACAGCTCCGACAGCGCGACGGAGCGCTTACGCACTTCCGCCATCGTCAGCCTATCCCAGACCTTGAGCGCCTCTTCGAGCGCGGTCATCTGCAGGACCGGCGGCGTGCCGACGCGCATCCGCTCGACCGCGCGGCCGGGGCGATAGTCGAGATCGAAGGCGAAGGGCGCCTCATGGCCGAGCCAGCCGCTGAGCGCCGGGCGCACCGTGTCAGCGATGTCGGGCCGGACATAGATGAAGGCCGGGGCGCCGGGGCCACCGTTGAGATATTTATAGGTGCAGCCGACGGCGAATTCGGCCCCGTTCGCCGTCATGTCCACCGGCACCGCGCCCGCGCTATGGGCGAGATCCCAGATCATCACAGCGCCGACCGCGTGGGCCTTGCGGGTGATCGCCTCGAAATCGTGCATCCGTCCGGTGCGGTAATCGACCTGCGTCAGCATCACCACCGCCACCTCCTTGGTGATCGCGTCGGCCACGTCCTCGGGTGCGGGCGTGCGCAGCTCGTGCCCGCGACCGAGCGAACGGATCAGCCCATCCGCCATGTAGAGATCGGTCGGGAAGTTGCCCTTGTCCGACAGGATCACCTTGCGGTCGGGCCGCATTTCCAGCGCCGAGGCCAGCGCCTGATAGACCTTGATCGAGAGCGTATCGCCCAGCACGACCGAGCCCTCCGGCGCACCGATCAGCCGACCGATCCGATTGCCGACGCGGGCGGGCTGATCCATCCAGTGCGCCTCGTTCCAGCCCCGGATCAGCATCTGCCCCCATTCGTCGCGCGCGCAGCTCTCCAGCCGCTCCGCCACGCCGCGCGGCAGCGGCCCGAGCGAGTTCCCGTCGAGATAGATCACCCCCTCGGGCAGATCGAAAAGATGCTTTCTCGGCAGGTTCGCCATGGGTCTCTCCCTCAGATAATCGCGGCCTTGTCGGCGCGTCTCGAAACCCGGCAATCGGCTGATGGATCACGAGAGTTTCGGCTCCGGCGCACGCTACCCGCGCAACCATGCCCTCGCAATATCCCGTGGGATATGCTCTGTCTCCGAATGGGACGCGAAACGAGCGGGAGGGAACATGGAAGACCTGAGCGGGATCGACTGGGAAGACGCTTTCGAGAACGGCGGCTATATCGAGAATGGCAGCAGCTACCCCGATCTCTGGGCCAAGCGCGCCGCGGAATTCCGGTCGCGCCATGCCGATCGGATGAGCGAGGTAGCCTATGGCGAAGCGCCCCGAGAAAAGATCGACCTCTTCCGCCCCGAAGGCGCGTCCAAGGGGCTCGTAGTCTTCGTGCACGGCGGCTACTGGCTGAAATTCAGCAAGGACATGTGGTCCCATCTGGCGCAAGGCGCGCTGGCACAGGGCTGGACCGTCGCCCTGCCCGGCTACACGCTCGCCCCCGAGAACAGCATTCCCGGCATCGCGCAGCAGATCGCGCGGGCCATCGATCACGCGGCGGGGCTGGTGGAGGGGCCGATCCATCTCGTCGGCCATTCCGCGGGCGGGCATCTCGTGACGCGGTCGGTATCGCAAGGCAGCGCGCTCTCCGATGAAACCGCGGCGCGCATCCGGCGGGTGATCTCGGTAAGCGGCGTGCATGACCTGCGCCCGCTGCAGATGCATTCGATGAACGCGCGGCTCGGGATCACGCCCGAGATCGCCGCGAGCGAGAGCCCCGCCCTGCTGAAGCTGCGCCCCGGCGTGCAGGCCACCGTCTGGGTCGGCGCGGCGGAGCGGCCGGAATTCCTGCGCCAATCGTCCCTGCTCGCCGAGCACTGGCCCTCGGCCGATCTGGTCGCGGCCTACGGGCGGCACCATTTCGACGTGATCGAGGAGCTGTCCGACCCGTCCAGCGCGCTGGTCACGGCGCTTCTGAGCACGGGTTAAGAAAGCGTCACTCGCCGCCAAAACCGCCTCACCGCTCCACACATCACCTTCACGTTCGCGCGCTCGGGCTTTGCTGCACTTGCATTCTAACCGGCCTTGGGGTCTCAAAAGAGTGCATCTGTGCACCAAAGCGTCTTGCGAGTGTCGAACATGAGCGATGCCAACAACACCTACGAACACAGCGTGCCCTTCTTCTGGCCGATGGCGGCGGCGATGGAGTGGCAGAAGATCGGGCTCGACGCGGTCGAAAAAGGGCTGACCTATCTCGACGAGGCGGCGAAGATCACGCATCCGCCCGACCCGGACTGGGCCACGAAGAACCATATCCTGCTCGATCTCGACACGATGCGGCTGCGCGATTTCGGCGGCACGGGCGGCGACCTCCCGGTGATTGTCGACGCGCCCTATGCCGGGCATTCCTCGACCATCGCGGATTATGCCAAGGGCCAGAGCCTGATCGAGACGCTTCTGGATGCAGGCCTCGGCCGCGTTCTCTGCACTGACTGGAAAAGCGCGACGCCCGAGATGCGCGATTTCGACATCGACAAATACCTCGCCGAGATCAATGTCGCGGTCGATGAGCTCGGCGGGCGGGTGATGCTGGTGGGGCTGTGTCAGGGCGGCTGGATGTCGGCGATGTATGCCGCGCGCTTCCCCGAGAAAGTCGCGGGCCTCGTACTCGCCGGATCGCCCATCGACACCGATGCCGGGCACGGTCCGATCCGCAAGCTGGCCCATGAAATGCCGCTCTCAGCCTATCAGGAGATGGTCGAGGCCGGTGAGGGCCGGATGCCGGGGCGGTTCATGCTCGCCGGCTGGAAGAACATGCATGCCGATCAGCAGTATTTCGGCAAGTTCGTCGATCTCTACGAGCATATCGACGACCGCAATTTCATGAAGCGCACCGAGCGGTTCGAAAGCTGGTACGAGAACCCCATCGACCTGCCGGGGCGCTATTACCTGCAGGCGATCGACCTGCTCTTCAAACAGAACCTGTTCGCCAAGGGCGAGTTCGTGGGCCTCGGGCGCAAGCTCGATCTGGGCGCGATCACCTGCCCGGCCTTCCTACTGGCGGGCAAGGCGGACGACATCACCACGCGCGAACAGGTCTTCGCCGCCGAGACGCTGCTCGGCACGCCGCGCAAGGATATCGTGAGCCGCCTGGTCGAGGGCGGGCATATCGGCCTCTTCATGGGCAGCCACACGCTCTCGAATGTCTGGCCGGAAATCGGCCAGTGGCTCGGCAAGCTCGGGGCCAAAGCTGGAGACACGAACAATGGACCAGACCGTCGCTGAACCGATGACGCAGGATGTGCCGGAGACAGACCGCAAGACAGGTCTGAGCTCGGCAGAGGCGGCACAGAGGCTCGAGCGATACGGTCCGAACGCGCTCCAGAGCGACGAGAAAACCCTGCTACAGCGGATCGCGGGCTATTTCTGGGGGCCGATCCCGTGGCTGATCGAACTGGCGGCGCTGTTGTCGCTCGTGCTGCGCGACTGGTCCGATTTCGCGGTGATCTTCGTGATGCTGCTGCTCAACGCGGCCGTGGGCTTCAAGGAAGAAAGCAAGGCGAGTTCGGCCATCGCGGCGCTCAAGGCGCAGTTGGCCCCGAGCGCCCGCGTGAAACGCGACGGGCAATGGCAGGAGATCGCCGCGCGCGATCTGGTGCCCGGCGATATCGTGCGCCTGTCGATCGGCCAGATCGTGCCGGCTGATCTGACGCTCTTCGAGGGCAAATATCTCTCCATCGACGAGGCGGCGCTGACGGGCGAGTCCCTGCCCGTCGACAAGGCGGTCGGTGACAGCGCCTATTCCGGCTCGGTCGTGAAGCTGGGCGAGATGACCGGCGAGGTCACCGCGACCGGGATGGAAACCTATTTCGGGCACACCGCCTCGCTCGTGCAGACCACGAATGGCAAATCGCATTTCCAGAAAGCCGTGATGCAGATCGGGAATTTCCTGATCGCGGCGGCGCTGGTTCTGGTCGCGATGATCGTGATCGTCTCCTTCCAGCGGCACAACCCGCCGCTCGAGGTGATCCAGTTCGCGCTGATCCTGACGGTGGCGGCGATCCCGGTGGCGCTGCCGACCGTTCTGTCGGTGACGATGGCGGTGGGCGCGGAACGGCTCGCGCGGATGAAGGCCATCGTCTCGCGGCTGGTCTCGATCGAGGAGCTGGCGGGCGTCGATGTGCTGTGCTCGGACAAGACCGGGACGCTGACGCTTAACGAACTGACCGTCGAGGACCCGCGCCCGGCAGAGGGCATCGCGGTCGACGATCTGCTGCGCGCATCGGCGCTTGCCTGCGACCGCGACGCGCCCGATGCGATCGACAAGGCAGTGCTGGCGGCGGCGGAGGGTATTGCGCTCGACGCTATCGAGACGCTCAGCTTTACCCCCTTCGATCCGGTGAGCAAACGCAGCGAGGCGGAGGTCCGGCACGAGGCCGATCACTGGCAGGTCGCGAAGGGCGCGCCGCAGGTGATCGTGGAGCTTGCAGCCCTCGCGGACGATGCGCGCAAAGCGGTGGAGGCCGAGGTCGAAACCCTTGCTCAGCAGGGCTACCGCGCGCTCGGGGCCGCACAGAAGCGCGCCGGGCAGGATTGGGAATTCCTCGGCCTGCTGCCGATCATCGACCCGCCGCGCCCCGATGCCGCCAGCACCATCGCAGAAGCCCGCAACATGGGGATCGACGTCAAGATCATCACCGGCGACCACGAGGCGATTGCACGCCAGATCGCGGGCAAGCTGGACCTCGGGCAGAAAATCTATCCGGCGGGACAGTTGCTCGATGGCGACCCGGCCACGGTGGAGGCCAATGTCCGCGCCGCCGATGGTTTCGCGCGCGTCCTGCCCGAGCACAAGTTCCGCATCGTCGAGGTGCTGCAGGCCGGGCATTCCATCGTCGCGATGACCGGTGATGGGGTGAACGACGCCCCTGCCCTGCGCAAGGCCGATGCCGGGATCGCGGTGAGCGGGGCGACCGATGCCGCGCGTGCCGCCGCCGATCTGGTGCTGACCGACAAGGGGCTGTCGATCATCACCACCGCCATCGAGGAAGCGCGCCGGATCTTCGAGCGGATGACGAGCTACGCCACCTTCCGCGTGGCCGAGACGATCCGTGTGCTCTTGTTCATGACGCTCTCGATCCTGATCTTCGATTTCTACCCCGTCACCGCGATCATGATCGTGCTGCTGGCGGTGCTCAACGATTTCCCGATCATGATGATCGCCTATGACAATGTCTCGGTCTCGCCACGCCCGGTACGATGGGACATGCGGCGCGTGCTGACGGTGGCGGCGACGCTGGGCGTGACCGGGGTGATCGAGACCTTCGTGCTGTTCTGGTTCGTCGATGCCTATCTCGGCCTGCCGCGCGACCAGATTCAGACGATCATCTTCCTCAAGCTTCTCGTCTCGGGGCATATGACGCTGTTCGTCACGCGCCATCAAAGCTGGTTCTGGCGGCGGCCCTTCCCGGCGCTGCGGCTGTTCGCGACGACGGAGGCCACGCAATTGCTGGGCACGCTGATCGCGGTTTACGGGCTCTTCGTGACGCCGATCGGCTGGGGGCCCGCGCTGCTGGTCTGGCTCTATTGTCTCGTCTGGTTGCCCCTCGAGGGGGCGATGGCCTTGCTCATTCGCGCGCTTTATGATCGCAGGGCACAGGCGCGCGGGCACTGAGCCCCTCACGGCGCGCGCAGGAGGCACATGACGGACGACGCGCAAGAGGCACAGGACACGCCAGCGGGCAAGTTTGGACGCGGATTGCCGGTGGGCATCTGGGCGCTGGGGTTCGTGTCGCTTTTCATGGATATCTCCTCGGAGATGATCCACGCGCTTTTGCCGGTCTACCTGATGACCGGGCTCGGCGCGACGGCGCTGGCGGTGGGCGTGATCGAAGGGATCGCCGAAGCCACCGCCGCGATCACCAAGGTCTTCTCGGGCGCGCTGTCGGACCGGATCGGACGGCGCAAGGAACTGGCCGCGCTCGGCTATGGGCTGGCGGCCGTGACGAAACCGATCTTCCCGCTCGCCCCGACATTCGACTGGCTGGTGGCCGCGCGCTTCATCGACCGGGTGGGCAAAGGCATCCGCGGTGCGCCGCGCGACGCGCTGATCGCCGACCTCGCGCCGGGCAAGATGCGCGGTGCAGCCTTCGGGCTGCGGCAATCGCTCGACACGGTGGGCGCCTTTATCGGGCCGCTCGCCGCGATCGGGCTGATGTGGCTGTTCTCGGACGATTTCCGCTCGGTCTTCTGGGTCGCGGTGATCCCTGCCTTCCTATCGCTCGGGCTGATCCTGTTCGTGGTGAAAGAGCCCGCCCATCCCCGCACGCAACGCCGCGTGCGCAACCCGCTCGCCCGTTCGGAACTCAAGCTCCTGGGCCCTATGTTCTGGTGGGTCGTGGTGGTCGCCACGCTCTTCACCCTCGCCCGGTTCAGCGAGGCCTTCCTGATCCTGCGCGCCAACGATGATGGCATTCCTGTGATGCTGGTGCCGCTGGTTCTGGTGGGCATGAACGCGGTCTATGCGCTGATCGCCTATCCGGTGGGCGCACTCTCCGACCGGGTCGGGCGCGTGGGACTACTGCTGGTCGGGCTGGGGCTGTTGATCGCGGCGGACCTGACGCTGGCGCTGGTCAGCGGGATCGGCGGGCTTGCGGTCGGCGTGCTGCTCTGGGGGATGCATATGGGCTTCACCCAGGGGCTGCTGGCCGCGCTGTTGGCCGAAGCGGTCCCGGCAGAGCTGCGCGGCACCGCCTTCGGCATGTTCAACCTCGTGACCGGCGTGGGGCTGTTGATCGCAAGCGTGCTTGCCGGGGCGCTCTGGGAAATCGGCGGCGCGCAATGGACGTTCCTGGCGGGGGCGGGTTTTGCGACGACGGCGGCGCTGAGCCTGTTGCCGATGCGCTCGCGGTTCAATGGCACGCATAAACCCAAGGACGCAGCCTGACGCAGAGAGCGCCGCGCGGAGACCCCGCGCAACGCTCGCAACGCTTGAGACGGCTCAGGCGGTCGCCTCGACCTCCAGTTCCAGCTCCTCGATCATCGCATCGCGCATGACGAATTTCTGCGGCTTGCCCGAGACCGTGAGCGGCAGGCTCTCCTTGAAGCGGATCACCGCCGGAACCTTGAAATGCGCGATCTCGTCGCGGCAGAACGCGCGGATAGCGTCTTCGGTCAGTTCGGCCCCGTTGCGCGGCACGATCCATGCGGCGACGATCTCGCCGAACTTGTGATCCGGTATCCCGAAGACCTGCGCCTGACTGATATCGGGATGGGTGTAGAGGAATTCCTCGACCTCGCGCGGATAGACGTTCTCGCCGCCGCGCACGATCATGTCCTTCACCCGGCCCGTGATGTTGCAATAGCCCTCGCTGTCGATCCGGGCGAGATCGCCCGTATGCATCCAGCCGTCCGCATCGAGCGCCTCATCCGTGCGCTCGGGCTCGCCCCAATAGCCGCACATGACCGAGTAGCCGCGCGTCAGCAGCTCGCCCTGCTCACCCACATTGGCGAGCGAGCCATCCTCGCGCACGATCTTCACTTCGAGATGCGGCTGCACCTGACCTACTGAGGAGACGCGCTTTTCCAAAGGCGTATCGGTGGCCGACTGGAACGAGACCGGTGCCGTTTCGGTCATCCCGTAGGCGATGGTCACTTCCGACATGTGCATCTTCGACTGCACCTGCTTCATCACCTCGATCGGACAGGGCGCGCCCGCCATGATGCCGGTGCGCAGCGAGGACAGATCGTGGTTCGCGAAATCGGGATGCTCCAGTATCGCGACGAACATGGTCGGCACGCCGTAAAGCGCGGTGCAGCGCTCGGCGGCGACACATTCCAGCACGCTCTGGGCATCGAACCCTTCGCTCGGCACGACGATGGTCGCGCCCTTGGTGACGCAGCCCAGCGTGCCCATCACCATACCGAAACAGTGGTAGAACGGCACGGGGATGCAGACGCGGTCCGCTTCGGTCGCCAACATCGCGCCGGTCACGAAATGCGCGTTGTTGACGATGTTGCGATGGGTCAGGGTCGCGCCTTTCGGCGACCCGGTCGTGCCGGAGGTGAACTGGATGTTGATCGGCTCGTTCGGGTCCAGCTGAGCGGTGATCGGATCGAGCGCGCTACGGTCCTGCGCCTCGCCCAGCGCCTCCACATCCAAGAAGCGATGGCATCCGGGATGCTGGGTCTCTCCCAGAGTGATGATGTCGCGCAGGTCGGGCAGTTTCATGGTTTCCAGCTGGCCCGGCTCACTCTTCGCAAGCTCCGGCAGCAGGCGCTGGATCATCGACAGGTAATCCGAGCTCTTGAAGGTCTCCGCCAGCACCAGCCCCCGGCAGCCCGTCTTGCGCAGCGCGAATTCCAGCTCGTGCAGACGATAGGCCGGGTTGATGTTCACGAGGATCACCCCGATCCGCGCCGTCGCGAATTGCGTCAGCAGCCATTCCGAGCGGTTGGGCGACCAGATGCCGAGCCGGTCGCCGTGCCGCAAACCGAGCGCGAGCAGACCCGAGGCGAGCCGGTCGACCCGTGCCGCGAACTCAGCCCAGGTCCAGCGGATTCCTTCCGAGGTGAAGATGGCTGCCTCGCGATCGGGCCAGCGCGCGGCGGTGCGCTTGAGCACGGCCGGGATCGTGTCCTCGATCAGCGGGGTATCGGTCGGTCCGGCGACATGGGCCAGACCGCGTTTCGGGGCCACACCGAGTTCAGGGTGCGGGTTCGTCTCGCTATGCATGATTTCCTCCTCTGACACCCCATCGCCGGCACATTGGGCCAACGATCCTCCATGGGGGCGCTCATATTAAATGAACGATGGTTCATTTAATGCAACCCTAAAGCGTCGAGACAAGGAAATCCTGCCCTGCTCGCGAAACCGTGTTCGAGACGGTGATCGCCGCGGAGCCCAGCAAAACCTGACGACTCGCCGCGTTTCTGCTATAATTAAAGGATGTCGAATCTTCTGGGGGAGGAGAGAAAATGCGACCGGAACTCACGACGCGCCGCCGCGCCTTGCGTCTTGCGTTCGAGCGGTACATCGAGGCGGACAGAGCGTGGCGAGACGCGCTTGTGGCCTTGAACGACTGGTTTCCGCCAAGCGCGGACCGTCGTCCGGGAATGATCGGCAATCCGGGTTCACCGATACGGCGGCTCTATGACGCGCGCAGCCGGGCGCTGGTGCGCTTTGAGGTCACGCAGGTCAAGCTGGCCACCGCTAAACAACGGCTGGCAGAGCGCCGCGCGCGCGAACTGCCGCCCGTGTTTCTGATCGGGCCACCCTGCTGACAGCAACGCGCCGCGTTGAGGCGACGTCCCTTCAAAGTCACGGCGGACGCGTGTTTCCTCCGCCGGGGGTGCTTGTCATTTCCCCAAGGCTGACGCAGCTTCGCAACGGGCAGCACCGGACTTGTAACGGTGCCGCGGGTCCGACTCGCGCCTATAGCCCCGATACGCCCCTTCTCTGGAGAGCTTCATGAGCAGTTTCGTCACGATCACCCATGCGGATTGCCTTGGTCACGATACCGGGCCTCATCATCGCGAGCGTCCGTGGCGGCTGGAGACGGTGCGCGGACTGATCGACGAGCTGGAGCTGCCCGTCATCGAGGCGCGCGAGGCCAGTGACGAGGATCTCCTGCTGGGCCATGATCCGGCTTATCTTGCCGCACTCGAAGAGGTCTTCGCGCGGCAAGAGCATGCCGATCTCGACTCGGACACCCATGTCTCGCCGGGCTCGCGCCGTGCGAGCCGTCTGGGCGCGGGCGGTGCCTTGCAGGCCGTCGATCTCGTGCTGTCGGGCGAGGCCAAGCGCGTCTTCGTCGCGACCCGCCCGCCGGGGCACCATGCGACGCGGACGCGGGCGATGGGGTTCTGCATCTATGGCAATACCGGGCTTGCGGCGCTGCATGCGCTTGAACGGCATGGCCTGTCGCGCGTCGCGGTGCTCGATTTCGACGTGCATCACGGCAATGGCACGCAGGATATCCTCTGGGACGAGCCGCGCAGCCTGTTCATCTCGTCGCATCAGGAGCCCAAATCGCTCTGGCCGGGCACCGGGGCGCGCTCGGAGACCGGGGCGCATGACAACGTGCTCAACCTGCCGCTGGCCAGCGGAAGCGGCGCCTCCGAGATGAAGGTGGCATGGGAGGACGGGCTGGCGCGGCTCGAGGCCTTCAAGCCGGAGCTGATCATCGTCTCCGCCGGGTTCGACGCGCATCGCGAGGACGATATCTCCGGGCTGCTCTGGACCGCGGGCGATTACTGGTGGCTGACCAATGCGATCCGGGGCGTCGCGCGCCGCTGCTGCGAGGGGCGTATCGTCTCCTGTCTGGAGGGCGGCTATAACCCGACCGCGCTTGCAGAGGGGGCCACCGCCCATCTCGAGGCCTTGGCGCGCTGATATCCCGACACGCGACAGGCCGGGTCCGGTCCGCTCCCCCCGAAAGACAAAGGCAGGCACGAGATGGCACGTAACCGCTACTATTCCGGTCCGGTCACGGACCATTTCGACGGCGAGCGTTTTCACCCGCATGGCCAGCCCTCTACCGACCGCTCCCTGCGCGATATTCTGAAATGGCACCGCGAGGGGCAGCGGGCGCGCTGGCCCAAGAATGTCCCCGTCGAGCCGAACATCCCGCCCGAGCGTAGCGATGCGGCGCGGCTGACCATGGTCGGTCATGCCTCGGTTCTCATTCAGGTCGCGGGGCTCAACCTGCTGACCGATCCGGTCTGGTCGGAGCGCGCAAGCCCGCTGCGCTTTGCCGGGCCCCGTCGGGTGACCGCGCCCGGTATCGCCTTCGACAACCTCCCGCCCATCGACGCGGTCCTGATCAGCCATAACCATTACGACCATCTCGACACCGTCACTTTGCGCAAGCTGCATGCGCGTCACCGCCCGAAGATGGTGATGCCGCTGGGCACGGATGCGACGGTGCGAAAGGCGGTCCGCGGGGCACAGATCGAGACCGGGGATTGGCACGACCGCATCGCGCTGGCCCCCGGTGTCACCGTCACGCTGACGCCTGCGAACCATTGGTCGGCGCGCGGTCTTGGGGATCGGCGCATGGCGCTCTGGAGCGGCTTCTGGATCGACACGCCGCAGAGCCGGATCTGGTTCGCGGGCGATACCGGCTATGGCGACGGGGCGCTCTTTCGCGATATCCGCGCCCGGCACGGCGCGCCGGACATCGCGGTGATCCCGATCGGGGCCTATGAGCCGCGCTGGTTCATGCAGCCCCAGCATGTCGCGCCCGAAGAGGCCGTGCGCATCTTCACCGATATCGGCCCCACGCAGGCGCTTGGCTGCCATTGGGGGACGTTCCAGCTGACCGACGAGCCGCGCGAAGAGCCGCCCGCCCTGCTGGGTCAAAGCCTTGCGGCCTCCGGGATCGCGGCGGAGCGCTTCCTCCCCTTTGCCCCCGGCGAGGTCTATCTGGCGCCCTCTGGTATCTGAGACCGCCACCCCGACGAAACGCAGAGACACGCCAGCGTTGACGGGTTCGCTTTTCCTAAATATAAAACTGACGTCAGTTTCATTTTTGGAGCCGGAACGTGAAGCCCTCTCTCGCAAAAGCGTCGCAGGACGCCGCCGTGTTCTCTTTCCCGGAGCATCTTGCCACGACCAGCGCCGGACGCCCGAAGGGAGAGCGCACCCGCGCCCAGCTGCAAATCGCCGCCTGCAAGGTTTTGCAAGACGGCGGGCCGCAGGGCCTCACCGTCGCGGAGATCTGCAAGGCGGCCGGCGTCTCGAACGGCACGTTTTACCTTTACTTCAAGGATCGTAACGCCCTTCTCGACAGCCTGCTTCGGGGGTTCGTGGCCTTCCTTCAACTGGCGATGAGGGCGGCGAGCGAACGCGAAGGCCATGATGCGCCGCGCGCGGCGACCCGCGCCTATCTCCGTCTGTTCGAGCAAAATAGCGGGTTGATGCGCAGCCTGATCCACCCGACCGACGGCTTCCCCGAGGCGCAGGCGGCGTTTCAGACGCTGAACCGCGAATGGATCGAGGCGGTGGTCGCCTCCGTGGAACGCAGGCAGCGGCAGGAGGGCAAGACGGCGCCCCCGCGCGACGAATTGCTGCGCCGCGCCTATGCGCTGGGGGGCATGGTCGATCAATACCTCTCCAACCTTCTGCTGGCGAAGGATCCGGCCGTGATCGAGATATCGCAGGACCGCGACGCGGTGCTGGAGACGCTCTCGCTGCTCTGGGACCGGGGGATGACGGCATGAGCACCATTCCCGGCGCCGAGAACCTCTCCCGCGCGGAGCTGCAGCCCGAGATCGAACGCCGCTGGCAGGCGCAGCGCGCCCATGTCGTCGCGCATTCCGCCTTCTACCAAAGGCTCTGGCAGGGGCGCAGACCGCCCGAGGACCTGCGCGACCTGCCCGAATTGCCGCTCTCCGACAAATCGCAACTGCGGATCTCGCAGGCCGAGCATCCCCCCTTCGGCGACTACCTCGCCGCCACGCGCAGCACCGCCAACCGCCTGCATCGGACGTCGGGCACCACCGGTCAGGCGATGAACCTCGCCCTGTCGGCCCGCGACGCGTTGGTGACGCAGGAAGTCGGCGGGCGCTGTCACCGTTCTGCGGGGCTGACGCCCGAACACACGGTGGTGCATTGCCTCAATTACCAGATGTGGATGGGCGGGCTGACCGATCACATGACGCTGGAGGCGACGGGCGCGCTGGTCGTGCCCTTCGGCGTCGGCTCGACCGAGCTGCTGATCCAGACGATCCGCGAGGTCGGCATCACCGCGATCTCCTGCACGCCCTCCTACCCTTCCGTGCTCGAACGGGTCATCGCCGAGAAACACCCCGGGCTCACGCCACGCGATCTGGGCCTCAAGCTGGGTCTGTTCGGGGGCGAGCCGGGCCTTGACGATCCCGCCTTCCGCGCCCGCCTGCGCGAGACCTGGGGGATGGAGCCGCGCAACGCGAATTACGGCGTCTCGGACGTCTTCTCGAACTTCGCGGCGGAATGTCCGCATGACACCAAGCTGCATTTCATGGCCGCCGACGTGCTGCATCCCGAACTGATCGACCCCGATACCGACGCGCCGATCCCGCTGAAGGCCGGGGCGCGCGGCGAATTGGTTCTGACCCATCTTGTCCGCGACTGCCAGCCGCTGGTGCGGTTCCGCACGGGCGACATCATCACCATCGGCGAAACCGAGCCCTGCGCCTGCGGCTGCACCGGGTTCCGTTTCTCGGTCGTCGGGCGCTCCGATGACATGGTGGTCGTGCGGGGCCTGAACATGTTCCCCTCGATGGTCGCCGCCATGCTTAACGAAATCCCCGAGCTTTCGGGAGATTATCGCATCACCCTCGACACGCCGCCGCCCTATGACACCCTGCCCGTCAGCGCCGAACTGGCGGAGGGCGAGCACGCCACGCCCGATCTTGCGCGCAAGGTGGAGCAACGGATCAAGTCGAAACTGGGCGCGACGGCGAGCGTCACCCTGCTCCCGGCCCACAGCTTCCCGCGCACCGAGGGCAAGACCAAACGCGTCATCCGGAGTTTCCAATGAGCCATTTCAGCTACGACACCGTCCTGAGCCAGCTTGGCGCCAAGGGCGTGCGCACCATCACCCTCAACCGACCCGAACGCCTCAACGCGATGAACCGGCAGCTGGTTGTCGATGTGGCGCGTGCTTTCGAGGACGCCAATGCCGACCCGGCCACCAAGGCGATCATCTTCACCGGGGCGGGCAAAGCGTTTTGTGCGGGCGATGACCGCAAGGCCCATACCCATCCCGAGACCGAGGAAGAGGCGCGCGAGATCGTGCACGCGATCCAGCGCGCGACCCATGCGATTACGCTCGGCGCGAAGCCGGTGGTCGGCGCGATCAACGGCTGGGCCGTCGGCGGCGGCTTGGAATGGGCGATCAATTGCGACTTCCCGATCTGGGCGGAGAGCGCGAAGGGCTTCTTCCCCGAGGTCTCGCTGAACCTATTCGTCACCGGGGCCGTCACCTCGCTCCTGCCCGCGCTGGTCGGGCTGAACAAGGCGCGCGAGATGCTGATCTTCGGCGACCGGTATTCGGCGCAGGAGATGGGCGAGATCGGGTTGGCGTGGAAGGTGGTTGACGATGCCGCGCTGATCGCGGTGGCCGTCCAGACCGCCGAACGGCTCGCCGATCTTCCCGTCCTGTCGGTCCGTGCGATGAAACGCGTTCTCAATCACGCCGCGGTGCCGGACCTGCACCGGGCGCTGCAGCTCGAGACCGATGCCACGGTCGCGGGTTTCCTCGACCCGGAGACGACGCGGCGCGTGACGGAATTCTGATCTGCGCGGGCAGAAGCTTTTTCAAACTCCGTCACTTATTGGGATTGCTTCCTTGTGGTGACCGGGACGAAGGGTCAGATTGAGGGCGGCGGACATCCGTGTGCCGCGCCCCGCTTTCGGGGCAACCGCACGGCGGAAAGAGAGGGATGAAATGAGCTGGTCCTATTCACTCGGCAAGATCGGCGGCACGGTTCTCAGGGTGCATGTCACCTTTGTCCTGCTGATCATCTGGATCACCGCTTCCGCCTGGGCGGCGGACGGGCCGCAGGCCGCGCTGATCAACATGCTCTTCATCCTGTCGGTCTTCGCCTGCGTCGTGCTGCACGAATTCGGCCATGCGACGATGGCGGCCCGGTTCGGCGTGCGCACCCCCGACATCACCCTTCTGCCGATCGGCGGGCTGGCGCGGCTGGAGCGGATCCCGGAAAACCCCAAGCAGGAAATCCTGATCGCGGTGGCGGGTCCAGCGGTCAATGTGGTGATCTTCCTGATCCTGACGATCTTTCTTGGCGGCAGCGGCTGGCTGAGCGATCTGCAATCGCTCGACAATCCGGCGCAAAGCTTCTGGGGGCGGCTCGCGCTGGTCAACGCGCTTCTCGTGGCGTTCAACTTGATCCCGGCCTTCCCGATGGATGGCGGGCGGGTGTTTCGCGCCGTGCTTGCGCTGTTCATGGACCGGGTGAAAGCCACGCAGGTGGCGGCGCGGACCGGGCAGGTCATCGCCGTGCTCTTCGCCTATTGGGGGCTGACGAGCGGCAACCCGATCCTCGTTCTGATCGCGGCGTTCATCTTCTTCGCGGCCGGGGCGGAAAGCTCGGATGCGGCGATGCGTGGCCTCGCCCATCGTTCGGCCGCGCGTGACGCGGTAATCACCTCCTTCGTGTCGCTGACGCCCGACGATACGCTCGACACCGCCGCTCAGGCGATCCTGCACAGTTCGCAATCGGAGTTCCCCGTGCTTACGCCAGACGGGCAGTTCGTCGGTTTCGTCACCCGCGAGAGCGTGCTGGCCCGACCCGACCCCGAATTCCGCCAGCGCCCCGTTTCCGAGATCATGTTCGACAACGTACCCGTCGTGTCGCTGAAGACGGGGATGGACGATGTGCTCGACGCGTTCGCGAAAGGGCGTATTCCGGCCGTAGCGGTGATCGGCAAGACCGGCAATTTCGTGGGCTTCATTAATCGCGAGAATATCGGCGAGTGGTTCATCCTCGCCCGCGGCAGCTAAGAGGGGCGCTCGCGCCCTGCCCTAGAGATAGACCGACAGGCCCCGCCAGCCCGCCAGCACCGCCGAAATCGCCATGACCACGATGGCGATCGTCCGGTACTGGGCGTTGTCGAGCCGCGCGAAGGCAGCCGTGCCCGCCCATGTCCCCAGCGCCAGCGCAGGCACCGAGACCAGCGTCAGCCAGAGCGCGTCGCCATTCACAGCACCCGCCCAGATCAGCCCCGGCGTGGCCAGCAGCGAGGCCACGAAGAAGAACAGAAGCAAAGAGGCCCGCGTCTGCACAGCCGTGGTGCCCGCGCCCAGATAATAGGCCACCGCGGGCGGGCCGGGCATCGCCGCCAGCCCGGAAAACGCCCCCGAGGCGACGCCCGCCAGCAGCGCGAGCCCGCTATGGGGATGCGGGCGCGCAGGTTTGTAGCGCAGCAGCAGCGCCAGCCCCGCCAGAACGGCGAGCGCGATCATCACCCGCGCGGCATCGGCGCTGACGGCGGTGAGCGCGAAAATCCCGACCGGCGTGCCGAGGATCGCGCCCAACGACAGCCGTGCGAGCGAGGGTTTGTGCACATGCCCATGCAGGGTGAAAAGATCGCGGCACCCGACCACGACCTGCAGCAGCACCGCCAGCGTCACAGCCTCGATCGGCGGCACCATCAGCGAGACGATCGGCACCGCGGCCAGCGCGAAACCGAACCCCGCGATGCCGCGCAGGAAGGCGGAGAAGAACACGGCGGTGATGACCAGCAGGGTCGTTGCACTCAGCATCCGGTCACGTCTCGGCCTGCGCGATCCGCGCCGCACAGCCCGCCGCGCAGAAGGCGACCAGCCCCTCGACCGAGGCTTGCGCATCTGACTGCGAGGCCAGCGCCGCGATCCGCCATTCCGAGGTCAGGAAGGCCAGAAGCGCCGCCACCGAATAGACGAACCCTTCGGCCACGACCGCCCGGCTGACCTTGGGATGCAGCGCGCAGATCTCGTCCATGAAGCGCTGCGCGGTCGGGTCGAACAGATCGGTGGAGATATCGGCCCAGGCCGGATCGGCCGAGACCATCGCCACCAGCCGCGCATAGGCCAGCCATTGCGGATCGCTGCCCGCCGCCTTCGCCAGATAGGGCCGGAAGAAACAGCCGAGAATCGCCGTCAGATCGAGCGTCCCCTGCCCCTTCGCCTGCGCCAGAGCCTCCAGACGCAGACGCGCCAGCTCTTCGGCGCGCCGCTCCACCACTTCGCGAAACAGCGCCTCTTTCGAACCCCCGTGATGGTTCACCAGACCCAGTGGCACCTCGGCCAGCGCGGCGATGTCGCGCACCTTCGCACCCTCGAATCCGTCCCGTGCAAACACCGTTTCCGCCGCATCGAGAATCCGTGAACGACTCGCGAGAGAGCGCTTCGACGGCGCTCTAAGTCTTTGTTTCTCGGTCGTCTTTTTCGTCATCAGATCGGGGCTTGCTTATTTTGAACAATGGTTCAATTTAAGAATGTCTGGGAGGAGACGCAACATGACAAATACGAGGGGCACGTTCGCCCTGATCGGCGCGGGCCCGATGGGTCTGGCCGCGGCCAAGGTGCTGGGCGAACAGGGAGTGGACTATCAGGGCTTCGAGCTGCACAGCGATGTGGGCGGGCTCTGGGATATCGAGGGCGCGCATTCGACGATGTATGAAAGCGCGCATCTGATTTCCTCGAAACGGATGACGGAATTCACCGACTTCCCGATGCGCGACGAGGTGGCGGAATATCCCAGCCACCGCGAGATGGCGCAGTATTTCCGCGATTTCGCCGATCATTTCGACATTCGCCGCCATTACCGCTTCAACGCCGAAGTGACGAAACTGGAGCCGCTGGGCGGCGATGGCGAAGGCTGGCGGGTCAGCTGGCGCGATGGCGAGGGCGAGCATTCGGAGGTCTATGCGGGCGTCTTGATCGCCAATGGCACGCTCTCCGAGCCGAACATGCCGGACTTCCCCGGCCAGTTCGACGGCGAGCTGATCCATTCCTCGGCCTATCGCGATCCCTCGCAATTCACCGGCAAACGGGTGCTCGTCGTGGGTGCGGGCAATTCCGGCTGCGACATCGCGGTGGACGCGATCCATCACGGCAAAAGCTGCGATCTCTCGATGCGGCGCGGCTATTACTTCGTGCCGAAATACGTCTTCGGCAAACCCGCCGACACGCTGGGCGGGGCGATCAAGCTGCCGATGTGGCTCAAGCGCAAGATCGACGGCGCGCTGCTGAAATGGTTCGTGGGCGATCCGCAGAAATACGGGTTTCCCAAGCCCGATTACAGACTCTACGAGAGCCATCCGATCGTGAACTCGCTGGTGCTGTTCCACGCGGGCCACGGCGATCTGAAAGTGCGCCCCGATATCGAACGGCTCGACGGCAAAACGGTGCATTTCAAGGATGGCACGCAAGCCGAGTATGACATGATCCTCGCGGCCACCGGCTACAAGCTGCATTACCCGTTCATCGCACCGGAGCTGCTGAACTGGCAGGGCGATGCGCCGCATCTGTATCTGAACGCGATGCATCCCAAGCGCGATGATCTCTTCGTGCTGGGAATGCTCGAGGCGAGCGGGCTTGGCTGGCAGGGCCGTCACGAGCAGGCCGAGATGGTGGCGCGCTACATTCGCGGGCTGCGCGACGGCTCGGAGGCCGCGAAGCGCCTGCAGGCGAAGAAGGCCGACGGGTTCGAGCGCGCGACCGGCGGCATGGCCTATCTGAAACTCGCGCGGATGGCCTATTACGTGGACAAGGCGACCTATCGCAAGGCGGTCACCGGCTGGATCAAGGCGCTCGGCGGGAAGGCTCCGGCATGACGGGGCTCGACGCGGTCCGGCTGAATTTCAGCCCCGGCGCCCTGCATCTGCTCAACGCGATCCTCGGCATCGTCATGTTCTCGGTCGCGATTGACCTATCCCCCCGCGATTTCCGCCCGCTGGTGCGCAGGCCCTGGGCGCTGATCGTGGGGTTCACGTCGCAATTTCTGGTGCTGCCCGCGCTGACCTTCGGGCTGGTGCTGGCGCTGCAGCCCAGCCCCTCGATCGCGCTGGGGCTGATCCTTGTCGCGGCCTGCCCGGGCGGGAATGTCTCGAACTTCTTCACCCATCGGGCCGGTGGCAACACGGCGCTCTCGGTGTCGCTGACCGCCTTCGCCACGGCAGCGGCGATCGTGCTGACGCCGCTCAATATCGCCTTCTGGGGCAGTCTTTATGCACCGACGCGGACGCTGCTGCACGAGACCCATATCGACCCGGTGAGCGTGGCGATCACCGTCGGCGTCATGCTGCTCTTGCCGCTGATCGCCGGCATCGCGCTGAACCATTACCGCTATGACCTCACGACGCGTATTCGCGATCCGCTGAAATGGGTCTCGATGGCGATTTTCGTCGCGTTCGTGGCGCTCTCGCTCAGCGCCAACTGGCAGTATTTCGTGCAATTCGTCGGGCTGATCGCGGGGATGGTGGTGCTGCACAACGCACTTGCCTTCGCGGGCGGCTATGGCACCGCGACACTGGCGGGACTGTCGCCCTTCGACCGGCGCGCGATCACCGTCGAGACCGGCATCCAGAATTCGGGCCTCGGGCTCGTGCTGATCTTCGCCTTCTTCGGGGGCCTGGGCGGCATGGCGATCGTCGCGGCTTTCTGGGGCATCTGGCACATCATCGCGGGCTTCGCGATCTCAACCGTCATGAGACGAAAGGAGGCCGCGCGATGACCCGGATCCTGATCACCGGTGCGGGCGGCATGATCGGCCGCGTGCTGACCGCAGAACTGTCTGAGAGCGGCCATGAGGTCATCGCAACCGATCTCGCGGCACCTGATACGCTCCCCGAGGGCGTTCGCTTCGTGGCAATGGATGTGACCACCGACGCCCCCGGCAAGGTCATCGCGCGCGAACGCCCCGAGGTGATCGTGCATCTCGCCTCCATCGTGACGCCCGGCCCCGGCATGGGGCGCGAGCTGGCCTACCGGGTCGATGTGGAGGGCACGCGCAAGGTGCTGGAGGCTGCGCTCGCCGTCGGGGTGCGGCGGCTCGTCGTGACCTCCTCGGGCGCGGCCTATGGCTATCACGCGGACAACCCCGTGCCGCTGCGCGAGAGCGATCCGGTGCGCGGCAATCCCGAGTTCGCCTATGCCGATCACAAGCGGCAGGTCGAGGAGATGCTGGCCGAGGCACGCGCCACCCACCCTGCCCTCGAGCAGGTCGTGCTGCGGGTGGGCACGGTTCTGGGCAAGGGCACGGACAACCAGATCACCGCGCTTTTCCGCAAACCGCGCCTGCTCGCGCTGAGGGGCTGCGAGAGTCCCTTCGTCTTCATCTGGACCCGCGATCTCGCGCGGATTCTGATCCGCGCCGCGACCGATGGTCCGCCGGGCATCTTCAACGTAGCGGGCGACGGCGCGCTTGGCGTCAGCGATCTCGCGCGGCGTCTGGGCAAACCGGTGCGCCGCCTGCCCGCGCTTGGCATCAAGGCCGCGCTCGCGCTCGCCCATCCGCTGGGGCTGAGCCGCTACGGGCCAGAGCAGGTGCGCTTCCTGCAATACCGCCCCGTGCTCGCAAATGACGCGCTGAAGGAGGTCTTCGGCTACACGCCCGAGCTGACCAGCGCGGAAGTCTTCGATCTCTGGGCGCGCGAGGCGGGGCTATGAGCGCGCGCGTCGCGGTGATTTCGGGCGGTGCCGGGGGGCTTGGGCAGGCGCTCTCGGCGGGTCTGCGCGCCGAGGGCTGGCAGGTCGTGCTGCTCGACCGGGAGATCTCCGGGCTGACGGCCACGCCGAACGAGGAGGCCATCGCCTGTGATCTGACCGACGCGGATCAGCTTGCCAGTGCCTGCACAGACATCCTGACGCGTTACCCCCGCATCGATCTGGTGATCTATAACGCAGGCGTCACCCAGATCGGGCCGTTCTCGGAGCTGACCGAGGCGGCGCATCGCAAGGTTTTCGAGATCAACTATTTCGCGGCGACCGCGATGGCGCGGTATTTCCTCGAGCCCCTGCGGGAAAGCCACGGCACGCATCTGGCGATTTCCTCGGTCGCGGGGTTCTCGCCGCTCTATCACCGCACCGCCTATGCGGCGTCGAAACATGCGCTGGAAGGGTTTTTCAAATCGCTGCGCTCGGAAGAGGCCCCTCACGGCGTGCGCGTGCAGATCGCGGCGCCGTCTTTCGTGGCGACCAATATCGACCGGGCCGAGCGGCAATCCGACGGCATCGCGCGCCCCGGTGCGGCTGCGGACGGGGTGGATTACATGACGCCAGAGGCTGCCGCACAGGTGATCCTCGCCGGGCTTAAGCGCGGCCGCCCGATGATCCCGGTGGGCCGCGTCGCGCGGCTCGCGTGGTGGATCAACCGCGCCTCGCCCGGGCTGTTCCAACGGCTGATGGAGCGCAACATCGCGCGCGATCCGTCCTGACGCCCAACACCGTGGCCTTTCGCTAGATATCTCGAAGAATCGCGCCCGACTTGATCGAGCGCATTGAAGCGATGCGTCCCTTCAGCGCTAATCTGGCCCCGATCCCGTGAAGGTCAGAGGCCCGTGATGCGATCACTCTCATCGATAGATTCCCGCGCCCCGGTGGATGGGTGCGACCGAATGCTCCACCTCGGGCGCGTTGACTCTATTTGCGCGAATGCGCATATGCGAATGTCGAAATGGAGGCACCGATGATCGTGACGATTCTTTCCGCACTTGCCGAACCCACCCGGCTGGGGGCGATGCAGCTTTTGCATGACGGGGGCGAGCATTGCGCCTGCGAACTGATGGCGCG
Source organism: Thioclava sp. ES.031 (assembly GCF_002563775.1). Lineage (NCBI taxonomy): Bacteria > Pseudomonadati > Pseudomonadota > Alphaproteobacteria > Rhodobacterales > Paracoccaceae > Thioclava > Thioclava sp. ES.031. The sequence goes on along the minus strand of NZ_PDJO01000001.1, from coordinate 1,644,987 downwards.
TCTCGATGTCACCCAGTCGCGCATGTCGCGCCATATGGGCGTGCTGAAAGCCGCCGGGCTGGTCGTCGACCGGCGCGATGCGCAATGGGTCCGGTATCGGGTGAACCCCGACCTCTCCCCGGAAATCCAGCAGATTCTGAGCGCGGTCATGAAAGCCAGCGCCAACACGGAAAGGACCGCGGCATGAGTGTGACACAGCATGAAACCCCGCATGGCGGGATGCCCGGCTGGGCGTGGAGCGTGGTCGTCGCGGCAGGGCTCGTCGTTTGGTGGGTAGTCTACCACCAGCTCCCGGCCCTCTCCGAATGGATCGTCTCGCTGCTGCCGGTCGCCCGCGACACCCATACCGGCGAGGCGCTGGCCTTCTTCTTCTACGACGTGCCGAAAGTGATGATGCTGCTCACCCTGATCGTCTTCGCGATGGGGGTCGTGCGCAGCTTCTTCAGCCCGGAAAAGACCCGCGCGCTTCTCTCGGGCAAGCGCGAGGGCGTCGGCAACGTGATGGCGGCGGGCCTGGGCGTCTTGACCCCGTTCTGCTCCTGCTCGGCGGTGCCGCTGTTCATCGGCTTCGTCTCCGCGGGCATCCCGCTGGGCGTCACCTTCTCCTTCCTGATCGCAGCCCCGATGGTCAACGAAGTGGCGCTGATCCTGCTGGTCGGCCTCGTCGGCTGGTCCGTGGCGCTGGTCTATCTCGCCTTCGGCCTCGCCATCGCGATCGTCGCGGGTTGGGTGATCGGCAGGCTCCATGTCGAGGGCTGGCTGCAGGACTGGGTGCGCGATATCCATTCCGGCGCAACCACCCCGGGCGCGGTCGAGAGCGACGATCTGAGCATGACCGACCGCTATCGTCTGGGCCTCGAGGCGGTGCGCGAGATCTTCGCCAAGGTCTGGATCTGGATCATCGTCGGGATCGCCATGGGCGCGCTGATCCACGGCTATGTGCCGCAGGACCTGATGGTGCGCATCATGGGCTCGGGCACGTGGTGGTCGGTGCCGGCAGCCGTTCTGATGGGCGTGCCGATGTACACCAACGCCGCCGGCGTCATCCCGATCGTGGAGGCGCTTCTGGGCAAGGGCGCCGCGCTCGGCACGGTTCTGGCCTTCATGATGTCGGTGATCGCGCTTTCCATGCCCGAGATGATCATCCTGCGTCAGGTCCTGAAACTGCGCCTGATCGCGGTGTTCATCGGGGTCGTCGCCAGCGGCATCCTCGCCGTCGGCTTCCTGTTCAACGCATTGTTCTAAGGAGAAAAGAAATGAAGGACGTCAAGGTTTACGGCCCCGGCTGCAAACGCTGCGAAAAGACCGAAGAGATGGTCAAGGAAGCGGCCGCCAAGCTCGGCATCGAGGTCTCGGTCGAGAAGGTGACCGATCCCCGCGCGATCGCCATGGCGGGCGTGATGTCGACCCCCGGTGTCTCGGTCGACGGGAAGCTGGTCCACACGGGCGGCCTGCCCGACAGCGGCAAGCTCGAAGGCTGGCTGTCGGCCTGAGCGGCCGCTCAACCGTCCCGAAAAAGAAGACCCCGCGCCGGGTGGCGCGGGGTGAATCAGTGGGCGGCGTTCGTCACGGGACCTGCTGACCGAGCCCGGCCTCGTAGAGGCGGAACCACGTCTCCCTGTCGATCTGAACCTTCAAAGCATCGGAAAGCTTCGCGATGCGCTCGAGATTGTTCGTCCCCATCACCGGGATGATCCGCGCCGGATGCGCCAGCAGGAAGGCCGTCGCGACAGCCGCGCGATCCACGCCCTGCGCCTCGGCGATCTCGTCGAGAGCGCTCTGCACCCGGCCCTCGCCCGTCATCAGCGCGCCGCCGCCCAGCGGCGACCACGCCATCGGGGGCTGCGCCTGCCGCTGGTGGAAGGCCAGATCGCCATTGGTGAAGGGCTGCAGGCAGCCAAGGCTGATCTCGATCTGGTTGGTCACCAGCGGCGTCTTCATCCCCGATTGCAGCAACTCCCAGTCCCACGGGCGGAAGTTCGACACGCCGACCGCGCGAACCTTGCCCGAGGCCACGAGGTCATCAAGCGCCGCCCCCGTCTCGTGGTGATCCATCAGAGGATCGGGGCGGTGGATCAGCAGCAGGTCGATCCGGTCGGTGGCCAGCTCCTTCAGCGAAGCCTCGACCGAGGCTTCGATATGCGCCCGCGAGGTGTCGTAATGCTTCACCTTGCGATGCGAATGACGGCCCGCCGAGACGATGATGTCGCATTTCGTGACGATCTCCATCTGATCGCGCAGCGACGGGTCCTCGCGCATCGCCGCGCCGAAGATCCCCTCCGCCGTGTAGCCGCCATAGATGTCGGCGTGATCGAACGTGGTGATCCCCTGCGCCAGACAGGCGTCGATCTTCGCGCGCACATGGGCGGGCGAGGTGTCGGCATCGTCGGCGAGCCGCCACATGCCATAGACGATCCGGCTGAGCGCGACATCCGAGGTAAGGTCAATCTTTTCCATTAGCGGCGTTTCCCTTCTGCGAGCGGTGTTGCGGGCGGTCCCATAGATTTCGGGCAGCGAGACCGTGTCGAGATGCGGATAGCCCTACAAGATGAAGGCGCGAATGCCCATCTCGCGGCATTCTTCGAGCTTCGAGATCACCTGATCGGCTGAGCCCACCAGCGCCGCACCGCAGCCGGCGGGCGCGCCCGGTCCAGAGGTTCGGCGCGACATAGCCGTTCTCATCCGCACTGCAGTCATGCGCCTCTCCCTCGCGATTCCTCTTCGACTTAGCTTAGGCAGGCAACCTGCTTGATAGCGCACCGGCCTGCCGACCTATCATCAGGTTTCCGAGTTGCTGTGTCGAGATATCGCAGCGGACCCCGAAAGGCCCGGTGCAGCGCTCGATCGAGACCGGGGAGGCCGTGCACTTTCCCGCGCAACCTTGGCGGCGCGTGGCCTGAAGGCACGGGGTCTGGCCGGGCCATGGCCGGGCCGCCTCTGCTCTGGGCGCGCGACACTGCGACGCTGAGTCACCCCTCAAGCGTTTGACGCGGATCAATTCTCGGCTCACCCTCGTGTGATACGAGCTTGAGTGATGACCCGACCCCAACGCGCCTCCAGAGCCTTTGACGGCAAGATCGAACGCGGCCCGCGCCTGCACGCGCCGCGCTTCGCTGGATTGCGCCGCGCGCAATCGGCGCTGCTGACCGCGCTCGTCGCGATCCTGCTGCAGGTCGTCCTGCTGACCGATCATCTGGGCGCGGCCGCCATCGCCGCCACCGGCCGGGCCGCGCCCGGCGCGCAGATGGGGCTGCTGCAGATCTGTACCGGCGAGGGCATCGTCTACATGACCCCGCAGGGCGAAACGGTCGCCGCCCCGGATGGGGCCGCGCCCCTGCCCGGCCAGACCGCGCCCACCGGTCAGGTCCACAGCCAATGCGCAGTCTGCGGCTCGGCCTCGGTCTGCGCGTTTGAGGCGCCCGACACGATCGTCACCCCGGCCCGTCTCGACCGCGAGATCGCCCCGCTCCACGCGTCCCTTGAGCGGCTCTCTCTCCCGGTGCAGACCGCGCCCCGTTTCCGGCACGCCCGCGCCCCTCCTGTCGTCTGAGTGCGTCCCTGCACGTCGATCCGGACGTGCTTTTTTCCAAACCAGACACATGGCTCGCGACTGCGCCCGTCTCTCGATGGCGGTGCGTTGCGATATGACAGGATGATCCCGATGAAACGACGCGACTTTCTTCTGACCTCTTCGACCGGCCTCGCGCTGGTGGCTTCCGGCGCCGCTGCCGAGGATATGAAACCGATGGACGGCATGCCGATGTCGCCGATGGACTGGACCGACCAGAACGGGCTGACCCGCTTTCTCAAGACCGACACGGCGCCGCTCGAGAACGAGTTCGAGAAATACCCCCGCTGCCCCTATTGCGGCATGATGCGGCAGATGTTCAGCCAGACGCGCCACCTGATCGTCTATGACAACGACACCGTCGACGGCACCTGCTCGCTGCATTGCGCGGCGATCAGCCTCGCGCTCAACGTGGATGCGGGCCCCAAGACGATCTACGCGGGCGATGCGGGGGCCACGGCCAAGGTCAAGCCGCTCGCGGTGGTCGACGACATGACCTATGTGATCGACGCGAAAAAGCCCGGCACGATGACCGGCACGTCGAAATACGCCTATGCCGATCCGGCCAAGGCGGATGCGGCGGCCAAGGACGGGGGCAAGCTGGCGAGCTTCGATGAGGCGCTGGTCATGGCCTATGCCGATATGGCGCGCGACACGATCAACATTCGCAAACGCCGCGCCGAGCGCCGCGCCCGCGCCGGTCAGTGATCGCCTCAGGGCGGGGCCCGCGCGGCCCCGTCCTTTCCGACCTCTATTCAAGGAGTTGCAAGACGATGTGCAACCATCCCTGCCATCACGGGAGCACGCCCGCACGCCCCCTGTCACGCCCCATGTCACGCCCAACGCGGCGCCAGATGCTCAAACGCGCGGCGGGCCTCGCCGCCGCCCTCTCGCTCGGCCCGGGGCTGAGCCCCGCGCGCGCCGATGCGCCCACGCTCGACCTGCCCCCGCCCGGCCCCGGCGACACCTGCCCGGTCTGCGGCATGTTCGTCTACAAATACCCCGAATGGGTCACCACGGTGCTCTACGCGGATGGCTATGCCGATCATTTCGACGGCGCCAAGGACTACTTCAAATACATGTTCGACATGGAGAAATACGCCCTTGGCCGGACCGCCGATCAGATCACCGGCATGGGCGTGACGGAGTATTACGGGCTCAAGCTGATCGACGCGCGCGAGGCGCTTTATGTCGTGGGCTCGGACGTGCTGGGCCCGATGGGCCACGAGCTGGTGCCGCTTATGAACGCGGTCGATGCGCAGGATTTCATGCGCGACCACAAGGGCCAGAAGCTGCTGCGCCATGACGAGGTCACGCCGGAGCTGCTCGACGCGCTCGATCAGGGCGGCCCGTTCTGATGCGCCGTTCGAGCTATGTTTTCGCGGGTCTCGGTTGTCTGACGCTACTGCTGGCGGTGGAGCTTTATTACCCCGTCTTCGCGCGTCCCCATCGTGATGGCCGCCTGTTGGAAGAGCGCACATTGGTCGCGCGGCTAGGGCTGACCGATCCGGCGCTGTTTACCGAGGCGCGCTATACCCGGAACCCGAGCCTCGCCGATCTGAACACGCCGTTTCAGGACCACCCGGGCAGCTTCGACCACTTCCCCTCCGGCACCTTCGTGCCGCCCCCCGCCACGCCCGGCAAGGGCTGGCTCCTCTTCCAACCCGAGGCCGCGAAATGACCCCATTCCTGCGCCGCCAGCGCGCGCTGGCCGATTTCACCCTCGCCGCTCTCGCCCGCCGCAAAGGCAAGAATATCGCCCTGATCGCCGTCTATTCCGTGGTGGTCTTCGTGCTCGCCTCGGCGATATTCTTCGCCGCCAGCCTGCGGTTCGAGACCACGACCGTGCTCGAAGGCGCGCCCGAGATCACCGTACAGAAAATCACGCTGGGCCGTCAGGACCTGATCGACGGATCGGTCGCGGACGAGATCGCCGCAATCCGCGGTGTAACCGAGGCCCATCCCCGGCTCTGGGGCTATTACTACGACCGGATCAATGGCGCGAATTACACCGTCATGGTGCCCGACGACCCCGAGATGATGCCCGATCCCGGTCAGATCACGATTGGCGAGGGCATCCCCCGCGCACGCGGCCTCGAATGGGCGGGCGCCCCGGTTTTCCTGTCGCGCTACGAGGGCGATCTGAAGAAATTCGACGTCGCCAGGACCTTCAGCCGCGACTCCGCGCTGATGACCTCGGATCTGATGCTGATGAACGAGGCTGATTTCCGCAACTTCTTCGACATTCCCGAAGGTCGCTACACCGATGTCGTGGCCCGTGTGCGCAACCCCAACGAGGTCGCCACGATCGTCCAGAAAGGCTCGACCGCGCTGCCGCAGATGCGCTTCGTCACCCGCGCCGATATCGCGCGTACCTATCAGAAACTGTTCGACTGGCGCGAGGGGCTGCTGACGGCACTGGCCTTCGCGGGCATCCTCGCCTTCGTCATCTTCGCCGCCGAAAAAGCCAGCGGGCTCTCGGCCGAGGAAGCGCGCGAGATCGGCATCCTCAAGGCCGTGGGCTGGAACACGCGCGACGTGATCGCGATGAAGATGTGGGAAGGCGGGCTGATCTCGCTCGCAGCTTTCCTGATCGGCACCGTCGCGGGCTTCGCCCATGTGTTCTTCTTCGGCGCCCCGCTCTTCGCACCGATCCTGAAGGGCTGGGCGGTGATCTATCCCGATTTCCCGCTGAGCCCGCATGTGGACGGGCTGCAACTGCTGACGCTCGCGCTGCTGACCACCCTGCCCTATATCGCCGCGACCGTGGTGCCGATCTGGCGCACGGCCTCGGCCGATCCCGATGCCGTGATGCGCTGAGGAGGCCCCCATGATCACACTGCAATCCGTGACCAAGACCTATAATGCGGGCCGCCCCAATGCCGTGACCGCGCTGGACGGGATCGACCTGACGATCGAGGGCCGGGCCGTCACCGTTCTCAAGGGACCGTCGGGCTCGGGGAAATCCTCGCTCCTGTCGGTCGTCGCCTGCATGGCGCGCCCCTCCACGGGCCGCGTCAGCCTCGATGGCGAGGTCGTCTCGGGCCTGCCCGAGCACTTCCAGACCGAACTGCGGCGCGAGCGGTTCGGCTTCATCTTCCAGCGGTTCAACCTCGTGCGCGGGCTGACCGTGCTGGAAAACGTGATGCTGCCAGCCGCGCCGCTGGGCCAGCCCTTCGGGGAGTTGCACGAACGGGCGATGGACCGGATCGAGGCGCTGGGTCTGGGGCCGCGCGCCCAGACCCGGATCGAGCTGCTCTCGGGCGGCGAGGCACAGCGCGCGGCGATCGCGCGGGCGCTCATCAACGATCCCCCGATCCTGATCGCAGACGAGCCCACGGCCAATCTCGACAGCGCGCTTTCCGAGACTTTCCTGCAGATCGTCGCCGAGGAGAAAGCGCGCGGGCGCACCGTCATCATGTCGAGCCACGACCCCCGCGTCTGGGGCGCGGACTGCGTCGACCGGGTGGTGGCGATGCGTGACGGGCGGATCGAGGACGCGCCCGCCCAGCAGGAGCCGCAGCCATGATCTTTCAAACGCCGATCATGGCGCTGTTGCTGGTGGCGGGTCTGGCCGCGCTGACGGCGCTCTGGGCGGGCGGCTTCGCCGTCACCGTGCTGCGCCGCTGGGATCTGACGGATATGGGCGCGCGCCAGCTGCGCATGGAGCGCATGACCGAGCTGGTCTCGACCCTCTTCGCCGCTGTCATGCTGGCCGAGCTCGCCGCGCTTTTGCTGTTCGTCTTCAATGCCGACCGGATGTCGTCGCTATTCGTCGGCGCGATGTGCGCCGTCGGCACGCTCAACGTAAACGATTACGGCTTCCCCGCGCTCTATCTCAAGATCGGCGTGTTCTTCGCCGCCGTGATCTGGCTGATCCTCGACCGGGCCGACAGGCTGGGACGGGACTACCCGCTGACCCGCGTGAAATACGCAGCCCTTTTGGCGATCACGCCGCTGATCCTTGCCGATGGCGCGGTCGAGTTGAGCTATTTCCTCGACATGCAGACCGATGTCATCACCTCGTGCTGCTCGAAACTGTTCACGCCGAACAACCCTAATCTCGCGAACCAGATGGCGGGCGTCGGCGAAGCGCAGGCGCTCTGGCTGCTTGGCCTCACCGCGCTGATCGCCTTGGCTACGGGGATCGCGGCGTTGATCCGCAAGCGCGGCTACGGGCTTTACGCGCTGGCCTCGGCGCTGGTGTTCGGGATGGGGCTGACCGCGATCGTCGCCACGATCTCGCTCTATATCTATGAAAACCCCAACCATCATTGCCCGTTCTGCATCCTCAAGCCCGAATACGGCTATGTCGGCTACGCGCTGTATGTGCCGCTGTTTCTGGCCACCGCAGCCGGGCTTGGGGCGGGCGCGCTCAGCCCGTTTCAAAAGCGCGCCTCGCTGGCCGGGCCGCTGCCGGGCTTGATGCGGCGGCTGCTGATCTGGTCGATGGCCGGGTTCGCAAGCTTCGGGATCGTCTGCCTGATCGTGATCTGGCGCTCGCATCTGATCCTCTTCGGCTAAGCTGTCCGCGATGCGGACGGCTCCGATTTGGGCCATTGTCGCGCCGGGCTATGTCGTAAGGCATCCGCGCGGGGCGCGGAAACGCGAACTGGAGGAGGACAGACCATGAGCAAGGCACAGGCGGTGATAATCGGAGTGGGCGACGGGCTTTCAGCCGCAGTGGCACGAGAGCTCGCGCCCGATTATGACCTGACGCTGGCGGCTCGCAGCGCCGAGAAGATGCAGGCGCTGGCCAAGGAAACCGGCGCGCGCATGGTGCAGCTGGACGCGACCGACGAGGCCGCGATTGCCGATCTGTTCGACGCCCTGCCCGCGCCGCCGCGCGTCGTCGTCTACAACCCGTCTGGCCGGGTGCGTGGCCCGGTAGCGGAACTCGATGCCGAGGACGTTCGCGCCGCCGTCGAGATCACCGCAATCGGGGCGTTTCTCACCGGCAAACACGCCGCGCGGCGGATGCTCGAAGCCGAGCCTACCGAGGGCACTCGCGGCACGATTCTGTTCACCGGGGCCTCCGCCGGGGTGAAAGGCTTCGCGCGCTCCGCCCCCTTCGCGATGGGGAAATTCGCGCAGCGCGGACTGGCCGAAAGCATGGCGCGCGAATTGCACCCGCAAGGCATCCATGTCGCCTGGGTGAATATCGACGGCATGATCCTCAATCCGGGCCGCAGCGAGGCGCCCGACAAGCCCGGCTCGATGCTACGCCCCGAGGCGATCGCAAAGACCTATCGCCAGCTGATCGAGCAGGATCGCAGCGCCTGGACGAACGAAATCACGCTGCGCCCCTGGGTCGAGACATTCTGAGGCGGCACGCGCTCAGCGCCCCTTGCCCGCCTCCAGCGCCGCGGCCCGCATCGCAGAGAGCGACTGACGCGGAGTGAGCGCCTCGGGCGAGATCACGAGGTCCAGCACCGCGCCGGTCTCGGACGCCCGCGCCCGTTCGAACGCGGCGGCGAAATCCTCCGTCCGCTCGACCCGCTCGCCGTGGAAGCCATAGGCCTTCGCCAGCGCCGCGAAATCCGGGTTCACCGCCATCGAGGTGCCCGACACACGGGTCGGATAATTGCGCTCCTGATGGGCCCGGATCGTGCCGTAAATCCCGTTATTGAGGATCAGGATGATCGGCTGCGCGCCCGCCTGCGCGGCGGTGGCAAGCTCCTGCGAGGTCATCTGGAAATCGCCATCGCCCGCGAAGCAGACCACCGTTTTCTCGGGCTGCGCCACCTTGGCGGCAATCGCGGCGGGCACCCCGTAGCCCATCGCGCCCGATTGCGGCGCAAGCAGCGTGGCGTTCGGCCCGAAGCGGAAGAACCGCCCCGGCCAGACCGCGAAATTGCCCGCCCCGTTGGTCAGGATCATATCCTCGGGGAGGTGCTCACGCAGATAGGCGCAGACCTTGCCCATATCGACCGGCGAAGGCAGATTGGGCAGATCGAAGCCCGCCTCATAGGCCGCGCGGCCCTCGGCCCGCCAGTCGGCCCAGTCACCCTTGACCGGCTCCAGCGCGCCAAGGGCTGCAGCAAAGGCGTTCGGTCCGGCTTGGATGCCCAGTTTGGGGCGGTAGATCTTGCCGATCTCCAGATCCGAGCCGTGGACATGGATCAGCCGCTGCGCGGGCTGCGGCACATCCAAGAGTGTGTAGCCATCGGTCGTGTTCTCGCCAAAGCGCGCATTGATCGCGAGGATCACGTCGGCCTCGCGCATCAGGCGCTTCACATGCGGCGCCATCCCGACGCCCGCATCGCCGCAGAAGACGGGCGAATTATTGTCGAACTGGTCCTGATAGCGAAAGACGGAAAGAACAGGGATATCAGAGACTTCCGCGAAGGACTTAATGGGCGCGGTACCGTCCCCGCGCCAGTTGCACCCGCCATAGAGGATCAGCGGACGCTTGGCCCCGGCCAGCATCGCGCGCAGTTCGCCCATCGCGACCGGATCGGGCTGCGGTTCGGTGATCCGGACGGGCGCGCTAAGCGGCGCGGCCTCGGTCATCGACGTCAGCATATCCTCGGGCAATGCCACCACGACCGGACCGGGCCGCCCGCTCACAGCCATCGTCCAGGCACGCGAGAGGATTTCGGGGATACGCTCGACCCGGTCGATCTCGACCGCCCATTTCGCCATGGTGCCGAAGACCGCCTTGTAATCGAGCTCCTGAAACGCCTCGCGGCCCTTCATATCGGTGCCGACCTGCCCCACGAAGAGGATCATCGGCGCGGAATCCTGCATCGCCGTATGCACCCCGATCGAGGCATTGGTGGCCCCGGGGCCGCGCGTGACCATGCAGATGCCGGGCTCCCCGGTCAGTTTGCCGTAAGCCGCGGCCATGAAGCTCGCCCCGCCTTCCTGACGGCACAGCACGAAATCCAGCGTGCCTTGCGTGTCATGGAGCGCGTCGAGCACCGCGAGATAGCTCTCGCCCGGCACCCCGAACGCCTTGCGCGCACCAAGCCCCACAAGGCTTTCGACCAGAAGTTGTCCACCGTTTCTCATGCGCGCGCCTCTCTTCCCTCGTGCCGCCCGCGCATCGGCGCGGCGCTTTCGAGAGGCCTAGCACGCGCCAAATCCGAGCGCACCCCCGGCAGGCCGCGAGCGCGCGGCGGCTTATCCGGCGAGGTAGGTCCGGAACCACGCGATCATGCGCTCCTCGGCGAGCTTCGCGGCGGCCTCGTCGTAGCGCGGCGTCGTGTCGTTGTGGAACCCGTGGTTCACGCCCGGATAGATATAGGCCTCGTAGCGCTTGTCGTTCTCCTCGAGCGCCTTTTGATACTCCGGCCACATCGCGTTGATCCGCTGATCGAGCGCTGCGAGCTGGATCATCAGCGGCGCCTCTATCATCGCGACCTGCGCAGAGTCGGGCGCGGCGCCATAGAACGGCACGCCCGCACCCATCTCGGGATAGGCGACGGCGAGTTTGTTCACCACGCCCCCGCCATAGCAGAACCCGGTCGCACCGACCTTGCCATTGGTTCCGTCGAGCGTCTGGAGATACTCGAACCCGGCGAAGAAATCATTGAGCAGCGCGCCCTGATCGAGGCTGCGCTGCATCGTGCGCCCCTCGTCGTCATTGCCCGGATAGCCCCCGAGCGAGGACAGCCCATCGGGCCCCATCGCCACGAAGCCCGCCTTGGCGAGCCGGCGCACGACGTCGCGGATATAAGGGTTGAGCCCGCGGTTCTCATGCACGACGAGGATCGCCGCGGGCGGGCGCTCCGGGTCGATCTGTGCCGGGCGCACCAGATAGGCGGCGATCTCTCCGGTGCCGTTCGGACTGGAATAGGTGATGTCCTCGCCCAGAATGTCGGGATCGTCCTCGGCCACCTGCTGGGCCAGCGCGTAATCGGGTGCGAGCGCCCCGAGGATCGCCAGCGCGGTCACGCCGCCCACTGCCCATTTCCCCGCCCGATCAAGAAATTCCCGTTTCGAGATCTTGCCATGGACATAGTAATCGTAAAGATCGAGAAGTTCCTGGTCGAAATCGGCCGCCGTCAAGCGACGCGCATTGGCTGGGTCGGTCATGGTGAATCCTCCTCCTGAACTGGAAGAGTATATCACGAGCGCGCGCGTTTCCGTCGCGTTATCGACGGACCTCTCGGGCCCGGAAACGGCCATATCCAGCACGGGCCGCTCCGCATCACAAACCAATTATTCGACCTTGGTCCCCGGGTTGTATCTTGCAATTACGTTACGTTTATAGGTTGTTTAAAATCTAGGCCCCGCCGCCCAGAAACGAGCAACATAGAGGAGCCCCGAGTTGAAAACTGTTCGCCCTGTTATCGGTATTATTTTGGTTGCGGGCGCTCTTTGGGTGATCGTCGGAGAGCAGATGTCGGGCGTCAGCGCGGATGCCGTGGTCAATGCGCCCGTGGTCACGGTGCGCAGCAGCACCGCCGGCAAGCTGTCGATGCCGAAACGACCGCTTGGCGCCCATGTCGACAAAGGCGAGCGGCTGGCCACCGTCGACGATGTCCTCTCGGACACGATCCGTCTCAACGATTTGCGGATGGAAGTGACGAATGCGGAGGCGAATGTCGCGCGGATCAAGAGCGACCTCGCCGCCAAACGCACGCAACGCGACGCCTATAGCGCGCGCAGCAAGCTCTATCGCGCGCATCGCATCGCCGAGATCGAGACGAAACTGAAATTCGCCCGCGCGCGGCTCGACCGGCTGCAGCCCGATGCGCAAAGCTCGGAGACGAGTGCGACGAAAGTGGCGCAGACCGCCCCTGCCGCCCCGGCGGAGAATGGCCCCGTGACGCAGGCGCGCGAAGACGTGGCGCTGCTCGAAAACGCGCTCGATGCCGCCAAGTCCGGCGTCTATCTGGGCGACGGCTATAACGACGCCCCGAGCTCCGAACAGCGCGGCGCGCTTCTCGACGAGGAGATCGCCTCGCTCGAAGCAGACCTCACCGAGGCCGAGGCCCGCGTCAAGACGCTCGACGCCCGCCGGTCGAAGGAACAGACGCGGGTGAACACCCTGACATCGAGCCAGGTGACATCGCCCGCGAACGGCATCTACTGGGAAACCCTGCAGGCGGATGGTGTCACGGTGCAGCGGGGCGACCCGATCATGTCGATTGTCGATTTCGATGTCTCGCTGGTGACCGCCTCGGTGAGCGAAGGCGTCTATAACGGCCTCAAGGTGGGCGATTCCGCGACCTTCAAGCTGGCCTCGCGCGACAGGATCTACGATGCGACGATCGCCCGGCTCGCGGGCAGCGGCGCGGCGCGCGTCTACCAGCATCTCGCCATCGCGCCGAGCCAGAAACATCTCGAGCGCTACGATGTGACCCTTCTCGTCCCGGAACTGAAATCCGATCCCGATCTCGACTGTCCCGTGGGGCGGACCGGGCGGGTGTTCTTCGAGCACCGCCCCCTCGACTTCCTGCGCTAAGGGCGGGGCGGCATGGTCTTCTATCCGCAACTGGGAGAGCTTGGCTCGGCGGCGATGCAGCTCATCCTCGTGGTGGGTATCACCGCCATTCTGCCGAGCTTCGTCAAACCGCGCCGCAACTGGCACCGTGCGGTGCTTCTGGGGATCAGTGCAGTGCTGGCGCTGCGCTATATCTGGTGGCGCGCGACCGAGACCCTCGCCCCGCCCGGCCTGACGCTGGATGCTCTGGCGAGCTGGTCGCTCTTCGGTCTCGAAGCCTTCACCATGATCGGATCGCTCAGCGCCTTTCTCGTCCTGTCGCGGATCAAGCTGCGCAGCGAGGAAGCGGATCAATACGCCAATCTCCCGACCGAAAAAGAACCGCTCGTCGCGATCCTGATCGCCACCTATAACGAGGATCGTGACGTTCTCGAACGCACCATCGTCGGCGCCAAATTCCTGCGCCATCGCAACAAGATGATCATGGTCTGCGACGACAGCCGCCGCGACTGGCTGCGCGATTTTTGCGAGACCAAGGGCGTGCGCTATATGCGCCGGGCCGACAATGAGGGGCAGAAGGCGGGCAATATCAACCACGCGCTGGACCGGCTGGCCGAGGAAGAGGTGCAGCCCGATTTCGTGGCGATCCTCGATGCGGATTTCGTGCCCCATCGCGGCTTCATCTCGCGCACGCTGGCGCTGTTTCACGACCCCGAGGTGGGTCTCGTGCAGACGCCACAGCATTTCTTCAACTCCGACCCGATCCAGCACAATTTCAAGCTCGACAACTCCTACCCCGACGAGCAGCGCTTCTTCTTCGACCAGATGCAGCCCGCGCGCGACGGCTGGGGCATCGCCTTTTGCTGCGGCACTTCCTCGGTCTGCCGCTGGAGTGCGCTGCGCGAGATCGGCGGCTTCAACACCGAGAGCGTGACCGAGGATTTCATGCTGACGCTGGCGTTGCAGAATGCAGGCTGGCGCACCGTCTATCTGGCCGAGCCGCTGACCGAAGGCCTCGCCCCGGAAGGCCTCAAGGAATACATCACCCAGCGCGCCCGCTGGTGCCTCGGCCTGATGCAGATCGCGCGGTCCTCGCTCGGCCCGTTCTCGAAAAGCAACCTGCGACTGCGCGACCGCTGGAGCGTCATCGACTCGATCTTCTACTGGACCACGACCTTCCCCTTCCGGATCGCGGCGATCTGCTACCCCCTGCTCTACTGGTATTTCAACATCACGGTAGTGAATGCAGGCCTCGCGGATGTGCTGAGCTATTTCGGGGTCTATTACCTGTGGAGCCTGATGATACTGAACATGCTCAGCCGCGGCATGGTCGTGCCGCTCCTGAACGACGTGAGCCAGCTGATCGGCGCGATTCCGATCGCCCGCGCCGCCTTCACCGGCTTGCTGCGGCCCCATGGGCATCCGTTTTCGGTGACGGCGAAAGGCGGGGATCGGTCGAAGGTCGTCGTGCAATGGCGGATCATGATGCCGTTCCTGATCCTGTTTTTCCTGACGCTGGGCGGCCTTCTGATCGGGATCATCTGGGATCGCTTCGCCTATTTCGACGCAGGCGACGGCAAATGGGTGATCCTGTTCTGGACGATCTATAACCTGTTCCTGCTGGCGGCGACCTGCCGCGCCTGCGTGGAGCTGCCCCGGCGCGAAATCCATGTGGCCGATGAGCCCGAGCGGATTTCCTTCGAATCCGACGGCACGGAATACTGGGTCTGGATGACCTCGTTCACGATGGACACGGTGCGCCTGCGCGGCCTGACTCTGCCGGAACAGACCCGGGGGATGCTGACGATCGACCAGATCACCGACCCGATCGAGTGCTACGTCATCGCGAAGACACGCGATGGCGCGCGGCTCCAGCTTCTGCCGACCGAGGAGCAGCGCGAAGAGTTGTTCGTGCGCTTCTATGCCGAAGGGAACGAGCCGGGCGTCAGCCATGTCCGCGCAAGCGCGCTTCTGCACGACATCTACCGCCGGTTCCTGCCGAAATTCTCCTCGGACGAGTGAGCCTGCGGGCGCCGCGAATTAATAGGTGTTAATGGAAAGGCCGACGAAGGCTTCCTTGGCCAAGGCGCGCCACCCCGCCCGGATCGAGACCGGCCCGCCGTCGATTTTCTGGGTCACCGCGATGGTGCGCTCGGAATAGGTGTCGCTCCCGCCCGCGGAGAGTTCCAGCCCCAGCCCGGAGCGGTTCCCGGCCTGAAACAGCGCGAACCAGTCCTGATCGATCGTGTTGTATTGCCCCAGCATGAAGACATGCCCGAAGCTGGTCGGCGTATACCGCTCCAGCCCCACGCGCGCGCCAAGTCGCCAGCTATCGTCCGCCAAGGTGCGACCGATGCTGGGGCCGAGTTTCAGCGTGCCGACTCCCTCGAGCGCGAAGTCCCGCGTCACGGCTGCGCCGGTGGACCATCCGCCTTCGTAATCAGAGAAATTTGCGCTGAAGCTCACCTTCCCGCGCGACATCGAAAAGACCGTGTCGGAGGTGTTCTTCGCCGCGTCGAACTGCAGAAAAGTGCCGTCCGCGCAAGCCTGCGACCCCGCCCCCAGCGACAGTGCCAGACAGGTCGCGATCGCGACGCTCACCCCGTAATTCTTGTGCATTTAGCGCTTCCTGTAAGCCTGTATCCTAGACCTTTGCGGCCTTCATTTTCTGTTCTGCTTTTCCGCGCCGCGGCGCAACCGGTTCATGCTGCCACGCCCCGAAATTCGCGGGACGTCCCTGTCAGCGCGAAGCCTCAAAATCGAGTGTTCGGCATCGCCCTGGACTTTGCAAGCGCGCCCCGTCCCGGCATCAGCAAAATTTAACCAAGAAGTGGGCGCCCACCATTTTCTCGCCGTATTTACTCAGTAACCATGATTTAAATCGGACCCCTTCTACAATTAGCGTAGGATTGAAGCGAAGATGACCATTCGGCGACAACACAATCTCGGGGGCATTTTCCGACGCACCGCTCTGGCGATGGTGCTCGTCGTGGCAGCGACGGCCGTCTTCGTCGCCAAGGTCGTCTCGGATCAGGCCCATGAATTTCAGACCGCGATCGAGCACAAGCTCGTCCTCAGAGGCTCGGATGCGATCGCGCTCAGCTTCAACACGGCCCTGATGCGCGAATGGGACAGTATGCATGCCGTTGCGCGAAGCATCGGCACCGCGTCGCAAGACGACATCAACAAGTTCATGGACGCCGTCGCCCGCACCGGGGGTCAGGTCGCCTGGGCAGGCTTCGCCGCGCCCGATGGCACGATCATCTCCGGCTCGAACGGCTATGAGGTCGGCAAGAATGTCAGCTCCAAGCGGTGGTTCCGCGATGGTATCCGCGTGCCGTCGGTCGACTCGATCACCGAGACGGCCACGAATGCGCAGACCGGCAAGATGGAGTATTTCCTGAACCTCTCGACCCCCGTGAAGGGCGCGAACGGCCAGAAGATCGGCGTGCTGGTCTACCGCGTGCGGATCGCATGGGTGCGCAGCTTCCTGTTCGAGGCGAGCAAGGAGCTCGGCATCGACGTGGTCGTGCAGGACATCAACGGCGACACCGTCATCGACACCCGTCACGAGAGCACGCCCCTGCCCAAGAGCCTGACGTCGAGCGCGAGCCTGCGCAGCAAGTCCTCCGGCGTCTTCCACCTTGTCGACGGCAAGGACGGCGGAACCTATGCCTTTGCGCCGGATTTCGTCTGGAACAAACTGCCCAACTTCGGCTGGCGCGTCTTCGCGGTTCTGCGCCGCGACAACATCTCGAATGATCTGCCGGTTTTGACGCAGGTGACGCTGGCGACGGTCGCAGCTGCGGCGCTGTGCCTACTCGCCGTGACGCTCGTGTTCCTCAAGCTGCTGCTGCGCCCGGTCGAGCGGCTGGCGGAGGATGCCAAGAGCATCGCGAACGGCAACTACGTCTTCCCCGAAGAAGCGACGAGCTCTCAGGAAGCCGCCTCGCTATCGAGCGCGCTCGCGATCATCCAGAGCAAGCTCACCCCGCAGCGTAGCGAGCGGCCACCCCGCCAGACACCTGAACCGCATTCCTGATTTGGGCCGGATCTGGAAACGAGACATAAAGGGGCGCATCGGCGCCCCTTTTTCCTTTGGGGACACGTCTAGAGCGGCAGCCCCGTCAGCCGCGCCACCAGTTCGGCGGTGTTGCGCGCGCCAAGCTTGGCCTGCAGTCGCGCGCGATGCGCCTCTGCCGTGCGCGGCGACAGTTCCAGCACCCGCGCGATCTCCTTGTTGGTCTGCCCCTCGGCCAGAAGGGCTGCCACCTGCCGCTCGCGTGCGGTCAGATCGACGACGGGCCGTAATTCCGACAGATCAGCAAAGCTCCAGACAGCGCGGGCGAAGGGGTCGTCGGGCGTCAGCGACTGACCCCGCACCCGGCACCAGAACAAAGACCCGTCGCGACGCTGCATGATCCGCTCATCGGCATAGCGCCCGGTCTCGCGCATCCGCCGCAAGCCGATCTCGCCGATGCGAAGGAATTCCTCCTGCGACGGGTAGAGCACCGCGAGCGAGCGCTGCGGCAACTCGTCTTCGCGATAGCCGAAACTCTCGCAAAACCGCGCGTTGCACCGCTCGATCACCCGGTCGCGGGTGACCGCCAGCCCGACCGGCGCATGCTCGAACGCCAGCAGCGCCATCTCATCGCTGTCCAGCAGGTCCTGCTCCATCCTCTCCTCCCGATAGCGTAGTTCTACGAATAGAGGTCGCGCCGCCCCTGCGCTAGTCTCCCCCGCAACGGAGGATCATTGGGAGGAGACCCGCATGGACGCGAAGATCGTCGGCTGGGGCCATACGAAATTCGGCAAGCTGGAGGGGCGCACGCTCGAGGACCTGGTTCTCGAAGCGGGCGGCGGCGCGCTGGAGCACGCAGGGATCGACCCGGCAGAGATCGACGGCATCTGGCTGGGCCATTTCAACGCCGGGCTGGTGCCGGACGGGTTCGCAAGCTCGCTGGCGCTGGGGATCGACGACAGGATGCGCTTCACGCCTGCGACCCGCGTGGAGAATGCCTGCGCGTCGGGCTCGGCTGCGATCTATGCCGCGCGCGATGCGATCCGCTCGAGCCGGGTGAAGGCCGCGCTGGTGATCGGGGCCGAGAAGATGACCGCGAAGGACACCGCCGGCGTCACCGAGGCGCTGGCCGGGGCGTCTTACCAGATGGAGGAAGCGGGCGTTTCCTTCCCGCAGATTTTCGCACGGTTTGCGCAGGCCTATTATCAGGCGCATGGCGACCGCTCGGCCGCGCTGGCCCGGATCGCCGCGAAAAACCACCACAATGCGCTGGCCAATCCGCTGGCGCAGATGCGCAAGGATGTGGGGTTCGAATTCTGTAACACGGTCAGCGACAAGAACCCGATGATCGCCCCGCCCCTGCGGATGACCGATTGCTCGCTGATTTCCGACGGGGCGGCGGCGCTGGTCATGGTCGCCGATGACCGCGCGGGCGATTTCGCCAATTCCATCGCGTTCCGCGCCGCCGAGCAGGTCAGTGACTACCTGCCGATGTCGCGCCGCGATCTGCTGGCCTTCGAAGGCCCGGCAGAGGCCTTCCGCCGCGCCTATGCTTCGGCGGGCGTGGGGGTCGACGATCTCTCCTTCGCCGAGGTCCATGACTGTTTCACCATCGCGGAACTGCTCGTCTACGAGGCGATGGGGCTTGCGCCGCAAGGCGCGGGCGCGCGGGCCATCGACGACGGTCTGGTGCTGCGCGACGGGCGTCTGCCGGTGAATGTCTCGGGCGGGTTGAAGGCCAAGGGCCATCCCGTGGGCGCGACCGGCGTGTCGATGCATGTGCTGGCCGCGATGCAGCTCACCGGTCAGGCGGGCGAGATGCAACTGCCCGGCGCGGAACTGGGCTGCGTCTTCAACATGGGCGGCTCGGGCGTCGCGAATTACTGCTCCATCCTCGAAGCGGAGCGCGCGGCATGAACCCGGCGGAGTGGCTGATCCGCAGCTCGGTCCGCACGCCGGACGCCCCTGCGCTACTGCAGGGCGAAGAGCTGCGTGCGACCTATGCGCAATTCGCCGACCGCGCCGCCCGGATCGGGGCGGCGCTGGTCACGAAAGGGATCGCTCCGGGCGACCGCGTGGCGCTGTTCGCCAAGAACTGCCCCGAATATCTAGAGGCGATCTATGGTATCTGGTTCGCAGGCGCGGTGGCGGTGCCGATCAACGGCAAGCTGCACCCGCGCGAGGCCGCATGGATCGTTGAGGCTTCCGAGGCGAAGCTGGCCTTCACCGGCGACCCGGGGATCGATCTGGGCGTCGAGACCGTGGACCTGAAAGGCCCGGCCTATGCCGATCTTCTGCGCCATGATCCGATGCCCGCCCCGGTCGAGATCATTGAGACCGAGACGGTCTGGCTGTTCTACACCTCCGGCACGACCGGGCGGCCCAAGGGCGTGTGCATCACCTCGGCCAATGTGCAGGCGATGTGTCTGGGCTATTTCTCGGATGTCGACAGCGTGGAACCGCAGGACGCGATCCTCTACGCCGCGCCGATGTCGCATGGCGCGGGGCTTTACAATTTCGTCCATGTGATGCGCGGGGCGCGCCATGTGGTGCCGCACTCGGGCGGGTTCGAGGCGGACGAAATCCTCGATCTCGCGCCGAAGCTGCAACATGTCTCGATGTTCGCCGCCCCCACGATGATCCGCCGTCTGGTGGACCGCGCCCGCGCCACGGGCCAGACCGGCGAGGGCATCAAGACGATCGTCTATGGCGGCGGGCCGATGTATGTCGCCGATATCATCGACGCGGTCGAAGTGATGGGGCCGCGCTTCGTCCAGATTTACGGCCAGGGCGAGAGCCCGATGACGATCACCGCCCTGTCGCGCGAGCTGGTCGCCGACCGCAGCCATCCACGCTGGCGTGAGCGTCTGGCCTCGGTCGGTCAGGCGCAGAGCCCGGTCGCGGTGCGCATCGCCGACAGCGAGGGCCGCGCCCTGCCCGCGGGCGAGACCGGCGAGATTCTGGTGCGCGGGGCAGCCGTCATGGGCGGCTATTGGCAGAACCCCGAGGCAAGCGCGAAGGCGCTCCGCGACGGCTGGCTCTGGACCGGCGATCTGGGCACGATGGATGCGGACGGCTTCGTCACGCTGCAGGACCGCTCGAAGGACGTGATCATCTCGGGCGGCACGAATATCTACCCCCGCGAGGTCGAGGAGGCGCTGCTCTTGCACCCTTCGGTCCACGAGGTCGCGGTGGTCGGAAAGCCCGATCCGGAATGGGGCGAGAGCGTCGTGGCCTTCGTCACGCCCGCGCCGGAGACCGAGATCGACCCCGCCGCCCTCGATCAACATTGCTGCGAGCAGATCGCGCGGTTCAAGCGCCCCAAGGCGTATCGCGTGGTGACGCAGCTTCCCAAGAACAATTACGGCAAGGTCCTCAAGACCGAGCTGCGCAAGAAAGTGACGGAGGAGGACTAATGTCGCGACTGGATGGAAAGACGGCTCTGGTAACGGGTTCGGTGCAAGGCATCGGGCTTGCGATCGCGAAATCGCTGGCCGAGGCGGGCGCGCGCATTGCATTGCACGGTTTGGCCGATGAGGCGCAGGTCGCCGAGGCGACAGCGGTGCTGGAGGCCGCGGGCGCGCCCGAGGTGAAGTTCTTCGACGCCGATATGGCTGATCCGGCACAGATCGACGCGATGATGGATGCGGTCGAGGCGTGGGGCGGCGCGGATATCCTCGTGAACAATGCAGGCATCCAGCGCACGGTCAGCCTCGCCGAGGCCACGCCCGAGATCTGGAACGCCATTCTCGCGGTGAACCTGTCGGGCGCGTTCCACACGATGCGCCGCGCGATGCCGGGCATGGCCGAGCGCGGTTATGGCCGCGTCGTGAACATCGCCTCAGTGCATGGGCTCGTGGCCTCGGCCAACAAGGCGCCCTATGTCGCCTCGAAATTCGGTCTGGTGGGCATGAGCCGGGTCGCCGCACTGGAATATGCGCAGGCGGGCACGCGCGAGGCGGGCGGCGTGACGGTGAACTGCATCTGTCCGGGCTGGACCGAGACCGACATTCTCGGCCCCCAGATCGCGGAACGCGCAGCGGCGCATGGTGGCGACCGGGCGGCGGGGATCGCGGATCTTCTGGCGGAAAAGCAGCCCACCCGGCGCATGTCCGATCCCTCCGAGATCGGGGCGCTCGCGCTGTGGCTCTGTGCGCCGATCGCGCACAACGTGACCGGCACCTCGATCCCCGTCGATGGCGGCTGGACCACGCAATAAGGCTCGGAGGTGAGAAAGGGGCGGCGGATTGACCACCGCCGCCCCTGCCTTCGATCCGGCGCAGGCCCCGCTTGGGAGGAGCGGGGCCTGCGTTTGGGGGTGCGGTCTCAGTCCGAGATCGCCCCCTCGTCATCGCGGCGCTCATGCATCCGCGCCTTCACGAAGCGGCTCAGGAACAGCGGCAGAATGAAGCCGATGATCGCCACCGCCCACAGCCCGATCGCAAGCGGGCTGCCGACCAGCGTCCAGTAATCGCCGTTCGAGATCGTCACGGCCCGGCGCAGGTTGTTCTCCATCGTGTTGCCCAGGAGCGTGCCGAGGATGATCGGCACCAGCGGCACGTCGAGCTTGCGCAGCACCCAGCCCATCACGCCGAAGCCGATCATCACCAGCAGATCGAAGCTGGAGCCGGAGATGCCATAGATCCCCACGAAGGAGACCATCGCGACGATCGGCATCAGGATGCGCGGCGGGATCATCAGCACGCGGGTGAAGATGCCCACCATCGGGATATTCATCGCGAGCAGCATGAAGTTGGCGATGAAGAGCGCCGCGATCAGGCCCCAGACCACATCGGGGTTGTTCTGGAACAGCAAGGGGCCGGGCGTGATGTTGAGCGACAAAAGCACCGCCAGCAGCACCGCCGTGGTGCCCGAGCCCGGCACGCCAAGCGCCAGCATCGGCACAAGCGCACCGCCTGCCGCGGCGTTATTGCCCGCCTCGGGCGCCGCGACACCGCGCGGATCGCCCGTGCCGAAGGTGTTCTTGCGGTCCACCAGCTTCTTCTCCATCGAGTAGGAGATGAAAGAGCCCAGCGACGCCCCTGCCCCCGGCAGCACGCCCGCGACGAAGCCGAGGAAGGAGGAACGCAGCATCGACGGCGTCGTCTCTTTCACCATCTTCCACGGCGGCGTGATGCGCCCGACCGAGACCTTGTGGCCCGCGCCGGTGGCCGAGCCGTGACGGTGTTCGAGGAAGATGAACACTTCCGACAGCGCGAAGAGGCCGACGATGGCGACGAGGAAATCGAGCCCGTCATAGAGGTGGACCTCGCCGAAGGTCAGACGCGGCACGCCGGTCTGGGTGTCCACCCCGATCACCGACAGACCGAGGCCCAGCATCGCGGCGAAAGCCGATTTCGCCTGATTGGTCGAGGAGACCCCGCCCAGCGTGGCAAAGGCCAGTGCGAAGAGGGCGAAATATTCCGCCGGTCCGAACAGCAGCGCGAATTTCACCAGCTGCGGCGCCAGCAGGATCAGCCCCCAGGTCGCAAAGAAGGCGCCCACGAAGCTCGCGATGCCCGACAGCGACAGCGCCTCGCCCGCAAGGCCTTTCTTGGCCATCGGATAGCCGTCGAGACAGGTCATCATCGCGGGCTCGTCGCCCGGAATGTTCAGCAGGATCGAACTGATCCGCCCGCCATACATCGCCCCGTAATAAACGCTCGTCAGCAGGATCAGCGACGGCGTGGCGCCCAGCCCCAGCGTGAAGGCCAGCGGGATCAGGATCGCGACGCCATTGGACGGCCCGAGGCCGGGCAGCGCGCCCATCATGGTGCCAAGGAACGTGCCCAGCAGGGCGAGCAGCAGGTTCTCGAAGGTCAGAGCGGTGTGAAAACCGTCTGCGAGTGACATTAAGGTGTCCATCATATCACCTCAGAAACCGAAGGGGCCGCTGGCGAGCGAGAGGCCCAGCACCAGCTTGAAAATTACGTAGATACCGATCGAGGTGGCGACGCCGACGACGACGGATTGCAGCGGCCCTGTCCCCAGCCGCCAGGTCAGGTAGGCGCTGGCAAAAGCGGTCGCGATCAGGAAGCCCACGACGGGCAGGAACTCGGCATAGAGGATCATCACCACAACGGCGGCGAGGATTTCGGCGAGCCGGGCGAGGCTTGGCCAGACCGGGTCGGGATCGGGGCGCAGTAAGATCACGAGCGAGGCCAGCCCGAGGATCACCGCGATCACCAGCGGGAAGGTTTTGGGCCCCACCGCATCCGACAGGAAACTTTCTTGGATTTGCAGCGTCGCCCAGCCGTAGAACAGCGCGAGGCACAGGCCGACGGCGCCGAAGATGCGATCACTCATGATCCCCTCCCTTGGTATGAAGGCGCGGCGGCGCTCGAAAGCCCGCCGCGCGCATGGGTTGTCTCGCTTACTTGATGATGCCGATCTGGCGCGAGATGTCCTGGATCTGCTGGACCGAGTTCTGCACGAAGCTCTCGAATTCAGCGCCCTGCAGATTGAGCGGGGCCAGACCGTTGGCCGCCATCACCTGCTTCCACTCGTCGGAGGCGTAGAGCTGGCCAACCTTGTCGACCCACGCCTGATAAGCCTCGTCCGACATGCCGCCCGGCGCGTAGAAGCCGCGCCAGTTGGCGCCGATCGCATCGATGCCCTGCTCTTTCGCGGTCGGGAATTTCGAGAATTCACCCTCCAGCCGCTCGGGCGCGAGCACCGCGATCACACGGATATCGCCCGAGTCGACGAAGCCCTTGGCTTCCGACAGATCGCCGGTGAAGGCCTGCACGGAGCCCGCCAGAAGCTGGGTCACCGCTTCGCCGCCACCGTCGAAGGCGATGTATTTGACCTGACGCACATCGTCGATGCCATAGGCGTCGGCCGCGATCAGAACCTTGAGGTGATCCCAGCCGCCCACGGCCGAGCCACCCGCGACCGAGACGCTGGTCGGGTCGGCCTTGATCTTGTCGAGCAGTTCGGGAAGCGTCTGGATGTCGCTGTCGGCTGCCACGGCGATCACGCCGTAATCCGCGCCGATCGAGCCGACCCAGCGGACCTGATCCATCGAGTTGCCCGGATAGGCGCCTTGGGCCAGACGGGTCGCGGTGGCCGAAGAAGCCGCGACGATCAGGTTGTCGTCGTCATTGCGCTTGTTCACCACTTCGGCGAAGGCCACGCCGCCGCCGCCACCGGCGAGGTTCACGACCTGCATGGTCGAGTCGATCAGACCCAGATCCTGCATGGATTTGCCGACCTGACGGCAGGTGAAGTCCCAGCCGCCGCCGGGGTTCGCGGGCGCGATGCATTCCTGCGCCGAGGCGCCGGTCGCAACGGTAAGTGCCGCTGCAGCAATCGCCGCGCGCATGAGTTTAAAAGCCATGATATGTCCTCCACTGTCCGCCCGTTGCCTCCCGCAGCGGGCTATGGGACGGGTTTTACCGCTTGAACCTGTCACGAACCTGTCACAGGCTCAGAGCCGGAATAGGGAGGACGGATGCGGCTCTTGCTTGTCGAAGATGCCGAGGAGCTGGCCGAGGCCACGCAGCGCAGGCTTGCGCGCTCGGGCATGGCCTGCGATCTCGCCGCCACCGTCGAGGAAGCGCGCGACTTTCTGGCGGTGCAGGCCTATGACGCGGTGATCCTCGACATCAACCTGCCCGATGGCACCGGCACCGACCTTTTGCGCGAGATGCGCGCGCAGGCCGCGATGATGCCGGTGCTGATGTTGACCGCGCAATTCTCGGTCGACGACAAGATTTCCGCCTTCCAGCTCGGGGCGGACGATTATCTTGTAAAACCCTTTGATCACCGGGAGTTGGAGGCAAGACTTCATGCGATCGGGCGGCGGCAGACGGCGGATCGCTCCGCCGATCTGGAGCTTGGCCATCTGCGCTATAACGCGACGGCGGGCAGCGCCTCGGTCGGGGATCAGCCGCTGAAGCTGACGGGCCGCGAATTCGCGCTGCTGGGCCTGCTGATGCGCAATGCGGGGCAAGTGATGTCGAAGGACCGGCTGCACGAGGGGCTCTACGCTTTCGACGACGCGGTGCCGGGCGACAATGCGATCGAGCTTTATATCGCGCGGCTGCGCAAGAAGATCGCGGGCAGCGGGGTCGAGATCGAGACCCTGCGCGGACGCGGCTACCGTCTGGCGGCGCGCGATGGCGATGTCTGACGGCGTGCGCTCCCGCGAGATCGGCATTTCCGCCACGCGCTCGCTGACCGCGCGGCTTGTCACCGGGCTGTCGGGTCTGATGATCGTCGGCGGGCTGATCCTCGCACTGGCCGCCTTCGCCTATGGGCGCGCGGCGGCGCGCGACGCCTTTGACCGGCTATTGGTGGGCGCGGCCAATGACATCGCCGCCTCGATCTCGATCCGCGACGGCGCGCCGGTCGTCGATCTGCCGGTCTCGGCCTTCGAGCTCTTGGCCCTCGCCCCCGATGACCGCATCGCCTATCAGGTCAGCGGCCCGAAAGGCGCGGTGCTCACGGGCTACGAAGACCTGCCCCGCCCCGGCACGACCGCACAGGATTCCGAGCTGTACGATGCGCGCTTCAAGGGAGAGCCCGCGCGCTACATCCGGGTCACACGCCGTTTCGCGGAACGACAGTTCTCCGGCACGGTAGAGGTGATCGTCGGCCAGACCCTGCGGGCGCGCACCCAGCTTGCGCTCAGCATCACCCGCAATGCGCTTGGCGGGCTGGCGGTCGGCGGCATCGCCATGCTCGCCTTCGCGATCATCATCGTGCATAGCGCGCTGCGCCCGCTGGAGCGGCTGGCCCATCGCATCTCGGAACGCGATCCGCAGGATCTGACCCCGATCCGCGCCGCCGTGCCGCGCGAGGTCGATGTGCTGGTGCAGGCGACGAACGGGTTCATGGGGCGGCTGGACCGGCAATTCGCCACGATGAAAAGCCTGATCTCGGACACTGCGCATCAGCTGCGCACCCCCGTCGCGGCCCTGCGTGCGCAATCCGACCTTGCCGCCGAAGAGGACGACCCGGCGCAGCGCGCGCAGATCGTCGCGAAGATGCATTCCGGCACGGTCCGGTTGAGCCGCCTGCTCGATCAGATGCTGTCGCGTGCGCTTGTGATCCACCGCGCCGACAGTGCGCGACGCGCGCGGGTCGATCTGCGCAACATCGCCTTGGATATCTTCGAGGAAGGCGATCACGCGACCCTCGCGCCGGGGAGCGAAATCCAGCTGGAGATCGCCGAGGCGGAGGTACCCGTGCTGGCCGATGAGCTTTCGCTGTCGGAGGCCGCGAAGAACCTGCTGGGCAATGCGCTGGCACATGGCGAGGCCCCGGTCACCATCGGCGCGGAGCTGCGCGACGGGCGCGCCCGGCTCTGGGTGCGCGACGCAGGCCCCGGCCCCACGCCCGAGCTGCGCGCGCGTCTGGGCGAGCGGTTCGCGCCGGGGCATTCGGACACGCGGCGGCGCGGTGCGTCGAGCGGGCTGGGCCTCGCCATCGCGCAATCGGTGGCGGAGACCTATGGCGGCACGCTCGAGATGGAGAGCGATGCGGCAGGCTTCACCATCGCGATCACCCTGCCCCAGGCCGAGGAGACCACATGATCCGCGCGCTCCTGTCCCTGACGCTCTGGCTCGGCCTGAGCGCCGCCCTCGCGGCCGCAGAGCCCGAGGCCGTGCGCACCTTCGGCCCCGATCAGCCCGCGCGCGAGATCACCCTGCGCACCACGACCGATGTCGGCATCCTCGCCCCCGCCGTCGAGGCGTTTCTGGACACCCAGCCCGGCCTCGCGATCCGGTTCGAGCAATGGGGCTCGAACGATCTCTACGAGATTTCCGAAGCCGATTGCGCGTCCGGCAAACCCGGTGCCGATCTGGTGATCAGCTCGGGCGTGCAGCATGTGGTGAAGCTGGTGAACGACAATTGCGCGGCCACTTGGGTCTCGCCCGAGACCACGGCGCTGCCGAAGGAGCTGCGCTGGCGCGATCAGGTCTGGGGCATCTCGCGCGAGCCTGCGGTGATGATCTACAACCGCGCGCTGGTCCCGCCCGAGGACGTGCCGCGCACGCGCTTCGATCTGGTCGACCTGCTGCGCCCCGCGCAATCGCCCTACAGGGGCAAGGTCGCGACCTATGATATCGCGGATTCCGGGCTGGGCTTCCTCTTCGCCTTTCTCGACAGTCAGGAGGCCAGCACCTTCGGCGCGCTGATGGAGGCCTTTGCGCGCTCCGGCGCGGTCGCCACCTGCTGCTCGGCCGAGATCATCGACGGCGTCGCGGGCGGGCGCTACCTGATCGCCTATAATATCCTCGGCTCCTATGCGGCGCAGGCGGCGCGCGACAATCCCGATCTGGGCATCATCGCGCCCGCCGATTACACGCTGGTTCTGTCGCGCGCAGCCTATCTGCCGGGGCGCGAGCCCAACCCGACCGCCGCGAAACTGCTGGATTTCCTGCTCTCGCCCGCCGGCAAGCGGGCGCTGGCGGAGACCAAGCTGATCGACCCGATCACGCGCGACGGTGGCGGCAGCGACAGCGACGAGACGCTGGCGCTGCAACGCCTCATCGCGCTTGGCCCGCCGCTACTGGTCGCGACCGACACGATGAAAGCCGCGCGTTTCCTCGAACGCTGGCGCGACATCTTCGCGCAATAGCGCGCTTCTCAACTCGCCAGCGCGCCGAACTTGCCACCGCAGAACAGAAGCGGCCGGGCCTCCAGATCGCGCTCGATCGCGACGACCTTGCCGATGAAAAGCGTGTGATCGCCCGCCTCCACCTCCTGCGCGACCTCGGTCACGAAAACGCACGCAGCCCCCGGCACAACGGGCATCCCGGCGCGCTCGATGAAGGGGTCGTTATGCGCCGGATCGTGGCGGCCCGCGAAATGCATCGCCAGCCCTTCCATCTCGTGATTGAGCACCGAGACCGCGTAGCGCCCCGAGGCGCGCACCTTCTCGCGCAGCTTGCAATTGTGATCGAGCGAGATGGTGATCAGCGGCGGATCGAGCGAGACCGACATGAAGGCGTTGGCCGTCATTCCGTGATCGCCCTCCTCGGTGCGCGTCGAAATCACCGTCACGCCGGTTGCGAAACTGCCGCAAGCGTCGCGCAGATCGCGCGGATCAATTCCGGACATCGAATTCCTCCCCAAATCTCATATCCAGTGTCAGAAGCGCGCCGGACATCAGCGCGGCGGCATCGGTCGAGCCCTGCAGGGCCATGGCCTCGCGCGACCGGCCTTCGGCGCGCAGGCCCCGGATGCGCGTGGACGAGATCACCTCGCCGCCTTCGCACAGCACCGCAGGCGCCAGCGTCACGTCGAAGCGCTCGGCCAGTGTGGTCACGCAGCCCGCCTGTTTCGCGCCGAAGCGGAAATCCGCGCCGACATGGATGCGGGCCGGGTTGATCCGCGCCAGATCGTCCAGAAACGCCTGCGGGCTGCGCGCCGCGTAGCTTTTGCAAAACGACGCCAGCACGATGTAGTCCGGCCCGAGCCGCGCGATCCGGGCGAGTTTCTCCGACACCGGCGACAGTTGCTTGGCGCGCCCGAAGAACACTTTCGGCGGCGGATCGAAGGTCCAGACGACCGACGCGACCCCTGCCGCCCGCGCCTCGGCCACGGCGCGCGAGATCAGCGCCTGATGGCCACGATGGACGCCGTCGAAAGCGCCGATGGTCAGGACGCTCGCGGGCAGCGCGATCTGATCGTCGCGCAGCACCTGCGTCTTCATCCCTGTGAAATCCAAACTCATGGGGCTCCTCCTTCCCCGGGGTCGTGGGCCGCGCGAGGATCCCGCGCAGCCCTTTCGTCTCAGGCCTGGAACCCGCCCTTGAGGCGGTTCACGTCCCAGGGGTTCACGAGATCCTTCGACACCCAGCCGTCGAGGTCGTATTCGCTCATGAAATTGTCGACGAGGCCGCGCATCATATCCAACTCGCCCGTGGCCTGAGCGGTGAACATGGTCTCCATGCGGATCGCTTCGTAATTGCCCGCATAGTTGCTCTCGTAGAGCTCGTGACGACCGCCGAATTCCGAGCCGATCGCGTCCCAGAGAAGCTTCAGCAATTTCACCCGGTCGACCGCGACCATCCCGTTCGAGCCGCGCACGAAGCGGTCGAGATAGGGGCGCACGTCTTCCGATTGGAAATCGAGCGTCGAGGACGGCAGGTAGATCAGACCCGAGGCGACGTGGCGCTCGATCAGCTCTTTGATCCGGCTATAGGCCATCGGCGCGAAGACGCGGTAAGCCATCGCCGAGGACGATTTCGGCGCGAGATAGCCATCGGTTCCGGCCCAGTCGTCGGGGTTCATCACCATTGCGTCGCTGAGGCCCCAGAACAGGTTACGCCAGCCGATCACCTCGCCCACCGCCGTTTGCGGACCGCGGAAGCCGCCTGCCCCGGTCGCGTCGAGTGCCTTGGAGAACAGGCCCGCGATGAAGTCGAGCTTCACCGCCAGACGGGTGCAGCCATGCAGCGTGAAGCGCGGCGCGAAGCCGGAGGCCGGGAAGAAGCCGTTCACCTTCTCGATATCGCCATAGAGGAACAGGTTCTCCCACGGCACGAGCACCTTGTCGAAGACGAGGATCGCGTCGTTCTCATCGAGGCGCGAGGACAGCGGGTAGTCGAAGGGCGTGCCCATGACGGCGGCGTTCAACTCGTAGGACGCGCGCGAGATCAGCTTCACGCCGGGGCTGTCCATCGGCGCGGTGAAGGTCAGTGCGAACTTCTTGTCTTTGATCGGCACGCCGTAATAGCCGATGAAATTGTAATGCGTCAGCGCCGAGCCGGTCGCGACCACTTTCGCGCCGGACACCACGATGCCCGCATCGGTTTCCTTCTCGACCTGCATGAACACGTCGCCGGTCTCCTCAGCCGGCAGGTGACGGTCGATCGGCGGGTTGATGATCGCGTGGTTCCAGTAATCGAGACGCTCCTGCGACTTGGCATACCAGTTCTTCGCGTTCTGCTCGTATTCTCCATAATAGCCGGAATTCGCGCCCAGCGTGCCTAGGAAGGCCGCCTTGTAATCCGGGGCACGGCCCATCCAGCCGTTTGCCACGCGCTGCGTGGCGGCGATGGCGTCGCGGCCCGCTATCAGGTCTTCTTTCGTCTTCGCGCCCTTGAAGAACGGGTGCGTCCATCCGCCCGAGCCGGTATCGGTGGGCCGCCCGATCGTGTCCTTCTCGGCATGCAGCTTGTCATACCAGCGCGCCACCATGCGCGACGAGTTGCGAAATGCCGGGTGCTTGGTCACATCCTTGACGCGCTCGCCATGGACATAGACCTCACGGGCGTCCTGCAGGCTCGCGAGATATTCGTCACCGGTATAGGGGGTCGTGACGCCGCTTTGGGCGTCTTTCACTTGGTCTTTCATGGTTCCTCCTCCATCAGGTCGGATGAACGAAAGACATGTCCGACCTGTCCCCATCACGGTGCCGGAGCCGGGCTGATACCGAAAGGTATCGACAAATACCGCGACTTTTTCCGGCAATACCGGAATTCTGAGACCCGAAATCACCGCGGGAGGGTCCAGATGAAGACATTACGCAAGGTCGGGGAGCTTTTGCGCCAGTTCACCGCCGCGCAGCCGGAGCATTCGGTCACGGATCTGTCGCGCGCGATCGGCAATTCCGTGAGCGGCACGCATGACCTCGTGAACGGTCTGGCCCGAATCGGATTGCTGCGAAAGGTCGAGCGGGGACGCTATCGGCTGGGTCCGCTGGTCGCGACGCTGAACCGCGCGCTGGAGGATAGTTCCGCGCTGACGGAGGCCGCGCGGCCCGTGTTGGCGGCGCTCTGGCGCGACTATGGCGAGACGCTGCACCTGACCTTGCACGATCACGGGCGGCTTCTGGTGCTCGACGCGCTGGAGGGCACGCAGGCGCTGCGGGTCTCGCGCGAGGCGCTGGGGTCGTGGATCGCGCTGCATGACAGCCCGCCGGGGATGCTGCATCTGGCGCAATTTTCCCCGGCCCAGCTTGAGGAATATCTCGACCGGCACACCCGGCCCGGCTCGCGGCTGGAGGATCGCGCACGCCTGCGCGCGGAGCTCGACGCGCTCGCACGCGACGGGTTCAACGCAGGCGCGCCGAAGGACGAGGCGGATGTAATCTGCGTCTCGGCGCTGATCCGCGACCACATCGCCCAGCCCGTCGCGGTGCTGGTCATCTCGGTCCCCCGCTCGCGCCACGAGGTCCAGCCGCGCGCCTTCCGCAATATCGCCCTGGGCGCCGCGCGGACGATTTCCGAACGCCTGGGGTATGAACTTCGCCCAAACTGAACCTTTGAGGTATTACAGGATACCGCGCACCCGTCTGGCCCAAGCCGCGTGCGCCATGCAAATCTCCCCTTATCGAATTGAAGGCGCCGCCCGGAGGAGGGCCGCCCACCGCATCCGAGGAGGAGACTTATGCGCAACGTAACCGTGGATAATGTGACCGATGTGGTCATCGACTCGCTGGGCCAGCACGCCACGCTCGAGCCGCGCCAGCGAGAGATCATGGAAAGCCTGATCAAGCATCTGCACGGGTTCTGCAAAGACGTGAACCTGACCCATGACGAATTTCTCTATGCCTGCGACTATCTGGGCCGCGCCGGTGCGCTGTGCTCGGACAAGCGTCAGGAATTCATCCTGCTGGGCGACATCCTCGGCGTCGAAGTGCTCGTCGACATGCTCTCGAACCCGATCTCGGGCGACGAGACCGTTTCGACCGTGCTCGGGCCGTTCTTCCGCGAGAACGCTCCGGTGATGCCGAAAGGCGCCTCGACCATTCAGAAGAACTTCGAGGGTCAGGAAACCGTCTATGTCGAGGGCTATATCCGCGACAACAAGGGCAACCCGATCCCCGGCGCGATCATCGACGTGTGGGAAGACGCGCCGAACGGTCTTTACGAGAACCACGATCCCGATCAGCCCGAATATAACCTGCGCGGCCGTTTTGAGAGCGACGAGAACGGGCATTACGCCTTCGTCGCGATCCGCCCCGTGCCCTACCCGATCCCCGGCGACGAGACCGCGGGCGAACTGATCCGCTACATGGGCCACCACTGCATGCGCCCGGGCCATATCCACATGATGGTCACGCGCGAGGGCTACCGCCCGCTGATCTCGCAGATCTACGACGCCGATAGCGATTATCTCGACAATGACTCGGTCTTCGCCGTGAAAGAGGACCTGATCGGCAAGTTCGAGAAGGCGCCCGAAGGTTCGGAAACCGATCTGGTTCTGCGCTTCGACTTCACGCTGGGCAATCAGGCTCAGGCGATGGCCGCGGAATGATCCAAGTGGCGTAAAGAGTTCCCGGCGCCGCAAGCGCGGCGCCGGATTTACCTTGAAGACCAATGACATATTTCGAAGGACAGAGCCGATGACTACGCCCGGCGTTGCGAAACTCGCAGATCATTTTCAGGGCGCCGACGCCCATGCGGGTCGCCAGATCGCGAAGATCGAGACGATGATCGTCGATTGCCCGACGACCCGGCGCCACAAGCTGTCCAACACGGAAATCAACTTCCAGTCCTATGTGATCGTGCGCGCCGAACTGGCCGACGGATCGGTCGGCTGGGGCGAGGCATCGACGCTGGGCGGTCCCCGCTGGGCCGAGGAAAGCGTCGAGGCGATGAAGGCCAATATCGACACCTATCTCGCCCCGGCTCTGGCTGGGGCCAATGCGCTCGAGTTCGAGCTGAATGCCGCCAAGATGGCCAAGGCCGCGAGCCGTAACAACGCCGCGCGCGCCGCGGTGGATGCCGCGCTTTACGATGCAGCCGGGCACTCGCTCGATCTGTCGGTCTCGGTCCTGATGGGGGGCGCGGTGCGCGACAAGATCGAGGTGATCTGGGCGCTCGCCTCGGGCGATGCCGATCAGGAGATCGAGGAAGCCAACCGCAAGTTCGACGCGCGCGAGCATCGCCGCTTCAAGATCAAGCTGGGCTTCAACACGCCTGATCAGGACATGATCCGCCTGCGCAAGATCGTCTCGGCGCTGGAGGGCAAAGCCACCGAGATCATCGTCGACGTCAATCAGGGCTGGACCGAGGCGGTCGCGATCCGCTACCTGCCGCAGCTGGCCGAGATGGGCGTGTCGCTGATCGAACAGCCGCTGCGTCCCGGCCTGATTGCGGCCACCGCGCGTGTCGCCGCGCGCGCCGCGATCCCGATCATGGTGGACGAGGCCGCTTTCACCGGCCCCGATATTGT
The DNA here is from genome assembly GCF_002563775.1 of Thioclava sp. ES.031. NCBI lineage: Bacteria > Pseudomonadati > Pseudomonadota > Alphaproteobacteria > Rhodobacterales > Paracoccaceae > Thioclava > Thioclava sp. ES.031. The sequence goes on along the minus strand of NZ_PDJO01000001.1, from coordinate 1,611,867 downwards.
CGCCAACGGCATCGCTGCGGCCGGTTCGGTCTATTCGCTGAAACTGGTGAAATCGGGCGGGTTGAACGAGATCAAGCGCGCCGCCGGGATCGCGCAGGCCTGCGGGATGGAGCTTTATGGCGGCTGCCTGATCGAGAGCGGCATCGGCGCCGCGGCGCATCTGGCCGTATTCTCGACCCTGCCCCGGCTCGAATGGGGCTGCGAGCATTTCGGCCCGAAGATCCTGAAAACGGACCTCACCGGCGGCGAAATCCGCTTCGCCGATTTCCACGTTCATTGCCCGACCGGCCCCGGCCTCGGGATCACGGTGAACGAGGACGTGCTGGCCTCCGTCGCGCGGAAAGGCTGAGCCGATGCCGATCCTGCACTGGTCCCCGCGCTCGCCCTACGTCCGCAAAGCGATGGTCGCGCTGCATGAGAAAGGTCTGGCCGATAAGGTCGAGACCGTGCGCACCCATGCCGACCCGATGATCCCGCATGAGGGGCTGATGGCGATCAACCCGCTGTCGAAGATCCCGACGCTGGAGCTCGAAGACGGCCGCGTGCTGTTCGACAGCCATGTGGTTTGCGAATGGGCCGATCTGGAGAGCGCAGACGGCCCGCAGCTTTTCCCCGCCGACCCCGCCGCGCGGCTCGAGGCCGAGCGCGACGAGGCGCTGGGAACGGGGCTGTTGGATGTGGCGCTACCGTGGCTGGTGGAGCTGAAGATGCGGCCCGAGGAACAGCGGTCCGAGCAGATGCTCGCCGTCTATCGCACCAAGATGAACCGGGTTGCGGATTGGTTGGAAGGTCATGCCGCGCGCCTGACCGAGCGGCCCTTCGATATCGGTCATCTGAGCATCGGGGTCGCGCTCTGCTATCTCGATTTCCGCTTCGACGGTGAGGGCTGGCGCGAGGGCCGTCCGGAGTTGGCCAATTGGCACGCACGCTTTGCCGAACGCCCGTCCGTGCAGGCCACGACCTTCCGCGACGACCCGCGCCCGACTTAATGCATCACTTGAACTTCGCGCCGCAACCTACTGTTTACGCGCAAATTTACGGGTCACTTCCAGAAAGTGCATCACCTGCGGCGCGCGATTGTCGAGCCGCGCATGCACGGTCAGGCCGGTCCCCGGATTATAGCCCTTATAGGGCCGGAAGATCACGCCGGGGCGCTGCGTGCGCGACACCGACTGCGGCACCACCGCGATCCCCACGCCCACTGACACAAGGCTGATCGCGGATTGGAAATCCTGCGCGAGATCGACGGCCTTCGGCTTGAACCCTTCGCGCGCGCAGATATCAAGCACGACATCGGCATAGCTGGGCCGGGGCTTGCGCGGATAGAGCACGAAGGTCTTGTCGGCGAGATCGGCGAAATGGATCTCGGCGCGGGTGCCGAGATCAGAATTGTCGGGCAGCGCGAGGATCAGCGGCTCGGTGCAGAGCGGCTCGCGGCGGAACTCCTCGTCATCGAGGATCGGCCGCGCCACTGCGATGTCGATCTCGCGGCTCACAAGCGCGGTGTGCAGCTCGGCATTGTTCATCGCCGAGAGCTGCAGCTCGACCTCCGGGTAGAAGGATCGGTAGGATTTGATCAGCGTCGGCAGCACCCCATGCGAGGCCGATCCGACAAAGGCGATCCGCAGCCGCCCGCCCGCGCCGGAGCCCACCATCTTCGTCTCGCGATAGGCCGCATCCAGCCGTTCGAGCAATTGCCGCGCGTGATCCTGCAGCACCTCGCCCGCCTGTGTCAGCCGGATCTGGCTGCGCGAACGGTCGAAAAGCTGCACCTCCAGCTCGGCCTCGAGCGCCGCGATCTGACGCGACAGCGGCGGCTGCGCGATATCCAACCGGTTCGCCGCGCGTCCGAAATGCAATTCCTCGGCCACCGCGAGGAAATATTTGAGCCGCTTGAAGTCCATTCCCACGCCTCCTCCCGTTGATACCATATAGGTCATAACGGAACCCTCCTCACTATCGCAAAAGGTATTGGATAATGCCGGGCACGAATGAGGGCTCGCGCCCGGCCGGGGAGGATCAGAAGACCTTCAGGAAACGCAGCTCCGCGACCACGTCGTTGCGGAACCCGCCATCGCTGTTCACGTCCTTCGCCAGCATCCCCTGCACCTGGACGGTCGGCGTGACGAAAGTATTGGCATAGAGGCGGAGCTGATCGCGCTCGGTGCGCTGGCCGGTATCGGCGCCGCCCACCTTGATCTTGCCGCCGCGCTGCGAGGACAGGCCGAAGGACACGGAGGTCTTCTGGCCGAATTGCTTGCGCAGATAGGCCTGAACCTGCGTGGCGGGGCTGCGCTCGATCTTCTGGCCTTGTTCGGTGTGGTCCATCGTGACCGCCACATCGGCCATCGCGTCGAAATAAAGCCCCTGCCCGAGCCCCTGAATGAACCCGATCTGCGGCGTCAGCGCCCACGTCCCAGAGCCCGCGCTGACCTTCGCCGCGTCATACCGCCCCGTAGGCGCGGTCACGAAGGCGGTCACGCCGAGCGTTGTCCCGGTCTCGGGGTTCGACGGCTGCACTGGCCAGACCGAGAAGCCCAGCGTCAGATCGCCCACGCCCGATTTGGTCGGCATGTCCCCACCGCCGATGCGCGCAGTGTCGAAATTCACGATCGGCAGCACCGCCTGATAGAGCGCAGGCATCCCGAAGGCTTCGGAATAATGCAGCCCGCGCAGGACCATCACGTTCACCTTGGCCTTGCTGTCGGGCACCTTCGTCCCACCAAGCTCGAACGTATCGGCGCTTTGATGCTGCAGATAGAGCAGCCCGATATTCGTGCCGGACGGCAGGATGTTGTAATCCCCCGGGGCCACGTCGATGGCATGGGCCGGCAGTGCGGCAAGCGACATCAGCGCGCTCAAAGCGAGCGCGGCGCGTTTCAGTTTCATGGATTTCCTCCCTTCGCGTTTCTCTGGTCCGGTCGCTCCGGGCGTCAGGGCTCCTCTTCCCCTACCCGGTCCGGCTTTCCGCGCGCCGTTGGGACCGACGCGCGGAAAGGATCTGTCAGGCGCTCTCCTTCAACAGGCCGCGCTCGCGCGCCATGGTCATCGCCGTGTCCTGGATCATGTCTTCCTGACCGCCGATCATCTTCTTGCGGCCCAGTTCGACAAGGATGTCGCGCGCCGGGATGCCGAAGCGCTCGCCTGCGCGTTTCGCGGGCAGCAGGAAGGTCGAATAGACCCCGGCAAAGCCCAGCGTCAGCGCTTCGCGGTCGGCGCGAACGACGTGATCCATGAACGGGACCACGACATCCTCGGCCAGATCCATCAGCGCGAAGGTGTCGGAGCCGGTCTCGATCTCCATCCGGTCACAGACGGCGGCCAGCACCTCGATCGGCGCATTGCCCGCACCTGCGCCCAGCCCCGCCAGCGAGGCGTCGATCCGCGTAGCCCCCGCACCGATGGCGGCGATGGAGTTGGCGATGCCGAGGCCGAGATTGTGGTGGCCGTGGAAGCCGATCTCCGTTTCCGGTTTCAGCGCATCACGCATCATCGAGATCGCATGGGTGACCTCGTGGGTCAGCATCGCGCCCGCCGAGTCCGTGACATAGACGGTGTTGGCGCCATAGCTCTCCATCAGGAGCGCCTGTTCCGTCAGCCCCTCGGCCGAGTTCAGATGTGACATCATCAGAAAGCCCGAGGCATCCATCCCGAGCTTGCGCGCGAAGGCGATATGCTGCGGCGAGGTGTCGGCCTCGGTACAATGGGTCGCGACATGGACCGAGCGCGCGCCGCACTGATAGGCCTCTTCGAGCTCTTTCATCGTGCCGAGACCCGGGATCAGCAGCACCGAAATCGTCGCCTGTTTCACCACCGCAGCAACCGCCGAGATATATTCCGCGTTGGACGCCAGCGCGCGGCCATGCTGGATCGAGTTGCCACCCAGACCCGCGCCATGGGTGACCTGCATGTAAGGCACGCCCGCCGCGTCGAGACCCTTGGCGATCTTGACCATCATCTCGACCGGGATCTGCTCGCGCTTGGCATGCATCCCGTCGCGCAGGGACATGTCGTGCAGCTTGACCTTGCGGCCTTCCATGCCCGATTTCGCTTTTTCATGGGTCATTGTGCCGGCTCCAGTTTCTTGAGTTCCATCGACCCGTCGAGGATCCGCTCGGCGAACATCTCGGCGGTGCGTGCCGCCGCCGCCGTCATGATGTCGAGATTGCCCGCATAGGTCGGCAGGTAGTCGCCAAGGCCCGCGACCTCCATGAAGACCGCGACGCGTTTGCCGTCGAAATCGGGGCCGTTCACCAGCTTGTAGCCGGGGACGTAGCGCTGAACCTGCGCGATCATATCCTTCACCGATTTGGTGATCGCTTCGCGGTCGGGCGTGCCCTCGACCTCGCAATAGATCGTGTTGCGCATGATCATCGGCGGATCGGCGGGGTTGATGATCGCAAGCGCCTTGCCCTTCTTCGCGCCGCCCACCTTCTCGATCGCGTTCGAGGTGGTGAAGGTGAACTCGTCGAGGTTCGCCCGCGTGCCCGGCCCGATGGATTTCGAGCTGAGCGAGGCGATGATCTCGGCATATTCGACCGTCTGCACCGCGCCCACGGCCGAGACGATCGGGATCGTCGCCTGACCCGCGCAGGAGATCATGTTGACGTTCATCGGGGTGGCCTTCGCCAGATCGCCGAGATTCACCGGCGGCACGCATAAGGGACCGATCGCGGCGGGCGTCAGGTCGACCATGAACACGCCCAACTCGTTGAGCTTGCGCGAGTTTTCGGCATGGACATAGGCCGAGGTCGCGTCGAATGCGATCTGGATGCCGTCTTCTTCGACATGGGGCAGCAGCCCGTCGACGCCTTCATGGGTGACCTTCAGCCCCTTCTCCTTGGCGCGCTTGAGGCCGTCGGAATCGGGGTCGATGCCGACCATCCAGACCGGCTCCAGCACCTCCGAGCGCAGCAGCTTGAACATCAGATCGGTGCCGATATTGCCCGACCCGATCAGGGCACATTTGATCTTGTTCATCTTGAACCTCCTTGGCTCGGGATCACTCGGTGAAGGTCACCGTGATCGAGCCCATCTCGTAAAATCTCGCGGTGATGGAATCGCCGGGTTTGACGGCCACGGCGGCGGTGATCGCGCCGGCCATCACGAAGCTGCCCGCGGGCAGCACCTCGCCCATATCGTCCAGAACGCCGACCAGCATCGCGATCGCCTCGGCGGGGTGGCCCAGCACCTCGGCGCCCGCGCCGATCTGGGCGATCTCGCCGTTATGCTCCAACACGACGCCCACGGTCCGCAGATCGAGCGCGTCGGGCCGGATCATCCGCCCGCCCGGCACATAGCGCGCCGAGCTGGAATTGTCGGCCAGCACCGATTCCAGATCGAACTTGAACCCAGTGAAGCGGCTGTCGATCACCTCCAGCGCGGGCTGGACGTAATCGGTGGCGGCCAGCACGTCGTCGCGCGTAACCTTGCCCGCCAGCTCCTTGTTGGTCACAAAAGCGATCTCGGCCTCGACCCGCGGGTGGATCATGTCGCTGACGGTGATCTTCGAGTTCGCCGGACGCTCCATCGCGTCGGTCAGAAAGCCCACGCCGGGGGTCGAGACCCCCATCTGCGCCATTTTCGGCTTCGAGGTCAGGCCCGCTTTCCAGCCGATCACCCGCTCGCCCTTCTTCTCCAGATTGCGGCGCAGCGCGGTCTGGACGCGATAGGCGTCGGCGATGGTCAGATCGGTATAATCCTCGGTCAGTTTGCGGATCGGCACCGCGTAGCGCTGCGCGGTCTCGACGCGCTCGGCCATGCGGATGATCGCTTCCTCATCGACGGTCTTCGGTTGATCGAGGCTCATACCATTGCCCTCCCGGCAAAACGCATCTCGCACGCGCCGATGCCCGCGATCTCGCAAGTGAAATGATCGCCATCCGTGACGGCCAGCAGCGGCGCCTGCGCGCCCGACAGGATGATCTCTCCGGCTTTCAGCGGGATCCCCAGACGCCCGAGCGTATTGGCCAGCCACGCGACCGCCATCACCGGCGAGCCTTGCACCGCAGCGCCTGCCCCGGTCGCGACCACCTCGCCGTTCTTCTCGATCACCATGCCTGCGAGGCTGAGGTCCAGATCGCGCGGATCGGCCTTGGCCTCGCCCAGCACGAACACGCCGCAAGACGCGTTATCGGCCACAGTATCCTGAATCTTGATCTGCCAATCCTCGAACCGGGTATCGACGATCTCGAAACAGGGCGTCACATAGTCGGTCGCGCGGATCACGTCCGAGACGGTCACGCCCGGCCCGATCAGGTCTTCCTTCAGGCGGAAGGCCAGCTCGCCCTCGAGGCGCGGCTGCATCAGCTTGCTGAGGTCGATCGTCGCGCCATCCTCGAACAGCATCCGCTTCGTCACCTGCCCGAAATCGGGCTGGTAGACGCCGAGCGCGTCCTGAATGGCGCGGCTCGTCAGGCCGATCTTCTTGCCGACGACCGCGTCGCCCGCCTCCAGACGCCGCTCCAGCATCCGCAACTGGATGCGATAGGCGTCCTCGATGTCGCTCTCGGGTTCGAGCGCGCTGATTTTCTGGGTCGGTCGGCCCGAGCGCAGCGCGTCATACAGCGCATCGCCCAAGCTCTCGATCTTGGTGCTGTCCAGCATATGTCCTCCGTCGCGGCCCTCATCTGCATCGGTCTCGTGAAACCGATACGGGCTGCCTCCGGATCAAGGCTAAGACGGCGGCGCGATACGCTCCAATACTTTGACGGGCCGGGCTTGATACGGGTTTTGCATCGCGACCCGATGCGGCATCATGCAAAAACGGTATCGCGTGCGGGATGCAAAAGCATTGGAGCGTATCGGCCGGGTTGCCTAGCTTGTCGCCCAAGAGGTGGCTCACGGGAGGACGATATGACCACGCATAAGCTCTTCATCGACGGCGAATACCGCGCCGCGCAATCGGGCAAAACCTTCGACAAGATTTCCCCGTCCACCGGCGAGAAGATCGCCGATGTGCATGAGGCGCTGGCCGAGGATGTGAATGACGCGGTGGAGGCGGCACAGGCGGCGCTGAAAGGCCCCTGGGGCAAGATGCCGAAAGCGCAACGCTGCGATCTGCTGATGAAGATCGCCGACGCGATCGACGCACGCAAGGCCGACTTCATGGAAGCGGAAGTGGCCGATACCGGCCATACGCGCGGCTTTGCCGAGAAGGTCGAGATTCCGCGCGGCGCGGCGAATTTCCGGATCTTCGCGGAGATGCTCAAGAACACGGGCGGCGAGTATTTCCATATGGATACGCCCGACGGCACGGGGGCGGCCAATCTCGAACTGCATCGCCCGAAAGGCGTGATCGGGGTGATCTCGCCCTGGAACGCGCCGTTCCTGCTGATGACTTGGAAGGTTGGCCCGGCGCTGGCTTGTGGCAATACGGTCGTCGTGAAGCCGTCCGAGGAAAGCCCCGCCACCGCGACCCTGCTGGGCGAGGTGATGAACGAGGTGGGCATCCCGAAAGGCGTCTATAACGTGATCCACGGCTTTGGGCCGGACAGCGCGGGCGAGTTGCTGACCCAGCATCCGGGCGTCAACGGCATCACCTTCACCGGCGAGACCCGCACCGGCGAGGCGATCATGAAGCAGGCTGCGGTGGGGCTGCGCGATGTGTCGTTTGAACTCGGCGGCAAAAACCCCGCCATCGTCTTTGCCGATGCAGATCTGGACAAGGCGATCGAGGTCACGATGCGCTCGTGTTTCGCCAATACCGGGCAGGTCTGTCTGGGCACCGAGCGGATTTACGTCGAACGCCCCGTCTTCGAGGAATTCGTCAGCCGCCTGAAAGCGGGCGCGGAAGGTCTGATCCAAGGCGGCCCGGATACCGACGGCGCGACCATCGGCCCGCTGATCTCCGCTGAGCATCGCGAGAAGGTGCTGAGCTATTACAAGAAGGCCGCCGATCTGGGCGCGACCATCGTCACCGGCGGCGGCACGCCGGACTTCGCGCAAGGCGATTACCGCAACGGGGGCTTCTTCGTCGAGCCGACCATCTGGACCGGCCTGCCCGAAGACAGCCCCATCGTGCGCGAGGAAATCTTCGGCCCCTGCTGCCACATCCAGCCCTTCGACAGCGAAGAGGAAGTGATCGCGATGGCCAACGATACCAATTACGGGCTCTCGGCCACGATCCTCACTGAAAATCTCAGCCGCGCACATCGCGTCGGCGGGCAGATGGAGGCGGGCCTCGTCTGGGTGAACTCGTGGTTCCTGCGCGACCTGCGCACGGCCTTCGGTGGCTCGAAATCCTCAGGGATCGGGCGCGAAGGCGGGGTGCATTCGCTCGAATTCTACACCGAGCGGACGAACCTCTGTATCAAGCTGTGAGCGCCAGCCTCGCGAGCCGCGCCCGATGCGCGCCGCAGGCGCAGGGCGCGCGCCGGCCCGTGCCGACGGGCTGGCGCCTTGCCACCCGCGCGCGTGGCTCGAGCGATGGAGGCAGCCGCGCGGATAAAGCGCATCCGCTGATATGTCGGGATGCGCCACCCCACGGGCCGCCGCGCGCCCGGCTTGCCCCCTTCGCCATTGTGCCTCACTCTGAGCGCCGGAGAGGACACCCATGAACCTGCGCCAGCTTCGCTATTTCATCGCCGTGGCCGAAGAGCTGCATTTCGGCCGCGCGGCCGAGCGGCTGCATGTCTCCCAGCCCCCGATCACCCGCCAGATTCAAGCGCTGGAGGAACAGCTCGGCGCGCAGCTTTTCAACCGCACGCCGCGCGGGGTGGAGCTGACGCAAGCGGGGGCGCTGTTTCTCGATGAGGCGCGCAACATCGCGGCGCTGCTCGATCAGGCGGCGGACCGGGTGCACCGGGCGTCCGAGGGCGGGCTTGGCCGGATTGACATCGCGATCTTCGGCACCGCGATCCTCAGCTTCATCCCGCGCATCATCCTCGAATTCAAACGCCGCTACCCGGATGTGAAAGTGGTGATGCACGCGCTCGACAAACTGGCGCAGATCGAGGGGCTGCAGAACCGTTCGATCGATCTGGGCTTCAACCGGATGCTGACGCCGGTGCCGGGGCTGGCGATCGAGGAGCTGGCCTCGGAGCCGCTCTATATCGTCGTGCCCGATCCGGGGCCTTTCGCGGATCGCGAGAGCGTCGCGCTGTCGGAACTGGCGCGCGAACCGATGATGCTGTTTCCCGCCAGCCGCGCGCAGGGGTTCGTCGAGAAGGTCACGGGGCTCTGCCACGAGGCAGGCTTTGCGCCCAATGTCGCGCAGGTCGTGGGCGACGGCTTTACCGCGATGGCGCTGGTGGCGGCGGGCTTCGGCGTCTCGGTCGTCCCGCAATCGATCACATCGGTCATCATGGAAGGCGTGAAATGCCTGCCGATCAGCGATGTGAGCGACAGCGCGCGGGTCGATATCTCCTGCATCTCCCGAGAGGACGACCCATCTCCGATCGTCGCGAATTTCCTCGAAGTCGCACGCAGTTTAAGTCAATAAATTCCGCAACTTGAAAGACGTTCCTCATGTTGCAGACCGGACGTGATCCGGGTGCGACATCGTGCCATATGACGGGTTCACTCTTACCCGGAGCGATGCGCCTTCGGTATCGAAACCCGGACTAAATGGTATTTGATCGTATCGCCTTTTCTGCCCCAATCTCGGTCCACGGACACGCCGAGGAGGCCCCGAAACGCGGGGAATGAGGGCGCGTCCCGAGACAGAGGAGCAGTCATGCCGGTAATCCAGATCAACCTTATGGAAGGCCGCACCGAGGCGCAGAAAGAAGCGCTGATGCGCGAGGTCACGCGCGCGGCGGTCGACACGCTGGGCGTCAAGCCGCAGGCCGTTCGGATCATGCTCAACGAGCTGCGCTCGGGCCATTACGCGGTCGCGGGCGAGCCGAAATATGTCGAAGCGAGCGAGCAACCCGCCGCCGCCTCGAACGGCACAGCCCCGACCAACGGCCACGAGAAGGCCCCAGCAAACTGACCGCATTCACCTTATCGAGCTTTAGGGAGGACACCATGAGCTTTCAGGAACAGATCCACGATGTCGCGCAGCTTGCCTGCATCGAACTTTTCACCCCCAAATTCGAGGAAAGCTTCTGGTTCTTCCACGATGTTCTGGGCATGACGCCGACCGAGGATGACGGCACCTCGTGCTATCTGCGCGGCTATGAGGATCGCTATCACCACTCGCTGAAGCTGACCCGCTCGGACAAGGCTGGCATCGCCATGGTGGGTTGGCGCGCGTCGTCTCCGCAGGCGCTGGAGCGCCGCGTGGCCGTGCTCGAGGCCTCCGACAATCCGGGCAAATGGGTCGAGGGCCACAAGGGCTATGGCCGCGCCTATGAATTCACCACGCCGGACGGCCACAAGCAGCACCTGTTCTGGGAGGTCGAGTATTACGAGGCCCCGGCAGAGCTGAAATCGAAGCTGCTCTCGCGCGCCCAGAAGCGTCCGCTGCGCGGGGTGCCGGTGCGTCGTCTCGACCACGTCAATCTGCTCTGCTCGGACGTGACCAAGAATGGCAAGTTCCTGCAGGACAATCTCGGCTTCCTGAAGCGTGAGAACGTGGTCTTCGGCGGCTCGGACGAGCTGGCGGCGTGGTTCTCGGTCAGCCCGCTGGTGCATGAGGTCGCCTTCACCAAGGATCAGGCAGGCCCCGGCAACCGTCTGCACCATGTCGCCTTCTGGTATGGCAATCAGGGCCAGATGCTCGACCTTGCCGATATCTTGCAGGAATATGACGTGACCATCGAAGCGGGCCCGGCCAAGCACGGCGTCTCTCAGGCCTATTTCATGTATGTCTACGAGCCCGGCGGCAACCGCATCGAGCTGTTCGGCGACACCGGCTATCTGATCTTCGACCCGGACTGGAAGACGCTGACCTGGGACGAGAGCAACTTCTTCAACGGCGGCGGCGTCTGGTTCGGTGGCGAGCTTCCGCAGGACTTCTTCGTCTATGGCACGCCGATCATCGAGGCCGCGATGGCCGAGGCGGAGACCAAGGACGAAGTGGCCGAGCCGGCCGAGTAATTCCTCTCCGCAGTTTCGGAGGCTGGCCATCCCCTCGGGGGTGGCCTTTTTGGTTTTGGGGATGGCGCCGACCTCAGGTCCCGTCCGGGGCGACCAGCCCCGGGCAGCGCCCGACCTCCCCCCGGGAGGGCGCTTTTGCGACGCCGCTGCGCGCACCGATCACTCTCGGATCTTGCGAGATTAAGCGCGGACCACGACTGTTGTCACGCGCCCACCCGAGGTCGGGCGCCGCCCTCTGGCGCGGCCCGGGGCTGGTCGCCCCGCGCCAAGTAGCTCCCGGCATCCCACTTCAGGTATCACCGAGGTAATCCCCGATACCCGCGCGGTATGTTTTCCTTCCCCAGTCCCGCGCGCTACAACCTCCTGCAAAGAGGAGGCTTTCATGCACGCACTGACCCATGACGGGGTGACGCTCCACATTCTCGACCAGGGCCCGCGCGACGGGCGCGTGGTGATGTTCGGCAATTCTCTGGGCAGCGATCTGAGGCTCTGGGAGACGCTGATCCCGCATCTGCCCGAGGGGCTGCGGCTGATCCGGTTCGACAAGCGCGGGCATGGGCTGAGCGATTGCCCGCCCGGCCCCTACAGCATCGAGGACCTCTCGGGCGACGCCGCCGCGATCTGCGATGCGCTCGGGCTTCGGGACGTGACCTTCGTGGGCCTCTCGATCGGCGGGCTGATCGGACAGAGCCTCGCAGCACGCCGTCCTGACCTTCTGCGTGCACTGGTGCTGATGGACACCGCCGCCAAGATCGGCACGCCCGAGATGTGGAACGAGCGGATCGCCAATGTGCGCCGCGACGGCATCGCGAGCATCTCCGATGCGATCCTCGCACGCTGGTTCGCGCCCGGTTTCGCCGAGGCCCACCCGGCGGAGTTCGCGCTTTGCCGCAACATGCTCGAACGCGGGCCCGACGAGGGCTATGCGGGCTGCTGCGCGGCGATTGCCGGGGCCGATCAGACCGAGGCGACGCGGGCGCTGACGCTGCCGGTGATGGCGATGACGGGTGCGGATGACGCCTCGACCCCGCCCGATCTGGTGCGCGGCACGGCGGAGCTGTGCAACGCCGAGTTTCACGAGATCGCGAATGCCGGCCACCTGCCCTGTTACGAGCAACCCGAGGCTGTCGCGGCGCTGCTGAAGGCGTTCTTGGACAAGACCTGAGCCAAGCAGGGCGCGCGCCGGTCCGTGGGATGGCGCGCGTCCCTTATCCGCTCAAGAGATTGATGCCTGCCACGCCCCTCCATCAGTGACGCGGCGTGCCCGGCTGCAGATGCGCCAGCCCGTCGGGACGGACCGACGCGCGCCCTGCGCCTTCGGCGCGTACCGGGCGCAGCTCTCTAGACCGCCTCCAGCGCAACGGCGATGCCCTGCCCCACGCCGATGCACATCGTGGCAAGCGCCCGGCTGCCCTTACGGCGCACCAGTTCCAGCGCCGCCGTGCCGGTGATCCGCGCGCCCGACATGCCCAAGGGATGGCCAAGCGCAATCGCGCCGCCATTGGGGTTCACGCGGGCATCGTCATCGGCAATGCCGAGATCGCGCAGCGTGGCCAGACCTTGGCTCGCAAAGGCCTCGTTCAGCTCGATCACGTCGAAGGCGTCCTGCGTCAGCCCCAGCCGCGCCATCAGCTTCTTGCTGGCAGGCGCAGGCCCGAAGCCCATGATCCGCGGCGGCACGCCCGCCGCGGCCCCGCCGGAGATCTTCACCAGCGGCGTCAGCCCGTGTTTGCGCACGGCGTCCTCGGAGGCGATGATCAGCGCCGCTGCGCCATCGTTCACGCCGGACGCGTTGCCCGCCGTGACCGTGCCATCAGGCCGCACGATGGGCCGTAGCTTGGTCAGCGCCTCCAGCGTGGTGCCGGGGCGCGGGTGTTCGTCAGTGTCGACCACGACCGGCTCGCCCTTGCGCTGCGGGATCGTGACGGGCGTGATTTCCTCGGCCAGACGGCCTTCTTCCAGCGCCTTGGCCGCAGCTTCCTGCGAGCGCAGCGCGAACGCGTCCTGATCTGCGCGGCTCACGCCGAAATCGTCGGCCACGTTCTCCGCCGTCTCGGGCATCGAGTCGACGCCGTGGGACTCTTTCATCAGCTTGTTCACGAAGCGCCAGCCGATGGTCGTGTCATAGACCGCATTGGCGCGGCTATAGGCGGCCTCGGCCTTGGGCATCACGAAGGGCGCGCGCGACATGCTCTCGACGCCGCCCGCGATCATCAGATCGGCCTCGCCCGCCTTGATCGCGCGGGCGGCGGTGACGATGGCATCCATCCCAGAGCCGCAGAGCCGGTTGATCGTGGTCCCCGGCACGTTCACCGGCAGACCCGCGAGCAGCGCCGACATGCGCGCCACGTTGCGGTTGTCTTCGCCCGCCTGATTGGCGCAACCGAAGATCACGTCCTCGACCGCCTCCCAATCGACGCCCGTGTTGCGCGCCATCAGAGCGCGCAGCGGGATCGCCCCCAGATCGTCGGCCCGGACAGGCGCCAGCGCGCCGCCGAAACGGCCGATCGGGGTTCGGATATAGTCGCAGATATAAGCGTCACGCATCGGCCAACTCCTCGGGACAGATCAGGTCACCCACCGCGCCCTCGATATGCAGGGTCGCACCGGTGACGGATTGCAGCTCCTCCATCGAGATCGCGGGGAGCTTTTCGCGCAGGACGAAGCGACCATCCACCACGTCCACCACGGCGAGCGACGTATAGACGCGGGTCACGCAGCCCACCCCGGTCAGCGGGAAGGTGCAGGCCTCGACCAGCTTCGGCTGGCCCTTCTTGGTGACGTGGTCGGTGATGACAGCCACGCGTTTGGCCCCGTGTACAAGGTCCATCGCCCCGCCCACGGCGGGCACGCCCTTCGGCCCGGTCGACCAGTTCGCCAGATCGCCCGTTTCGGCCACCTGATAGGCGCCGAGGATCGCCACGTCGAGATGCCCGCCGCGCACCATCGCAAAGCTGTCGGCATGGTGGAAGAAAGCGGTGCCGGGCTTCAGCGTGATCGCCTTTTTCCCGGCATTGATCAGGTCCCAGTCCTCCTGACCGGGCTCGGGCGCGCGGCCGAAGCCGAGCACGCCGTTTTCCGTATGGAAGATCGCCTCGCGGCCTTCGGGCTGGAAGCGCGCGACCATCTCGGGAAAGCCGATCCCGAGGTTCACATAGGCGCCGTCCTCGATGTCCTGCGCGGCGCGCCAGGCGATCTGTGCATTGCTCAGTTTCTGGGTCATGGGTGATGGGCTCCGGCGCGGTTCAACTCTTCTTCCTGGGCGGGATTGGCGACCTCGACGATCGCATCCACGAAGATGCCCGGGGTGACGATGACTTCCGGGTCGATCTCGCCCGGCTCAACTGCCTTGGTCACCTGAACGACGACCTTTTCTGCCGCCGTCGCCATCAGGGGCGAGAAGTTGCGCGCGGCCATCCGGTAGGTGAGATTGCCAAGCGCGTCGCCCTGCTCCGCCTTGATCAGCGCGTGATCGGCCTTGAGCCAGCGCTCCATCACGTAGTCGCGGCCGTCGAATTGCTGCACCGGCTTGCCCTCGGCCAGATCGGTGCCAACGGAGGTCGGCGTGAAGAAGCCCGGGATGCCCGCGCCGCCTGCGCGGATACGCTCGGCCAGCGTGCCCTGCGGCACCAGTTCCAGCTCGATCTCACCCGCCAGATAGCGTTCGGTGAACACCGTCGGATCGGCCGAGCGCGGGAAGGAGCAGATCATCTTCTTGACCATGCCCTGCTCGATCATAGCGGCGATGCCGACATGGCCGTTGCCCGCGTTGTTGTTGATCACGGTCAGCCCCTTGGGCGATCCGGTTTCGAGAAAGCGGTCGATCAGGGCGTGGATCAGTTCGATCGGGGCCCCCGAGCCGCCAAAGCCGCCGATCATCACCGTGGCGCCGTCTTGAATATCGGCCACGGCCTCGGTCAGCGAGGAAAGTCTCTTGTCCATTTGCGGTCCTCCTGAGGCCTCGGATTTAGACCTGCGCGGGACGGCTTTCCACGGCTTTCGTGCGCATCTTGACATTTGTTCGCATCGCGAGAAAACCTGTTCGCATGTTGAACAAACCGACCGATTTCATCGCCTCTTTCGCGAAAGGCCTGCGCGTCATCGAATGTTTCGGGGCGGAGACGCCGCGGCTCTCGATTGCCGAGGTGGCGCAGGCGACGGGCTTCGACCGGGCCACCGCGCGGCGCTGCCTGCTGACGCTGAACGCGGAGGGCTACGCGGAGTACGACGGCAAGTTCTTCACGCTAACACCGAAGGTCTTACGGCTCGGAATGGGGGCGTTGGCCTCGCTGCCGCTGCCGCAGATCGTGCAGCCGTGGCTCGATCAGCTGACCGACCGGATCGGGCAAAGCTGTTCGGTCTCGATCCTCGACGGGACCGAAATCGTCTATCTCGCGCGGGCGGCGCAGAGGCGGGTGATGTCGATCGGGCTGATGCCGGGTTCGCGGCTGCCCGCGCATTGCACCTCGATGGGGCGCGTGCTGCTGGCCGCCCTGCCCCCGGAAGACGCCCGCACGGCGGTGGAGGCCTCGGACCTGACGCCGCGCACGGCCTATAGCCTCACCGATCCGGGCGAGATCCTCGCGCGCATCGATCAGGTGCGCCGCGACGGCTATGCGGTGATCGATCAGGAGGTGGAGATCGGGCTGCGCTCCATCGCGGTGCCGCTTTACGACATGCATGGGCGGGTCGTGGCCGCGCTCAATACCGGGATGGCGGCGAGCGCCGATCCGGCGGCGACGCTGATCGAGACCTATCTGCCGGAACTCACGCGGGTGCAGACCGGGCTGCGGCGGGTGATGCGCTGAGCCTCACTGAGCGACGGTGATCTCGGTGTCCCATTGCGCGCAAAGCGCCATGAGCGCGTCCGGCAAGGGCTTGTCGATGAAAACCCGGTCGATATCGGAGAGCGAGGCCAAGCGCACCGGCGCGGAGCGTTCCAGCTTCGACGCGTCAGTCACCAGAAAGCTCTGCCGCGCCTGCCGCAAGATCCGGCGGCTCACGCGCACTTCGGCCAGATCGTAATCGAGCATGTCTCCGTCCGCATCGAGCGCGGAAGTCCCGATCACCGCGAAATCGGCTTTGAACTCGCCCATGAAATCCGCCGTCAGGTCGCCCACGAGCCCGCCATCCGAGCGGCGCAGGTTGCCGCCCGCCACGAGGATGTCGCAGCTCTCATTGGCCATCAGGATATTGGCGACATTGATGTTATTCGTGACCACGGTGATGTTGCGATGATGCAGAAGCTCGCGCGCCACCGCCTCGGTCGTGGTGCCCAGCGTCAGCACGATCGAGCTGTTGTCGGGGATCGCCTGCGCACAGGCCCGCCCAATTGCCGCCTTCGCCGCCTCGTTCATCCGGCGGCGCTCTTCATAGGCGAAATTCACCACGCCGGTGCGGATCACCGCCCCGCCATGCACGCGTTCCAGATGCCCCGCCTCGGACAGTTCCGTCAGGTCGCGCCGGATCGTCTGGACCGACACATTGAAGCGTTCGGCCAAGGCCTCGACCACGACACGGCCCTCGTCGCGCGCGATTTCGAGAATTTCGGACTGTCTGAAATTGAGCGCCATCCTGCCCCCCCTTTTGGGCCTTGCTGCCACAGGTTACCGACAAAGTCATGTCTTGGCAGTGTTTTTGTGTGAAATCACCGGGGACGGTGTGGCGCGGTCAGTTCAGGCTCAGCCCCTCGATCCGGGCGCGGATCGCGCTGTCGGTGTCGTCGCTGTCCCCTGACAGAGCCAGCCCCACAAGCTGCGTCGGCTGCGCCCCGAAGGCGCGCTGGTAGTCGCGCGCGAGATCGACGCTCTCGGAATGCGTGCCGGTCCCCGCCGGGCGTAGCACCACCGTCTTGCCCCGCGCCCCCAGATAGGGCGAGGGCAGCAGAGCCCCGCGCCCGTGCTTGCCGCCCCAGACATACATCAGCACGCGCGCTTCCTTCACCGCCAGAAGCTTGCGGATGCTGGCCCCCTCATTGGCGTGGGCGACGGCCTCGGGCATGAAGACGAAATAGAGCGACAGATCGCGATCGTCCCCGCCCTTACGGTCGAGCGGCGTCGGCGGGACGCTCTGGCTGACCGACCATTGCCACGCGGCCTTGCGCGTGCCCCAATCGGACTGCGGCAACGCCCGCCAGATCAGCGACACCGAGCCGTCCGAGCGCATCTCCACGCCATCGCGGGACTGCTGCCAGTCATTCGACGAGAACAGCGAAAACCGCTGCTCAGCCCAGCCGCCGAAGATCGAGGCCAGCGCGAGGCCCGGCATCGCCCCCGACAGGATCAGCCCCAAGATCAAACCACGCATCATTCCTCCTCCGGTCGCCATCAGCTCTCATGACTTACGAAGCGGCGCGTTGCTGCGGATCACTCGCGTCAACGAGGCCCTGCGCCGCTGTGCCAGTCAGACAGAGACTCGGCGGCGATGTCAAAGACCTCCAATCGCCACTTTGGCAACCCCGTCTCAGGGCACGTAACGCCTGAGGAATTCCGCGAGCGCAGAGACCGCGGCGCCCATATCCGCCCCATTCGCCTCTTCTGCCGGATTATGGCTGACCCCACCCTTGCAGCGGACGAAGAGCATCGCAATCGGGCACAGATCGGCCATCGCGGAAGCGTCATGCGTCGCCCCGGAGGGAAGCTCGATCGCGGGGGCGCCGGTCGCGGCTTCGACAGCCGCTGCGAGCCGCGCACGCAGATCGGGGTCGCAGGCCTGCGCGGGTTGGGAATAGGTCTTTTCGATCTCGATTTCGGTGAGTGTCTCGACTGCGATGCCGGCGCACAGCTCGCCGAGCGCCGCACCGACAGCATCGCGCGCCGCGTCTTCGGCGGCACGGATCTCGATCGTCAGATCGACCCGCGCAGGGATCGCATTGACCACATTGGGCGACACTGTCAGCTGACCGACGGTCGCGCGAATTCCGTGATCGCGCGCCATGTCATGCACGCCGCGCACAAGGTCGGAGGCCGAGAGAAGAGCGTCATGGCGCATCTCCATCGGCACCGTGCCCGCATGTCCCGCCTCGCCGGTGACCGTGACGCGATGCCGTTCGATCCCGGAAATCGCGGTGACGACGCCAAGCGGCGCATCGGCGGCTTCCAGCACCGGGCCCTGCTCGATATGCAGCTCCAGATAGCCCGCGATCTCATCCGGGTTTCGCGCGAGCATCGTGGCCTTTTCCGGATCTCCCCCGAAGGCACGCAAGGCCTCCCCGAGGCGTTCGCCTGCCCTGTCGGTCATCTCGAAGACCTTCGGGTCGAGCGTGCCTGCCAGCGCGCGTGGACCGATCAGCGCGGTGGGGAAGCGCACGCCTTCCTCATCGGCGAAGGCCAGAACCTCGACGGCGAAGGGCAGTTCCTGCGCGCCAAGGGCCTCGAGGGCGAGACAGCCCAGAGCCACGCCCATGATCCCGTCGAACGCCCCTCCCTCGCGCACCGAGTCCTGATGCGAGCCGATCAGCAGCGTGGGCGCACCGGGCGGTCCCTCGCGCCGCCCGATCAGCGTCCCCGCCGAATCGAGCGACACGGAACAGCCCGCGCGCCGCATCCACTCCGATATAAGGTCCAGCGCCGCCTCGTGCTCCGGACCGAAGGGCAAACGCGTCACCCCCGGCCCCGGCTCGGACGCCTTGGCGATCGCGCTCAGACGTTCGCTCGCCATCGCGCCCCAGTCCTCATTCGCAGTCATTCGGATCGGCCCCGTCTATTTATAATGATAAATAGGTATCTACTCTTTCACCCGGTTTTGGTCTAGGAGAAAGTCTCCAGGAATTTCCCTCGCAGAGGTCAGATGCGCCCGAAACCCTCCACCGAACCCAGACGCAGCCGCCCGGCGCGCGTCGCCGATCAGATCAAGGACTGGGTGGTCGCGCAGCGGCTGAAGAAGGGCGACCGCCTGCCGGGCGAGAGCGAGATGATCGCCCGGTTCGGCATGGCGAAAGGCACGATCCGCGAGGCGATGCGGCTGCTGGAAGCGCAGGGGCTGGTGACGACACGCACCGGGCCTGGCGGCGGCTCCTTCGTGGGCGAGGTCAGCGAGGAGCGCGCTCGGGCGCTGTTGGGAAACTACTTCTATTTCAAGGACCTGACGGTCGCCGACATCTACCAGATCCGCCGCGCGCTGGAGCCCGAAGTGGCTGCGAGCCTTGCCGGAAAGCTCTCCGAGGCGGATCTGGCCGAGCTGGAGGCGCTGGTCTCGCAATATGCCGCCCCCGCCGCGACGCCCGAGGAGGAACGCGAACAGCATGTGGATTCCCTGAAATTCCATGCGGTGCTGGCGCGGCATTCCGACAATGCGCTGCTGGCCTTCCTGATCCGCTTCATGGCGCAGATCCTGTCGGACCTGACGGTCTATCGCAAACTCTACGCGCCCCATAACCGCGAGCTGTGGGAGAGCGGACGCAACCACCAGATCGCCCTGATCGCCGCGCTGCGCGAGGGCCGTGCCGAGGATGCCCGCACGATCATGGCGGATCACATGGCCACCGCCCAGCGCTTCATGGAGGCGCAGGAGGCCGAGGTGATGAAACGCTTCATCGCCGAGTGACGCGGGCTTTCGCGCCGAGGGCCGCGCCCGAGCCTCGGGCGGGCGCTTTGCAACGCGTGTGGCTTAGCGATTCATCTCGCAAACCCGAAAATCGGTGATGCATGCGCCGACGCCGCCAATGCGCCCTCCCGTGGGGAGGGTCGGGCGCGGCCCGGGGCTGGTCGCCCCGCGCCAAGTTCCGAGCTACTCCGTCCCGGTCTCGGGCAGCGGGAGCGCTTCGGGCTCCACCAGATCGGGGGCGCGATAGGGATCGTCGAGGGTCGGCACGACGCGGGTCCAGCCGTAATAGGGCTCGGCCCGGGCGGCGGCGAGCAGGTCGGCCAGATCCTCGAGCGGCTTGGCGGAGCGGTCGATGCGCAGGGTGAGCGGCGTCGTCGCGCGCGAGGCCACCAGCAGCGCCGCCGAGAGGAGCCCACGGCTGTCGCCCCCCGCCTGCGCGCCCGCCACCAGCGCCGCCATCAGACGGTCGGGCATCGGGCCCTGTGTGGACAGGTAGGTGTCGCGCACCGCCACGATCACCGACCAATCGGCGAGCATATTGCCCGAAACCACGACACCCGGCCCTTCCAGCGCACCGCAGACCGGCACCGACATCTCGCCGGTGAAATGGCCCGTGCGCCCACGCAGGTCGATGGCGGCGAGTTGGCGGTGGGCGCGTCCGGTATCGGGGTCTGTCACCTCCGCCACGGCATCGGGCGCGGACATACCCGCCTTCATCTTCGCCAGCACATCCTCGCCCCAGAGCGTGGACGGCGCGGTGCCCTGGCTTGCCGACAATCCCGATTCGGCGCCGCCGCGCAGCACCCAGCCGCCGACGCAGAGGCTGCCGGTCATGGCCGCCCCGCCAAAGACGCCTGTTTTTTCGTCATATGCCAGAATTGATACCGTCACGGCGGAACTCCGTTAATCTACGCTCTTGCATTTATCATGATAATTTGCCCTCATGCAATCATCACCAATAAAAATCAGCCATGCTGAACAGGAGAGGTACTATGGCAAAACTCACCCTTACGCGGCGCGGACTTCTGATCTCGGGCGTGGCTGCGGGCGTCCTGATGGGAACCGGTCTGCCCTCGATGGCGGCGACCCCGCCCGGCGTTCTGGTCGTCGGCCAGATCGCGGAGCCCAAGGCGCTCGACCCGGCGGCGGTCACCGCCGTGAACGACTTCCGCATTCTGATGAATCTCTATGACGGGCTGGTGCGCTACAAATCCGGCACGCTCGAAGTCGAACCGGCCCTCGCCGAGAGCTGGGACATCTCGGATGACGGCAAGACCTACACCTTCCACCTGCGTCAGGACGTGAAGTTCCATGACGGGTCCGCTTTCGACGCCGAGGCGGTGAAGTTCAACTTCGAGCGGATGCTCGACGAGAACCACCCCTATCACCACACCGGTCCCTTCCCGCTCGCTTTCTTCTTCTCGAGCGTGGACACGATCGACGCGAAGGACCCGCAAACCGTGGTCTTCACGCTGAAAGAACCCTATGCGCCCTTCCTGTCGAACCTCGCCTATCCGACGGGGCTGATCGTCTCGCCGACGGCGGTGAAGAAATTCGACAAGGATTTCGGCCGCAACCCGGTCGGCACCGGCCCCTTCACCTTCAAGGAATGGCGTGCGAACGAGGCCGTCGTGGTCGAGGGCAACCCAGATTACTGGGACACGCCCACCTCGCTCAAGGCTGTGATCTTCCGCCCGATCACCGATGCCAATACCCGCGTGGCCGAGATGCTGGCAGGCGGGATCGACCTGATGGTCGAGGTGCCGCCCGTGGCGCTCAAGGAGTTCCAGAACGACAAGTACCACCTTGTCGAGCAGGCCGGGCCGCATCTGTGGTTCCTGATCCTCGATTGCGCCAAGGGGCCGTTCAAGGACAAGCGCGCCCGTCAGGCCGCGAACTACGCGATCAACAAGAAAGCGATCGTCAACGATGTGCTCGAAGGGACGGCCACCGTGGCCAACGGCCCGACGCCCGCCGCCTTCGCCTGGGCGCATGACGATAGCCTCGACCCCTACCCCTACGACCCGGAAAAGGCCAAGGCGCTGCTGAAAGAGGCCGGCGTGGCCGAGGGCACGGAAGTGACCTTCTACGTCACCGATGGCGGCTCGGGGATGCTCGACCCGGTGGCAATGGGCACGGCCATTCAGGCCGACCTGAAAGCGGTGGGGCTGAACGCCAAGATCGAGACCTTCGAGTGGAACACCTTCCTCGGCAAGGTGAACCCGGGGCTGGATGCGAACGGGCAGCATGTCGACATGGCCGAGATGGCGTGGATGACGAACGATCCCGACACCCTGCCCTATCTCGCGCTGCGCACCGATGCCTGGCCCGACAAGGGCGGCTTCAACTCGGGCTATTACTCGAACCCCGAGGTCGACAAGCTGCTCGAAGAGGCGCGCACCGCGACCGATCAGTCCAAGCGCGCCGAGCTTTACAAGAAGATGCAGCAGATCGTGCATGACGACGCGCCCTGGGTCTTCGTGGCGAACTGGAAGCAGAACGCGGTGACGAACGACAAAGTGTCGGACTTCACGCTGCAGCCCTCGTTCTTCCTGCTCCTCAAGGACGTGACGAAGGCCTGATCCTTCCGAGTGCGCGAGCCGCGACTGGCCCGCGCACTCTTTTTTTCATCATTTGCGCGTCACCCAAAGGGAGACCAATGGGCAGCTATATCCTCAAACGGCTCTTGCTGGCGGTGCCGGTGATCCTCGGGATCACGGTGATCGTCTTTCTGATCATGGCGATGATCCCGGGCGACCCGGCCACCGCGATCCTGGGCAGCTATGCCACACCCGAAAACGTGGCGAAGCTGAACCGCGATCTCGGCCTCGATCAGCCCTTGGTGGCGCGCTATTCCATCTGGCTGTGGAACATGCTCCACGGCGATTTCGGCCAGAGCTTCTCGCTCAATCGCCCCGTGATCGACGAGGTGCTGGAGCGGTTCAACAACACGCTGATCCTTGCGGGCACCTCCTTCGTTCTCTGCACAGTGTTCGGCATTCTCGCAGGCGTGGTCTCGGCCGCGCGCCAATATGGCTTCGCCGACAAGGCGATCACCTTCGTGGTGCTGCTGGGCATTTCGATCCCGTCCTTCTTCCTCGGGATGATGATGATCCTGATCTTCGCCGTGGACCTGCAATGGCTGCCGGTCTCGGGGATGTATGCGATCTATGGCGGCGGCGACCTGCCCGACCTGCTCCATCACCTGACGATGCCCGCGCTGGCTTTGGCAGTGGTGGCGACCGGCGTTGTGGCGCGACTGTCGCGCTCGGCCATGCTGGAGGTGCTGCGGCAGGATTTCATCCGCACCGCACGGGCCAAGGGTGTGAAAGAGGGCCGCGTGATCTGGGGCCATGCCCTGCGCGCGGCGATGGTCTCGATTATCCCTGTGCTCGGCATTCAGGCGGGCTTCGTGCTGTCGGGCGCGGTCTATATCGAGATCGTGTTCCAATGGCCCGGCATCGGGCGGATGCTGGTCGATGCGATCTTGCAGCGTGACATCCTGCTCGTCCAAGGCGGCGTGGTCTTCGTCGCGGCCTGCTACGTCATTTTCAACATCATCGTCGATGTCGCCCAGAGCCTTCTCGACCCGAGGATCAAGACATGAGCGCGTTCTTCAAACTTCTCGCGCGCAACCGGCTGGCGCTGGGTGGGCTGATCGTGATGGGGCTGGTGGTGGCTCTGGCGCTGATTACGCCTCTGCTGCCTCTCGTCGATCCGGACGCGACGAACACCGCGAACCGCTTCCTGCCGCCGTTCTCCGATAGCGCGCTGCTGGGCACGGATGCGCTGGGGCGCGATCTGCTCTCGCGGCTTCTGTGGGGCACCCGGCTGTCGCTCGCCGTGGGCTTTGCCGCAGCCCTCTTCGCGGCTGTTGCGGGCGCGGCAGTCGGCATCATCGCGGGCTTCTATGGCGGGCGCACCGACAATATCATCATGCGCGCCGTCGATATGCTGATGGCCTTCCCCTATATCCTGCTGGCGCTCGCGATCGTGGCCGCGCTCGGTCCCGGTCTCGTGAATGCGCTGATCGCGGTCTCAGTCGTCAACATCCCCTTCTTCGCGCGCAACATTCGCGGCATCACCGTGGGGCTTGCCAATAAGGAATTCGTGGATGCGGCAAAGCTCGCGGGCATGTCCAATGCGCGCATCATCACCTCGGAAATCCTGCCCAATGTGGTGCCCGTCATCGTGATCGCGATGTCCACCACGATCGGCTGGATGATCCTCGAGACGGCGGGCCTGAGCTTCCTCGGGCTCGGCTCTCAGCCGCCGCAGGCCGATCTCGGGAGCATGCTGGGCGAGGCGCGCTCGGCGCTGATCACCAACCCGCATACCTCGGTCATTCCCGGCATCATGATCCTCATCATCGTGATGAGCATCAACCTGCTGGGCGACGGCGTGCGCGACGCGCTCGACCCGCGGCTGAAATCGGACGCGCTGAGCCGTCCGATGGCCGCGACCCGCGTGGACCGCAAACACACCCCCGCGCCAGAAGTCGCGACTGACGGCATTCTCAGCCTCGAGAACCTGCGGACCGAATTCCACGTCAAGGACCGCATCTACAAGGCGGTGTCCGGTGTCTCTCTGTCGGTCAAACCCGGCGAATGTCTCGGCGTGATCGGCGAGTCCGGCTCGGGCAAATCGGTCACGGCGCTGTCGGTCATGGGGCTTGTCGCCTCGCCGCCCGGCGTCATCACCGGCGGAGCCGCGCGGCTTGAGGGCCGCGACATGATCGGCGCGCGCTATGGCGATCTGAGAACCCTGCGCGGTCGCCGCGTCGCCTATATCTTTCAGGACCCGCTGGCGACGCTGCACCCGCTCTACAAGGTCGGCGATCAACTGGTGGAGGCGATCTCCAGCCATCGCGCGATCTCGAAATCCGAAGGTCGTGCAAAGGCCATCGAGTTGCTGAAATCCGTGCGCATCCCCAATGCCGAGGAGCGCGTGGACAGCTACCCGCACGAGATGTCGGGCGGCATGCGTCAGCGCGTCGGCATCGCGATGGCGCTGGCCAACGATCCCGACGTGATCATCGCGGACGAGCCGACCACGGCGCTCGACGTGACGGTGCAGGCACAGATCCTCTCGCTGCTCGACGATCTGCGGCGCGAGCGCGGGCTCGCGATCATCTTCATCACCCATGATTTCGGCGTGGTGGCGCAGCTGTGCGACCGCGTGGCGGTGATGTATGCGGGCCGGATCGTCGAGGAAGGCCCGACGATGGAGATCCTGCGCGCCCCCGCCCACCCCTACACGGCGCGGCTGATCGCCTGCGTGCCCGAACTGGGCGCGGGCAAGCGCAAGCTGGAGGCGATCCCGGGCCTGCCGCCTTCGGTCGATGCGCTGCCCGCAGGCTGCGCCTTCGCCGATCGCTGCCTGAAGGCGCAACCGGATTGCCAGCAAAGCGAGATCGCGCTTGAACGGGCCGGTGCCCGCGCGGTGCGCTGCCTGCATCCCGAAACCACCCTGGCGGAGGAAACCGCATGAGCATCGCCCTGCAAGTCACCGATCTGTCGAAGACATTCCCCTTTGGCAAGAAGCTCTTCGGCGGCACCACAGGGGCCGTGCAAGCCGTCCATCCGATAACGCTGGAAGTGCAGACCGGCGAGACTCTCGGCGTCGTCGGAGAGTCGGGCTGCGGCAAGTCCACGCTGGCACGAATGCTGGTGGGGCTGCTCCCCGCGACGACCGGCACGATCGAAATCGAGGGTTCGGCGCTCGATAACGCCGACCCGGCCGAGTTCGGCAAGCGCATCCAGTATGTGTTTCAGGACCCGATCTCTTCGCTGAACCCGCGCAAGACGATCCGGCAGATCATGGATGCGCCCTTGAAGCTGCTGCACGGGATGGACCGCAAGGCGCGCGAGAAGCGTATCCTCGAGATTTTCGACAGCGTGAACCTGCGCGCCGATTTCCTAGACCGCTACCCGCATGAGTTCTCCGGCGGTCAGGCGCAGCGCATCGGCATCGCGCGGGCGCTCGCCGCGCAGGCGCGCATCCTGATCCTCGACGAACCCGTCTCGGCGCTCGATGTGTCGGTGCAGGCGCAGGTGCTCAACCTGCTGGCAGACCTGAAACGCGAATTCGGCCTGACCTACCTGTTCATCAGTCACGATCTGGCGGTGGTCGAGGCGGTCTCTGACCGGATCGCGGTGCTCTATTTCGGCTCGGTGGTCGAGGAAGGCCGGGCCGAGGAAATCTTCGCCCATCCGCGCCACCCCTACACGAAACTGCTGGCGGAAAGCGCGCCGGTCGTGGGGCGTGCGCTGTCAGACCCCGAAGACGGGCACGCGGAATTGCCCAACCCGCTCGACCCGCCCAAGGGCTGCGCCTTTGCGATGCGCTGCCCCTACGCGACCGATAAATGCCGGGAGGCGGCTCCCGCGCTCGAGCAGATCGGCGACGATCAACGGGTCGCCTGCTTCCATCCTCTGCCCGCGCGCTAAGGCGCAGAGCCGGAGCGCGGCAACCGCGTGCGTCTCGCTATGTCACGCGGTGCGGCACTGGCGGGAATGGGACCTCCGCGTCTCATCGCTCCAGAAATGAAAAACCCGGCCGCTGGGGGCCGGGTTCATTCAGATCGCTTGCGGCGCGCTCAGCTCAGGCCGAGCTTCTTCAGCCGGTTCTCGCGCAGCCGGGCGAAGTCGTCGCCCGCGTGATAGCTCGAGCGGGTTAGCGGAGTCGCCGACACCATCAGGAAGCCCTTGCCGTAAGCCGCTTTCTCGTAGTCGCGGAACTCTTCCGGCGTCACGAAACGCATCACCGCGTGGTGCTTCGGCGTCGGCTGCAGATATTGCCCGATGGTCAGGAAATCGACATCGGCGGAGCGCATGTCATCCATCACCTGACGGACCTGCGGTGCCTCTTCACCCAGACCGACCATGATGCCCGATTTGGTGAACATCGACGGGTCCAGCTCTTTCACGCGCTGCAAAAGGCGCAGCGAGTGGAAGTAACGCGCACCGGGGCGCACGCCGGGATAGAGGCCAGGCACGGTTTCGAGATTGTGGTTGAACACGTCGGGGCGCGCCTCGACGACTTTCTCCAGCGCGGCGGGCTCGCATTTCAGGAAGTCCGGCGTCAGGATTTCGATCGTGGTGTCGGGCGAGCGGTGACGGATCGCGCGGATCGTCTGCGCGAAATGCTCCGCCCCGCCATCGTCCAGATCGTCGCGGTCGACCGAGGTGATCACGACGTGGTTCAGACCCAGCGTCTCGACCGCATGGGCGACGCGGCCCGGCTCGAACACGTCGAGCGCGTCGGGGCGACCGGTGGCCACGTTGCAGAAGGAACAGCCACGGGTACAGATCTCGCCCATGATCATCATGGTAGCGTGACCCTGGCTCCAGCATTCGCCGACATTCGGGCAGCCTGCCTCTTCGCAGACGGTGACCAGCTTGTTGGTCTTCAGAATGTCGCGCGTCTTCTTGTAGCCTTCCGAGACCGGCGCTTTCACGCGGATCCAATCGGGTTTCTTGGGCTGGGCATTGTCGGCGCGATGCGCCTTTTCGGGGTGGCGTTCACCGGGCATCTTGAGATCGCGCATGATCCATCCTTTCGGAGTGCGGTTGATGGTCACATAAGCCGATTGCGTCCCGGATGCAAATGCGCAACCCCGAAGGCCGCAATGCACATGGCGCGCGGCTGACCTGCGCGTAAGCGACGCTCAGGCCACCATCAAGTCAACGACTGCAAAGTCGCGCGGCGGATGCTGCATCTGCAAAGTCAGCGATTGTGACCGAAAGGGACATCCGCTAGTCAGGACATTCTCCAAACCGCAACCTCCCCAACCGATAAAGGAGACCTCCCATGCTTCCCGGTTCGAAACTGCCCGAAGTGACCTTCCACACCCGCGTGCGCGACGACAGCATCGAGGGGCCGAACCCCTTCCGCTGGGAGGACAAGACCACCGCGGATTACTTCGCGGGCAAGCGCGTGGTGCTGTTTGCGCTGCCCGGCGCCTTCACCCCCACTTGCTCGACCTACCAGCTGCCCGGCTTCGAGAAGGGCTTCGACGATTTCGCCGCACAGGGCATCGACGAGATCTACTGCCTGTCGGTCAACGACGCCTTCGTGATGAACCAGTGGGCCAAGGCGCAGGGCCTCGAGAACGTCAAGGTGATCCCCGATGGTTCGGGCGAGTTCACCCGCCGCGTCGGTATGCTGGTGCGCAAGGACAATCTGGGCTTCGGTCTGCGCTCGTGGCGCTATGCGGCCGTCGTCAATGACGGCGTGATCGAGGCCTGGTTCGAGGAGCCGGGCCTTGAAGACAACCATGGCGCGGATCCCTATGGCGTGTCCTCGCCCGAGACCGTCATGAACTGGCTGGTCAACGCCAAGGCCGAAGCGGCGGCGTGACCCTATGCCGGCCCGTTTATCGGGCCGGCATACGAGGGGCCGAGACCGGGGCGCGCGGCGATCAGAAGCGTCTGCGCGCCTGCGCGACCAGCCCCTCGCCCGCACTTTGCAAGACCTGCGCGAGCGGGTCGAACCACGCCTCGGCATCGGAAACTTCGCGGGCACGGACCAGCCTCACGGTCCGTGCCGGCTCTTCGTCGAACCGGCTGAGCGCGAGCGTCGGAAAGGCGCGGGTTTCCTGCAAGCTCGCGATCTCGGGCACCAGCGTCAGCCCCATCGCCTGCCCGGCCAGCGCGCAAAGCGTGGTCAGCGAGGACGCCCCCAGATCGATGCGCTGCGCCGCCCGCGTCAGCCCGCACAGAGCCAGCGCCTGATCGGCGAGGCAATGGCCTTCATCGAGCAGCAAGAGCTGATCCGGGTCGATCGCCTGAGGGCTGAGGCCGCGCACCATTGTCAGCTGATCCGGCGTCCCGGCCAGCAGGAAACGATCCTCGAACAGCGGTGTCTCGAACAGTTCCGGCGCGGGCGTCGCGATGATCGCGGCATCGAGGCGCCCCTCGGCGATCTCGGCCAGCAGCGACTCGGTCGTGGCCTCGCGCAGCCGCAGCCCCCCTTGCGCGCGCAGCCCCGCCAGAGACGCAGGCAGCAGATAGGGCGCGATGGTCGGGATCACGCCAAGATTGACCTGCCCCAGCCCGCGCCGCGCCTCGGACTGCAAATCGCGCAACTCGCCCGCGACCCGCTCGGCGGTTTCCAGCACCCGCCGCCCGGCCCGCGTCAGCCGCACATCGCGCGGGCGGCGCTCGACCAGCGGCTGGCCCACCTGCTCCTCCAGCTCACGGATTTGGACCGAGAGCGCGGGCTGGCTGACATGGACGATCTCAGCGGCGCGCGAGAAAGAGCGCGCCTGACCGAGCGCCCGCAAATAGGTGAGTTGGCGAAGCGTGATATTCATAACCTTCGATTATCGCCACACGGAAAAATTTACAACTTCGCGTTATATCATTTTCGCATGGGTCGCTCATACCAAGAAGGAATCCGTAAGGGTGCACGCCAAGGTCGGCAGGACACGGACCAGCGAAAAAGGTAAGGGCGCGAGAAAACCTCACGCCCTTTCTTGCGTTTTATCAGAGTCTTGCAAAGCAAAGCTAAGGTAAAACCTTAACTTTAACGCACTGTTAGGCATTGAGGATTTGGCTGCGTGAGAGCGTCCGGACCGCCGCTCACCCAATCATCGGACTGGCCCCGCCATAGGTGTCGTCGTAATGCCGCTTGAGACGTTGCAGAGCGATGCGCAGGACGATCTTGCCCGAGCGCGCCGACCAGCCGAGCCGCTTCTCCGCCGTCTCCAGCCCTTCGAGGAAGCAGCAGCAGCGCAGCGCCATGTCGCCCAGGCCCGGCCCCAGATCGCGCAGCGCCAGCGCCACCCGCTCGCGCGCGGTGTCGGAGCCGCCGCCCATCGCCAGCTCGGGGCGATACTGCCCGCGCCCCCCCACCGCCGGTCAGGAACCGTTCCCAATTCTGACCCACGCGGGGGCCCATCTGCGCCAGCTCAAAATCCTCGCGCAAACGCTCCCCGGCGGCGACGAGATCGGCGCCGAGGAACGGCCGCCCCTGTTTGTCACGCCGCCGCGCCAGCACCGCGAGCGGGCTTTCGGCCAGATTGGCGCGCACCCGGCGCTGATGCCCGTCCGCGTCGGCGCGCGTCTCGTGGGCGAACTCGCCATGTTGCGCGGCGAAGGGATTGGCGGCGGTCTCGCCGCGTGCCGCGGCCTCTTCCTCCAGCACGCGTTTCAGCGCCGCGCGCCCCGCTTGCGTGATCTCGTAGCTGGTGACGCGCCCCACATGGGCGACCTCGATCCAGTCCTTGAGCGCGAAAGCCTGCGCCACCGCGCGCTCCAGCACGGCCGTGCGCACCGTGCCGCGGAGCACCACGGCCTTGTCCATCTCGCGCCCCACGATCAGGAGCGCGCCCGGCTCGGACAGGCGGCGCAGGATGCGGCGCGTCTCACGGCGCAGCTGGTCTTCATCGGCGGGCGTCTCAGAGGGGTGGAAAGCAGCGGTCATGGGCGTGTCCTTTTGGAGCACGGTCGTCATCGGAGCCTCGGGATAATTGGCGGCGCCCGGCCCGGCCGCGCGGCCAAGACGTTCGAGCGCCTCATCGACCAGCGGATCGTCCCGCCGCGCCTCGATCCGGCGCACGCGGCGCAGGATCGTCGAGGCTGCGCACCCTTCCGCCCGTGCCAATGCCCGTATCGGAACGCCTTCTTCGACATGGCGCAGATAGAGTCGGGCATGTTCGGGCAGCCAGGCGGGAAGCTCCGCCGGGGCCGGTGCGATCGAAGTCATATTGTCCCCCAGATTGCGCCGCGAAACGCGCGACGAGTCCGTCCGGTAACAACCGTGAGTTGCTTTGGTTACCCGTTCGTTAATAAACGGGACGCCAGCAAGAATTCCTTAAACTTCCTAAACAAAGCTTTGCGGGGCGCACGCTTCAGGGCGAAATTGCGCAACACCATCTGAGGCTGGGTAACGCTCGGGATCTCACCTCAAGGGAGTTTCCGATGACCTTCGCATTTCGCCAGAAATCCACGCCTGCCTTCCACGCCCCGTCGCCGCTGCGCCTGGTCGAACCGGCCGCCGCCGACAGCGTCGCCCCCGATATCGATCCGGTCACCGCCGTGGCGAAGCTGCGCCGCCCGCGCCTGTTGATCCGCGCGGCCCGGCACGGGCTGAGCGATTACAGCCGCAAGCGCGACCTCAAGCGGGTGATGCGGATGAGCGAGCTGCCGCGTCCGGGAGCGGCCCTGCGCGCGCTGATGGCCGAGGAAGAGGCGCTCGATCAGGCGCGGCGCGCGGGCGAGGCGACCTATTCGGTCGCCCGCCATATCGAGCTGCTGATCGCGCTGCTGGCCGAGACGCGGCTGGCGCCGCAGCCCGCTGAGGAGAGCGCGGGTGCCCCGTCGCTCAGCGCGACTTGAAGAGCGAACCGAGAACCCCGCGCACGATCGTCTGGCCCGTCTTGGTGCCCAGCTGACGCGCAAGGCTCTTGCCGAAGGTCTCGAGGATCGTATCGGACCGGCGCGAGGATTTGCGCGCCGGTTTCGACTTCGCCGTCGGATCGTAGCGCCGTGCATTGTTGAAATTGTCGAAGCCCTCATCGAGCTCGGAGCGGCCCGCGGCGGTCTTGGCCGCTTTCTCGCGCACCTCGGCCTCTGCGGCTTCGCGCGCCGCCAGTTCGGCACGCTTGGCGAGGATTTCCTGCGCCGACTCGCGATCCACGGGCGTGTCGTATTTGTCGCCCAGACCGCTTGACGCGATCACGGCGGCGCGCTCGGTATCGCTGAGCGGGCCAAGACGCGACTGCGGCGGGCGGATCAGCGTGCGCTCGACCATGCCCGGCACGCCCTTCTTTTCGAGGAAGGAGGTCACCGCCTCGCCCGTGCCGACTTCCTTGATCGCGATCTCGGTGTCGAAGCTCGGATTGGCGCGGTAATTCTCGGCCGCGCGATGCAGGTCGCGCTGATCCTTTGCGGTGAAGGCACGCAACGCGTGCTGCACGCGGTTGCCAAGCTGGCTGAGAATGCCGTCGGGCACGTCGCCGGGGTTCTGGGTGATGAAGAACACCCCCACCCCTTTCGAGCGGATCAGCCGCGCCACCTGCTCCACCTTGTCGACGAGCGCCTTGGGCGCGTCGTCGAACAGCAGATGCGCCTCGTCGAAGAAGAAGACCAGCTTGGGCTTGTCGGGGTTGCCGACCTCGGGCAGTTCCTCGAACAGTTCCGAGAGCAGCCACAGCAGGAAAGTCGCGTAAAGCTGCGGGCTGCCCATCAGCTTGTCGGCGGCGAGGATGTTGATCTGGCCCATGCCGTTTTCGTCGGTCTGGATCAGATCGCCAAGGTCCAGCGCGGGTTCGCCGAAGAACTGCGCCCCGCCCTGGTTCTCCAGCACCAGCAGGTCGCGCTGGATCGCGCCGATCGTCGCGGTGCCGACATTGCCGTATTCCAGCGCGATCTCGTCCGCACGCTCGCCGATATGGCGCAGCATCGCGCGCAGGTCGTCGAGGTCGAGCAGCGCCAGCCCCTCCTTGTCGGCGATGTGGAAGGCGATGTTGAGCGCCCCTTCCTGCGCCTCGGTCAGCCCCAGAAGACGGCTCAGCAGCAGCGGCCCCATCTCGGAGACGGTCGTGCGCACCGGATGGCCCTTCTCGCCGAACATGTCCCAGAAGACGGTCGGATAGGCGCGGTATTGCAGATCGAAACCGATGGTCTGCGAGCGCTCCATGAAGGCGTTGTGCAGCTTGGCCTCGGCCGAGCCAGTGGCCGCGATGCCCGACAGATCGCCTTTCACATCGGCCATGAAGACCGGCACGCCCGCCTGCGAGAAGCCTTCCGCGAGGATCTGCAGCGTCACCGTTTTGCCGGTGCCGGTCGCGCCCGCAACCAGCCCGTGACGGTTGCCGTATTGGAGCTTCAATTCCTGCGGGCTTGCGTAGCCTTCACCACCGCCCCCAACGAACACACCCTCTTCGGTCAGAACACCGGTCATCTTGCCCTCGCCAAACAAATTTCGGCTCCGACAATACTACCTTAACCCTTTTGCGCCAGTCTGATCCTGCCCCCGGAGTACGCTTTTGCGCGGATGGGGGCGCTTCCTCCCTGTTGAACTGGCCGCGCCACGCTTGGCGCGGTCTTTTTCTTCTGTGCCAAGGGATTGCGTCCCGGAGTTCATCGCCTCACCGCCTGTCACACTTCCTCAACTTTGCCTGTTGACCTGTGAAAAATTCCGGCCTAGCGTACCGGCAATGACGAAGTCGGCCAGTCCGACAGGGGGAAAAGGAAGGGGTCCTGAACGGGCCCCTTTCGCTTGGAAAGCCCAGCTTTCGCGCCCTCGAAACACCCGATCCGGCCCGCGCGAGACGCGGCTGAATCGCCCCCGGCCTTTCCGCGAAATCCCCCGCCTGCGCCAGCGCCGATGCAGGCCGTCGAAAGGCTCACGAAACTGTGGCAGTTTGCCGCCGATCCGTGAGCGCCGCTGCGGAATTCGCCACTGACAGTGGCCCGGACCCGTGTTAAGCCTTCGACCAATACGTTTCAGGAGAAGAGTAATATGTCTCAACTGACGAAACCGCTCGCCCTCGCACTGGCCCTCGGCCTTGCAAGCGGGGCGTGGGCGCAAGATACCACCTCGAGCGACACGACCACGACGCCCTCGGCGGATGCGGGCACGACGGCCCCGGCCGCGGATGCGACCAGCACCGATCAGGCACCCGCGACTGGCGCTGACGCCACGCCGACGATGCCCGGCGCCGACCAGCAGGCCCAGAAGCCGCAGGAGCCGCAGACCTACATCAAGGCGACCTACGAAGACTGGCAGCTGCAATGCGCCAAGTCGCCCGACGGCAAGGATCCCTGCCAGATGTATCAGGTGATCAAGGACCAGAATGGCGGCAACGTGGCCGACATCTCGGTGATCGGCCTGCCCGATGGCAGCCAGGCCGCCGCTGGCCTCACCATCATGGTGCCGATGCAGACCCTGCTGTCGCAGAACCTGGTGCTGCAGGTCGATGGCGGCAAGCCGATGGTCTACCCCTATTCCTTCTGCGACCCGCGCATGATGGGCTGCTTCGCCCGCTTCGGCGTCAGCAACGCCGAGCTCGACTCGCTCAAGAAGGGCAGCAAGGCGACGATCACGATCACGCCGCTGGCCAACCCGCAGCAGAAGGTGAAAGCGGATATCTCGCTCAAAGGCTTCACCAAAGCCTTCGACGAAACCGTGAAAACCAACAAGGAAAACGGCGTTCAGAAGTAAGCTGGATGGATGAGCTTCGGCTCGCAACCGTTTGAAATTTAAGACGCCGCGCCCAAACCGGGCGCGGCGTTTTTATATCGTGCGCAAGGCCAGAACCGCGTTGAGCCCGCCGAAAGCGAAGGCATTCGAGAGCGCCGCGCCGACCTGCTGCTTGCGGGCGGTGTTGGGCACATAATCCAGATCGCAGTCGGGATCGGGGGTGGCGTAATTCGCCGTGGGCGCGATCACCCCGTCGCCAAGCGCCATCAGGCAGGCGATCAGCTCCACCGCGCCCGTGCCGCCGATGCAATGGCCGTGCAGCGCCTTGGTCGAGCTGACCGCGACCTGATCGGCCGCTGGGCCGAGCGCCGCGCGGATCGCGGCGGTCTCGATCCGATCATTGGCTGCCGTGCCGGTGCCGTGGGCGTTGATATAGCCGACCTCTTCGGGCGCCATGCCCGCATCACTCAGCGCGCCGATGATCGCGGCGGTCGCGCTGTCGAGCGACGGCATCACGACATCACGCGCATCGGAATTCATCGCGAAGCCCGCAATCTCGGCCAAGGGCTGCGCGCCACGCGCCTCGGCGCTCTCCAGCGTCTCGATCACGAAGACGCCTGCGCCCTCGCCCTGCACCATGCCGTTGCGATCTGCCGAGAACGGGCGGCAGCCATCGGGCGACATTACCCGCAGCCCCTCCCACGCTTTCAGCCCGCCGAAATTGAGCATCGCCTCAGAGCCACCCGCTAGCATCCCCTCGGCCATGCCCGAACGCACCATCTGGAACGCGAGGCCGATGGCGTGGTTGGAGCTGGCGCAGGCAGTGGCGACGGCAAAGCTCGGCCCCTGCAGCCCGTAGCGGATCGAGAGATGCGAGGGCGCGGCATTGGCCATCAGCTTCGGCACGGTCAGCGGGTGAACGCGGCTCTTTTGATCTGCGAAAACAGCGCGATAGGCATTGTTCGCGGTCGCATGCCCGCCGCCTGCGGACCCGACGATGCAGCCCCAGCGCGCGGGATCGGGAGCTGCCTCCAACCCCGCCTGCGCCATCGCCTCCGCGCCGGAGATCAGCGCGTATTGGGTGAAGGGGTCGTATTGCGCGAGCTGCGCCGAGGTGAAGCGGTCAGACGCGTCATAGCCGCGGATCTGACCGCCGATGCGGATGCTCAGCCGCTCTACATCCTGGAAGCTGAGCGGCCCGATGCCGCTGCGCCCCTCCGCCATGGCCGCCTTGGTTGCCGCAACGCCCTCGCCGAGCGCGTTGATCGTGCCCGCGCCCGTGATGACGACGCGCCGCATCAGGCGACGGCGGTCGACGGCTTGCCGCCCGAGACGAGACGCTCCACCGCGCCCACGATCGCCCCGATCGAGGACATGTCGAATTGCGAGGCGGCGGGTTCGTTGGCGTTGAACGGCACCGAGACGTCGAAGGCCTCTTCGATGGCGAAGATCACTTCGACGAGGCCGAGGCTATCGAGCCCCAGTTCGTCGAGCGTCATCTCGGGCGAAAGTTCGGAGGGCTCACGAAGGGCTTCGCGGGCGATGATCGAGAAAACCTGGTCTTGCACGTCTGGCCTCATATCTGGGGTTACTCCGTGCCGCCTTTTTGCGTGAGTTTCGTAACAGTTTCTCGAAGCTCGGCCATTTGCGCAAACAATCTCGGCAATCTGCGGACAGATTTGTTGATCTCGAGCTGCGTTTCCATCTTCACCGCCGGGCTCCCCCAGATCGTACGGCCTTTGGGGACGTTGGTGTAGATATTGGTGCCGCCCGCCGCGATGACGTCATCGCCCACGGTGATGTTGTCCGAGACGCCGCATTGCCCTGCCAGTACCACGCGGTGCCCGATCCGGGTCGAGCCCGCGATGCCGACCTGACCGCAGAGCAGGCAATCCTCGCCCACCTGCACGTTGTGGCCGATATGAACCATGTTATCGAGCTTGCTGCCCGAGCCGATGGCGGTTGCGCGCACCGTGCCGCGGTCGATACAGGCATTGGCGCCGATCTCGACATCGTCGCCGATCTCGACCGTGCCGAGCGAGTGGATGCGGAACCATTTCTGCTCGGTGATCTCTTCGCGCTGCTCCAGCGTGTGGCGGATTTCCTCGACGCCGGAGGGATCGGGCGTGACAAAGGAGAACCCGTCCGAGCCGATCACCGCGCCGGGCTGACAGACCAGCCGGTCGCCGATCAGCACCCGCGCGCCGATCCGCGCGCCGGGATAGATCAGCGCGTCAGCACCGATCTGCGCGCCTTCCGCGATGGTCACCTGCCCCACGATCCGCGCATTCGGGCCGATCTTCACCTCCTTGCCGATCACGGTGAAGGGGCCGATAGCGGCATCCTTGCCGATGATGGCGGTCGGGTCGATCACACAGGTCGGATGGATGCCGGGCTCGACGATGGGACCGGGATCGAAAGCTTTCGACAGCCCCGCCATGGCGAGACGCGGGCGGGTCACGAAAACCGCCGCCTCCAGCCCGAGCGCACGCCAGTCCGCACCTTCCCACAGAAGCGCCGCGCGGGCCTTACCCTCGCGCAGTCCTTCGGCGTATTTCTCGCTCATCGCGAGGGCGATCTGGTCGGGCCCCGCCGTCGCAGGCTCGGACGCGCCGGTCACCTCGATCGACAGGTCGCCTTCGGCGCGGGCGTTCAGCGCCTGCGCGATATGCTCGATTGTCTGGGACATGGCCGATCCTCTCATGGTCGCATGGGGGCGCGCTTGCCGCCCCCGTTGCCAGAGATTTAGCTGTCCTGCGTGCCCAATTCCACCCCGGCCTTTTGCAAGGCGTTGAAGAGGATCGCGTCACGCCCATAGACGTCGCGGCGATACTCGACATGCCCCGACGCGGTCGGCCAGGCGGTGAAATAGGTCAGATGCACAGGCACGTGCTTTTCCAGCGGCACGATCGTCTCGCGCCCCGAATTGAGGATGCGCTTGAACTCCGCTTCAGGATTGTCGCTTTGCGCGCCCAGAAGCGTGTAGGCCAGATCGAAGGGGTCGCCGACGCGCACGCAACCATGGCTGAACGCCCGCGTCTCTTTCTTGAAGAGCGATTTCGACGGCGTGTCGTGCAGGTAGATGTTCCAGCGGTTCGGGAACAGGAATTTCACCAGCCCCAGCGCGTTGCGGTTCGACGGCGGCTGCTTCATCGCGAAGGGGAAGTTGCGCGCGTTATAGGCGGCGAAATCCACCGCCGAGCGCGGCACCACCCGGCCCCGGCTGTCGATCAGCTGAAGCTGGCTCGCCGCATTCGGATTGCGCTGCATCTGCGGCAGGTATTCCTTGGTCACGATCGAGCGCGGCACATGCCAGGCCGGGTTGATGACCATCCGCTCCATCTCGTCGGAAAACTCCGGCGTGCGGCGGTCCGAGCTGTTCTGCCCGACCACCGTGACCGAGCGGAAGATAGTCTTGCCGTGATCGACCACGCGCACCGAGAAATCGGTGATGTTGACCCAGACGTAGCGGCCCGAGAAATCGATGCCGTTCATCCAGCGCAGACGCTCCATCGCGACGAGGATGGCTTTCATCCGCGCCTCGGGGCTCTTGTTGATCTCGCCCAGCGTGCTCGGCCCGGCCACGCCATCGGTCGCGAGCCCCTGATCGGTCTGATAGGCCTGCACGGCCTTTTGCATCTCGGCGTCATAGGTCGCGCTGGCAGAGCGGCCCAGATAGCCCATCCGCTGCAGCCTGTCGCGCAGTGCCACCACGTCCGGCCCGCTATCGCCGGGCTCGAGCTTGGTGCCGGGCACCGTCGGCCCCCAGCCGCCCGCTTCGATCTGATGCTCCAGATCGAGGCGCGCTTTCACCAGCTGCGCATATTGCGGCATCTGCGGCGCGAGCTCACGCAGGAACAGCGCCGGGTTGGTCGAAGCGGCGAAGGCCGTCATCCGGGCTTCGGGATCGGCGCGTTTGGGTTCGCGCTTGATATCGGAGATGACGCTGTGCGGGTCGAGCACGCCATGCGACAGGTCATGGGCGTAATCGAGGAAGATACGGCTCATCTTCACTTCGAGCAGCCCGCGCTGACGCTCGGACTGGACGGCGGCGAAGGCGACACGCAGCCCCTCGGGGTCGTAATGCGCCGTGGGCAGCCCCTGCATCGCCGACAGATCGAGCGCGCGCATGAAAGCCGCGCGGCGGCCCGCATCCTCGGCGGCGGTCCAGATCGGACGGTAATCGCGGGCAGCATAGAAGGCCGCCAGAGCGGGATTGTCAGCCGCAGCTTCGGCCACGGCCTGGGTGAAGCCCGAAAGCTCGACCCCCGCCAATGGCGACATGGCCCCTTGCGCTGCAATCTGGGCAGTGCCTTGCGCCTGGGCGCCGGCGGCGAGCGTAGCTAGCGCGAAGGCCAGCCCTATCTTACGGAAATTGCGCGTCATAGCGTCTAAACCCCTGCCCCGACCTTATCGTTCCAGATGTTCCAAACTTACCCCCATCTGTCCAGCAAAGCGTTGCGTGTGCGCAACGATAGGAGTCGAGGCGCGATCAGCGATGCAGGGGCGCAACAGCGCCTTTCCGCCGTCTCGGACCCGTCCCTCGCGCCGTTCCCACAAGGACGTGAGCGTATTTTTACTACCAGCAGGCGATTTTTTGCCGACCCGGCCCCTTATGGCAAAGATGCACCAGTTCCGTTCTTTATCGGTTAATAGGTCTATGCCATAAGGAGTAAGAAGTTTGGGTCTACCATCCCTCAACCGCCCGAAACAGGGCGGGGAAAATCGAGAGACAGGCGAACACAGGAACTTGCTATGACGACGATTTCCCGGCGCGGCCTTCTGGGCGCATTTGCTGCGACCATGGTAACGGCGGCCCCCACCATGAGTAACGCTTTCGGTCTACTCAAGGGCGCAGGGGACATCCGACGGATCAAGATGTATAACGGTCGTACCGGCGAGACGCTCGACACCGTTTACTGGATCGAAGGCGAGTATATCCCCGACGCGCTGAAAGAGATCACCTATTTCGCCCGCGACTGGCGCACCAATCAGCTGAAGAACATCGACGCGCGCACCGTGGACATCGCGGCCGCCGCGCACAACCTGATGGATTCGCGCGAACCCTATATGCTTCTGTCGGGTTACCGCTCGCCCAAGACCAACGCCATGCTGCGCGCCCGCTCGAAGGGCGTCGCGAAGAACTCGCTGCACATGCAGGGTCTGGCGATGGACCTGCGGCTGAAGTCGCGCTCGGTCAGCCAGATGTACAAGGCGGCCGCCGCCTGCCACGCTGGCGGCGTTGGCAAATACTCGCGCTCGAACTTCGTTCACATGGATTGCGGCCCGGTGCGGCACTGGGGCTCCTGAGCCTCGCGCACCTCGCCGGACTGACCCGAACGCCGCTTTCCCGAGCGGCGTTTTTCTTTGTCGGCCCTGCCGGGGGCTACCCCGAACCGCAGACAGCAAAAGGCCCCCGCGTGGGGGGCCTTGATGTAGCTTTGAGAGGCGATGCTCAGTCGAGCACCCTTCCCTGCTGGCGGAAATAGGCCTCTGCCTCCGGGGTCAGATCGACCTTCTCATAGCCAGAGACCATGGGCCGAACATGCTGGCGGAAGCCGTGGCCGATGGTGAGCAGGTAGACATGGACCACCACGAAGCTCGCGATGGCGAAGGCCGCGAGGACGTGGAAATTCGCGATGATCTCGAGCCAGAACGAGCCGCCGTCGAGGTGATCCCAGAACCCGTAGCTGAGATAGGCCAGCCCCGAGATCCAGATCGCCGGGAAGAGCATCATCTTGAGCGCGAAATAGGCCGCCGCCTGCAGCGGGTTGTGCCGCCGCTCGTAGCTCTTCACATAAGGATGCTCCTCGCCCTTGAAGACGCCATAAGCGTAGAAGCGGCTGACCTCCCACATGCCCTGCATGCGCGGGATGAACTGCTTGTAGCCGCCTGTGGTGAACAGCCAGAAGGTCGCGAAGGCCCAGAGCAGGAGCAGCGCCAGCGCGACGACCGTGTGGATCAGCACCGCCGCCCCGAAGGGCAGGATCGGATGCAGCCCCAGAAGCCGAGCGCCGGTGAAGAACAGCAGCATGATCGAGGCGACCTGGCTCCAGTGCCAGAGCCGGTTGAAGCGCGAATAGACCTTTACGCAATGCTCAGCCATGGTGGCCTCCCTCCTTCTTGCCGCGGTTGATCAGGCGCAGCGCGCCGTGGCCCAAGGCCCCCAGAAGCGCCATCAGGAACATCGCGAGCCCCAGCTTGCCGCCGAGATTGATTTCCGAGCCGGGAACGTAGATTCCCGCCAGATCGGCCATCCGACCGCCCTGCGTGTGGCAGCTTTCGCATTGCAGCGCATCGTCGGCGGGCGCGACCATATGGGTGATCGGCCAGTACATGTAGGTATGGACGAAATCGAACTCGCCCGAATACTCCACACCGGCGTAATCCATGCCCGCCTTGAGCGATTTCTCCCAGTCGTAATAGGACCAGAGCGCGGTGCCGTTGCCGGGGCCATAGACGTTGTTATAGGCCAGCACATTGCGCTGTACGTCATAGGCCTGCGTGCCGACCATCCGCTTGAAGGGGAAGATGCGGCTGTCGGGCTGACCGGGATTGCCGCCGATCTTGTTGATCTCGACCACCTGCGTCGGGTCGATCTCTTCCTCCGGCAGGGTGAAGGTCATCTCGCCGTTGGACCATGCGTAATAGGGCGTGACGTTCTCGCGCCATTCGAAATTGCCCTTCTTGGACATGTAGGTGTGCAGGTGCTTGCCGTCGG
The DNA here is from genome assembly GCF_002563775.1 of Thioclava sp. ES.031. Classification (NCBI taxonomy): domain Bacteria; kingdom Pseudomonadati; phylum Pseudomonadota; class Alphaproteobacteria; order Rhodobacterales; family Paracoccaceae; genus Thioclava; species Thioclava sp. ES.031. The sequence goes on along the minus strand of NZ_PDJO01000001.1, from coordinate 1,571,468 downwards.
ATTGGGTGAAGCCCTCTTCGGTGATCGGCTTGCCGTTCTCGTCGAGCTTGCCCGCCGTGGACCAGTCCCAGACGGTTTTCGTCGCCACCCCGCCGCGCGCGAAGCTGGGGATGTGGCAGGTCTGGCAGGCCACCGTGTCGGTATGATCGTTGAGCTTCGCCGCGATCAGCGGGTTCGGCCCTTCATGCGGGCTGTCCGTGTGGCAGGACTGGCAGGCGGCCGCGTCATGCGCGGTGCCCGCCATGCGATCGGGATGCGGGTCGATCACGTCGGTCTCGTAGCGCGAGCCCTCGAAGACGTGCTTGTCCGAGACGTGGCAGGTCTCGCAGGTGAAGTTCTGACCGTCGGGCGACATATGGACATCGACGTCGCGCGGCGGGTTGAACAGCGCCGAGCTGAGATCGCCATGCTTCACGTTATCGCCGCCGCCGCCGTAGAAGTGGCAGTTGCCGCAATTGTCGCGACCGGGCGGTGCGCCCACCGATCGCGCGGCCTCGGCCAGATCGACGGGCCAGGCGGCCGCGCCGGTGATCGTCTTCGCGCCCGCGGCCACCGGTTCCAGCGACGGCTCGCCCGCGAGGTTGTCCTGCTTGGCGTATTGGCCGGATTTGTCGTGACAGACGAGGCAGTCGACCTTGGTCGGATCGTCGGGCATCGGCTCACGCACGTCCGTCCAGCCATAGCCCGTGTGGCACGAGGTACAGCGCACCTCGTTCGAGGCGACATTGCCGCAAAACGCGTTCATCTCATGCGCTTTGCCGAGCGTCTGGCCCGTGGCCTCGTTCTGGTATTCCCAGGTCCAGTGGACCGAATGCATCACCTGATTGGAGGCCTCGGTGTGGCACGACAGACAGGCTTCCGTCACCTCGGAACCCGACGCGAACGGCCCCTTGAGCTGGTCGAATTTCGAGTGGTCGGCGGTGAGCTCTTTCACCGGATCGCTCATATGGGCGGCCTTCGACGCCCCTTGCGCGACAGGCGTCGATTGCGCGCCGATTGCGGGCGTCTCCTCCGGGGTCGCGTCCTGCGCGTAGGCGGGAAGCTGGCCCAAAATCACGGCTGAGACGAATGCCGTGATCCGCAATGCACTCTGTGTCATCGATGCTCCGACTGGCTCACTACTGGTTACTCACATTGCTTAGCGCGATCGCGTCGATCACGGGGATGCGACATTTCGTGAGTTTTGCGTGACTTACTGTCGCATCGGATTTTGGCGCGTGGGGGGGCTGCGCACTTTACGTTTGCGGACAGGCGCCGTCGGCTCTGGCCGCCGTACCGGTGCTGGAAAGCCAGGGCTATCAGCTCCTCCCGATGTAAGCGCCCCTCTCAGGCGGACATGAAAAAACGCGGGCAGTTTGCGCTGCCCGCGTTTCTTATTTTCTTGGCGGAGCGAGGCCCGAAGGCCCCTGCCCCTTCGGCTTACATGCTGCCGGCGCCCATACCCATGCGGCTTGCCAGATCGGCCAGCACCCAGACGGTGCCCGCAGCCATCAGGATGATGAGCAGGAAGGTGAACAGCACCAGATACAGGTCCGGACGCGCCTCTTTCGAGAAGTCGAGGTGCATGAAGGCCCAGAACTGGATCACCAGCTGCGCGATGCCGAGGATGCCCACGATGGACCATGCGAGGCCCGTCGAGAACACGCCACCCGCGACGATCACGACGCCTGCGAGCGTCAGGACCACCGAGAGCGCGAAGCCCCAGACATAGCGCGCCATGTCGTGCTTGTACTCAGCCGAGTCCATGCCGACGTCGGAGTTGATATAGTCCATCACAGCACCCCCATCAGGTAGACTTTCGTGAAGAGCGCGATCCAGACGATGTCCAGCATGTGCCAGAACAGGCCCAGACGCACGAGACGCGACTTGATCAGGTCGTTCATCCCGAAGGTCTTCATCTGAACCATCAGCAGGATGCCCCAGATGATACCCGAGGTGACGTGCAGACCGTGCAGCCCCACCAGCGAGTAATAGGCGGTCAGGAAGCCCGACACTTGCGGCGTGTTGCCCTCGGTCCAGAACTCGTGGAATTCGTAGAGTTCGATCCCGAGGAAGATCGCGCCAAGCGCCAGCGTCAGGATGAGCCAGCCCACCGTGCGCTTCATCGACGCGCCGTATTTCATCCCCAGCGTACAGATGCCGAAGGTGAAGGTGGAGATCAGCAGCGCCATCGTCTCGATGGTCGGCAGGCCGAGGCTGAACAGCTCATGCGGGCTCGGCCCGTTCGCGATGCCGTGCCATTCGGCATCGGCGTAGTTGGCGATCATCAGCGAGAAGGCGATGAGGTCCGACATCAGGAAGATCCAGAAGCCGAAGATCACCGTGCCCGTCTTGTCGTGATGGCCGTGATCGTGGGAGGCAGCGTGCGCTGCCCCCGTGTTGCTCATAGTTGCACTCATACCTGCGTCTCCATGATCAGGCCGCGGTTCTTGGTGGTGAACTCATCGTCGAGCCGGATTTGCGGCGTGGATTCGACGACGCGCTTGTGGGCTTCATAGCCCTCACGCAGTTCTTCCGCGGTGACGGTTTCTTCCCAGTCGGTGTCGTAGGAGCGGATCAGCACCAGCACCCACATGGCCACGAAGCCCACCGCAGCGATCAGCCACATCTGGAAGATCATGGCGAAAGCGAAGAGGGTCGCGACGAGGCCCACCAGGAACGGCATGCCGGTCGGTTTCGGCAGGTGGATGTCGACGAACTCGGTCGGATCCATGACCCGCTTGCCCGCTTCCTTCGCATCGACCCACGGCTCACGCGAGGTCATCGCCGGGATCGTGGAGAAGTCGTATTCCGGCACCGGGCAGCCCAGCGACCATTCGATACCACGACCGTCCCAGGGATCGCCCGCCGGCACCATCAGGCTCTCACGGTTCTTGACCGAGACCCAGACCTGAATGATCTGCGCGGTCAGACCCGCCAGCACGCACAGCGCGCCGAGCATCGCGATCACCAGCCACGGGAAGTAGGCCGGCTCGGTGAAGAAGGCCATGCGGCGCGGTGCGCCCATCAGACCGATCGCATAGAGCGGCATGAAGGCCCCGTAGAAGCCGATCATCCACAGCCAGAAGCTGCGGCGGCCCCATTTCTCGTCCAGGCGGAAGCCGAAGCAGAGCGGGAACCAGTAGTTCACGGCCGCGAACATACCGAACAGCAGGCCCGGGATGAGCATGTTGTGGAAGTGCGCCACCAGGAACAGCGAGTTGTGGGTCGCGAAGTCGATCGTCGGGTTGGCGAGCATGACGCCCGTGATGCCGCCGATCACGAAGGTGAAGATGAAGCCGGTGGAGAACAGCATCGCGGTCGAGAACCGCAGCTTGCCGCGCCACATGGTCAGCATCCAGTTGAAGACCTTCACACCGGTCGGCACACCGATCGTCATCGTCGCGATGCCGAAGATGGCGTTGAGGTGGGCGGTCTGACCCATGGTGAAGAAGTGGTGCACCCAGACGGTGAAGGACAGCACTGCGATGGCAATGGTGGCCCAGACGAGCGAGGTGTAGCCGTAGATCTTCTTGCCCGAGAAGGTCGGGATGACTTCCGAGAACACGCCGAAGGCCGGCAGGATCAGGATGTAGACTTCCGGGTGGCCGAACAGCCAGAACATGTTGGCGAAGTTCATCATGTTCCCGCCTTGGGTGGCGGTGAAGAAGTGGAAGCCCGCCTGACGGTCAAGCGCCAGCATCAGCGAGGCCACGGTCAGCGGCATCATCGCGAAGATCATCAGGATCGCGGTGCAGAGCGTCGCCCAGGCGAAGATCGACATGTCGAACAGCTTCATGCCGGGGGCACGCTGCTTGTAGATCGTCACGAGGAAGTTGATGCCCGAAAGCGTCGAGCCAACCGAGGTCAGGCCCAGCGACCAGATCCAGTAATCCACGCCCTCGTTCGGCGACAGCTTGATGCCCGTATAGGGCGGGTAAGCGGTCCAACCGCCGGTCTCGAAGTGACCGACGACGAGCGAGGCCATCACGAGTGCCGCGCCGCCGATCGACAGCCAGAGCGAGACCGCGTTCATGAAGGGGAACTCCATGTCGCGCGCACCGATCTGGAGCGGCATGACGACGTTGATGACGCCGGTCAGGAAGGGCATCGCCACGAAGAAGATCATGATCGTGCCGTGGGTCGAGAACAGCTCGGCGTGGTGTTCGACCGACAGGAAGCCCGGTGCGGGCGAGACCTGCTGGGCGCGCATCACGACCGCCTCGAGGACGCCGCGGATCAGCATGATCAGCGCCAGAACGATGTAGATGACACCGATCTTCTTGTGATCGAGCGTGGTGATCCAGTTCGACCAGAGCGGTTTCCACCAACCTTTGACGGTCAGCAGAACCATGACCGCGAGCGCGCCGAGGACGACGATGCCGCCCGCGCCCGCTGCGATCCCGGTGGACAGAGACGGATCCGTGAAGAAGGGAACGATGAAGATATCGTTCCAATCGAGACTACCAAGAATACTCATTGAGCGTCCCCTTGATGTTGGTTTTGCGAGACATGCAGTTCTTCGCGGATCGCGTCATCGATCTTCTTCTGCTCGGGCGCGTGGTCGGGCAGGATCGCTGCGCCGCCATCGGACAGCATGTCAGGGTTCATCATTACTTTGCCCCAGTAGCCTTTCTCCGGCGGCTCGAAGAGCTCAGGCCCCGACCAGGTCGCGGTCTTCTTGAAAGCTTTTTCGAGCTGGGCGAAGGGGTGCTTGGGTTCTTGCAGGAACGCGTCGAACTGCTCCTGGCTCACCACGTCGACCTCAAACTTGTTGAGCGGGAAAGCCGCGCCGTTGAACTGGCTGTTGAAGCCATAGGTCTGCGACGGATCTTCCGAGGTGGTCAGGTTCATCTTCGTGCCCATGCCGGGCATTGCGTAGATCTGGCCAGCAAGGCGCGGGATCCAGAAGCTCTGCATCGCGCCGGTGGCGGTGATGTCGAACTCGACGGGGGTGTTCTCGGGCAGGACCAACCGGTTCACGGCGGCGACCTTGCCGGGATAGATGAACATCCATTTCCATTCGGACCCGATGACCTTCACATGCATCGGTTCTTTGCCCGTTGCCTTGTAGGGGTCTTCGCCCATCACGTGGCCCCAGGTGAGCCAGCCGACGATAAGGAAGGTGAGCGTGGCACCGCCCCAGATCACGACTTCGGCGGCAACCGAGTGCGACCAGGTCGGATCATATTTGCCTTTCCCACCCTGACGGCGATAGCGCATCGCGATCCACGGCGTGCCGATCAGGATCGGCAGAGAAATGGGCAGCATCCAAAGGAAGAAGCTGATCAGGTGAGCGCGTTCCCCGGCCGCCACCGGGCCGAGCGGGGTCATGACCCCGTTCTCCGCGCAACCTGACAGCCATGCAGCCGCAACGGTCAACAGGACCGGGGCAGCGAGGCGGCTGGGCCGCTTGTAGATTTTTTCAAACAACACGGAAATACCTTTCCTATTCCCTCTTCTTGGCGCGGGGGCATAGGGGTCTCTCGGGGGAGGCCGCGAGGGCTCCCGTCCCGCGCGATGCCTCCCACTCTAGGGCAGCGCCCGCGAGGTCAATCGGTGTTGACAAATTGTCGCAGGAGCAGGCGTAACCGCCTGAAAATTATGCACAAATATCATCACACACCTGCGACGCACGAAAAAATAACCAATAAATAAAGGGGGTTGGTCTTGAACGGAGGCGCCCGAATACAGGGGTAAACGGGCCCATCTCTCGTGCTTGTGATAGAGTGGTGAGCGATCCGTGAGCAAAATGAGCAACTTAGCCGATCACGGACGCTTGAGGTCACGGGGGCTGTGAGGGGTGTTATCCGCTCAGGCTCACGCCGCGACCCGTCTTGGCGGGAACGGGCAGCGCCCTCCCCCGCCGGATGACAAACCAACGCCGCGGAAACCCCGCGGCGCGCTGTCAGAGAGGGTTACCGGAAAGGAGCGGTCAGAGCGCCGCGGCCCGCCGCAGCGCCGGGAGCGACGAGATCCGCACACGCCCGCCGGCAATCCGGAACAGGCCCTGATCGCGCAGGCGGCGGATCGTCTTGTTCGTATGCACCAGCGACAGCCCGAGCGAATCCGCCACGACCTGCTGGGCGAAGGGAAACGGCGCGCTGTCCTTCTCGATCAGCCCGACCGCCTCGGCGCGCTCCCATGCGTGCATCACGAACCACGCGATCCCCTCATTGGCATTGCGCTGCCCGACCGAGGCCAGCCAGCCCGACAGCCGCGTCAGTTCGCGCGTCATCAGCCAAACGAGCGTCGTGGTGCGGTCGGGACCATCTGGCAGAGGCTTATGCAGATCGGCCGGATCGAAGCTCGACAGCATCATCGGCGTGAGCGCCTCGTAATAGCTCGCCCCCGGACCGTAGAGCACGCTCGTCAGCCCGCACAGATCGCCCGGATAGACCAGCGCTTCGACCTGCCTGCGCCCGTCTTCGAGAAGCGTATAGCGCATGGCGATCCCGCGTTCGATCCGCACGATCAACGGCGTGGACTCGGGCAAAAGCGCCGCCCCCACGGGAATGGCGCGTTGCGATTGAGACAGTGCCGCCAGATAGGCGAGGTCAGGTTTTCGAGACAGGTTTTCCAAGCTTGCTCGGTTCCGTTTTGTTAATTTCTGCGAAGAAACCAGCATCTGCCGCGAAAGCGCTAAGCGCGCTACGTCATAGGACAATGATGCAGGTCTTTTCCGATATTCCTCGGCGTCACCCGGCGGAAAAACGCTTTTCGCCTATGTGAAAAGCTTTAAGAATCGGTGTGCTACTGCGGCGTTACTGAGGAATTCCGCCACTCAACCGCGACACTATAAATAGTAGCGCGGTGGCCCGGCCCCGAGCTCGACGACTCCTATATCGGCGAGCTTTTCGAGATCGGGCAGTTCGAGAATCCCCTGCGTCCATCTGACGAGCCCCTCGGACCTCAGACGGGCAAGCGTCTTGTTAGTGTGAACGAGCGATAGCCCGAGCGCATCCGCAAGATCCTGCTGCCGGACCGGGAACGGCATCTTGCCGTCACGCACCAGCCCGGTCTGCGATCCGCGCTCAAAGAGAGTGACGAAGGCCCACGCAAGCGACTCACGCGCCGAGCGCTGCCCGACCGTCACCAGCGCGTCGCTCAGGAAATGCTCCTCGCGCGCGACCTGCCAAGTCAGCATCATCGCGCGCTGCGGCATTTTCGCGAACAGGTCCCACACATGTTTACGGTCGAAAACACTGAGCTTTAACGGGGTCAGCGCCTCGGTCGTATGCGAGGCCATGCCCATCATGATGGCGTCGAGGCCGATCAGATCGCCGGGAAAGAGGAAATTGAGTACTTGGCGCCGGCCGTCCTCCAGCATGCGGTAGCGCATGGCCTGGCCCTCGAGCAGGGTGAAGAAGCGTTGCGGCTCGTTGCCTTCCATCACGACGGTCTGCCCTGCGGGCATCCGCAGCTCGCCCGCGCGGGCGGCTTCGGCGATTGCTTCCTCGTGCGCATCGGGCGCCATGAAGGCGGGATTATCGACGAAGGGACAATTTCTAAAGTTGCGTGTCATGCCTTAGCTCACTTTTACGTCATAAGGCAACGCGGAGGGCCGTGGCAGGTTCCTTTCAAATTTCGTGAGGGATTCCGTATTTCCCCTTATTTCCCTCACTATCTACGCCCCACATGTTCACGATCGCTTGTGTAACAGTCAGCCCTGTGGGATTCATGTCAGCTAGACGCTTTGCAACAGTATGTCATAGTTAAATGACCCCGGAGATTACGAGGTGCAGGAAGGCTGAAGAGGCCTCTCAGTGCACCGACAATCGGGCTGAAGCCTAAATCGTTATACTCGACGCTGGATCGTCCACGATCCCTCTCACCCTCCAAATGCAGTAATCTGCAAGGACAGGAAGCTGATGCCCCGGATTTTCCAACACGAACGAAGCGAGAGCCGCGTAAGCGGTGCCCGCCTCGCGGCTAGGCGGTCCTCGTGACACTTTGTTCCCCCCCTCGGATCGACGGCACCGCGCTGGTGCTCGAAGACGCGATGATCGTGGCCTATGATGCGGCCGCGATGCTGAGCGAATTCGGCGCGCGCGATGTGGTCATCTTCGGCACTGTCGAAGAAGCATTGCTCCATATCGCTGGCGGCAATGACATCTCGATGGCGTTGCTCGACATCAATCTTGGCGACGAAACCTCGCTGGAAGCCGCCAAGGCGCTGCGCGAACGTGCGGTGCCGATCCTCTACTCGACCGGATATGATGAACAATCCGTGATGATGGACGGGTTTCCCGAAGGCAAAATGCTGATCAAGCCCTTCACCAATGACGATTTCGCCAATGCCCTGATTTCGATGGGTTTTGCCGAAGCCTGATTTCTGCGCCGCTGGCGCTGAGATCGACATGCCATGCGCCGGGCGACATCACCCATGCATCCGGCGCATACCTGCCAAACATGGACATCCCGCGCAACCTCGCGTTCCTCGTCACCGGAACACCAGGTCGCGCGGCCATGCGGGGCAGAGAGGAGCCCCGTTCCGCGGCAGCGCGACCGAACCATCGCGAAGGAGGCGCTTGCTCATGAACCATACGATCCGCAAAGCCCATGCCGGGCTCGCCGCCAAGGTCATGTCGGCCGAAGAGGCCGCAGAGCTGATCGACAATGGCGCGACCATCGGCATGTCGGGATTCACCGGATCGGGCTATCCCAAGGCGGTACCGATGGCGCTGGCCGCGCGGATCGAGGCCGAGCACGCGGCGGGGCGTCCCTTCAAGGTGAAGATCTGGTCGGGCGCCTCGACCGGCCCCGAGCTGGACGGCGCCTTGGCCAAGGCCGACGGGATCGAATTCCGCCTGCCCTACAATTCCGACCCGATCGCGCGCGAGCGGATCAATGCGGGCCAGATGAAATATTTCGACATGCACCTGAGCCAGGTCGCGCCGATGGCGTGGATGGGGTTCATGGGCAAGCTCGACACGGCGGTGATCGAGATCTCGGGCATCACCGAGGATGGCAAGCTGATCCCCTCGAGCTCGGTGGGCAACAACAAGACCTGGCTCGATTGTGCCGACAAGATCATCCTCGAAGTGAACCGCTGGCAATCGCCGCTGCTGGAGGGGATGCATGACATCTATTACGGCACCGCCCTGCCCCCGAACCGCGTGCCGATCCCGCTGGTGAAGCCCGACGACCGGATTGGGCAGACCTATTTCGAGGTGGACCCTGCGAAAGTCGTGGCCGTGGTCGAGACCGACGCGCCCGACCGCAATGCGCCCTTCAGCCCGCCCGATGCGGTGGCCGAGGCGATTGCGGGCCATATCCTCGACTTTCTCGGCAACGAGGTGAAACAGGGCCGCCTGCCGCGCGGGCTGCTGCCGCTGCAATCGGGCGTGGGCAATGTGCCGAACGCGGTGATGGCCGGGCTGATCGAGGCGCCCTTCGACCAGATGACCGCCTTCACCGAGGTCATTCAGGACGGGATGCTCGACATGATCGAGGCGGGCAAGCTGCGCATGGCCAGCGCCACGGCGTTTTCGCTCTCGCCCGAGAAAGCGCAGTATTTCAACGACAACGCCGCCTATTTCCGCGACAAGCTGATCCTGCGCCCGCAGGAGATCTCGAACCATCCCGAGCTGGTGCGCCGTCTGGGCTGTATCGCGATGAACGGGCTGATCGAGGCGGATATCTATGGCAACGTGAACTCGACCCATGTGATGGGCTCGAAGATCCAGAACGGCATCGGCGGCTCGGGCGATTTCGCGCGCAACGGCTATGTCTCGATCTTCATGACGCCTTCGGTCGCGAAGGGCGGCAAGATTTCCGCGATCGTGCCGATGGCCGCCCATGTCGATCACATCGCGCAGGATGTGCAGGTGATCGTGACCGAGCAGGGTCTGGCCGATCTGCGGGGGCTATCTCCGAAGCAGCGCGCCGAGACGATCATCGAGACCTGCGCCCACCCCGCCTATCGCCCGATGCTGCGGGATTATTTCGAGCGCGCCAAGAAAGGCAGCTTCGCCAATCACGCCCCGAACCTACTGGGCGAGGCGCTGAGCTGGCACCAGCGCTTCGTGGAAACGGGGACGATGGAAGAGTGAGGCCCTGAGGTTCGGGCGCGGCCCGGGGTGAGCCGCGTCTTGGAAGGCTTCAGCGGCGAACGCGCCGCGCGTCGCGGCGCAGGGGACGTCTGTGTTTCGCGGAAAGGGCAGCGCCCGAGCCTTGGGTGGGCGCTTCGATCGGTGGGTGGCTTGGCGGTTTATCTCGCAAGCCCGAAGGTCGGTCGTGCCCGCGCTGACATCGCCAATGCGCCCTCCCGGGGGGAGGCTCGGGCGCGGCCCGGGGCTGGTCGCCCCGCGCCAGAGCCAAATGCTCCCGCTTCGCGATTGCGCCCGGAACGCGCCGCAGGCGCAGGGCGCGCGCCGGTCCGTCCCGGCGGGCTGGCGCGTTGCCACCCGCGCGCAACGCTCACGCTTTGGAGGAGCTTGGCAGGCATAAAACGCCTTCGTTCAAAACTCAGGCCACGCCATCCCACGGACCGGCGCGCACCCTGCTCCGCAACCAATAAGAAAAAGGGGCGCCCGACCGGACGCCCCTTCCCCAATTCCAATCCCCGAAAAGCTCAGACCTTGAGCGACGGGATGATCTGTTTCTTGCGGCTCATCACGCCGGGCAGGACGACCGTGTCACCCTCGACCGTGGCATCGAAGCTCTTCTCGGCCACGCTCTTCACCAGATCGTTCGGCACCAGCAGCGTCGCCTCTTCCTTCAGGATGTCGATCACGAAGAGCAGCACCTGATCGACACCGTCTTCCTTCGCGACCTCTTCCATCGAAGCCATCAGCGAGGCTTTGCGGTCCAGCACCATTTTCGGCGCGGTGGTCTCCAGCACGGAGACGCGGAAACTCGTGCCGTCGACCGGGTATTCTTTGGAATCCATGCGCAGCAGTTCTGCGTCGGTGAAGGCGGAGACGTCCGATTTCGCTTCGAACATCTTCTCGGCCAGCTCGTGCATGTCGATGCCCAGATCGCTCGCCAGCGCGTCGCAGACGGCGCGGTCGTGATCGGTCGTGGTGGGCGAGCGGAATTCCAGCGTGTCGGACAGGATGCAGCTGAGCATCGCGCCCTTGATGCCGCGCGGGGCCTTGGCCACGTCGTCGCCCATCAGATCGTAGAGGATGGTCGCGGTGCAGGCGAGCGGGCGCATCGTGATGTCGATCGGACCCTTGGTCTCGATCCCGCCGGTCAGCTTGTGGTGGTCGATGATCTGGATGACGTTGGCCGCGTTGATGCCGCTCGGCAGCTCGGCGGGATTGTTGGTGTCGACGACGACCACGTCCTCGCCTTCTTCCACGTCAGAGATGATCTCGGGCTTGTCGAGACCCCAATGCTCGATGACGAAAGCGGCCTCGGTATTGGGCTCGCCCAGCAGGCAGGGCTTGGCCGGAGTGCCTTTGACATCATTGAGATACCACGCCCAGGCGATGGGCGAGCCGGTGGAGTCGGTGTCGGGAGCCTTATGGCCGAAAACCTTGATCGTCATGGGGAGATCCTCTCGGATAATCATCTGTCGGCGCAGGTTATAGGCGCTGTGTCTGGGCTTGTCACCTAGGGGTCTGGCGATGCGGAAAGGGGCGCGCCCGAACCTTGGGCGGGCGCCCTAGAAAGGCTGTGTTTCAGTTGATCAGCTATCGAGCCGCTTGATCGTCCAGCCGTCCTTTTCGAGCAGCCGCAACAGCCCCTCTTCGCCGGACAGATGCAGCGCCCCCACCGCCACGACGACCGGGCCATCCTCTGCCGCCGCCTCGATCTCGGGCAGCCAGTTTTGGTTGCGCGCGACCATCAGAAGATCCTCGGAAAGCTTCATCTGGCGCTCGACCTCGTCGGCATCCATGCCCGCCGCGACCGCCTGATAGCGCGCCAGTTCCCAGATCAGGCGCGGCTCGCCCCGGAAATAGAGATCGCCCATCGTCACGCCCATATCGTCGGCCAGGGGCGCGCCGATCACCGCCGCGCGCAGCATCTCCAGCGCTTCGGTCTCGGTGATCCCGTTGAAGAGCTTGAAGACAGTATCCCACGGCTCGAGCGCCTCGACCGGCACGCCATCGGCCTCGGCCGCGGTCATCACCTGCAGGTCCAGCCCTCCCTGCCCCTTCGCAAGCTCGGCCGTCGCACAAGGCGGCAGCGAGAGCGTCATCGCGACGAAAGCGGGCCGCATCTTGGCCGCGAGGAAGGCGGGCATCCCGTGGGCCGCCAGCGCCGCCTTGGTCATGTTCCAGTCCTGCTCCGACATCATCTGCGGCAGCGTCTTGCCGGTCGAGAACATCAGCGTCGGGTCGGTCTTGATCGCATGTTCCAGCTTCCCCTGCTCGTCCGGACCGGCCTCCACCAGAAGCCGCGACGCATCGGCGAGCGCCTTCGAGAGCGCGCCCACGAGCGTGTCATGGCGCGGATCGGGAAGGTGGTAAGTGCCCGCCAGCGTGATCTTTTCCTCGCCTTTGGTTGCAGAGAACAGCAATCCGCGAGAGAAGGGCGCGGAATCGGCCTTGGCGGTCAGCGCCGCCTGCTCGGCTGCGGGCAGCGCGTCGAAAATATTCTTGCCCCGGCACTCGGCCCATGCGGGCAGTGCGAGGCAGAGCGAAAGCGCGGGGGCCAGCAGCGGCCGAAGGAGCTTGGCGAGTTTCATGACGGCGAGAGTGCCACGCGATAGGCGTTCCGCATAGAGGCGAAAACGCCGCGCCCGGTTCGCTCGAATTGACGCAAAAAATTCGTCATCCGGTTATTGACACCCGCCCGCCCCAATGACTAACTCCGCCATCGTTAGCACTCACCAGTGACGAGTGCTAAAAGTTTTCGAACCTGGAACCTTTAGGGAGTGACCCAGATGGCATTCAAACCGCTTCATGACCGTGTGCTGGTCAAGCGCGTGGAGAGCGAAGAAAAAACCAAGGGTGGCCTGATCATCCCCGACAGCGCGAAGGAAAAGCCCGCAGAGGGTGAAGTCGTCGCAGTGGGTGACGGCGCGCGCAAGGAATCGGGCGAGCTGATCGCACCGGGCGTCAAAGCTGGCGACCGCGTTCTCTTCGGCAAGTGGTCGGGCACGGAAGTGACCCTCGACGGCGAAGAGCTGCTCATCATGAAAGAAAGCGACATCATGGGCATCATCTCGTAAGGCGCCCTGCCCTTACCGAGACCCCCTGATTTCCCAAGAACAACTCAGTCAAGGAGCCAACAAACATGGCAGCCAAGGACGTGAAATTCTCCACCGACGCCCGCGATCGCATGCTCGACGGCGTCAACATCCTCGCCGACGCGGTGAAGGTCACGCTGGGCCCGAAAGGCCGCAACGTCGTGATCGAAAAGTCGTTCGGCTCGCCGCGCATCACCAAGGACGGTGTGTCGGTCGCCAAAGAGATCGAACTTTCCGACAAGTTCGAGAACATGGGCGCGCAAATGGTGAAAGAAGTCGCCTCGCGCACCAATGACGAGGCCGGCGACGGCACCACCACCGCCACCGTGCTCGCTCAGGCGATCGTCAAGGACGGCCTGAAGTCGGTTGCCGCCGGCATGAACCCGATGGACCTCAAGCGTGGCATCGATTTCGCGACCTCGAAAGTCGTCGAAGCGATCCAGGCGGCTGCACGCCCGGTCAAGGACTCGGACGAAGTCGCTCAGGTCGGCACCATTTCGGCCAACGGCGAAGCTGCGATCGGCAAGATGATCGCGGACGCGATGCAGAAAGTCGGCAATGACGGCGTCATCACCGTGGAAGAAGCCCGCGGCATGGAGACCGAAGTCGAAGTCGTCGAAGGCATGCAGTTCGACCGCGGCTACCTGTCGCCCTACTTCGTGACCAACCCCGACAAGATGGTCGCGGAACTCGAAGACTGCCTCATCCTGCTCCACGAGAAGAAGCTCTCGTCGCTGCAGCCGATGGTCCCGCTCCTCGAGCAGGTCATCCAGTCGCAAAAGCCGCTCCTCATCATCGGTGAAGACGTCGAAGGCGAAGCGCTCGCGACCCTCGTGGTCAACAAGCTGCGCGGCGGCCTGAAGATCGCAGCCGTGAAAGCACCGGGCTTCGGCGACCGCCGCAAGGCCATGCTGCAGGACATCGCTGTTCTGACCGGCGGCCAGGTGATCTCGGAAGACCTCGGCATGAAGCTCGAGAACGTCGGCATGGACATGCTGGGCACCGCCAAGAAGGTGACCATCACCAAGGACGACACCACCATCGTCGAAGGCGCTGGTGACAAGGCCGAGATCGAAGCGCGCGTCAGCCAGATCCGCACCCAGATCGAGGAAACCACCTCGGACTACGACCGCGAGAAGCTGCAAGAGCGTGTCGCGAAACTGGCCGGTGGCGTTGCTGTCATCCGCGTCGGCGGCATGACCGAGACCGAAGTGAAAGAGCGCAAGGACCGCGTCGATGACGCGCTCAACGCGACCCGCGCGGCTGTGCAGGAAGGCATCGTCGTCGGCGGTGGCGTGGCACTCGTGCAGGGTGCGAAAGTGCTCCACGACCTGGCCGCTGCGAACTCGGATCAGGAAGCTGGCATCGCCATCGTGCGCCGCGCGCTCGAAGCTCCGCTGCGCCAGATCGCTGAAAACGCTGGCGTCGACGGCGCCGTCGTGGCCGGCAAGGTCCGCGAGTCGGATGACCTGAACTTCGGCTTCAACGCGCAGACCGAAGAATATGGCAACATGTTCGAGTTCGGCGTGATCGACCCGGCCAAAGTGACCCGCACCGCGCTCGAAGACGCGGCGTCGATCGCTGGCCTGCTGATCACCACCGAAGCGATGATCGCCGAGAAGCCGGAGCCGAAAGGCGCTGGCGGCGGTGCCCCCGACATGGGCGGCATGGGCGGCATGGGCGGCATGATGTAATCAGCCGTTCCCGCTTCAGGGATCTAATGGGAAGGGGCGCTCCGAAAGGGGCGCCCCTTTTCGCATTTGTGCGGCGCAGCTGGCAAATTTCCCCGCGCGCATTGAGCTATGTCACGTCGCCGCGAACGAATGGCGCTATGCTTCCCCCCAACGTCAATTTCGCTGGAGGGCCCCGGTCATGTTGCGCAATTTCCTCGTCAAATCCCTCGCCTGCCTTGCCGTCGCGCTGACCGCCTCGGTCGCAATGGCCGAGGAGTCTCAGGACTGGCGCTTCGGCGGCGACGCCTATCTCGCGGGTCGCACCGTGAGCGCCACAGGCGAGAACATCCACGATCTCTTCGCCGCCGGTCAGCACGTGACATTGGGCAGCCCGATCACCGGCGCGGCGCATCTGGCGGGCCAGAATATCGTGATCGGCGCGCAGGTGGGCGGTGATCTCTACGCGGCGGGACAGGATATCGACCTCGACGCCCCGGTGGCGGGCGCGGCCACGCTCGCGGGTCAGGCGCTCACCATCAAGGGCCCGATCTCGGGCAACCTGCGTGCGATGGGCCAGCAGGTCCGGCTTGAGGCCCCGGTCGCGGGCAGCGTGATCATCGGTGCCGACGACGCGCAGATCGATACCGAGATCTCGGGCGATCTGGTGCTGGGCACGAAGACCGTCACCTGGGGCGACGGCGCGACGGTCACAGGCAAGGTGCAAGTCTACACCGACACGCCCGGCGAGGTGAGCGTGCCTGCCAGCGTCGCCCCGGCCGATCGGGTCAGCATCCACGAGGCGAAGGAGTTCGAGCAGGCGAAGACGCGCGCAGCCCCGGAGCGCAATTACCTCATCGAGACCCGCGACTGGCTGGGCGGCGTGCTCGTGGTCGGGATCGTGACCACGCTTCTTGCCGTCTTCGCGCCGGGCTTCATGGACCGGATGCGCCAACGCAGCCTCGACCATCCTTTGCGCGCAGGGCTTGCGGGCTTCATCGGGCTCTCGGCGCTGGTGGGGTCGATCTTGCTGCTCGCGATGACGGTGATCGGCATCGTGCTTATTCCGTTCTCGCTGCTCGGGGTGCTGGTGCTGGGCTTTGGCGGCTACATCGTGGGCATCTGGGTCATCGGCGCCTGGGCGCATGATCTGGTCGGGCGCGGCCATCCCGTCACCAATGGAGAATGCGCACTCGCGGCCTTCGGCGGTGCGGTGATCGGTGCGCTCATCTGCATCATCCCCTGGGTCGGATGGCTCGGCATGATGGCGATCTTCCTGTTCGGCGCGGGCGCGATTGTGCTGCGCGTGACCGGGATCGGCGCACAAGGCGCCGCAGCCTGACCGTCCCTCCCCGCCTCTGGCCATCCCTGCTTTCGCGCGCTATCGCTGCGCGAAGGACAGGGGGAGGAACCATGACCGAGCTGGTGATTTTCGACTGCGACGGGGTGCTGATCGATTCCGAGATCATCTCGGCGCAGATGCTGATCGACGAGCTGGCCAAGCTGCGGGTGTCGATCGACCTCGACTATGTCGCGCGGCATTTCCTCGGACGGTCCTACCCCACCGTGATGAAGCAGATCCGGTACGAATTCGGGCTCGATCTGCCGGAGGAATTCGAAGCGCAATATCGCGCGCGGTTGCTGGACGCGTTCGAGCGCGAGTTGCAGGTGATGCCCGGCGTGGCCGATGTGATGGAGAGGCTGGAGGTGCCGTGGTGCGTGGCCACCTCGTCGAGCCAGCCGCGCGCGGAACGCTCGCTGGAAATCGCGGGGCTGCGCCAACGGGTGGGCGATCGGCTGTTCACGGCAAGCGAGGTCTCGCATGGCAAGCCCGCCCCCGATCTGTTCCTCCATGCGGCAAAGACGATGGGCGCGGCCCCTGCCCGCACGCTGGTGATCGAGGACAGTCTCAACGGCATCCGCGCCGGGCTTGCGGCGGGAATGGAAGTCTGGCGCTTCACCGGCGGCAGCCATCTGGCCGGGCGCGACCTGACCCCGCCCGAGGACGCGCAGCCGCATCGCGAATTTGCGCATTTCACCGAGTTCTTCCAGAATGAGCCGACTAGGGAGAAAGATTCGTGAACCGTATGAGTGACGCCGAAACCTCGCGCGATGACGAGGCGGCACGGGCCGGATGGCTCTATTATGTCGGCGGAATGACGCAGGACCAGATCGCCGCCGAGCTGGGCGTGTCGCGCCAGCGTGCGCAGCGGCTGGTGAGCCGCGCGGTCTCCGAAGGGCTGGTGCGGGTGCGCATCGAGCATAAGATCGGGGCCTGTCTGGAACTGGAGGCCGCGCTGATCCGGCGCTTCGGCCTGCAGACGGCGCGCGTTGCGCCCTCGCTGGGCGAACGGGGCGATCCCGCCACGGCCACGGCAGCTTTCGCAGCCACGCTTCTCGAACGCATCCTCGCCCGCTCCGAGCCGCAGGTGATCGCCTTCGGCACCGGGCGCTCGCTCTCGGCGATGGTGAACGAGGTGATGCAACGCCCCGCGACCGCGCATAAGATCGTCTCGCTGATCGGCAACATCGCCCCGGACGGCTCGGCCTCGTTCTACGACGTCATCATGCGCATGGCCGACAAGCTGCGCCTGCCGCATTACCCGATGCTGGTGCCGGTGATCTCGGAGACGGTGGAAGAGCGCGCGATGTTCGACAAGCTCAAGCCGGTGCAGGCGGTGCAGCGGCTTGCGGCGGCGGCGGATGCGACCTTCGTGGGCGTCGGCCAGTTGGGCGAGGACGCGCCGGTGCACAAGGACGGCTTCGTCACCCTTGCCGAGCTGGAGGAATTGCGCGCCGCAGGTGGCGTGGGCGAGCTCGTGGGTTCGTTCTACGATGCGCAGGGCAATTACATCGCCACCCCCACCACGGCGCGGTTCGGCTCGTTCCGGATCGAGCCCAAGCGCGAGGCGCCGGTGATCGGCATCGCAGCCGGCCCCTCGAAACTGGTCGCGATTCGTGCAGCCCTCGATGGCGGGCTTCTCAACGGGCTCGTGACCGATGAGCCGACGGCCCAGGCCCTGCTGGAAGACTGACGTCGAAACAAGGCGTTACTGTCAGCGTTAACAATTAATCAAGACATCGCAGTAATTCTGGATTGACAGTCTAGGTCGCGTTTGTGAATATTTTCTCACAGTTTGGGCATATGCTCAAAACTCAAGGGAGGAAATCTATGACTTACACGATCCGGGCGCTTCTGGGCGCCTGTGCTCTTGGCGCGCTTGCGACTGCGGCGGCTGCCGAGACCACCATCACCGTCGCTACCGTGAACAACGGCGACATGGTCCGCTGTAGCCGCCCCCTTCCTTCCCAGCTCTCCCCTTGCAAAACTCTCGCAAGGATTCGAAATTAAACGGGTGTTCAATTCATCCGGTTGAGGTCGAGCCTTTGCCGAAAGTGAGCTCGGGGAGGAGTTTCATGGATTACGCGCTCAGCGAGGAACAGCAGGCCATTTTCGATATGGCTTACGCCTTCGGGCAAGACGAGATCGCCCCCCATGCCGAGGCGTGGGAAGAGGCCGGCACGATCCCGAAAGAGCTCTGGCCGAAAGTGGCCGAGCTGGGTCTGGGCGGCATTTACGTCTCCGAAGACTATGGCGGATCGGGGCTGTCGCGCCTCGATGCCACGCTCGTCTTCGAGGCGCTGGCGATGTCCTGCCCGGCCGTGGGCTCGTTCCTGTCGATCCACAACATGTGCGGCGGCATGATTGACAAATTCGGATCGGACGAGGACAAGGCGCGCTGGCTGCCCGATCTGGTCAGCATGAAGAAGGTATTCTCCTACTGCCTGACCGAGCCGGGCTCGGGCTCGGACGCGGCGGCTCTGCGCACCAAGGCCGAGCGCTCGAACGAGGGCTGGGTGCTCAACGGCACCAAGGCGTTCATCTCGGGCGGCGGCTATTCGGATGTCTATGTGACGATGGTCCGCACCGGCGATCCGGGACCCAAGGGCATCTCCACCGTGGTGGTCGAGGACGGCGCAAAGGGGCTCAGTTTCGGCGGGTTGGAACGCAAAATGGGCTGGAAAGCCCAGCCGACCGCGCAGGTGCAATTCGACGATTGCCACATTCCGGCGGAGAATCTGCTGGGCGAAGAAGGCAAAGGTTTCAGTTATGCGATGGCAGGCCTCGATGGCGGGCGCCTCAACATCGCGGCCTCGGCCTTGGGCGGCGCGCAGGCCGCGCTGACCAAGACGCTGGCCTATATGGGCGAGCGCAAGGCCTTCGGCAAATCGCTCGACCAGTTCCAGGCGCTGCAATTCCGCCTTGCCGAGATGGAGGTGAAGCTGGAATCCGCGCGCACTTTCCTGCGTCAGGCGGCATGGAAGCTCGACAACAAGACCCACGATGCGACGAAGTTCTGCGCCATGGCTAAACTCTATGTGACGGATGCCTCATTCGATGTGGCAAACCAATGCCTGCAATTGCATGGTGGTTACGGCTATCTTGCCGATTACGGGATCGAGAAGCTCGTACGCGACCTGCGCGTGCACCAGATCCTCGAAGGCACCAATGAAATCATGCGGCTGATCGTCAGCCGCGCGATGCTGGCGGAGCGTGGATGACCGAAGAAACGATGATCGCACGAAAAGAAGGTCGCGCCGGACGGCTGACCTTCAATCGACCCAAGGCGCTCAACGCGCTCGATCACGACATGGCCATGGCGATCGAGGCAGCCCTCGATCAATGGCGCGACGACCCGGAGGTCGATCTTGTCGTGATCGACGCGGTGGGCGATCGCGCGTTCTGCTCGGGCGGCGACATTGCCGCCGTCTACCGGGCCGGGATCGCGGGGGATTACGCGCCGGGGCGCGACTTCTGGCGCGACGAATACCGGATGAACGCCAAGATCGCGGAATATCCCAAACCCATCGTCGCCTTCATGCAGGGCTTCGTGATGGGCGGCGGCGTCGGCGTCGGTGGCCATGCCAGCCACCGGATCGTGGGCGAGAGCACGCAAGTCGCGATGCCCGAAAGCGGGATCGGGCTGATCCCCGACGTGGGCGGCACGCTGTTGCTGGCGCGCGCGCCGGGCCATGTGGGCGAATATCTCGGCCTGACCGGGGCGCGGATGAACGCGACCGACGCGCTCTATGCGGGGTTTGCCGACATGTTCGTGCCCGAGGCCGATTGGGAAGAGTTGAAGACCCGGCTCATCGAGACCGGCAATATCGACACCCTGCCCCATCCGCGCACCCCGCCCGAAGCCGGCAAGCTGGAGGCCCTGCGCCCCGAGATCGACCGCATCTTCTGGGCCGAGAGCCTCAGCGCGATCGTCGCCAAGCTCGAGACCTCGGGCAGCGAGTTTGCCGAGAAGACCTACAAGACGGTGCTGCGCAACTCTGCGCTCTCGATGGAAGCGACGCTGCGCCTGATCCGCATGACCCGCGCCGAGAACACCATCCGCGCCGCCCTCACCCATGAGTTCCGCTTTACCTGGCGTGCGGCGGAGCTAGGTGATTTTCTTGAGGGCGTGCGGGCGCAGATCATCGACAAGGATCGCAATCCGCAATGGAAATACGCTCTGGATGCGCTGCCGGAAGAGGCGGTCGCGCAGATGCTGGAGCCGCTCGGCCCCGAATGGGCCATCTGGGAGGAGACACCATGAAAATCGCATTTATCGGGCTTGGAAACATGGGTGGGCCGATGGCGGCCAATCTGGTCGCCGCGGGTCACAAAGTGATCGGCTTCGACCTCACCGCCCCGCCGCCCGAGGGCGTGGGTCAGGCGACGACCGCAGCGGCGGCGGCGCAGGAGGCCGAGGTTGTCATCACCATGCTGCCCAACGGCCAGATCCTGCGCGACGTCGCCAAGGAAGTGATCCCGGCGATGCAGGAAGATGCGGTGCTGTGCGATTGCTCGACCGTCGATGTCGATAGCGCGAAAGCGGTCGCCGCGATGGCGGCGGAGCGCGGCCTCGGCGCGCTCGACGCGCCGGTCTCCGGCGGTGTGGGCGGCGCGACCAATGGCACGCTGACCTTCATGGTGGGCGGTGACGCGAAAAGCTTCGACATCGTGAAGCCCCTCTTCGACGTGATGGGCCAGAAAGCCGTGCATTGCGGTGAAGCGGGCGCAGGCCAGTCGGCCAAGATCTGCAACAACATGATCCTTGGCGTGACGATGATCGCGACCTGCGAAGCCTTCGCGCTGGCCGACAAGCTGGGCCTCGACCGCGAGAAGATGTTCGACGTGGTCTCGACCTCTTCGGGTCAGAGCTGGTCGATGAATACCTATTGCCCCGCGCCGGGCGTCGGGCCGCAATCGCCTGCCGACAACGACTACAAGCCGGGCTTCGCGGCCGAACTGATGCTCAAGGACCTGCGGCTGAGCCAGCAGGCCGCCGAGAGCGCCGATGCCGACACGCCGATGGGCAAGCTCGCCTCCGCGCTCTACGCGGCTTTCGTGGAAGCCGAAGGCGGCAAGGGGCGCGATTTCTCGGCCATGCTGCCGCGTTTCGAGAAGCGCTCGCGCAGCTGAGCGGGGGCGCGTCACCGCGCCTCCCGCAGTTAATCCTTGCCGCTTGAGCTTGCGTAACAGTATCAAGATCAAAGGAAACTGCGCCACCGAAAGGGCTTTGCATGTTCAAGAACAATGTCGGCGGCATCGACCGCACTCTGCGCATCGTGATCGGGCTGGCCCTGATCATCGGCTTCTTCGTAACCCCGCCCGGCCCCTATCACTGGCTGTACTGGATCGGGTTGATCCCGCTTGCGACCGGGTTGCTGGGCACCTGCCCGCTTTATTCGATGCTGGGCGTCAATACCTGCAAGAAGTAACCCCTACGACCTAAGCTCGCCCTCGGGCGAGCCGGACCCCGCCTAAGGACCGCGTGTCTTCGGCGGGGTCTTGCTTGTGAGAAGGTATGGTACGATTCCGCAATGGAACGGCTCGGCAGGTATGGTCATTTATATCCCGAGACGCGCCTGAGGCGCTTATGGAAAGGAGAGGTCACATGAAACGCCTGACCCAGCTTACCCTCGCCGCCGCTCTCGGGGCGAGCCTTCTGCCCGGTGCCGCCCTTGCCGACGGGAATGGCCACGGCAAGTGGAAGAACGACCGCGGCCACGCGGAGCGCAATTACAAGGGCTGCCCGCCGGGGCTGGCCAAGAAGAACAATGGCTGCCGCCCGCCGGGCCTCGCCAAGAAGAGCTATCGCCACGACGACGAGCGTGACGACGCATGGCGGGACGCCGACCACCGCTGGCATCGCGGCGACCGGATCATTGGCGATTACGTCCTGATCCGCGACCCGAATCGCTACGGCCTGAACGACAATCGCACCTACTGGCGTTCGAACGGATACGTCTATCAGGTCGACCGTCAGACCGGTGAAGTGCTCGCATTGATCGGACTCGCGCGTTCGATCCTCGGGAACTGACCGCGCAAACGCAGAAACGGCGTTCAAAATGACGTTACGAAAAGTGAAGACCCGCGCAGGTTTGCGCGGGTCTTTCACATTTTCTGAAACGACCGTTAGAATTTATTTAAGCATTTTCAGCGCCCTAGCGAAACCGCCGGCACACAATCGCACACAAACGCGTGCATAGCGGTAATGCGGAATCTGCAATGGACCTTTTCGCCGCAATGCGGCATTTGGTCCACCAAGACGAAAGGAAAAGCGCATGACTTATCTTCCCCGTATCGCGCTGATCGCGGTGATCGGCGCAGCTCTTACCCCGATGGCAGTTCTCGCAGATGGTCCGATGAGCGCCGCAGGTTCGAAACTCGCATCCAGCGTCTCGGTCGCGAACCAGGCACACGCTGAAAAGCCCTCGGTTCGGAACAATCTTCTGTGGCAGGTTGGCCAGCAGATCACCGAGAACCACGTTCGCCTCCGCCAGCCCGACGCATTCGGCCTGAAGGCTGACGCGACCTACTGGCGCTCGTTTGGCTACATCTACGAAGTCAGCCCCGAGAGCGGCGAAGTGATCGCCCAGATCGGCAAAGCTTCGGACGTCGTCGGCTTCTGAGCCACAGTCCAGATGGAAAGTTACGAACGGGCGGAACCACTCCGCCCGTTTTTTCTTGTCCTCAAAAGCTTGGAGGACAGAAACATGCGTCGATTCTCAATTTCATTGCCCGATGGCATCTGCGTGGCTAGGCTTTCGCGATGAGGATCGTGACACGCCCGCTCGCCCTGATCGCGCTGATCTGCGCCCTGCCCGCCCTCGCCTCCGCCGAAGGATCGGCGCAAGGGGTAGAAGTGATGCGCGGCGGCAAGATCGACATGAACAGCCCGGCGACCGCGAACACCAAGACCGCCGCAAAGGCCGCGCCTGAGTGCAAGACGCTCACGACGGGCGACACGTTCTGCAAGGTCGCCACGACCAACGGAACGGCGCGCTGGGTGCTGCAAGGGCAGATGGAGCCCGAGTTCAGCGTCGGCGACGTCTTCCCGGTCTATCAGCATTCGATGATTATGAACCTGCGCCGCTACGACCTGCCGATCGTGACCGGCGCCTGGCGCTACTACAGAGTACGCGGCGTGATCTACAAAGTCGGCGCGGAAGACCACAAGGTCATGGAAGTCATCGGCCGCACCGCGCGGCGCTGAGCCCGCGGCCATGGTCGAAGTCCTCGGCGCGGCGGATCACTCCGCCGCGACCTTCACTCCCAGCATCTGAGCGAGGTAGTGGCCGGTATGACTGCGCGGATTTTCGGCCACCTGCTCAGGGGTGCCGACCGCCACGATCTCACCGCCGCCGTCGCCGCCCTCGGGGCCGATATCGATGATATGATCGGCAGTCTTGATGACGTCGAGATTGTGCTCGATCACCACGACCGTGTTGCCCTGCTCCACGAGGCTGTGCAGCACCTCTAGCAGTTTTCGAACATCTTCGAAGTGCAGACCGGTCGTCGGTTCGTCCAGAATGTACAAAGTGCGACCTGTCGCGCGTTTCGACAGTTCCTTGGACAGCTTCACCCGCTGCGCCTCGCCGCCCGACAGGGTCGTCGCCTGCTGGCCGACCTTGATATAGCCAAGGCCCACTTCCATCAGCGCATCCATCTTCTCGCGGATCGAAGGCACCGCCTTGAAGAACTCCTGCGCATCCTCGACCGTCATGTCGAGCACATCCGCGATGGACTTGCCCTTATACTGGATCTCCAACGTCTCGCGGTTGTAGCGCTTGCCCTTGCAGGTCTCGCATTCGACGTAGACGTCGGGCAGGAAGTGCATCTCGATCTTGATGACGCCATCGCCTTGACAGGCCTCGCAGCGCCCACCCTTCACGTTGAAGGAGAAGCGCCCCGGCTTGTAGCCACGCGCCTTCGCCTCGGGCAGACCGGCGAACCAGTCGCGGATCGGGGTAAAGGCCCCGGTATAGGTCGCCGGGTTCGAGCGCGGCGTGCGCCCGATCGGGCGCTGGTCGATGTCGATGACCTTGTCGAGATGCTCCAGCCCCTTGATCGTGTCGCAGGGCGCGGGCGTCTGACGCGCGCCGTTGAGCCGCATCGAGGCGGTCTTGAACAGCGTCTCGATGGTGAGCGTGGACTTGCCCCCGCCCGAGACGCCGGTGACGCAGACGAACTTGCCCAGCGGGAACTCGGCCGTGACGTTCTTGAGGTTGTTGCCGGTCGCGCCCACCACCTTGAGCTTCTTCTTGTTGCCCTTGCGCCGTTCCGTCGGCACCGCGATCTCGCGCTTGCCGGACAGATATTGCCCCGTCAGCGAGGCCGCATCGGCGGCGATCTCGTCGGGCGTGCCACGCGCGATGACCTGACCGCCATGAACGCCCGCGCCGGGGCCGATATCGAAGACGTAATCGGCATGGCGGATCGCATCCTCGTCATGCTCGACCACGATCACGGTATTGCCCTGATCGCGCAGGTTTTTCAGCGTCTGGAGCAGGCGGTCATTGTCGCGCTGGTGCAGACCGATCGAGGGCTCGTCGAGCACATAGAGCACGCCCGTCAGCCCCGAGCCGATCTGCGACGCCAGCCTGATCCGCTGGCTCTCACCGCCCGAAAGCGTCCCCGCCGCGCGGCTCATCGTCAGGTAATCGAGGCCCACATTCACGAGGAAACCGAGACGTTCGCGGATTTCCTTGAGGATCGCCGTCGCGATCTCGTTCTTCTGGTGCGACAGGCTGCCCGGCACGGTGGCGACCCAGTCATGGGCCTCCTTGATCGACATCTCGACCACATGGCCCACGTGCTTACCCCCGATCTTCACGGCGAGCGCTTCGGGCCGCAGGCGATAGCCGCCGCAGGCGTGGCAGGGGCGGTTGTTCTGATAGCGCTCCATCTCTTCGCGCGACCAGGCGCTATCGGTCTCGCGGTAGCGGCGCTCCATATTGGGGATGATCCCCTCGAAGGTGCGACTGACCTCGTAGACGCGGCCGCCCTCGTCGAAGCGGAACTTGATCTCCTGATCGCCCGAGCCGCGCAGGAACAGCTCCTGCACATTCTCCGGCAGGTCCTTCCACGGCTTCTTCGGATCGAAGCCGTAATGTTTCGACAGCGCCTCGATCGTCTGGGTGTAATAGGGCGATTTCGTCCGCGCCCAAGGGGCCAGCGCCCCGCCCTGCACCGAAAGCGTCACATCGGGCACCATCAGACGCTCGTCGAAGAACAGCTCGACGCCGAGGCCGTCACAGACCGGACAGGCCCCGAAGGGCGCGTTGAACGAGAACAGGCGCGGCTCGATCTCGGGAATGGTGAAGCCCGACACGGGACAGGCGAAGTTTTCCGAAAACGTCGTGCGTTCTGGTTCGCCCTCGCCTTCGCGCGGGGCGCTCTCGAAGATCGCGATGCCGTCGGCGAGGTCGAGCGCGGTGCGGAAACTGTCCGCCAGCCGCGTCTCCATCCCCTCGCGCACGACGACACGGTCCACGACCACGTCGATGTTGTGGCGGAATTTTTTGTCCAGCGTCGGCGGCTCTTCCAGCTCGTAGAATTCGCCATTGACCTTCACGCGCTGGAAGCCCTGCTTGCGCAGCTCGATGAATTCCTTGCGATATTCGCCTTTGCGGTCGCGCACGATCGGGGCGAGCAGATAGCCGCGCGTCCCCTCCTCCATCTGCATCACGATATCGACCATGTCCTGCACCTGCTGCGCCTCGATCGGCTCGCCGGTGGCAGGCGAATAGGGCGTGCCCGCGCGGGCGTAGAGCAGACGCAGGTAGTCGTAGATTTCGGTCACGGTGCCGACGGTGGAGCGCGGGTTCTTCGACGTGGTCTTCTGCTCGATCGAGATCGCGGGCGACAGGCCCGAGATGTGATCGACATCGGGTTTGCCCATCATGTCGAGGAACTGGCGCGCATAGGCGCTCAGACTTTCGACATAGCGGCGCTGCCCTTCGGCATAGATCGTGTCGAACGCCAGCGAGGATTTCCCGGAGCCCGACAGCCCCGTGATCACCACGAACTGGTCGCGCGGAATATCGACATCCACGCCCTTGAGATTGTGCTCGCGCGCGCCGCGCACTTCGATGAACTTCAGTTCAGCCATCCACGCCCCCTTTATCACCAGCCCTAGATAGGTGTTTCCGGGCGAGTCTCCAATCCAAATCTGCGAACGAAATGTGAACTTTTGACTCTGCGCGGATGTCAGGCGCTTTGCGCGCGCCGCCTGCCCGCCTCGCAGCACGATCAAAATCGTGGCAGATCGGCATTAAATTCCATTTCTTGAATGTATTTTCGCTCCGTTCCGCGCTAATACTCTTGAAAGCCTCCCGGCATTTGCCACATGAGGCGGGAAACGGATCTTTCGGGTCCAGCGAACGCAAGAGGTATTGAGATGCTGAACTTCCTTCGTCCTTCCGGCGGTGGCCGCGTGGAAAAAATCTCGGCGAAAGACGCCGTGGCCAAGGCGAAAGCCGGCGAACTGACCGTCGTCGACGTGCGCGAGGGCATGGAAGTCAAAAGCTCGGGCAAGGCCAAGGGCGCGCTGCATATCCCGCTCGCGACGATCCGCATGAAGGCCGATCCGTCGAGCCCCGAGAAACATCCCAAGCTGGACACGTCGAAGCCGGTCGCTCTGTATTGCGCCTCGGGCGCGCGTTCGGCCGGTGCGGCGCAGATGCTCGCCCAGCTGGGCTACGAGCATGTCTACAACCTCGGCGGTCTGCATGACTGGCACGCGGGCGGTGGCGAGATCGAACGCTGATCGCGCGCTGCATCGCATGATTTTGAAGGGGTCCCGCCGGGGCCCCTTTTGTTTTGCGCGCCCCGCGGAATTGCGCGAGCGCGGCGCGTGCCTATATCGAGACCGAGTGTTTTCGCGTGGAGATGATCACGATGGGATATGCCAAGACTGCGATGCTGATGGCGGCGATGACAGCGCTGTTCATGGGGTTGGGCTACCTGATGGGGGGCGCGACCGGCATGGTGATCGCGCTGATCTTCGCCGCCGGGATGAATGTCTATTCGTGGTGGAATTCGGACAAGATGGTGCTGCGGATGCATAACGCGCATCTGGTGGCGCCGGGCGACCGCGCGGGGCTGAACGCGCTGGTGGGCCAACTGGCGAAGAATGCTGGTCTGCCGATGCCCGCCGTCTACCTGATCGACACGCCGCAGCCCAACGCGTTCGCCACCGGCCGCAACCCCGAGAACGCCGCCGTGGCGGTGACCGCCGGGCTGATGCAGAGCCTATCGCGCGAAGAGCTGTCCGGCGTGATCGCCCACGAGCTGGCCCATATCAAGCACCGCGACACCGCGATCATGACGGTGACGGCAAGCTTCGCCGGTGCGATCTCGATGCTGGCGAATTTCGCCCTGTTCTTCGGCGGCTCACGCGAGCGGATGGGGATCATGGGCACGCTGGCGATGATGTTCCTCGCCCCGATGGCGGCGGCACTGGTGCAGATGGCGATCTCGCGCACCCGCGAATATGCGGCCGACAAGGAAGGCGCTGCGATCTGCGGCAATCCGCTCTGGCTCGCCTCGGCGCTGCAGCGGATCGAGGCGGGCGCGCGCCGGGTCGAGAATGTCGCCGCCGAGCGCAACCCCGCGACCGCGCATATGTTCATCATCAACCCGCTGAGCGGGCATGGCGCGGATAACCTGTTCGCCACCCACCCCTCGACCGAGAACCGCGTGGCCGCGCTGCGCCAGCTGGCGGGCGGTACGGGCGCGCGTCGTGAGCGCGCGGCCCCCGCGCCTGAGGCGGGCGATTGGAGCGGCGCACGCTCGATGCCGAAGGTGCGCCGGAAGGGCAAGAACGGGCCTTGGTCATAACCGGCACGGGGCGACCAGCCCCGGGCCGCGCCCGACCCTCCCCCCGGGAGGGCGCATTGACGATGTCAGCGCAGGCACATCCGACTTGCGGGCTTGCGGGATAAACCGCCCGGCCAAAGGCGACGCGCAGCGCCCACCCGAGGCTCGGGCGCGCCCCTTACCACGCAACGAAAAAGGCCGGGGTCTCCCCCGGCCTTTCGCATCTCTCGGCACATCAGATCAGAAGTGGATCGCGCGCCCGTAAGCGTCGAGCACCGACTCGTGCATCATCTCCGAAAGGGTCGGGTGCGGGAAGACGGTGTTCATCAGGTCTTCCTCGGTGGTCTCGAGCTGACGCCCCACGACATAGCCCTGGATCAGCTCGGTCACTTCCGCGCCGACCATATGCGCGCCCAGCAATTCGCCGGTCTTCGCGTCGAACACGGTCTTCACCAGACCTTCGCTCTCGCCCAGGGCAATCGCCTTGCCGTTGCCGATGAAGGGGAAGCGGCCGACCTTGATGTCGTAGCCCGCCTCTTTCGCCTTGGCTTCGGTCATGCCGACCGAGGCGACCTGCGGCTGGCAATAGGTGCAGCCCGCGATCGAGCCCGGCTTGACCGGATGGGCGTGCTTGCCCGCGATCAGCTCGGCCACCATCACGCCCTCATGGCTCGCCTTGTGGGCCAGCCACGGCGCGCCCGCGATATCGCCGATCGCATAGAGCCCGTCGACGCCGGTGCGGCAGTATTCGTCGGTCACGACATGGGTGCGGTCGACCTTCACGCCCGCCTCTTCAAGGCCCAGGTCCTCGACATTGCCGACGATGCCCACGGCGGAGATCACGGTGTCGACCTCCAGCGTCTCGGTCTTGCCGCCCTTGTCGAGCGTCGCGATGACCTTGTCGGCCTTGCGGTCGAGCTTGGTCACGGTGGTCTTCTCGCGGATCGTCATGCCCTGCTTCTCGAACTGCTTCTTGGCGAATTTCGAGATTTCCTCGTCTTCGACGGGCAGCACGCGATCCATCACCTCGACGACCGTCGTCTCGGCGCCCAGCGTATTGAAGAAGCTGGCGAATTCGATGCCGATCGCGCCGGAGCCGATGACCAGCAGTTTCTTCGGCTCATGCGGCGGGTTGAGCGCGTGCTTGTAGGACCAGACGCGCTTGCCGTCGGCCTCGAGCCCCGGCAGGTTGCGCGCCCGCGCGCCGGTGGCCAGCACGATATTCTTGGCGGTCAACTCTTCGCTACCCTTGTCGGTTTTCACCGAAACCTTGCCCTTGCCGGCCAGTTTCGCGGTGCCCATCACGACATCGACCTTGTTCTTCTTGAGCAGGTGGCCGACGCCGGAGGCGAGTTGCTTGGCCACCCCGCGCGAGCGTTTCACCACCGCGTCGAGGTCATAGCCGAACTTCTCGGCGCTGAGACCGAAATCCTTCGCGCGCTCCATCAGGTGGAACACCTCGGCCGAGCGCAGCAGCGCTTTCGTGGGGATACAGCCCCAGTTCAGGCAGATGCCGCCCAGATGCTCGCGCTCCACGATCGCGACCTTGAGGCCCAGCTGTGCGCCCCGGATGGCGCTGACATAGCCCCCCGGCCCTGCCCCGATCACAATCATGTCGTAGCTTTTCGATGCCATGTCTTCCCTCCGGTCAGAAACTGGTTTGGCATTAAACTATTTTACGGACAGCTTCAACTCATCCGCATCCACAAGCGCCTTGCGGTAGCCGCCCTGTTCCATGAATGCCTGTTCCTCGGGCGTCGTTTCGCGATCTAGCGCAGAATTGCGCCAAGGGAAGCGCCCGAACCGTTCGATCACTGAACGATGTGCGCGCGCATGGCGCAGGTTGTCCTCCGAGCGCCAGCGCTCGGCGAACAGAGTGACCGCCCGGTCCTGATCGGACAGCGCCTCGGAATGCATGAAAGGCAGGTAGAAGAACTGCTGCAGCGGCGGGCCGATCTGCAGGTCGAACCCTTCGGCGATCGCACGTTCGGCATGGCGCCGCGCCATCGGATCGGTCTGAAAGGCGCGCGGGTCTTCGCGGAACATGTTGCGCGGGAACTGGTCGAGCAGCAGCAAAAGCGCCAGCGCGCCCTCCGCGTTACGCTCCCATTCGCTCAGCGCACCTTGCGCGCCCACCTGCCAGAGCGGCGCATAGCGGCGCCGGATCGCGGCGTCGATCTGCTCGCTCGACTGATACCAGTATTTCTCGCCGACCTCGATACGCCAGAAGCGTATAATCTCGTTTGTGCGATCCATGGTGACGGCCCTCCCCTGCCGTGCCTGCCCCGCCTGTCGTCAGATCATGGTAGGGCAAGCAAAGGGGCAGGCAAAGGGGGCTTGCGTCAGCTGGCGGTATCCGTGCGCTTGTCGGCCTCGGAGTGCTCTTCCGCTTCCCCCTCGGCTTCCGCATCTGCCTCGGCTTCCGCTTCGGCTTCGGCCTCCGCTTCCGCCTCTTCCTGAGCGACTTCGAGACGGGCCTCGACCGCAACCGCCGTCGCCGTCGGCGAGAGCAGCGTGTAGGAGCCGGTCTCGTCCGCCGAAGGCGCTTCACGGCGCGTCATCCGCCATGCGGCATAGCCCGCAATCCCGGCACAGAGCACCCCGATATAGAGGAAAAAGCCGCCCGGCCCCATGACGCTCATCAGCCAACCGGTCACCAGCGGCCCCGCCACTGCACCGAGCCCGTTGACGAACATCAGCCCCGCCGAAGCGGACGCCATATCGGAATAATCGAGATAGTCATTCGTATAGGCGATCAGCAGCGAATAAAGCGGGTTGGCCACACCGCCGATCAGCGTCGCGCCGATCAGCAGCACCCAGAAGGGCGGGTTCGTCGCGAAGATCGCAAAGGTAACCACCGCGCCTGCAAGCGCCGCCCACATGATCACGTGGCGCCGGTCCATCCGGTCCGAAGCCCATCCGATGGGATATTGCAAGAAGAGGCCGCCCACATAGATCGCCGCCACGAAGGCCGAAATCTGCTTCACGTTGAGCCCTTCGGCGGTGCCCCAGACCGAGGCCATGCCGAACATCGCCGAGATGATGCCGCCCAGCAGGAAGATCCCCACCATGCCCAGCGGCGAGGCTTCCCAGAGCCGCTTGAAGGTCATGCGCTGGATCGTCTCGAAGCTGGGTGCGGGCGAGGCCGCGAGCAGGATCGGCGTGAAGGACAGCGACACCAGCACCGAGGGGATCACGAAGAGGAGATACCCCGCCGGATCGCCCACGTTGAGCAGCGCCTGCGCCGTGACGATGCCGAACATCTGCATGATCATGTAGAGCGACAGCGCCTGCCCGCGCGTCTCGTTGGTCGAGCCCGCGTTCAGCCAGCTTTCCGCCGTGATATACACGCCCGAGAAGGAGAAGCCGATCAGGACGCGCAGCGCCACCCAGGAGGGCCAGTTCGGAAAGGCGGCATAAAGGACGAGGATCGCCGAGATCAGCGAGCCGAGCGCCGCGAAGACCCGCACATGACCGACGCGCGCGATCATCTCCGGCACCATGCGCGACCCGAACAGGAAGCCCGCGAAATAGGCCGACATGACGAGCGACATGTAGAAGGTGTCGATACCCTCGATCTTGCCGCGGATACCAAGCAGCGTGCCCTGCATCCCGTTGCCGACCATCAAGAGCATGATGCCCAGCAAAAGCGGCCATGTCTGGCGCAGCACTAACAACATGTCTTGGACTCCCGGGGACTGATTTGGATTGCGTCGTGTCGCGGCATCTAGTCCGCAGCGAAGACATTTCCAAGCCCTGAAAGCGACTCTACGGAATTAGAAGCGACGCATCGCCGTAAGAGAAGAAACGATAACCCGTCTTAACCGCATGATCGTAAATTTCGCGTATACGATCTTGGCCCATCAAAGCCGAGACCAGCATCAGCAGGGTCGATTTCGGCAGGTGGAAATTCGTCATCAGCGCGTCGGTGATGCGGAACTCGAAACCGGGATAGATGAAGATGTCGGTGGCGTCGCGGAACGGCACGATATGGCCCTTCGCGCCGCCCTCGGCACGCGCCGCGCTCTCGATCAGGCGCAGCGCGGTGGTGCCCACGGGGATGACGCGGCCGCCCGCCTGTTTGGTCGCGTTGATCTCGGCTGCCGCCTGTTCGCTCACCTCGCCCCATTCGGCATGCATCTTGTGGGTGGTGACATCCTCGACCTTCACCGGCAGAAAGGTGCCCGCGCCGACATGAAGCGTGACTTCGGTGAACTCCACGCCCTTGGCGGCCAGCGCCTCCAGCAGCTCGCGGGTAAAATGCAGGCTGGCCGTGGGCGCCGCGACCGCACCGGAATGGCGTGCGAAGACGGTCTGGTAATCGCGCTTGTCCTCGTCATCGGGGGCGCGCAGCGCCGCGATATAGGGCGGTAGCGGCATCGCGCCCGCCTCAGCCAGCGCCGCGTCGAAATCCTCGCCCGACAGGTTGAAGCTGAGCCGCAGCTGGCCGTTCTCGATCGCCTCGACCCTGGCCGAGAGCGCGTCGGAGAAGACGATCTCCTCTCCCTCCTTCACCTTGCGCAAAGGCTTAGCGAGCGCCGACCATTCGCCGCCCGGTGCGGGCTCCAGAAGCGTCACCTCGACCTTCGCGACCACCTCGCCCTGCGCGCTTTGCCGGGTCCGGGTGCCCGCCAGCCGCGCCGGGATCACCTTGGTATTGTTGAGCACCAGCCGGTCGCCGGGCCGGAAGATGTCGATCAGGTCGCGCACATGGCGGTCATGGATCGCATCGCCCTCGGCCAGCAGCAGCCGCGCCGCATCGCGCGGGCGCGCAGGCCGCGTCGCAATCAGCCCCTCGGGGAGCTCGAAATCGAAATCGTCTAGCTTCATCGTCAGCCTTATTCGCTCAGCACCTTGGGCGGCCCCGCCCGGAACAACTCGCGCAGACCGCCCGGCGCGAGCACCGAGAGCGGATTGATCGAGACCTTCGGCGCATCGGAGCTTCCGCGCAGCGAGTAGTTGAACCCGAAGAGGCCCTCGCCTTGCTTGGAGATGACCTGACCGATCCCGTTCACGAGATAGAAAGGCGAGATCACGCCCTTCATGTTCAGCGTCTTCGATTGCGGGTAATAGTTGCCCGTCATCGTCACCCCCATAGAGGCCCCCACGGCGGCGCCCCGTGTGACACTCACCCCGTTGGGCGTCAAGCGGAAGGCGCCTTCGACGGAGCTGAACAGGATGCCCTCGCCGCCGAGCTGCTCCAGCAGGCCCACACCCGAGGCCGCCGAGAGAAGCGAGGCCAGAACCGGCGCGTCCTTCACCCGCAGGTTCGCGACCGTGAGCTTGCCGTCATAGCTTTTCTGCCCAAGCGGGGTCAGCACCAACGCGCCCTGCCCGCCGCGGGCCTTGGTGAAAATCCCGGTCGCCGCCAGCGCGCGGCCTGCGTCGCGGGTTTGCGCGCGCACCGCGACGCGCCCGCCCGCCGCCGGGATCACCGTGCCGTCGATCGGCGCGCTGCCGTTGAGCTGCCCCTGGAACCGGCCCGAGAGGCCACCGCGCGTGCTGAAATCGCCCCGGAAGCCTGTCAGCGCGATGCCATCCGTGATCTGCAGCCGGTCGAGCGACGCGCTGATCGCCGTGCCGGCACCGCCCGCGCTGCCCCCCGCACCGCCGCCCAAATCGGCCTTGGCGAGGTCCAGCCTGCCCGAGGTGACATTCACCTTCGGCGGGCGCGCTTTGCCCTGTCCGACCAGATCGACGCTGCCGGAGAACCAGTTGCCGACGCTCAGGCTCGAGAACCGCGCCCGGTTCAGCCCGCCGCCCTTGTTCAAGGTGATGTCGCCCTGCGTCTTCAGCCCCGCCGCGCTCAGCGACAGGCTGTCGACCTGTGGCGGCGCGCCGAGCGTGCCGGACATTTTCAGATCGCCCGCGCTGCCCGGCGCCTTGCTCCAGCCGATTTCCGGGATAGACAGGCGTATCCCGTTCAGCGCGCTCGCGAAGGTGAACCGCGTCGGTTGATCCTTGCGCAGCTCGAGCGCGATACGGCCCTTGCACGAGCCGCGCACCATGCCGTTGGGCAGCGCGATCCCCAGCCGGTCGAGCCCATCGGGGCTGACATCGACCGTGCCCGCGACCTCCGAACGCCCCTTGTTCTCCGGCCCGAATTTCTGCGTCCAGGCAGCATCGAACCCGACACCGGACAGAGTGCCCTTGCCCGAGATCGTCATCCCTTTGGGATCGGCCTTCAGCGTCAGCAAATCGGCCCGCAGCGGTCGGTCGGGCACCAGCGTGTCGCTTTTCACCTCGGTCAGCCGGGCGGTCACGTCGAAATCGATCTCGTCCTGCGGCACCTTGGGCTTCAGCGGCAAGCGGATCACCGAGCGCGCCTCGGCCCAGCCCTGCGCCACATCGGTGCTCATGCCCGCCTTGCTGAGAAACTCGAATGGCGGCTGGTCGAGCAGCGACAGAGCCGCCGGGATCGGCGAGCGCGTCATCAGCGTGACCTTCGCCGGGGCGGGTTTGATGCGGATATCGGGCACGATGAGCGACGAGCCCGTTACCTCGATCCGGCCGCCCGACGGCGCGGTCACATGCCCCTCCTCGACCTTGAGCGCCTGTCGCGTATCGATGATCGTCGCAAAACCTCGGCCCTGCTGCACGGGCGGCAGGGTCTTGATGATCCGCACATCCGCGCCCCGGAACTCGTAGCCGAGCGCCAGTTTCGGCTGCGCGCCCGGCACGAGCCGCAGCGCCACGCGGGCATTGCGCAGCTGGCCCGTGGTCACGTTCTTCTCGAGCCATTCGCGGGTCTTTGGCACCACCGCGGGCGGCCAGAGCGCGAGCAGCTTGGTCTGGTCGATCTGGTCGATCCCGGCATCGAGCGCGACTTTCCAGCCGTCCTTCTCGGCGCTGACCTTGCCGCGCGCCGAGATCGTCGTGTCGCCCTGATCGTTGAGTTCCAACTGGCCGATATCGATGCGGAACGGATCGAGGTTCAGCCGGAAATCGACCGCGCCTTGCGCGAATTGCACCGGGCTCTCGAACAGCCCCGCCGGATCGAGCTGCAGATCGGAAATCGCGATCTGGCCGAGGATCTTCTGCGGCACCCCGCCTTCGAGATCGCGCAGATAGGTGTGGCCCGCCGCCTTCAGGCGCAGCGCCCGGCTGTTGAGCGAAAGCGTCGAGACCTCCACCCGCTGCCGTTTCGGGTCGTAGTTGAGATAGAGCTTGCCGTTCTCGATCGGGATCGGGTTCACGCCCTCATTGGGCCGGATCGCGCCGCGCCCGATCTCGAGCATCGCGTTCATCCCGGTCAGCTCGCCCTTGTCGTTGAGCCCCGAGCGCAGCGCCCCAGAGATCGGCGCATCGAGCACGCCGAGCGCCGCGAGCGCCGGGGCCTGGACCGCCAGATCGCGCGCCGGAAGCGCGGTCACGGCGGCCCCGAAACTGGCTTCGCGGCTGGCTTTCTGCGTGGTCATCGACAGCGCGACCTGCGCCGGTTTCGTCTGCCCGCTGCCCAGATCGAACCCCAGCGCGACCGAGATTTCACTGTCGCTTTGGGTCAGCTTGAAGCGGCCATCGGTGACCTTCCAGAGCCGGTCGAGCCGCTCGTCCATCAGCCGGATCTGCAGGTCTTCGGCGCTGATCTGCTGCAACCGGGACAGCGCCGGAACTTCAATGGTTTTCTCAAAGGCTTCAATGAGATCGGAGGCGTTGTTCAAGTCGATATTGGCGAAACGATTGCCGCCGAAATCGAGATCCAGATTGCCGTCGGGCAGACGATGCAGCGACAGGCTCGCCCCGCGCAACCGAAACGAGCGCGGCTCCACCCGCCCGCGCAGCAAAGGCTCCGCCCAGAGCGTCATACGCAGTTCCGGCAGGACCGCGATCGGCAGGCCCGAGGGCCGCTCCAGCCGCACCGTGTTCAGGCGGATCCGGGGGCGGATGCCGTCGTCGATGTAAAGATCGATCCCACCGGACAGCCGGACCCGCATCTGGCCTTGCAAGGCGTCATTGGCGCGGGTCTCGATGCGCGAGACGATCCATTGCGGCACGGCGACCGCGCGATGGGTGATGACGA
This sequence comes from Thioclava sp. ES.031, assembly GCF_002563775.1. Taxonomy (NCBI): domain Bacteria; kingdom Pseudomonadati; phylum Pseudomonadota; class Alphaproteobacteria; order Rhodobacterales; family Paracoccaceae; genus Thioclava; species Thioclava sp. ES.031. The sequence continues at coordinate 1,535,496 of NZ_PDJO01000001.1, read as the reverse complement.
GAAAGGCGCCGGCAGCCACGACCCCGAGAAACAGGAAGCTGAGAACAAGGAGCAGACCGGTGCGGGCACGGCGGCCGCGGCTCACCGGGGTCGCTGCCCCGGGCTGGGTCTCGGCCTCGGATTTGGGCGTCTCGGCATCGCTCAACGACGCCTCGCCCGCCCTCTCGGGCGTGCCGGACGTTTCGCGACTATCGGGACGCTGTCTCTCCATACCGTTCGTCTTGCGCCCGTTGGATCGGGGCTTTTTCTCCCTCGGCGGCGGCGCGTGCCGACCCCGTCTCGTTTGCCGGGCCCACCGCGCGCGGTCTTGCCCGGGTCTCCTGCCTCGTGGTTAAGTCTCGCGCAAGCGGGCGCGGAAAGTAAGCCCCGAAACTGCAAGGAGGTTCCCCAATGATCGAGACAGGCGAAAAAGCGCCGGAGTTCACCCTTCCCGCCACGGGCGGCAAGAGCTTCGAAACGCTCGGAAATCCGATCACGGAAGACGGAAATCTGACGCTGTCGGCCTTCGCGGGCCGTCCGGTCGTGCTGTATTTCTACCCCAAGGACAACACGCCCGGCTGCACCACCGAGGCGTTGGATTTCACCCGGCTCGCCCCGGATTTCGCCGAGGCCGGCGTGGTCGTCATCGGCATTTCGAAAGACAGCCTGAAGAAGCACGAGAATTTCTGCGCCAAGCATGATCTGGGCATCTACCTCGCCTCGGATGATGGCGGCGAGACCTGCGAAAGCTATGGGGTGTGGGCAGAAAAATCCATGTATGGCAAAACCTTCTGGGGCATTGTTCGTGCAACCTTCCTGATCGGCGCGGACGGCAATGTCGCGCGGGTCTGGCCGAAGGTGAAAGTCAAAGGCCACGCCGAAGAGGTGCTCGAAGCGGCCCGCGACCTGGGCTGACCCGCTACGCGGGCGCAGCGCCCCGCATGACACCCCGGCGGGCGACAGATGTCGCACCGCGGGGGCGTTGTGTGGCGCGCGCCCGGCGGCAAGCGCGGATCACACCAACGTGACGCAGGCATGACCGGCGGGACCGAAACCGCCGGACAACGCGGCCTTTTGGGCAGAAAACCGCTCATACCGCGCGCGCGAGGGAACCGTGACCGAATGTGCAGGGGAAAGAGGTTGCCGGGACCTGCCCCCCTTGGTAATCCCTTGGCTCGAGGGCGGAGGACTTATCCACAAGCAGGACGGGTGCGCCGCCGCAAGTGACGTGCGGCCCCGTGGCCGCGCTTGATCCGAAACAAACACAGGACCGACCGGCTTGCCTAGACGCATTCTCGACCGCCTGAACACCCGTCTCGAGCGCATCCTGCCCGAACAGCGGCTGTTTCTGAAATCAGACAGCGCCACGCGGTTCGTCCGACTGCGCCCCCTCACCCAAGCGAGTGTACTGGCGATCGGCGCAGGCGTGTTCGTGTGGTCGATGGCCGCGACCTCGATGCTCTTCATCGACGGGATTTCCTCGGGCGGGGCCGAGCAGAACGACAAGGTCGCGAAACTCGCCTTCGAGCGCCGCCTCGACGCGCTCTCGCAAGAGCGCGACGCCCGTGCCGCCGAAGCCCTTGCCGCACAGGACCGCTTCCAGACCGCCCTCGAGCAGGTCTCGAAGATGCAATCCACGCTGCTCGCCTCGGAAGAGCGCAAGCGCGAGCTGGAAACCGGGATCGGCGTGATCCAGGCCACCCTGCGCCGCACCATGGACGAGCGCGACAAAGCCCGGCTCGCCTTGGCGAAAGCCGAGGGCAATGGCCCCGATGCGGGTCCGACCCCGGTCGCGCGCGCCGAGGATATGGAGAAGACGGTCGATATGCTGTCCACCGCGCTCGGCGAGACCGCGAAGGAACGCGACACCGCCGACGCCAACGCCAAGACGGCGCAGCTGCAGATGGACAAGATCGCGCTGCAGAAGCGGCTCATGGAGCAGCGCAACGACGAGATTTTCACCACGCTCGAAGGGGCTGTGAAAATCTCGATGGAGCCGCTCGACAAGGTCTTCAAACAGGCCGGCATGGACCCCGACCACGTCCTCAAGGAGATCAAGCGGGGCTATTCGGGCACCGGCGGGCCGCTCTCGCCGATCTCGCTCTCGACCAAGGGCACCGCCGATCTCGATGGCGACACCGCGCGCGCCGAGAACATCCTGCGCAAGCTCGACGAGATGAACATGTATCGCATCGCCGTCGACAAGCTGCCCTTCTCGATGCCGGTGAAGGCGCATTTCCGCTTCTCGTCGCCCTTCGGCTGGCGCTGGGGCCGGATGCATGAGGGCGTCGATATGGCCGCCCCGATCGGCACCAAGGTCTACGCGCCCGCCGACGGTGTCGTGATCGCCGCCGAACGCGAACGCGGCTACGGCAATATCGTCAAGATCCGCCACGAGTTCGGCATCACCACCCGCTACGGCCACCTCAACAAATTCCACGTGAAAGTCGGGCAAAAAGTGTCGCAAGGCGAGTGGATTGCTGATATGGGCAATACCGGACACTCCACGGGACCGCATCTGCACTACGAGATCCGGCTCGGAGGCAAGCCAATTAACCCGATGACCTTCATCAAGGCTGGTAAGAATGTTTTCTAAATCGAAAATCCATGAACCGGGCCCCAAGGCCGACGGCGACAAGCCCAAAACCGGTGAGAGCTCGACCGCTCCGAGCCGCCCGACGTCCAGCTCGAGCGACTACACGCCGAGCGCCGCGCCGCGCTCGAAGCCCGCGCCCTCGGTTCTCTCCTCGGACCTGACCATCACTGGCAACGTCAAGACGACCGGCGACATCCAGATCGAAGGCACCGTCGAAGGCGACATCCGCGCCCATCTGCTGACCGTCGGCGAAAGCGCCACGATCAAGGGTGAGATCATGGCGGACGACGTCGTGGTCAACGGCCGCGTCGTGGGCCGTGTGCGCGGCCTGAAGGTGCGCCTGACCTCGACCGCACGCGTCGAAGGCGACATCATCCACAAGACCATCGCGATCGAGAGCGGTGCGCATTTCGAAGGTTCGGTGCAGCGTCAGGACGACCCGCTGCAGACCGGTCAGGGCACGCGGAAACTCGCGCCCCCGGCCTCCGAGACCGCCGCCGCGGCACCGGCGCCGACGGGATCGGAACAGAAATAAAATCAGGCGATAGCCAGAGCAGGAGGGGCGGCCGATCGGGTCGCCCTTTTATTTTGCGCCGGTGCCATGTCCCGAGCGGGCAACAGGGGCGCTGCCCCTCTTCGCTTGCGCGAATTCACCCCGGGATATTTCGGCCAAGCCGAAAGAATTTCCCGTGTTTTCGCCTTGGTGGAAATATCCCGGGGGGCGCGCGCAGCGCGGGGGGCAGAGCCCCCCAGACCTGCCCCCATAGAAAAGCGCGCCGCGTGGGAGTGCCACGGGCGCGCCAGGTCAGAATGGCGGGGCGATCGGGCCGGGTTCGGCCCCTGCGCCCCGCGCGGTTTATTTCACGACCGTCTCCGGCCCCATCGCCATCGTCGGCAACCAAGTCGACAGGAATGGCACATAGGTGACAAGGATCAGGAAGACGAAGAGCACGGCGAGGAAGGGCGCTGCCGCTTTCACGACCCGCATGATCGGCATCCCCGCCACCCCGGAGGTCACGAAGAGGTTCAGCCCCACCGGTGGCGTGATCATCCCGATCTCCATGTTCACCACCATGATGATGCCGAGATGGATCGGATCGACGCCCAGCTCGATCGCGATCGGGAAGACCAGCGGCGCGACGATCAGGATCAGGCCCGAGGGCTCCATGAACTGACCGCCGATCAGCAGGATGATGTTGACGATCACGAGGAACATGATCTTGCCCAGACCCGCGCCGAGCAGGGCCTCGGTGATCTTCTGCGGGATCTGCTCGTCGGTCAGCACGTGCTTGAGGATCAGCGCATTGGCGATGATGAACATCAGCGTGATGGTCAGCTTGCCCGCCTCGAACAGCGTGTCGCGCGTGCCCTTGTGCCAGACGGCGGTGATCAGCGCCTGCGGCTTTTGCCAGAGCGCGATCTTCTTCTCGCCCTGATCGAGCGGGCCCATGTCGCGATAGATGAAGTTCGCGACGAACCACGCATAGACGGCGGCGACGGCGGCGGCCTCGGTGGGGGTGAAGATGCCGCCCGTGATGCCGGGGATGCCGTAGAGGCCGACCATGATGATCGCGATCAGCATCAGGCCCCAGAACGCGTCGATGAAGCTCGCGGCGACCTCGCCCCAGCCCTGCCACTCGCCTTTCGGCAGGTTGCGCTTGATCGCGAAGAACAGGATCGTGGCCATCAGCATGACGCCCGCCATCAGGCCCGGAATGACGCCCGCGAGGAACATCCGGCCCACCGACACGTCGGTCGCCGAAGCATAGACCACCATCACGATCGACGGCGGGATCAGGATGCCGAGCGTGCCGGCGTTACAGATCACGCCGGCGGCGAAATCCTTCGAGTAGCCCACCTGACGCATCGCCGCGATGACGATGGAGCCGATGGCGACCACGGTCGCGGGCGACGAGCCCGAGAGCGCGGCAAACAGCATACAGGCGAAGACGCCCGCGATGGCCAGACCGCCCGGCAGGTGGCCGACCACGGCGATGGCGAAGCGGATGATGCGCTGCGCCACACCGCCCGTCGACATGAAGCTCGAGGCGAGGATGAAGAACGGGATCGCCAGCAGCGTCGCGTGATTGTCCATCGCGTCGTAGAGCGACTGCGCGATGGAGGCCAGCGAGGCGTCCGAGAAGATCAGCAGGAACAGCGTCGACGCGAGACCCAGAGAGACCGCGATCGGCACGCCGATCAGCATGAAGCCGATCACCATCACGAAAAGGAACAGGATATCCATGCCTCAGTCACCCTTGTTGATATGGGCCACATCGGCCACTTGGTCTTCGGCTTCATGGCTCACGATCAGCGCCGAACGCTTACCCACGGCGACGCCGATTGCCGCCTGCACGAAGCGGATCAGCAGAAGCGTCACGCCGATCGGCAGGATCACGTAAGGGATGAAGCGCGGCAGCTTGTCATAGGCCTCGCCCATGTTGAACCGGTCGCCCAGCCAGACGGCGAGCCAGTCCGCGATCGGCACCTGATCGGTCTCGTAGAAGGCGCGGTCGCGGGTGTCCTGAAAGCCCGTCGGGAACCAGCGGCCCGAGGTCTGATCGAAGCCCGCGAAGGGGGCCCAGTAATCCCATGCGCCTTTCAGGAGCAGCACCGCGTAGAGAATGCACAAGCCGGCGGCCACGAGGCCCAACGCCTTGCGCGGGCCGGGGCGCAGCATGTTGATGATGGCGTCGACGCCCAGATGCGCAGTCACCTTGACCGCGTAGCTCATGCCCAGCAGCACCAGCCATGCGAAAAGGATCAGTGTCGTCTCAAGCCCCCAGATCAGCGAGGAGTTGAAGACATAGCGCAGGACGACATTGACGAAGGTGATCACGGTCATCGTGCCGAGGATCAACGCGATCAGCGTCTCCTCCAGATTATGGATCGCCCGCGAAAACCCGTTGCGCGGCTCATAGCGCTGGCTCATGGCTCACTCCTGCCTCAGATCGAGAGGTGAAAGGGGCGCGCGCGGGTGATTTAGGGGGCCGCGCGCACCGAGAGATCGGGCGACAGGTGGGGTCTGTCGCCCGTCCGTTCCGGATCAGTGCTTGGCGTTGATCGCCTGCGCTGCGTCGATGTTTTCCTGACCGACGTCATCCTTGAACTGGTCCCAGACCGGTTTCATCGCATCGACCCATTGCTGGCGCTGCTCGGGCGTCAGTTCGCGGATCGTCGCGCCGGCATCGAGGATCGCCTGACGGTTTTCCTCGTTCACCTGGTTGATCGCGGCGTTACGCTCTTTGGTGACCTCGTCGAGGATCGACTTGATCTCGTCGCGCATCGCCGGGTCGAGGCTGTCCCACCAATCGACCGAGGTCACGACCATGTAGTCGAGCAGACCGTGGTTGGTCTCGGTGATACCGTCCTGCACTTCGTAGAACTTCTGACCGTAGATATTCGACCAGGTGTTTTCCTGCCCGTCCACAACGCCGGTCTGCAGCGCACCGTAGACTTCCGAGAAGGCCATCGGCTGCGGCGAGGCGTCGAGCGCTTCCATCTGCGCGATCAGCACGTCGGAGGGCTGCACGCGGAACTTCAGGCCCTTGGCGTCGCCCGGCACCAGCAGCGGTTTGTTGGCCGAGAACTGCTTGAGACCATTATGCCAGAAATCGAGGCCCAGCAGACCGCGACGCACCATCGCCTCTTTCATGTTCTGGCCGATGTCGGAATTCTGGAATTCGTCGACGGCGGCCATGTTCTTGAACATGAAGGGCAGATCGAAGATGCGGTACTTCTTGGTGAAGGTCTCGAATTTCGAGAGCGAGGGCGCGGCCATCTGCACGTCGCCCTGCAGCATCGCCTCGAGCACCTGGTCATCGTTGTAGAGGGTCGAGTTCGGGTAGACCTCGACGCAGGCCTTGCCGTCCATCTGTTCGTTCACGCGCTTGGCGAACAGGGCCGCTGCGATCCCTTTCGGGTGCTTGTCGGTATTGGTGACGTGGCTGAACTTGATGACCATTTCGCCTTCGTCGCAGTCCGTCGGATCGGCCATAGCGACCGAGGCCGAAGCCATGAGGGCGAGCGCCGAAACGGCGGCGGTAAATTTCTTCATAATGTCCTCCCGGAATTCATGTCACGCCGGTCCTCCCCGGCATTGGGGTCAGCAGAAAGCCGCCGAGAGATGCGATCAACTGTTTCGTGAGAGTTATGTGACGAAGGCACATAGCTACTCTAAATCAATAACTTACGGGAAAAACTTCATCACGAGGCGGAAAACCATGTGCGAAAACCCGCACAGTTCGAACCGGCTCAGTGCGAATCCTCGCCCGCCGTTAGTCCCGATAATCCTCGGGCCGCAGCCCGTGGCGCGCGAGCTTGTCGTAGAAGGTCTTGCGCGGCAGTTTCAGCGCCGACGCGGCTTCCGTCGCATTGCCGCCCGCGCGGGTCAGCGCCTCGGCCAGCAGCGACTTCTCCACCGCCGCCATGCGCTCTGACAGGCCCAGTTCTTCCGGCGGCTCTCCCGCCTCCAGCCCCATCGCGAAGCGCATCGCCTCGGACATCAGCGCGCGGGCATTGCCGGGCCAGTCGCGCGCCATCAGCTGCGCGGTCATCTCGGGCGGGATTTCGGGGGCGCGCAGATTGGCCTGTTCGCAGGCGGTGGCGACGTAATGGCGAAACAGCGCGGGAATATCCTCGGGGCGCTCCGACAGCGAGGGGATGCGCACCTTCAGCGCCTCCAGCCGCCAGTAGAGATCGGGGTGGAAGCGCCCGGCCCGCGCCTCGCCCGGCAGGTCGCGATAGGTGCCCGCGATCAGGCGCGTGGCGGGCCGGGTTTCCAAAAGCTCGATCAGCGCGAATTGCGCGGGGCGCGGCAGGTCGGCCACTTCGTCAAGGTAGAGCGTCCCGCCCTCGGCCTGCGCGAAGCCTGCCTCCAGCCCCTCCACGTCGAGGCCCGCCGCGGCGAGCTTCACGAAGGGACGCCGCGCATTGGTCGAGAGCAGGTGGATCACCTCGGCGAGCTTGGAATTGCCCGCCCCCGGCGCGCCGGTGATCAGCACCTCGGCGCCCGAGCGCGCGGCGCGCCGGGCGGCCTCGCGCAAGCCCTCCGCCACCGGAGAGCTACCGACCAACATCCGCGCCGCCGCGTCGCCGCGCTTTCCGGCGGCCCGCGAGAAGCGCGCCTCCATCACCCGCGCGCGGGTTTCCAGCGCCTTCTCGACAACGGCCAGCAAGTCTTTCCCCGTGCAGGGCTTTTCCAGAAAATCGAACGCCCCCGACGCCATTGCGCGCACTGCCATCGGCACATCGGCCTCGCCGGTCAGCAGCACCACGGGCAGCTCCGCATCGGCCTTCTGCACGAGGTCCAGCAGCGCGAACCCGTCCTTTCCCGGCATCCGGATATCGGTGACGACGATCCCCTCGAACTCGGTCGAGATATGGTCCTTCGCCTCGATATAGCTGCCCGCGAGCGTCGGCTTCAGCCCCGCCAGTTCCAGCGTCTGGCCCAGCGCCTCGCGCACCGCGCGGTCGTCATCGACAAAGAGAACCCGGCGCATCATGTCTCCACCTCGATCGGTTTGGGTTGGGCCGTGGCTTCACGCAGCTCGATGGTGAAACGCGCGCCGCCGCCGGGCGCGTTCTCGCCCCGCAGGGTGCCGCCGAACCCTTGCACCAGCCCGTAAGAGATCGAGAGGCCGAGGCCAAGCCCCTCCGCCGATCCCGCCTCCTTGGTCGAGTAGAATGGATCGAAGATACGGTCCGGATCGGCGATGCCCGGCCCGGTGTCGCGCAGGCTGAGGCGGATCATGCCTTCCGCGCGCGCCATGCGGATGGTCAGGCGGCGCTCGGGTTGGCCTTCCATCGCCTCGATCGCGTTCGAGATCAGGTTGATGACGACCTGGCTCAGCCGCACCTCGCCGCCCATTACGATGGCGGGGAAGTCGGGGCGCTGCCAGTCCACGGAGACCCCCGCGCGCCGCAGTCGCTCGTCGAGCATCTCCAGCGCGCTCTCCACCACCGCCGCGAGACCGACGCGGGTCGCGGGTTCGCTTTCTTGTCGCGCAAAGGCGCGCAGATTGCGGATGATGCGCGCCATGCGATGCGCCATCGCGCCGATCTTGCCCAGCGTCTCGCCCGCCTCCTCGGCCCGCCCCCTATCCAACAGCAGTTCGGCATTCTCGGCATAGGACGAGATCGCCATCAGCGGCTGGTTCAGCTCGTGACTGATCCCCGCCGACATCTGGCCCAGCGCGGACAGCTTGCCCGCCTGCACGAGTTCAGCCTGCGTGCGCCGCAATTCCTCGTTCGCGGTGGACAGTTCCGCCGTGCGCTCCGCCACGCGGGCCTCCAGCGCGGCATTGGCTTCCGCCAGCGCGCGCCTGCGCTCCCACAATGCGAAGATCACCGCCCCCACGGCCAGAAACCCCGCCGCCGTCGAGAGCGCCGCAAGCCGCGCCGCGCGCAGCACCGGATCGGCGGCAGCGAGCGCATGGCCCTCCATCTCGATCACCGGCAGCGCGCGCGAGACGTCCAAGGCGGGACCGGCAAGCGAGCCGTCGCCCGAGACCAGCAGATACCCCGCAAGGTTGCGTTCGCGCAGGCGCAACTCCCCGGAAAGCGCCCCCGCCGGATAGGTCGCGGGATCGGGTTTCGCACCCGGTTCCGACAGCAGCACCAGATCTCTGCGGTTGGTCAGAAAACTCACGCCGCTTTCATCGGTGAACCAGACCGGCACCGGGTTGCCGCGCCCCTCGGCCTCGACATCCTCAGCATTCAGCCGCAGCAGCACGATCCCCGCGACACGGCCGCCCGAGGCAAAGACAGGGGCTGCGAAGACGAACAGCCGATCGCCGGTATCGGGGTCCACGAAATGCTCGGAGCCGGTCGCGCCTTGCGCCGCCCGCGCCAGCGCCCGGTTCATCGTGACCCGGTCAGGGCTATCCGCCGGGCCCGCCAGCACCGTACCCCCCGGCGCGATCAGCCAGATGTCGCGCGCGCCCGCATGATCGGCGAGGCGCTGAAGCGTCAGGCTCACCGCCGCATCGCGCCAAGTGCCGACGGCCTTGCCCCCTTCGGCGAAACGCGCCGCCAGCGCCACGACGTCGGGATGATCGGCCGCCAGCACCGCCACCTCGCGAAACTGCAAAAGTGCTGCCACCAGACGATCCGACGCCAGCCGCAGATCGGACTGCCCCTGCGCTTCGATCCGCGCCAGACCCTCGCGTGCAGAGACCCGCCACACCCCGATAGAGGCGGCGAGCGTCAGCGCGATCCAGATCAGCAATATGGCGACACGGCCCAGCATCAGCACTCTCCTACCCCTTTCCTTGCGCCTACTGCGCGGCAATGCAAGGCAGCGCGTCACCTTGGTCTTGCATCGCGCGGCGCCTTCTGCCCAATCTGGCCCCGAGTAACCGGAGCGCCGATGCAGACCCTTTCCCAATCCCCGCTCGATCCAGACTTCGTCCAGAACCCCTACCCGTTCTATGACCGGGTGCGGCAAGGCGGGCCGTTGGTGCAATGGCCCGAATACGGGTTTCGCGTCACCGCGCGGGCCGCGATTGTCGGCATGGCGCTGCGCGACCGGCGGCTGGGGCGCGAGGCCCCGCCCGAGCAGGCGGTGGACATCCCCAAGCACCTCGAACCCTTCTACGCGATCGAGCGTCATTCGATGCTGGAACTGGAAGCCCCGACGCACACCCGGCTGCGCAAGCTTGTGGCGAAGGCCTTCACCCCGCGCCGGATCGCAGGGATGCAAGACGAGATCGCCGCGCTCTGCCATCGGCTGATCGACGAGATGCCCGAGGGTGGCTGCGACCTGCTGGAGCATTTCGCCAAACCCCTGCCGGTGATCGTGATCGCACGGCTTCTGGGCGTGCCCGAAAGCGACGCGGACAAGCTCTTGGCGTGGTCGAACGCGATGGTGCAGATGTATCAGGCGCGCCGCGATATCAGCCTCGAGGAAGACGCGGCACAGGCCTCCGCGGACTTCGCGGCCTATCTGGGCGATCTGATCGAGACCCGCCGCAAAGCGCCCGGGGAAGATCTGATCTCGGAACTGATCGCGGTCGAGGAAGAAGGCACCCATCTGACCCGCGACGAACTGATCTCCACCGTGATCTTGCTGTTGAACGCGGGCCATGAGGCGACCGTCCACCAGATCGGCAACAGCGTGAAGACCCTGATCGAACAGAGCGTCGCCCCCCATTGGCTGGAGCCTGCGCGGATCGACGGCACGATCGAGGAGCTGCTGCGTTTCGATCCGCCGCTGCATCTCTTCACGCGCTGGCTCTATGAGGACATGGAGTTTCAGGGACAGGTGCTGCGCAAGGGCGAGCGGATCGGGCTGTTGCTCGCCGGTGCGAACCGCGACCCGTCGGCTTGGGACGATGCGAGCGTCTTCGACCCGTCGCGCCCCGTGCGCACGAATTTCAGCTTCGGCGCGGGGGCGCATTTCTGTATCGGTGCGCCGCTGGCCCGGCTGGAGCTGAAGCTTGCCCTGCCGATGCTGATGGAGCGGCTTCAGGGGCTCGATCTGCCGCGCCGCCCCTATTACGCGGATCTCTACCACTTCCACGGGCTGGAGAAGCTGCAGGTCACCTATACCAAGCGCTGAGCCTCACAGCGGCAGCGCGGTGGTGGATTTCAGCTCCTCCATCGAGAGAAGCGCGGTCACGTTGTGGATTTTCACCTCGGAGATCAGCGCCTGATAGAAGCGGTCATAGGCGCGCGCATTCTCGACCCGCACTTTCAGGATGTAGTCGATATCGCCCGCCAGACGGTGCGCCTCCATCACTTCGGGGCGCGCACGCAGGGTGGCGAGGAACTTGTCCTGCCACTCGGCCTCATGCTCGGAGGTGCGGATCAGCACGAAGAAACAGGCATCGAAGCCAAGCGCCTCGGGATCGAGGATCGCGGTCTGCTTTCCAATCACCCCCGCCGCACGCAATTTGCGAATCCGGTTCCAGACCGGGGTCTTGGAAGACCCTGTTTTCCGCGCGATTTCGTCGAGCGACTGGCTCGCATCGTCCTGTAGCTCCGCGAGGATTTTCCGATCCAGCTCGTCGATCTGCACCGCCATTCCGATTTCCCTCCGCTTGTTAGGAGGTTGTCGCTCCCTCCAAATCCATAAGGAACGAATGTCCTTATTGGCAAGGGGATATGGCCAAAAACCAGAATAATTTCCTATATTCACGCTCAAGACGCAGACGAGGAGCGTGACATGGAAACTCTCGAAACTCAGACCCGGGTGACCCTTGCCGGGGCCGGTCCGGGCGATCCGGACCTGCTGACCGTGGCGGTGCTGCGCGAGATGATGTGCGCCAACGTCATCCTGCACGACACGCTGGTGAGCGCCGAGGTGCTCGCGCTCGCGGGTCCGCAGGCGCAGCTGATCGAGACCGGCAAGACCGGCTTCGGCCCCTCGATGAAGCAAGGCGACATCTCGGACCTGATCATCCGCCTCGCGCAGGAAGGCCAGCGCGTGCTGCGCCTGAAATCGGGCGATCCGGGCGTGTTCGGGCGGCTGGGCGAGGAACTGGACGCGCTCGACGCGGCCGGGATCGCCTATCGCGTGCTGCCGGGCATCACCGCCGCTTCTGCCGCTGCCGCGTCGCTTGGTCAAAGCCTGACCGAGCGCGGCCGCAATCGCGAACTGCGCCTGCTCACCGGTCACGACGCCGACGGGCTGGCCGAACAGGATTGGGCGGCGCTGGCTCGTCCCGGCGCGGTCGCCGCGATCTACATGGGCAAGCGCGCGGCGCGCTACGTGCAGGGGCGCCTGATGATGCATGGCGCCTCGCCCGCGACACCCGCCTGCGTGGTCGAGAACGCCTCGCGCGCCGATCAGGTGATCCGCCCCGCGACGCTCGCCACCCTGCCCACCGTTACCGCCGAGGCCAAAGGCCCCGCCGTGATCCTACTCGGGCTCGCCCCGCGCGACGCCCGCACCGCCCTCAAGGAGGCCGTGCTATGAGCAAGAAATTCATCCCCGGCGTGATCAGCGCCAATGACCTGCGCGAAGGCCATGTCGTCTACATGAACGACGCGGGCCAATGGGTGTTGCGCCTCAAGGACGCCGCCTTTCTCGACGATCCGGTGATTGCCGAGATGTGGCTCGATCTGGCCAATGCCCAGCCCGAGAAAGTCGTGGGCGCCTATCTCGCGCCTGCCACGCTCGGCCCGAACGGCCCCGAGCCTGCGCATTTCCGCGAGGCCTTCCGCGCCTCCGGCCCTTCCATCGAGCTACCCCACAACACTCTGGCCAGGAGCTGATCCATGTTCCAACCCAGCGATTTCGACCGCGCCGCCGTTCGCGCGCGCGCCGAGCAGTTTCGCCATCAGGTCGCGCGCCGCCTCGACGGCAGCCTGACCGAGGACGAGTTCAAACCGCTGCGCCTGATGAACGGGCTCTATCTGCAGCTGCACGCGTACATGCTGCGCGTGGCAATCCCCTATGGCACGATCGAAGCCCGGCAGATGCGCCAGCTTGCCAAGATCGCCGATGCCTGGGATCGCGGCTACGGGCATTTCACGACGCGCCAGAACATCCAGTTCAACTGGCCGAAACTGGTCGATGTGCCGGATATGATCGACGCGCTGGCCGATGTGGGCATGCACGCGATCCAGACCTCGGGCAACGCGATCCGCAACACGACGACGGATGCCTTCGCGGGCGCTGCCGCCGACGAGATCGCCGATCCTCGCCCCTATGCCGAGTTGATCAGGCAATGGTCCACCGACCATCCGGAATTCCAGTTCCTGCCGCGCAAGTTCAAGATCGCGATCAACGGCGCCGAAGCCGACCGGGCCGCGATCCGCGCCCATGACGTGGGCCTGCAACTGGTCGAGCGCGACGGTGAGATCGGTTTTCAGGTCTTCGTGGGCGGCGGTCTGGGCCGCACCCCGATGATCGGCAAGGAACTTCGCAGCTTCCTCCCCGCGGCCGATCTGCTGCCCTATCTGGAGTCGATCGTGGCGGCGTGGAACCTCGCCGGACGGCGCGACAACAAGTATAAGGCGCGCATCAAGATCACCGTGCATGAGCTTGGAATCGATACATTTTCCGAGATGGTCGAAGCCGAGTTCCCGGCCCGGCGCGCAGCCTTTAGAGGCGCGGACCAGGCGATCCTCGCCGATCTCAAGGCGCAATTCGCCCCGCCCGTCTTGCCTGCGCGCGAGAGCGAGAGCTATGACACCGCGCTCAACGTCGATGCGCTTCTGCGCGACTGGGCCGCGCGTTCGGTCTCGCCCCATCACAACCCCGACTACGGGGTCGTCACGGTCAGCCTCAAGGATCACGGCGCGCCTCCGGGCGATGCAACGTCCGACCAGATGCGCCTTCTGGCGGAGCTTGCCGAGCGCTACGGCCAGTCGGAGCTGCGCATCAGCCACGAACAGAACGTGATCCTGCCGCATATCGCGAAGGCCGATCTGCCCGCGCTGTTCGAGGCCCTGCGCAAGGGCGGCCTCGCCACGGCGAATATCGGGCTGACCTCGGACATCATCGCCTGCCCCGGCATGGATTACTGCGCACTGGCCACGGCCCGCTCGATCCCGCTGGCGCAACAGATCTCGACCCATTTCCGCGATCTCGGGCTGGAGCAGGAAATCGGTGCGCTCAAGATCAAGATCTCGGGCTGCATCAACGCCTGCGGCCATCACCATCTGGGCCATATCGGTATTCTCGGCCTCGACCGCGCCGGCGTGGAGAACTACCAGATCACGCTGGGCGGCGACGCGAGCGAGACGATGGCGCTTGGCGAACGTGCCGGCCCCGGCTTTGCCTATACGGAGGTGATCCCCGCGCTGGAGCGTCTGCTGCGCGCCTATCTCGAACTGCGTGAAAGCGCGACCGAGAGCTTCCTCGACGCGCTGCGCCGCCTTGGCCCGGCCCCGTTCAAGGAAGCGCTCTATGCAGAGGCTCAACGCCATGCCGCTCAGTGATGGAACGGATATCGCCCCCCGCGTCGCCGGGCTGAACGAACGCTACCGCCACCACGCCGCAACCGCGGTGATGGAGCGAGCGTTGCGTGACCCCGATGTGGGCAATGTCGCGCTGGTCTCCTCCTTCGGGGCGGAATCGGTGGTGTTGTTGCACATGGTCTCGGTGATCGCGCCCGGCACGCCGGTGCTGTTCATCGACACGCAGATGCTGTTTCCCGAGACGCTCGCCTATCAACGCGACGTCGCGGCTAAGCTGGGCCTGACCAATGTGCAGGTGATTCAGGCCGACGAGGCCGCGATTGCCCGCGACGACCCGGACGGCACGCTGCACCAGTACAGCACCGATGCCTGCTGCACCCTGCGCAAGACGGTGCCGCTGGAGAACGCGCTCTCGGGCTACGACGCCTGGATCACCGGGCGCAAACGGTTTCAGGGCGGCCAGCGCGCGGCGCTCGATTTCTTCGAGATCGAGACCGACAGCCGGATGAAGATCAACCCGCTCGCCCATTGGGACAAGCAGGATGTGCAGGATTACATGATCGAGAACCGCCTGCCGCGCCATCCGCTCGTGGCACAAGGCTACCCCTCGATCGGCTGCGCGCCCTGCACCTCGCCCGTGAAACCGGGCGAAGACGAACGCGCGGGCCGCTGGCGCGGTGCCGCCAAGACCGAATGCGGCATCCACTTCATCGGCGGCAAGGCCGTCCGTGTGAACAGTGATGGCCAAGTGATTGAGAACAAGGAGAATGTGGCATGAGCGTGATCGTTCGCGACGACGGCTTCCACGAGGATGATTTCACCGGGGCGAGCCTCGATATCGCGCCGGAGACCGATGCGGGCTACCTGCCTGCGCTGATCGAAGGCGCCGAGATGATCCGCGTCCTGTTCCCGACCTTCTCGGACGGCCGCGGCTTCTCGCTGGCGCGCCGCATCCGCGCGCTCGGCTTCACGGGTCGGCTGCGCGCGGCGGGCCCGCTGATCGCGGATCAATATGCGATGGCGCGGCGCGTGGGCTTCGACGAGGTCGAGATCCCGCCGGAACTGGCCGAGCGCCAGCCGCAGGCGCAATGGCTGTTCCGCGCCGATTGGGCCGCGCATGACTACCGCGCGCGGCTCGCCGGCTGAGGCTTTCACCCGCCCGCGATATCCGATAGACCATAACGAAACCGGCAATTGAGCCAGATCAAGGGCCAGCGCTGACGCAAGCTGTATCCGATCTGTATATTTGCCAGACCGAGGCGCCAGCCCCGGCCCGAGAGAGATGTGACAATGAACGAGAGCGCCGTGACCGAGATCCCCAAGGTGAAGACCCTGCCCGACGCGCAGACCGTGACCGAAGTGACCCATTGGACGGACCGGCTGTTTTCCTTCCGCGTGACCCGGCCGCAAAGCTTGCGCTTCCGCTCGGGGGAATTCGTGATGATCGGGCTGATGGGCGACAATGGCAAACCGCTGCTGCGCGCCTATTCCATCGCGTCGCCCAACTGGGACGAGGAGCTGGAATTCTACTCGATCAAGGTGCCCGACGGCCCGCTGACCTCGAAGCTGCAGCATATCAATGTGGGCGACCAGATCATCCTGCGCCCGAAGCCCGTGGGCACGCTGGTCCATGACGCGCTGCTGCCCGGCAAGCGGGTGTGGTTCCTCGCCACCGGCACCGGCATCGCGCCCTTCGCCTCGCTGATGCGCGACCCCGAGACCTACGACAAGTTCGACGAGGTCATCATGATGCATACCTGCCGGACGGTCGAGGAACTGGAATATGGCCGCCAGCTGGTCGAGAACCTGATCAACGATCCGCTGATCGGCGAGATGGTGGACGGCAAGCTGAAATACTACCCGACCACGACCCGTGAGGAATTCCATCACATGGGCCGGATCACCGACAATCTCGAGAACGGCAAGGTGTTCAAGGATCTCGGCCTCGAGCCGATGAACCCCGAGACCGACCGCGCGATGGTCTGCGGCTCGCTCGCCTTCAACAAGGACGTGATGGCGGTGCTCGAAGGCTTCGGACTGCGCGAAGGCGCGAATTCCGAGCCGCGCGAATATGTGGTCGAGAAGGCCTTCGTCGGCGACGGTATCTGAGCGCGGGCGAAAGAGCGGATTTCGGGAAGGGGCGCGTCAGACACGCGCCTCTTTCTTTTTGCCAAGGTCGCGCACCAGCTTTCCGGAAAGCGCCGCGGTCAGGTCAATCTCGGAATAGGTATTCACGAGGATGGCCCGCGTGTCATTGAACCGCGCGTGATCCAGTCCGGGTTTCAACCAAGGCTCGGAGCAGAGATGTTCCCAGGTTTCGAGAAAGCGCAACGCACCGAGCGTGGGGCGGAACGCGATGCAAAGCGCCGCCTTCGGGTTGGTCTCGGCATGGCGGCTGTTGTCCAGCGTTCCGACATCCCAGCCCCCGCCGGGCAAGTCGATCGGCCCGGTGAGAACAGCGTCGGCATCGACCCAGACCACCGGGCGGTTATGGGTGAGCAGCTTGAACTTTATGAAGCTCGGCTTGAACAGGCAGGCATTGGCGCGTCCGCACGGGGGGATCGTATCGATATCGCTGGCGATGCCCTCACCGCTGCAGGACTGGCGCAGTCGCTCGGCGTAGAGATCATATTCGCCATCGCGCGTGCCGTAGGAGATGACGAGGGGCGGCGCGTCCTCGGCGGGCGCCGTTCCCGTCGCGGGAAGAAGAAAATCGAGGCGTAGATTGGGTGCCGGAGCGATCAGGAAACGACCGCCTGCGCGCTTGGTGACCTTGCGCCCCTTGCCGTTGAGCGCCTGAAGGCTGCGGATCAGTTTCTTCATGGCACCCCCGGGAAGCGGCTGGTCCGCGTCGTCTTCGCGCGTAGCATCGGTTCCGGAACCGCTCAACGGCGGGCGCTCCACAAACACGTGAGCAGCGTCGCGCCTCTGACGAAACGTCACAGGGTGGTCACGCTTGGGAGATCGCCTCATCGTTGCTATCTTAGAAGGATGACCAAGGGGATCACCACGATGACGCGCCACCAATTGAGCCATAGCTTTCGCGAACATGTTGCCGATGGCGTCGTCCATGTGCTGGGCGTCGTTTTCGCCGTGGCAGGCGTCAGCGCGCTGATCGTCTGGGCGTCGCTGGCGGCGCCGGAAGGCCGGGTCTGGCCGCTTGTGGTGTATTCGGTGGGGCTGATCGCCTCTTTCTCTCTCTCGGCCGCCTATAACCTGACCCTGCATGCGCCGACGCGCGCAGTGCTGCGGCGCTTCGATCACGCGGCGATTTATCTTCTGATTGCGGGCACTTACACGCCGATGGCGCTGATCGGCCTTGGCGGCGTCGCAGGTTGGGCGCTGACCGCGACGGTCTGGGCGCTTGCCACCTTCGGCATCGTGATGAAGCTCGGTTTCTTCCACCGCTCGGAGCGCACGGGGTTCTGGCTCTATCTGGCGATGGGCTGGCTCGGGATGATCGCGATGTGGCCGCTGATCGTGTCCCTTCCCCTGCCCGCGCTGATCCTGCTGGTCGTGGGCGGGCTGACCTATACGGTCGGCGTGATCTTCTACCAGACCGAGCGCATCCCCTTCTCGCGCGCGATCTGGCACGGCCATGTGCTGGCCGCGGCCGCGACGCATTACGCCGCGGTGATCGTGATCTCGCACTGAGCGGGGGTCAGAGCGGCTCGATATCGCCCATCGCGCGGGTCTCGTGGAATTCCGAGACGAAGCGCGCCAGCGCCCCCTCGTCGATCGCCGCGCGCAGGCCCGCCATCAGCTCCTGATAGTAATGCAGGTTGTGCCAGGTCAGCAGCATCCCCGAGATCATCTCGCCGGAGCGGAAGACGTGGTGCAGATAGGCGCGCGAGTAGTTTTGGCAGGCCGGACAGGTGCAGGCCTCGTCCAGCGGGCGCGGATCGTCGGCATGGCGAGCGTTCTTGATATTCACCTGACCGCGGCGGGTCCAGGCTTGCCCCGTGCGCCCCGAGCGCGACGGCAGCACGCAATCCATCATGTCGATGCCGCGCTCGACCGCGCCGACGATATCGTCGGGCTTGCCGACGCCCATCAGGTAGCGCGGTTTGTCCTGCGGCAGCATGCCCGGTGCATAGTCGAGCACGCCGAACATCGCTTCCTGCCCCTCGCCCACGGCGAGGCCGCCGACGGCATAGCCTTCGAAGCCGATTTCCTTGAGTTTCTCGGCACTTTCCTCGCGAAGTTCACGCGTCACGCCGCCCTGCTGGATGCCGAACAGCGCATGGCCGGGACGGTCGCCGAAGGCGTCACGCGAGCGCTGCGCCCAGCGCATCGAGAGGCGCATCGACTTCGCCACTTCCTCTTCGGTCGCAGGCAGCGCCGGGCATTCGTCGAAGCACATCACGATATCCGAACCGAGCAGCTTCTGGATTTCCATCGAGCGTTCGGGCGAGAGCATATGTTTCGAGCCGTCGACATGGGAGGCAAAGGTCACGCCTTCCTCGGTCAGCTTGCGCAGAGACGCGAGGCTCATCACCTGAAACCCGCCCGAGTCGGTCAGGATCGGCTTGTCCCAGTTCATGAACTTGTGGAGCCCACCCAGACGCGCCACCCGCTCCGCACCGGGGCGCAGCATCAGGTGATAGGTATTGCCCAGCAGGATATCCGCGCCGGTCGCGGCCACCGATTCCGGCATCATCGCCTTCACGGTGGCGGCTGTGCCCACGGGCATGAAGGCCGGCGTGCGGATCTCGCCGCGCGGCGTCGAGATCGTCCCGGTGCGCGCCGCGCCATCGGTGGCCTTGAGGGTGAAGCTGAACTTGGTCATCTGGGGCTCTCCTTCGGCCCCGGCTGATAGACCCAAAGCCGCGCGAAGGGAAGGCCACGCGGGGCGCAAGGGCATGGACCGGAATCGCTTTTTGGCCTTACGCTAGGGCAAAAGGAGGCTCGCCATGATCCGCGCCATTCTTCTCGCCCTCTGTGCCGTGAGCGCGCCACTCGCGGCGGCTGCGCAAAACCAACGTATCAGCCATTGCATCGCGATCGCGGATGCGGCCCCCGGGATCGAGTATCTGCACAAGGCCAGCTGGTCCGATCCGGTGCCGGAGCAATCGGTGCGGTTGCATTACATCGACCATTCGATGGTGCTGTTGCAAACCGAGGGCGGGTTGTCGGTCGTGACCGATTTCAACGGCTGGACCGGCGGGGCGCGCTTCGCCCCCGATTACGTCACGATGAACCATGCCCATTCGAGCCATATGACCGATATGATCCCGGACGGGACGGTGGCGCTGAAGGGCTGGTCGGATCAGTTCGGCGTGGCGGCCGAGCATCATCTGGATCTTGGCGAGATGCTGATCCGCAATGTGCCCACCGACATCCGCAGCTGGGGCGGGGTCGAGGAGAATGGCAACTCGATCTTCGTCTTCGAGGTAGCGGGGCTTTGCATCGGCCATCTGGGCCATCTGCATCACGAGCCCGACCCCGCGCAATACGCGGCGCTGGGGCGGCTTGATGTGGTGATGGCGGCGGTGGACGGGTCCTACACGGTCGATCAGCCGACGATGATCCGCATCCTGAACCGGCTGCGCTCGCGCATCGTGATCCCGGTGCATTGGTTCGGCGAGCCGACCCTGCAGAGCTTTCTCGACGGGATGGAAGGCGTCTTCGCGGTGGAGCGGCCGGGCGTGAGCGAGCTGGTCGTCTCGCTCAGGACTTTGCCGCGCGAGCCGACGGTAATGGTGCTGGAGCCCGACCGGCTGCGGTAGGGCTCACCAGATCTCAGGTCTCTGGAAAGCCGCCACGCAATGCGGCCTCCCCGCGATGGCGCCAAGCGGCGTGGGCGTCAGGGATTGGCCAAGCCAGCCCTGCGGCATCGACAGCGGATAGGGCGCGGCAATGGCGGCCTCGGCAATCGGCGCAAAGCCCACCTGTCCGTAATAGGCCGGATCGCCATAGGTCAGCACGGTCTCGACGCCCGCCGCTGACAGCTCCGCAAGGGCATGACGGATCAGCTTCTGCCCGACGCCCTGGCGTTGCTGCGCCGGGGCAACCGCCATCGGCGAAAGCAGAAAGACGCGGCGCGGATCGTCGTCATAGCGCAGGCGGGTGAAGCAGACCGCGCCGATGAGGACCTCTCCGTCGCGCGCGGTGAAACAGTGCAGATCGGCGGGGTCGGTCCGGGCGAGGATGTCGCGCACCAGCGCCCCGATCAGCGCACCCTCGTCGGGACCTTCGGAGGCTGCGAAGCTCTCCGCGAAGAGATCGGCGAAGCGATCCGCGTCTCCGGCATATCCTGCGCTGATGTCCACCCGGCTCAACTCTCCGCCTTCTTCTCCCAGCGACCGCCCTCTTCCGACCAGTAGATCGCCTTCGCGCCCGCGCCGGTCAGGGTCTTCCACTGCCCGCGCGCATGTTGCACCGCCTGTGGGTCGTTGCCGTCAAACAGGATCCAGACCCGCTTGTGGGCGTCGGTCTCACTTGCCTGAACCTCGGCGCCGTCCACGGCCATCATCGCCTCGCGCCCGTCGCCTGCGGGCGCGGTGCCCAGCAGGATCGGCTGCAGCGCATCATGCGGCCCGCCTGCGAGCCCGTGCGGCAGGAAGCTCGCCTCGTTGCCCATCAGCCAGAGCCTCTGATCGAGCCAGTCGAGGCGCGCGGAATCGGCACCACGCAATTCCACCTTCCAACCCTGCTCCACCGCCCGGGAGGCGAGGTTCAGCACCACCTCCTCGAGGCTGGAGCGGGTCAGATGGTAGAAATTGACTTGCCCCATCCTTGGCCCCTCAGGCTTCGAACTTGTCGCGGATCAGTCGGTCGAGCATGCGCACGCCCCAGCCGGTCGGCCCTTTCGGCGCCAGCGTGGTCTCCGAGGGCGGCAGGGCCACGCCCGCGATGTCGATATGGCACCACGGCACCTCGTCCTTGACGAAGCGCTTGAGGAAAGCAGCCGCGGTGATCGCGCCGCCCCAGCGGTTTCCGACATTGCGCATATCGGCCAGCCGCGATTTCAGCGCCTTGTCATAGGCGGGCTGCAGCGGCATGTGCCACGCGCCCTCGCCCTCGGTCTTCGCCGCTTTAAGAATGTCGGCTACGAACTTGTCGTCATTGGCGAAAAGGCCCGCATTCTCGTGACCCAGCGCGACGATCACGGCCCCGGTCAGCGTGGCGAGATTGACCATCGCCTTGGGCTGGAACCGGTCCTGCGCATACCAGAGCACATCGGCCAGAACGAGGCGGCCTTCTGCGTCGGTGTTGATGACCTCGATCGTGTCGCCCTTCATCGAGGTCACGATATCGCCGGGGCGTTGCGCGCGCCCGTCGGGCATGTTCTCGACCAACCCCACGAGGCCCACGACATTCGCCTTGGCTTTGCGCAGCGCCAGCGTGCGCATCACGCCCGAGACGACGCCTGCGCCGCCCATATCCATCGTCATCTCTTCCATGCCCGCGCCGGGCTTGAGCGAGATGCCGCCCGCGTCGAACACGACGCCCTTGCCGACGAGCGCGAAGGGCGCCTCGCCCTCTTCGCCGCCCTTCCACTGCATCACGACCAGCTTGGAGGGCATCTCCGAGCCCATGCCGACGCCCAGAAGCGCGCCCATGCCGAGCTTCTTCATGTCTTCTTCTTCGAGGATTTCGACATCGAGGCCCAACTCCTGCATCGCGGCAAGGCGGGCTGCGAAATCGTCTGTAGTCAGGATGTTGGCGGGTTCGTTGACCAGATCGCGGGTGAAGAACACGCCCTCGGCCAGTGCTGCATGCGGGGCAGCGGCGGCGGCGACCTCTTCGGGCTTGTCGACCATGATCGTCACCGGCCCGTAAGCCTTCTTGTCCTCGCCGGTGTGATAGTCGAAGCGATAGGCGCGCAGCGCGAGGCCCAGCGACAGATCGGCGGCGCGCGGATGGTTTTGCGCCACCACGAGCGCGCCCGCCTCCCCCAGTTTGGCCCCGATCGCGGCGCCTGCCTTGCGGGCCTCGTCGGCGCTGGCCTTGCGGTCGAGCCGCACCAGCTGCACCGCTTCGGCGGCGATCGCGGCGGGCCAGCTCAGCTCCATCGCCTCGCCCGCGCCCAAGCCCGCGAAAGCTTCCGAGTCCACCGCGCGCTTGATCGCGCCCTTCATCGCCCGATCCAGCTTGCGCCCGGCCTGACCCAGCTTGCCGTCACCGCCCACGACCAGCGCGATCCGCCCGCTTTGGGTGGCGAAGACCTCCGGATCGGTTTCCTTGAAGGCGATAGCAACAGGTTGGGTCATGTGGGGTTCTCCGAAGATGAGACCGGCGCGCGCGTCGGCGGCGCTCGGTCGCGATTGGCATCAAATTGCGCGCGAGCCTAGCCCTGCCTCCGGAAAATGAAAAGCACCCCCGCTGTGCCCTTCCCTCACTTCGCCCGACAGGCTAGAGAAAGGGAAATATTCGGGGGTATTGAGAGGGTCGTGACGCAACTGGACAGATATGTTTTGTCCAAATTGATGGCGCTGTTCGGGTTTTTCGCGCTCGTGCTGGTCTCCGTCTATTGGGTCAACCGGGCTGTGATTATGTTCGACAGCCTGATTTCGGACGGCCAGACCGCAACGGTGGTGCTGGAATTCACCGCGCTGACCTTGCCCTACGTCATCCGCATCGTGCTACCGGTCGCCGCCTTCGCCGCCACGATCTACGCGTTCAACCGGCTCGATCAGGACAGCGAATTGGTGGTGATGCGCGCCACTGGCACCTCGAACTGGCGGCTGGCGCGTCCGGTGCTGGTCTTCGGGCTGATCGCCTCGGTGATGATGGCGCTTCTGGTGAATTTCCTCGTCCCCGCCGCGAAAGCCCGGCTGGCCGAGCGCCAGCAGGAGGTCGCGCAGAACCTGACCGCGAAATTCCTCACCGAAGGCACGTTCCAGCATCCCGCGCCGGGCATCTCGATCTATATCCGGCGCATTTCCGATCTGGGAGAGTTGCAGGATATCTTCGTCTCCGACAGCCGCTCGGCACAGACGAGCACGATCTATACCGCCGACAAGGGCGTGATCGTGAAGACCGAGACGGGGCCGAAACTGATCATGTTCTCGGGCATGGCCCAGACCCTGCGCAAACCTTCGGATCGCCTGTCGGTCACGCGGTTCAGCAATTTCACCTATGATATCGGCTCTTTCCTGAAGGCCGGGAAAGCGCGGGCGCCGAAGATTGACGAGATGACGACGCCGCGCCTCGCCGCGATGATGGCCGGGACCGGTCTGGACGCGACGCCGGGCGCAGAGAGCGCCAAGGCCGCCCGCGACGCGCTGCGGCTGGAGCTTGCCCGGCGGATCACCCAGCCCCTTCTGGCCCCGATCGCGGCGCTGATCGGCTTCTCGGCGCTGATGATGGGCACATTCTCGCGCTTCGGCATGTGGCGGCAGATGTCGCTCGCCATCGGCGGGCTGATCGTGGTGCAGGTGCTGCAAAACGCCGCCGAGACCAGTTCCGGGCGCGACCCCTCGCTCTGGCCGAGCCTGATCGCGCCGACGCTGGGCGGGATCGTGATGGTGCTGTTCATGCTGTGGTGGTCGGGGCGTCCGCGCCGTATCCGGCCCAAGCGGGAGGCTGCCGCGTGACGCTTGCCCTCTATCTTGCGAAACGGTTCCTCCGCAGCTTCCTGATCGTCGCGGCGAGCTTCTGGGGCATCCTGTTCCTGATCGACGTGGTCGAGGAAATTCGCCGCTTCTCCGATCAGGGGCTGAGCCTGCTGCAGCTCTCAGTGCTCTCTGCGCTCAACATTCCCGAGACGATTTACACCATCCTGCCGTTGATCGTGATGCTGTCGGCGGTGGCGCTGTTCGTCGCGCTGGCGCGCAGCTCGGAGCTGGTGGTGATCCGGGCGGCGGGCCGGTCCGCGCTGCGGATGCTGGCCGCGCCGATCGCGGCGGCGCTGGTACTTGGCGTGCTGGCGCTGCTGGTGGGCAACCCGCTCGTCTCGGCCACTTCGAAGCGCTACGAAACGCTCGTCGACCACTACACGTCCGGTGGCGGCTCGACCGTCTCGATCGGGCGCGAAGGCGTGTGGATGCGGCAAAGCGCGGGCTTTGCGTCGGACAGCAAGTCGCTGGCGCAGGCGGTGATCCATGCCGAGCGCGCCAATGGCGATGCCACGACCCTGCATGGCGTGACCTTCCTGATCTTCGACCCTCAACGCGGTCCGGTGCGCCGGATCGATGCGAAGACCGCGACGCTGGTGCCGGGCGCCTGGCAGTTGCAGGACGTGAAGGACTGGCCGCTGGGCGAGTCCACCAACCCCGAGCGCGACGCCACGACCCAGGACAGCCTCTCGCTGCCCTCGGACCTGACGGTCGCCAGCATCCGCGACAGTTTCGGCAAGCCCTCCGCGGTGCCGATCTGGCAATTGCCGAGCTTCATCGCCTCGCTCGAAGATGCGGGCTTCTCGGCGCGCCGCCATATCGTGTGGTTCCAGATGGAGCTAGCGCTGCCGGTTCTGCTGGTCGCGATGGTGCTGATCGCGGCGAGCTTCACGATGGATCATGTGCGCTTCGGAGGCATCGGCGCGAAGGTTCTTTTGGCCTTGGCCGCCGGTCTGGGCTTGTTCTTCCTGCGCAATATCGCGCAAGTTCTGGGCGATAACGGACAGATTCCCGTTCTGCTCGCGGCCTGGGCGCCGCCGGTGATCGGGTTGATGCTGCCGCTGGCGCGGCTACTGCACCGGGAGGATGGGTGATGCGGCGGCAATTCGGCGCCTTGGCAGGACGGGCGAGCGCCTTGGCGCTGATCGTCGCGCTTGGCGTGGCGGGACCGCAGACGGTACGCGCGCAAGACGCCACCGCGACAGCCTCCACCCCCATCGCACAGGATGCCGCGATCCCCTCTTCGGACGAACTGGCGACGCTTCTGGCCGACCGGGTCTCGATCCGCAATCAGAACGAGCTGGTCGCAGAGGGCAATGTCGAGGTCTTCTACAAGTCCAACCGGCTTTCGGCCAAGCGCGTGGTCTATGACCAGAAGGCGGACAAGCTCTACCTCGAAGGTCCGATCCGGCTGGTGCAGCCCGGCCAGTCGCAGGCGGTGATCCTCGCCTCGCAGGCGGAGCT
Organism: Thioclava sp. ES.031; assembly: GCF_002563775.1. Classification (NCBI taxonomy): domain Bacteria; kingdom Pseudomonadati; phylum Pseudomonadota; class Alphaproteobacteria; order Rhodobacterales; family Paracoccaceae; genus Thioclava; species Thioclava sp. ES.031. The sequence goes on along the minus strand of NZ_PDJO01000001.1, from coordinate 1,510,026 downwards.
GTCCTCGGATCTGCAAAACGGCATCCTGCTCAGTGCCCGGATGGTGATGGCGCGCGAGTTGCAGCTCGCCGCCGCCCGGATCGAGCGGCGCGACGGCGCGATCACGATCATGGACAAGGTCGTGGCCTCGTCCTGCGAGGTCTGCCGGACCAACCCGACGCCGCTTTGGGAAATCCGCGCGAGCCGCGTCGTGCATAACGCGACCACGCGGCAGATCGTCTTCGAGGATGCGCAGTTCCGCGCGGCGGGCGTGCCGATCGCCTATCTGCCGCGGCTGCGCCTGCCCGCGCCGGGCGTGCGGCGGATGACGGGCTTCCTCGCCCCGCAATTCCGCACCACGAGCGGTCTCGGACCGGGGCTTCTGGTGCCTTATTTCATCGCGCTCGGGCCGAGCCGCGACCTGACGGTGACGCCCTATTTCGCGACCTCGCGCACCGAGACGCTGAACCTGCGCTACCGACAGGCCTTCAACTGGGGCAAGATGGAATGGTCGGGAGCGCTGAGCAAGGACGACATTCGCAGCGGCACGCGCGGCTATCTCTTCGGCGATCTCGAGGCGCAGCTGCCCCGCGAATTCCGTCTGACCGCGCAGCTTCGGCTGGTCAGCGACGACAGCTACCTGCTCAATTACGGGCTCGGCGACGATGACCGTCTGTGGTCGGGCGTCACGCTCGAACGGGTGCGCCGCGACGAGCTGATCTGGGCCCGCGCCGGCAATGTCCACTCGCTGCGGGCGGGCGAGAGCAACTCGACCGAACCGATGCTGAGCGGCACCGGCGAATGGATCCGCACATTCCGTCCCGCCGTGATCGGCGGACAGGGCAGCCTGCGGTTTTCCACCTTGGCGACGCGGCGCGCGTCGAATTCGACGGTCGATCTCAACGGCGACGGACGGCCCGACGGGAGCGACATGGTGCGTGGCTCGCTCACCGCCGATTGGCGGCGCAACTGGCTGTTCGGGCCGGGTATGCTGGGCTCGCTCGAGGCGCAATTCGCGGGCGACATCATCGAGACCAATCAGGACCCCGCCTTCAGCGACACGATCCTGCGCGGCCAACCCACCGTCGCCGCGGAAATCCGCTGGCCCTGGGTGAAGACGAGCGGCCGCGCCGCCTATGTGATCGAGCCGGTGGCGCAGATCGTCTGGGCGCCCGATCATCTGGCGGACGCCCCCAACGAGGACAGCCAGCTGCCCGAATTCGACGGCGGCAACCTGTTCTCGCTGACCCGCTATCCGGGCGAGGATGCGCGCGAGACCGGCCTGCGCGCCAATGTCGGGCTCGGCTGGACGCGCTATGACAGCTCCGGCTGGTCGCTGGGCGTGGCGGCGGGCCGCGTGTTCCGCCAGCGCGATCTGAGCCAGTTCTCGCAGGGCACGGGGCTGTCGGGGACGAAATCCGACTGGCTCCTTGCGACCCATCTGACCACCGCGAACGGGCTGACCCTGTCGAACCGCGCGCTGTTCGACGATAACTTCTCCGTGTCGCGCGACGAGTTGCGGCTGTCGCGGGTCGGCAATGATTTCGACGTCTCGGCAGGCTATCTCTGGCTCGAGAAGAACCCGGCCGAAGGGCGCGACGACAACATGTCGGAACTGATGCTCGACACGGGATGGCGCTGGGGCAACGGTTGGTCGGGCACGCTCAGCACACGTTACGATTTCACCGCCGAGCGCGCCGCACGCGCCAAGCTCGGCCTGCGCTACCAGACCGAATGCATCGCGGTTGATCTTTCCCTCTCGCGCCGCTTCACGTCATCCACTAGTGTAGCCCCGGAGACCGATTTCGGCCTTTCCGTCCAACTCGTCGGCTTCGGCGCGAGTGGCGGTGCGCCCGCGCGGCGAACCTGCGGAGGGTGAGGCTGGGGATCGCAATGCGGCCCAGCGGGCCCAGAGGATCAACGAGGCCCCAAGGGCCAAGACTGAACGAGACGAAACGGACAGGCACGCTCATGACGATGATGACCCGACTGCTCACCCTTCTGGCGCTGATGCTCGCCCTGCCTTTCGCCGCAGGGACGGCGCAGGCACAATCGGGCGGCAGCTTCGCGCCCGTCGTTACCGTCAACGGGCTGGGCGTGACCGATTACGAAATCAGCCAGCGCCAGCGCTTCATGCAGCTGCTCAATGCCGGCGCGAACTCCCGCGAGGATGCCGAGAAGGCGCTGATCGAAGATCGCCTGCGCATCTGGGCCGGCAACCGGATCGGCATCAAGCTCGACGAGGCCGCGATCCAGAAGGGCATGGACGAATTCGCAGGCCGCGCGAACATGACCGGCGAGCAATTCGTGCAGGCGCTGCAGAAGGAAGGCGTCGATCCGAACACCTTCCGCAATTTCACCGAGGCCGGCCTCGTCTGGCGTCAGGTGGTCCGCGCGCGCTTCGGGCCGCGGGTGAATATCACGAAAGCTGACATCGACCGCGCGATGATGCCCGAAAGCCAGACCGGCAAGGGCGTGAAGGTGCTGCTCTCCGAAGCGATCATCCCCGCGCCTCAGGGCAACGCACGGGCCGCGATGGGTCAGGCGCGTCAGCTTTCGGCCGCACAGGGTGAAGGCGCGTTCGCCGCACTCGCCCGTCAGTATTCGGCCGCTCCCTCGCGGGATCGCGGCGGGCGTCTGGACTGGATGCCGATCGACAAGCTGCCGCCGCAACTGCGCGGCGTGGTGCTCAAGCTCAAGCCGGGCACGGCGACCCAGCCGATCGAACTTCAGGGCGCGGTCGCGGTCTTCCTGCTGCGCGCCATCGGTGATGGCGAGGCCCCGTCGGGCCCGCAGACGCTGAGCTACATGACCTTCGCCATCGGCCAGACCGGCTCGCAGCAATCGGCAAAGGTCCAGAGCCAGGTGGCCGCGGCGCGCCAATGCAACCAGCTCTACACGATCGGCAAGGGCTTCCCGGCGAGCGCGCTCACCATGCATGAGGACGTGGCGCAGGCTCAGGTGCCGACCAATGTCGGTCTCGCGCTGTCGCATCTCGACGTGGGCGAAAGCGAAGTGATCCCGCAGGGCGCGAACGACCTTCTGGTGATGCTCTGCGATCGCAAGGTGGCACCCGAGGGCGACCAATCGGCCCCCGACCGCGATCAGGTCCGCGCGGCACTGGAGAGCAAGGCGCTCGAAGCCTATGCCAACGGCTACATGGCCGATCTGGAAGCCGACGCGGTGATCGTGCGCAAATGAGCGCCCAGCCGACCGATCGCACTGCGGCCCGTGCGCCCGACCGCCCCGTGATCCTCAGCTGCGGCGATCCGTCGGGGGTTGGCCCCGAGATCGCCGCCCGCGCCTGGGAGCATTGCGGCGCGAAGCTGCCTTTCGTCTGGATTGGCGATCCCGCGCATCTGCCGCGCGGCACGAAGATCCGCGAGATCGACCGGCCCGCCGATGCGCTGCGCCATGCCAGCTCCGGGCTGCCGGTGCTGCCCCATCAATTCCCCGCCGCCGCCCTGCCGGGCGAGCCCGATCCCGCCAATGCGAAAGCCGTGATCGACGTGATCGCGCGCGGCGTCGATCTGGTGATGCGCGGCGAAGGCACCGGGCTAACCACGGCGCCAATCAACAAGAAAGCGCTGAAGGACGGGGCAAAGTTCACCTTCCCCGGCCATACCGAATATCTGGCCCATCTCGCGGGCGTCGAGCGGGTGGTGATGATGCTGGCCTCGTCGCGAGTCGATCCGCCGCTGCGCGTGGTGCCCGCCACGATCCATGTCGCGCTCTCCGACGTGCCGAAACTCCTGACCCCGCAGCTTCTGCGCGAGACCGTGCGGATCACCTATGAGGGGCTGCGGCGCGATTTCGGCTTCTCCGCCCCGCGGATCGCCGTGGCGGGGCTGAACCCGCATGCGGGCGAAGGCGGCGCGATGGGCTCCGAGGAAGGCGACTGGATCGCCGACACGCTCGACGGTCTGCGCGAAGAGGGCTACGCCGTCGCGGGACCGATGCCCGCCGATACGATGTTCCACGCCCGCGCTCGGCAGACCTACGACGCCGCGATCTGCGCCTATCACGATCAGGCGCTGATCCCGATCAAGACGCTCGATTTCGACGGCGGGGTGAATATCACGCTCGGCCTGCCCTTCGTGCGGACCTCGCCCGATCACGGCACCGCCTATGACATCGCGGGCCAAGGCCGCGCCAACCCCGCCTCGCTGATCGCGGCGCTGGAGATGGCGGCGCGGATGGGAGCCGCGCGTCATGACTGAGGCTGTGTGATGGCCACGATCGACGGGCTGCCGCCGCTGCGCGAGGTTCTGCAGACGCATGATCTGGTGGCAAAGAAGAGCCTCGGGCAGAACTTCCTGCTGGACCTGAACCTGACCGCGAAGATCGCGCGCTCTGCGGGCGATCTGACGGGCGCGGATGTGCTGGAGGTCGGCCCCGGCCCCGGCGGTCTGACCCGCGGGCTTCTGGCCGAAGGCGCGCGCAAGGTCCTCGCGATCGAGAAGGACACGCGCTGCCTGCCTGCTTTGGCCGAAATCGCCGATGCCTATCCGGGACGGCTCGAAGTGATCAATGGCGATGCGCTGCAGATCGACCCGCTCGCGCATCTGACGCCGCCTATCAAGATCGCCGCGAACCTGCCCTATAACGTGGGCACCGAGCTTCTGGTGCGTTGGCTGACGCCGAAAGAGTGGCCGCCCTTCTGGGAGAGCCTGACGCTGATGTTCCAGCGCGAGGTGGCCGAACGGATCGTGGCCAAACCGGGAAGCAAACATTACGGTCGGCTCGCGCTCCTCGCGCAGTGGCGTGCCGAGGCGAAGATCGTGATGAGCCTGCCGCCCGAGGCCTTCACGCCCGCGCCGAAGGTCCATTCCGCAGTGGTGCATCTGAAGGCCCTGCCCGAGCCGCGCTATCCGGCCGATGCGGCGACGCTCAGCCGCGTCGTGGCCGCGGGCTTCAACCAGCGCCGCAAGATGCTGCGTGCCTCGCTGAAAGGCGTGGCCCCCGATATCGAGGCGAAGCTGGAACAGGCCGGGATCGCGCCCACCGAGCGCGCGGAACGCGTGACGCTGGAGCAGTTCTGCCGGCTTGCACGCATCGTCGCGGGTCAGGAATGATCCGCCCGGCGCGCGAGGACGACCTGCCGCGCATTGCCGAGATCGCCGAGGCGGCCTTCTCCCGCTACATTCCCCGGATCGGACGCCCGCCCGCGCCGATGCTCGCCGATCATGCCGCCGAACTGCCGCATCTCTGGGTCTGCGAGGGGGAAAACGGAGTCGCGGGCTATATCGGGCTCTTTGCGGATGACGGCACGCCGCCCCGGTTGCAGGTCGAGCCCGTCGCCGTCGACCCGGCCGCACAGGGCCAAGGGATCGGGCGGCAGTTGATGGCGTTCGCCGAGGCGCGTGCCCGCGAGATCGGCGCGGAAAAGCTGTGGCTTTTTGCCAATGCCGCGATGGAGGAGAGCCGCGCGGTCTATGCGCGTCTGGGCTTTATCGAGCGCGACCGGCGGATGGATGGCGGCTATGACCGGGTGTTTCTGGACAAAGACCTGACCGCCTGAGCGCCGCCCCTGCCCCATCATGCAAAAAGGCCCGCCGATCCGGCGGGCCTTTTGCTATCTTTTGTCCGAGGCGTTACTCGCCCGAGGCTTTGGGCATCTCGGCGCTCGCCTCTGCCTTTTCGGCCTTGTCGGCTTTCGGGGCGCGCGGCTTGCGCGGGGCGCGCGGACGCTTGGGCTTTTCGGCTTTTTCCGCTTTCTCGGCCTTCTCAGGCTGTGCCGCGGGTTTCGGCGCCTCGTCGCTGTTGCTGCGGCTTTCCGGCGTCTCGACGAGGGTGGAATCCTCTTCGAGCTCCAGCTGCGGCATCGGCGGCATCATCTCGGGGCTCTCGCCGCGCTTGTTGCGACCGGAGGATTTCGCCTCGCTGCGCTCTTCGCGACGCTCGGACGTATTGTTGTCCTGAGCTTCCCCCTTCGAGGCGGCCTCGTTCTGGCTGTCGCCCTGCTGGCCATTGTTCTGGCCGCTGTTTTGACCGCCCTGCTGACCGTTACCGCCTTGGTTCTGACCACCGTTATTCTGGCCACCATTGTTCTGGTTGCCGTTGTTCTGGTTGTTCTGCTGGCGCTGCTGGTTGCGGGCCTCTTGCTCGCGGGCCTGTTCTTTCTGCGCCTCGCCGAGCATTCGCGTGTAATGCTCTGCGTGCTGCAGGAAGTTCTGCTCGGCCACGCGGTCGTTGCCGAGCTGCGCATCGCGCGCAAGCTGAAGATATTTATCAATGATCTGCTGCGGCGTACCGCGCACCTTGCCTTCGGGGCCGGAGCTGTCGAAGACGCGGTTGACGATATTGCCCATCGACCGTTGACGGTTCGACTTATTACGCGAACGGGATTTCGAAGATCTCATGGCTTTCGTTTTCTTGGCCCGTTGTCACGGGCTTTTCGGAAATGGCCGCTAATGCGTGGCCTGCGGGCTGAACTGTCACGCTGGGCATAACTGCCCGGTTTCGTTCCAAACACCCGCGCTGTGAAGCTGAGCCGTGCGGGGGATCACTATCCGCCCTGCACAGGCTTGACTAAACATGCGGGGGGCCACCTTTCAAGTCAGAAAATCGGTCAAATCCGCGATTTCCGCCGATTCGCGGTGTTTTCTCCAAGATTTTGCGCGATTTTGCGCTCAAGACGCGCCGCAATCCGCCGGATCGCCGGATTTATGCGCCAAAACGACGCGGTCGCGCCCATCGAGATCTTGGCGGGTCTCGATCCGCTCGAACCCCTGGGCGGCGAAGAGATCACTCACCGCCTGCGCCTGTGTCGGGCCGATCTCCACCGCGAGACGACCGCCTGCCAGCAACCGCGCCCCTGCCCCGAGCGCAATCGCGCGATAGGCCTCGAGCCCATCGCCGCCGGGGGTCAGCGCCGAGAGCGGCTCCCAGTCGCGCACATCCTGCGAGAGCCCCGCCATCTCGTCCTGGGCGATATAGGGCGGGTTCGAGACGATGAGGTCGTAGCGCCCCGGCACATTGGCAAACCAGTCTGAAATCAGGAACTTGGCGCGTTTGGCCACACCGAGCGCCTCGGCGTTGGATTTCGCGACCTCCAGTGCGGCGTCCGACAGATCGGTCCCCGTGCCCGCCGCGAAGGGCATGGATTTCAGCAGGGAAATCAGGATGCAGCCGGTGCCCGTGCCAAGGTCGAGCGCGTGGACGAAAGGCCGCTCCAGCGCCACCTCGACCAGCAGTTCCGTCTCCGGGCGCGGGTCGAGCGTGTCGCGGGTGACGCGGAATTCATGTCCCCAGAACAGGCGCTTGCCGGTGATCTGAGCGACAGGCTGGCGCGCCGCGCGGGCGGTGAGCGCGGCCTCGAACCGGGCGGCCGCGTCATCGGGCAGCGGATCTTGCAGCGCCAGCGTCAGCCGGTCGGGCGCGATTTGCAACGCATGGGCCAGCAGCCTGCGCGCGTCGGTCTGCGCGCCCTCGATCCCGGCCTCGCGCAGACGACGGGTGGCGGCGACCAGCGCGTCCTGCGCCCTCACGCCTCCATCTCCGCGAGCTTGGCCGCCTGATCGTCGGCGATCAGCGCGTCGACCACCTCGTCGATCTCGCCTTCCATAACCTTATCAAGGGAATAGAGCGTAAGATTGATGCGGTGATCGGTCAGCCGCCCTTGTGGGAAATTATAGGTGCGGATGCGTTCCGAGCGGTCGCCGGAGCCCACCTGAGACTTCCGCGTCTCGGCGCGCTCGGAAGCCGCGCGGTCGCGCTCGGCCTCGAACAGCCGCGCGCGCAACACCGCCATAGCATTGGCGCGGTTCTGGTGCTGGGATTTCTCCGACGAGGTGACGACGATCCCGGTCGGGATATGGGTGATGCGCACCGCCGAGTCCGTGGTGTTGACATGCTGGCCGCCCGCCCCGGAGGCCCGCATCGTGTCGATCCGGATGTCATTGGCAGGAATGTCGATATCGACCGCCTCGACCTCGGGCAGCACCGCCACGGTCGCGGCCGAGGTGTGGATGCGCCCGCCGGCCTCGGTTTCCGGCACGCGCTGCACGCGGTGGACGCCGGACTCGTATTTCAGCCGCGCAAAGACGCCCTCGCCCTCGATCCGGGCCACGGCTTCCTTGACGCCGCCCAGCTCGGTCTCGGTCAGCTCCATCATCTCGAACCGCCAGCCGTGTTTCTCGGCGTATTTCTGATACATCCGCAGCAGGTTACCCGCGAAAAGCGCCGCTTCCTCGCCGCCCGTGCCGGGGCGGATTTCCAGAATGGCAGGCCGCGCGTCGGCGGCGTCCTTGGGCAGAAGCGCCACGCGCAAGGCCTGCTCCATCTCGGGGATACGGTCTTTGAGGCGCGGCAATTCCTCCTCGGCCAGATCGCGCATTTCCGGGTCGGTGAGCCAACCTTCCGCCTCTGCCAGATCGGCGCGCGCCTGACGCCAGGCCTCGATCTGGGTCACGACCGGTTTGAGTTCGGAATATTCGCGGCTGATTTCGGCGATCTTGGCGGGCTCCGCGCCAGCGTTGAGCAGCGCCTCGAGGTACTCGAAGCGCGCGAGGATCTGGTCGAGTTTCTCTTCGGGCAACATGGGATCGGTTTGGCGCGAAGCGTGCGGGGCGTCAAGGCAGGAGCGTTGGAGGAGCGCGCCGCTTCCTCCTTTCGGGCCGGGGCGACCAGCCCCGGGCCGCGCCCGACCCTCCCCACGGGAGGGCGCATTGGCGATGTCAGCGCAAGCTCAAGCGTCCGCCGAGCTTGCGAGATAAAGCGCCCGGCCACAAGCGACGCCACGCGCCCACCCGAGGCTCGGGCGCGCCCCTTCTCAACCAACGTGTCGCCATGGACGCCACCTCATCACATATCAGCCGGTGGCCCACGCCTCCCTTTACGGCTCGGGTCCTATCACCTAGATAAACAGTCGAGTAATTCGATAGGCGCCCATGCGCGCCCCCGCCGATGAAAGAGGCTTCCATGACCGCCACGCCCGAAGAGCCGCTTGAAGGCACCCCGCTGATCAAGCCCTCGACGACCGATCACCCGCTCTACGAAAGTGTCGTGGAAGCGTGCCGCACCGTTTATGACCCGGAAATTCCGGTGAACATCTACGATCTCGGCCTCGTCTACACGATCGAGATCAGCCCCGAGAATGACGCGAAGGTGATCATGACGCTCACCGCGCCGGGCTGCCCCGTGGCGGGCGAGATGCCGGGCTGGGTTCACGATGCCGTGGCCTGCGTCGGCGGTCTGCGCGATGTCGATGTCGAGATGACCTTCGATCCGCAATGGGGCATGGACATGATGTCCGACGAGGCGCGGCTGGAACTGGGCTTCATGTGAGGCTTGGAGGGGGCTCTGCCCCCGCACCCTCCGGGTGCCCCCCGGGATATTTCGGACCAAGAGGAAGGGAGCCACGCGGCTCCCTTTTTGCTTCCTCGCATTTGCGCACAGCGACGTCGCGCACAACTCGCCTTGTCCCTAGCGCCGCGCGACCCATCTCATGGCGCCGAACGTCAAACCCGATGAGAGGCCCGACTAGATGACCGACATGGCTGATACGCTTTTCTCCCCCACGAAGCTCGGCGCGATCGAGATCGCCAACCGCTTCGTGATGGCGCCGCTGACCCGCAACCGTGCGCCCGACCTGCATCCGACCGACATGACGGTGGAATATTACCGCCAGCGCGCAGGCGCGGGGCTGATCATCACCGAAGGCACGCAGATTTCGCCGATGGGTCAGGGCTATGCCTGGACGCCCGGCATCTATAACGACGCGCAGGTCGCGGGCTGGAAGAAGGTCACCGAGGCCGTGCATGGCGCGGGCGGCAAGATCGTCGCGCAGATCTGGCACGTGGGCCGGATTTCGGTGCCGCAGCTTCTGGATGGGCGCGATCCGGTCGGCCCCTCCGCGATCTCGGCCGAGGCGAAAACCTTCGACGGTGAGGGCTTCGTCGCGACCACCACGCCCCATGCGCTGACGGTCGAAGAGATCGCCGCCACGGTCGAGGATTACCGCAACGCCGCGCGCAACGCGAAAGCGGCGGGCTTCGATGGCGTCGAGATCCACGCCGCGAATGGCTACCTGATCGACCAGTTCCTGCGCGACACCTCGAACAAACGCGAGGACGCATATGGCGGCTCGATCGAGAACCGCACCCGCTTCCTGCGCGAAGTGGTGGACGCGGTGACCGAAATCCTCGGTGCCGAGCGTGTGGGCATCCGCCTCTCGCCCTGGTCGAACGCGAATAACGTGGGCATCGACAGCAACACGGCGGAGCTGTTCGGCGCGGTGGTCGATTTCCTCAACACCAAGCCGATGGCCTTCGTGCATTTCGTCGAAGGCCAGACCGGCGGACCGCGCGAGTGGCCCGAGGACGGGATCGAGACGCTGCGTGCGAAGTCGAAGGCGCCCTATATCGCGAATAATGGTTACGACAAGGCGATGGCCGAAACGGCGCTGAAAGAGGGCGCGGCGGCGGTGGCCTTCGGCAAGCTGTTCATCGCGAACCCGGACCTGCCGACGCGCTTCGAGAAGGACGCGCCGTTCAACACGCCGAACCCGGACACGTTCTACGGCGGCGGTGCTGAGGGCTACACGGATTATCCGTTCCTCGACGAATGACGCGAGTGCTAGAAAACAACCATGGAAGGGCTTACTAGCCTTTCCATGAAGGATCTTATTGTTTTCACCGGCGATATCGTCGGCTCAAGCCGACTAACGGCGTCGGAGCTGAGCGCGGCGCTCGATGCGATTGAGGGGGCGGCGGCAGTACTGCGGCCAGCACTGGGCGAAACGGCTTTCGCCCGCAATCGCGGGGATGGGTGGCAAATCGCGATCACCCAGCCGCGTCTTCAGGCCCGGCTCGCGCTGCTGATCCGGGCCAAGTTGCGCGCTCTGGGCGGGGCGTTCTCGACCCGGATCGCGATGGCCGAGGGCGACGGCACGCTGCCTGCCGATGGCAACCTGAACGGGGCATCGGGGGCGGTCTTCACTGCCTCGGGCCAACTTCTCGACAGTCTCGAGGGTCCGCGCATCGCCCATGCGGCGGGCGGCCGCTTGGCGCGGCATTGCGATTGTTCGATCACATCTCGGAAGACTGGACCCCGGCACAGGCACGCGCGATCGCGCCAATGCTGTGCCCCGATCCGCCGACCCAGACCGCCGCCGCCAGTGAAATCGGGATTACCCGACAATCGCTTGCACAAGCCTTGGCAAGTGCGGCCTATCCCGCCATCGTGGAAGCGCTGAGATTAATCGAGAACACCAGATGATCGAAACTTTCACCGCTTTGCTTTTCACACATACATTGACCGATTTCGCATTCCAAAGCGATCGGATGGCTCACCGCAAGGCCAAGCGAGAAATAACAGCATTCGCATCGCATCTTGCGATCCTTCTCGGTCTCAGCGCAGTTGCGCTCTTACAATTTTCCACCGGCTTTCTAATCGCACTCGCGCTCGTCTTCGCGAGTCATCTCCTGATCGACTTCGCGAAGAGCTTTGCTCCGCCGACCTTGAAATCATTCGTTTTCGACCAAGCTGCGCATCTGATCTCATATGCCTTTATTGCAGCTTGGTTTTCTGACCTCTGGGCTCAAGCGCTATGGTCAGACCATAAGTGGATTCCAGGAGTATTTGCCTTGATCGCTGGCTCATTTATTACCGTGCGAGCCGGTGGCTTTGCTATCGAAAGGCTGTTGACGAACTCAGGTTTTGGCCAAGAAAGTGCTAGCGCCCCAGCGGGTGGAGAGCTGATCGGCCTCCTTGAGCGAAGCTTAATATTCATTTTGATACTGGCAAACCAACCTAGCGCGATTGGATTTCTAATAGTCGCGAAGGTTTGGCGCTTCGATGCTCTTTCGAAGTAACCATCCGGCGTGGACCGCACATGGGAGCAATTCTCAGGTCGTGCCCTTGGGGGCTTTGGGTTTGCGAGCCCGCGGGGCCCATTTCTTGGCAAGCCGGTTGAAGCGTTCAAGGATGCTGTCGATCCCGGCATCTTCGGCGTCGAAGTCCCCACCGGACCAGTGGAGCATGTCCTCGTGTTGCTCGTGATCGGGATCGGCGAGGGCTTCGAGGAACTCCTCGTAGCCCCAGGCACCGCCGACGTCCTCGGGTGGACAGGCACCGGTCGCCTTGAGAAGCCGTGGGTAGATCATGCCGGGGATGGCCTCGTAGACCCGCTCGATACGGATGCTGTGGTCCCAGTCATCGCCGAAGTCATAGATATACTGGATCGTCCTGGCGCCGGTGTCCTCGAGCACCTTTTCCAACGTCGTCTTCTTCGCGTCCATGGGGCCGTCGTAGAACCCGTCCGGGTCGGGCACGCCCCAACCGGCATCACCGGCGCGGAACTCGTAGAGGTGGGTATCTGTCCAGCCCATGGCAGCCTGTATGACCGCATGCAGCCGGTCGAGCCTGATCTTCAGCGGCACCTCGATATGGCGCATCGGCTGCGGGTCGACGTCGTTCAGGATGATCCGGAGGCGGGCGATCAGGGTCATGCGGCTATCCTTTGCTCAGCCCGGGCCCAGTTCCAGGGCAACAGATCCGGCACCCGGGAGGCGGTCGTGCCAGGCAACCGGACGAGGACATCGGCGAGCCAGGCCTGAGGGTCGACATCGTTCATCTTGGCGGTAACGATCAGGGAATACATGAAGGCGGCGCGGTCCCCGCCGCGCTCGGAGCCAGCGAAGAGCCAGGACTTGCGGCCAAGGGCGATGCCGCGCAGCGCCCGCTCCGCGGCATTGTTCGTCAGGCAGATCCTGCCGTCCTCGAGGAACCCGGTAAAGGCTGGCCAGCGCTCCGCCTTGAACATGTAGTCGATCGCCTTGGCGACCGGGTTGTGCTTCGACAGCCGGTCGCGCTCGGCACGCAGCCAGTCATGAAGCTCCTCGACCAGAGGCCGGGACAGCTGGTGCCTGGCCGCCTGCCGTTTTGCAGCCGTCAGCCCGTTGATTCCGCGCTCGATGTCGAAGATCGCGTCGATACGGGCCACGGCCTCCAGCGCGACGGGGGAGATATCATGGGCCGGCTTGCCCTTCCGGGCGTTCCCCTTGATGTCGGCGAGCTCGAAGAACTTGCGCCGGGCGTGGCTCCAGCATAGCGCAGACTCGACCGGCCCCGGGTCACGGTCGGCGCGGTAGAGGTCGTTGTAGCCCCCATAGGCATCGGCTTGCAGGATACCCTGCCATCCGGCGAGATGCCGGTTCGGGTTGGTCATTCCTCGGTCGCGGGAGAACTGGAACAGCGCGGCAGGTGGAGCCCCGCCGCCGAAGGGTCGGTCATCCCTGACATAGGTCCAGAGCCGGGCGGTTTTTGTCCCGCCCTTCGCCAACAGCGGCACTGTCGTATCGTCGCCATGCAAGCGGTCGCCATCCAGAACATGGGCACCGATCAACGCATGGATCGGCTCCAGCGCGGCGGCGCAGGCGCCAACCTGGTCGGCGAGGGTCGACAGGCTGAGATCGACGCCTTCCCGGGCATAGCGTTCGGCCTGGCGATTGAGCGGCTGATGCTGTCCAAACTTCTCAAAGAGGATCGTCGCCAGCAGGTTCGGGCCAGCCCATCCGCGCGGCGTGGCGTGGAAGGGCGCCGGCGGTTGGCTGATCTTCTCGCAGGTCCGGCAGGTGAACTTCTCGCGGACGGTCTGGATCACCTTCCACTGCCGCGGGATCACCTCCAACGTCTCGGTGACGTCTTCCCCCATCTTCACGATGCGATCCGAGCCGCAGCAGGAACAGGCCGTGGGCGCCGCGATCACCACGCGCTCGCGCGGCAGATGCTCCGGGAAAGGCTTGCGCGCCGGGCGGCGACGTTTGAGCCCCGCGACGATCGTGGTCTTCGCCAGCTTCTCGGCGGCAATCTCGTCTTCGGTGGCCGCGGCTTCGAGTTCCTCGAGCTGCAATTCCATCTGGTCGATCAGTCGGGCGCGGCGTTCCGAGCTGTGGCCGTATTGCTCGCGTCGGAGCTTGGCGATCTCGAGCCGGAGATGCTTGATCATCGCCTCGGAGGTCGAGACCACCGCCCGGGTCTGCGCCAGCTCGCTCTCGGCGGCCTCGGCACGGGCCTCGGAGGCCGCGAGCGCGGCGCGCAATCTGGCAATCTCGGAAGCGTTGTTCGACATGGCCAAGACCTACCATGCCGGCATCGGAAAGCCCATGCAAATAAGGTCGATGAGGCCAATTTATCCCGCCTTTGCAGGGCGTTGGGTCCAGCGTGGATTGCGCCAGTCGATCCCCTCCAGAAGATAACCGAGCTGGGCCGCGGAGATCTGCACCGCCTCGCCGCTTCCACTGGTCGGCCAGATGAACTTCCCCGCCTCCAGCCGCTTCGTATAGAGCGACATGCCCACCCCGTCGTGCCAGAGAAGCTTGACCAGCTCGCCCTTGCGCCCGCGAAAGCAGAAGATCTCGCCGGCATGGGGATCGCGCCCCAGACCCTGCTGCACCGTCAACGCCAAGGTGTTCATACCGCGCCGCATGTCAGTCACTCCGCCCGCGATCCAGACGCGCACCCCCGCCGGGAACGCGATCATGACGGATCCAGGGCTTGCACGAGGCGCGCCAGCACCATCGGGTCAATCGTGGCCGCCACAGACAGGCGACGGCCATTCGCGAGGGTAATATCTGCCATCAGGACCTCGGCTGTCTCTGGCGTCGGAACCGGTGCAAACGGTCCGCCTTGATCCTCCGCTTCTTCAGGAGCGGCGATGGCCAACGGTGTGAACTGCGGTCGTGCATCGCCGCTCGTCAGCCTGCCTTCGCGGTATTGGCGACGCCAGCGCACCAGCAGGGTGCGGCCAATATCATGACGCCGGGCTGTCTCGGCGACACGCCCTCTACCGCCAAAGCTTTCTTCAACGATGCGCACCTTCTCTTCATCCGTCCAACGCCGACGGCGCCCGGTATCGGTGACAGAAAGGATCTCAATTTCGGGTCTGTATCTATGGTCGGACATAGCTCCGGACCTACGCCGCCAGCCTCAAGTCCGAAAGACGGTCCTCCCCGGAGCCTTACCTTTCGAAGAGCGACACGCAGCTTAAATCCGAATATGTGATCATCGGCACGCTGGCCTCTTTCGGCTGGGCGCTCGCCGCCTCTTACGCCACGCTCGCGCTTTTGGGACAGCTTCCGCCCCTTGGAATCCTGCCCGTCCCCGACTAAATTACTCGGTGAAGGAGAGCCCCCAATGTTCAACGTCCCCGGACAAGATCCCGTCACCCTGACCGACGCCGCCGTCGCGCAGATCGCCAAGCTGATGTCGCGCGAGGATGCGGCTGGCTTCCGCATCGGCGTTAAGAAAGGGGGCTGCGCGGGCATGGAATACACGATGGAGGTCGCGGCCGAGGCCGGGCCGATGGATATCGTCGTGGAAAAGGGTCCCGCCCGTGTGCTGATCGCGCCGATGGCGCAGATGTTCATGCTGGGCACCGAGATCGACTACGAGACCGGCCTTCTGGAATCGGGCTTCAAGTTCCGCAATCCGAACGTGGTCGATGAATGCGGCTGCGGCGAGTCGATCAAGTTCGCCGATATGGAAGCCCCCCAGAGCAACGGCTAAGTCGCGTCCCCGCGCCAATTTGCCCTTTGCGAGCCTGCGCCCCCTGCCCTAATGTCAGGCCCAACGACATCAGGGAGAATAATCGCACATGCGCAAGAAACTGGCCGCCGGCAATTGGAAGATGAACGGGCTCAAGAGCAATCTGGGCGAGGTCTCGGCGCTGACCGAAGCGCATCCGTCCCCCGCCTGTGACGTGCTGCTCTGCCCGCCCGCGACGCTGATCGGCGCGATGGCGGAAGCGGCTGGCGGCAAGCTCGCGGTCGGCGGGCAGGATTGCCACATGAACGAAAGCGGCGCGCATACCGGCGACATCTCGGCGCAGATGATCGCGGATGCGGGTGGCTCTTACGTCATCGTCGGCCATTCCGAGCGTCGCGCGGACCACCACGAAAGCGACCTGATCGTGCGCGCCAAGGCCGAGGCGGCGATTGGCGCAGGTCTGATCGCGGTGATCTGCGTGGGCGAAACGGAGGCGCAGCGCGACGGCGAACAGACGCTCGACGTGATCGGCGCGCAGCTTGCCGGGTCCGTTCCCGATGGTGCGACCGCGGCCAATTGCGTGATCGCCTATGAACCCGTCTGGGCGATCGGCACGGGCCGCACGCCGACGCTGGAGCAGATCGCCGAGGTGCATGACTTCATGCGCAACACGCTGGTCGCGCGCTTCGCCGATGAGGGCAACGGGATGCGCCTGCTCTATGGCGGCTCGGTCAAACCCTCCAACGCGGAAGAGATTTTCGCGACCTCCAACGTTGATGGCGCGCTGGTGGGCGGGGCCTCGCTCAAGGCCAGCGATTTCGGCGCGATCATCGCGGCGCTCGAGGCAAGCTGAGCCACGCCTCGCTCCGCACCACGGAGGCCACAGACACAAGGGCCGCGCCGCTTTTCAACGCCGCGCGGCCCACGCAATTTCCCCCGCGCCGCCTTGCGGGCGCCGCCCCGATCTCGTATCACGCGGGCCAAGCTTTCAAGAGGATGACAGATGCGCGCCGAGACGCAGAACACCGTCGAACAGATCCGCAAGTCCCTGACCTTGCTGGGCCAGCGGATGGACCTCGAGACCGCGCCGCACCGGATCGAGGAATTCAACGCGATGATCGAAGACCCCACCCTGTGGGACGATCAGGCGCGCGCGCAGAAACTGATGCGCGACCGGCAGCAACTGATGGACAAGTTCGAGACCTATAACCGGATCAAGCAGGATCTGGAGGACAATGTCGAACTGATCGAGATGGGCGAAATGGAAGACGACGAGGAAGTCGTCTCCGAGGCCGAGGCCTCGCTGGCCGCGCTGAAAGAAACCGCCGCATCGAAAGAGCTCGAAGCGCTGCTCGATGGCGAGGCGGATGCGAATGACACCTTCCTCGAGATCAACGCGGGCGCGGGTGGCACGGAGGCCTGCGACTGGGCTTCGATGCTGCAGCGGATGTATGTCCGCTGGGCCGAAAAGCGCGGCTACGAGGTCGAGCTGCAATCCGAAGAACCGGGCGCCGAGGCCGGGATCAAATCCTGCGCCTACAAGATTTCCGGCCCCAATGCCTATGGCTGGCTGAAATCGGAATCGGGCGTGCACCGGCTCGTGCGTATCTCGCCCTTCGGCAAGGGCACGCGCGAAACCTCGTTTGCGTCGGTCTGGGTCTATCCGGTCGTCGACGACAATATCGAGATCGAGGTGAACCCCGCCGATATCCGCATCGACACGTTCCGCTCTTCGGGCGCGGGCGGTCAGCACGTCAACACGACCGACTCGGCGGTACGGATCACCCACCATCCGACCGGCATCGTGGTCACCTCGTCGGAGAAGTCGCAGCACCAGAACCGCGACATCGCGATGAAGGCACTGAAATCGCGCCTCTATCAGATGGAGCTGGAAAAGCGCACAGCGGCGATCAACGAGGCCCACGAGAACAAGGGCTCGGCCGGCTGGGGCAACCAGATCCGCTCCTACGTGCTGCAGCCCTACCAGATGGTGAAGGACTTGCGCACGCAATACGAGACCTCGGACACGCAGGGCGTGCTCGACGGCGATCTCGACGGGTTCATGGCGGCGACGCTGGCGCTTGGCCTCGAAGGCAAATCCCGCGCCGACGCGCAAGCTGAGAGCTGATCGCGAATGGCGGCGCGGGTTCATATTACCGGCGCCGCGGGTTCGGGCACATCTTCGCTGGGGCAACGTCTGGCCGACCGGCTGGGCGTCATCCATCTCGACACCGATCAGTTCTACTGGGCCGAGAGCGACCCGCCCTACACCGTCAAGCGCCGCCCCGCCGAGCGGCTGGCGTTGATGGAAGAGGCGAAGGAACCGGAGGGCTGGGTAATCTCCGGCTCGCTCGACGGCTGGGGGGAGCCCGCAATCGCAGGCGCCGATCTGATCGTCTTTCTCACCGCCCCCACACCGATCCGCCTTGCGCGCCTGCGCAAGCGCGAGGCGGCGCGCTTCGGCACCCGTATCCGCAAGGGCGGCGACATGGAGGCCAATCACGGCTCCTTCCTGACCTGGGCTGCGGGCTATGACGATCCCTATTTCTCAGGGCGCTCGCTCAGCCGCCATCACGAATGGCTGGCAGGCCGGTCCGAGCCGGTGCTGGAACTGTCGGGCACGCGACCGCTCGACGAGCTGCTGGCCGAGTGTGTTGTCGCGCTTGGAATGAAACCCTGAACGGTTTTGGCGCGTATCCTCTCCAGTAGCGAGAGGATGAGCACCGTGGAGTTCAAGGACAAACGCATCTGGATCATGGGCGCGAGCTCGGGCATCGGGCAGGCGCTGGCGCGCGAACTGACCGCGCGCGGGGCGCGGCTGGTGCTGTCGGCGCGCTCGGTCGAGCCGCTGGACGCGCTGAAGGCGGAGCTGGGTCAGGGCGAGGTCGTGCCCTGCGACGTCTCCGATCCCGAAAGCCTCGACGATGCGCGCGGCGAGATCCTCACCCACGGGCCGCTGGACGCAATGATCATCACCGCGGCGCTCTACGATCCCGGCCGCGTCGATGAAATCGAGCGCGATGCGGCGCGCAAGCTGGTGGAGGTGAACCTGCTCGGCACGCTGTGGTTCGCGCAGGCCGCGCCGGGATTGCTGCGCGAGGGCGGGCAACTGGTGATCTTCGGCTCGGTCGCGGGCATCTTCGGGCTGCCGAAGGGGCAGCTCTATTCCGCCTCGAAAGCCGCCGTCATCAACCTCGTCGAGAGCCTGCGCGTGGAATATGCGCCAAAGATCGACGTGCGTCTGATCTCTCCCGGTTTCGTGAAGACTCGCCTGACCGAGAAGAACGATTTCGCCATGCCCTTCGTGATCGAAGCCGACGAGGCCGCCCGCCGCATTGCCGACGGGCTGGCCAAGGACCGCTTCGAGACCCACTTCCCCCGCCGCCTCACATGGCAGCTCAAGCTATTGAAACGACTGCCTTATGAGATCTCTCTACGGCTGACGAAACGGATGGGCGGCTGAGCCTCGCGGCGACGCAGCGAGCAATTCTCTGGACAGATCACGCCCGCGTGACGCAACGTGAAGTTGCGGGCCTTGGGGAGAGGGCCCTCAGTCAGGGAGAAGAAACATGCAAACTGTCGCGTCGCCGCCTTCCGAGGTGCCGCATATCCGCGACCTTCAGGTCTCGGAAATACCAGACATCCTGAAAGCAGGATGGAGTGATTTCAAACGCGCCCCGGCCTTCGGGCTGATGTTCTCGGGCTTCTACGTGCTCGGCGGCATCGTGCTGTGGACCGTGTTCGCAGCCCAGGGCGAGGAATGGTGGCTGATCCCCTTCGCGCTCGGCTTTCCGCTGCTCGCGCCCTTCGCGGCGATGGGGCTTTATACCGTCTCGCGCAAGCTGGAGGCGCAGGAGCCGCTGGAATGGCGTGAGGTGATCGCCTGCTGCGTCTCCGAGAAGGACCGCCAGACGCCCTCGATGGCGATGCTGATCCTGATGATGTTCATGTTCTGGGTCTTCGTGGCCCACACGACCTTCGCGCTGTTCATGGGGCTGTCGGCCTTCACCAATGTCTCCAGCTCGCCCGAGATCCTGTTCACCGGCAACGGGCTGACGATGCTGGCGATCGGCTCCGCGATCGGGGCGGCCTTCGCGGCGATCCTGTTTTCCTTCACCGTGGTCGGCCTGCCGCTGATCATGGACCGCGAGATCGACATCATCACCGCTATCCTCACCTCGATGCGGGCGGTGGCCGCCAACCCGGTCTCGATGGCGATCTGGGGCATGGTGATCGCGGCGAGCCTGTTCATAGGGATGCTGCCGGTCTTCCTTGGCCTGTTCATCGTGTTGCCGGTTCTGGGCCATGCCAGCTGGCATATGTATCGCCGCCTGACGGCCTGAAACCGAGGCGAAGTTTTGCGAAGGGGCGCGATTTTCGCGCCCCTTTGTCATGGATTTATTGAAAGGTGAAAAATGTGAACATATAGTGAACACATGGCGAGAATGACCCTCGATCAGAAACTGGCGATCCTCTCGGACGCGGCGAAATACGATGCCTCCTGCGCGTCGAGCGGGGGGCAGCGGCGCGACTCCAAGGATGGCAAGGGGATCGGCTCGGTCACGGGCTCAGGCATCTGCCACGCCTACACGCCGGACGGGCGCTGCATCAGCCTGCTGAAGATCCTGATGACGAATTTCTGCATCTACGACTGCGCCTATTGCGTGAACCGGGTCAGCTCCAACACCCCCCGCGCGCGGTTCTCTCCCGAGGAGGTCGTGACCCTCACGCTGGAATTCTACCGTCGCAACTATATCGAGGGGCTGTTCCTCTCCTCCGGCATCATCCGCTCGCCCGATGACACGATGACCGACATGGTGCGGATCGCGAAGCTCCTGCGGGTGGAGCATAATTTCCGCGGCTATATCCATCTGAAGACCATCCCCGATGCCGCGCCCGAACTGATCGAGGAGGCCGGGCTTTACGCCGACCGCCTCTCGATCAATGTCGAACTGCCGACCGACCGGGCGGTGCAGGATTACGCCCCCGAGAAGGATCCCGCCCAGATCCGCCGCGCGATGGGCGATGTGCGGCTGCTGCGCGACGCCCGCAAGGAGCGAAGCTTCACCGGCAAACGCCCCCCGAAATTCGCGCCTGCGGGCCAGTCGACGCAGATGATCGTCGGCGCGGACGGAGCGAATGACACGACGATCCTGAAGACCTCGACGCGACTTTATTCGAGCTATGCGCTCAAGCGCGTATATTACTCCGCCTTCTCGCCGATCCCGGACAGTTCCGCCGTGCTGCCGCTGATCAAGCCGCCCTTGATGCGCGAGCATCGGCTCTATCAGGCGGATTGGCTGCTACGCTTCTACGGCTTCGACGTGGACGAGATTTCGCAAGGCACCACCGATGGCAATCTCGATCTGACGGTCGATCCCAAGCTCGCCTGGGCGCTGACGAACCGGCATCTGTTTCCGCTCGACGTGAACCGGGCCGAGCGCGAGATGCTGCTGCGCGTGCCGGGGCTGGGGGTGAAGACGGTGGGTCGCGTGCTGGCGACGCGCCGCCACCGGACGCTGCGCTACGACGATCTGCGGCGGATGGGAGCGAACCTGAAGCAGGCGAAGCCTTTCATCACGCTCTTGGATTGGCACCCGCGCGCGCTGACCGATGCGGCAGACCTGCGCACCCGTTTCGCCCCGCCGCCACAGCAGTTGCGGCTGTTGTGATGCGCACGATCACCCTGCCCGAGATCGGCACGTTCGAGGCATGGCGAGATGAGGCCCGCGCGGCCTTGGGCGCTGGCATCCCGCCCGAGGAGCTTCTCTGGCATCGCGGGGCCGCTGAGGCCGATCTCTTTGCCCAAGAGGCCCCTGCCCCCACAGGCGGCGCTGTGAGCGTGCCGAAGGGCTTTGTCGAGCTCGCCCGCCTCGTGGTCTGCCATCGCGACCCGGAACGCTTCGCGCGGGCTTACGCGGTGCTCTGGGCGCTGCGATCCGACAAGCGCCTGATGGAGGACCGCGCCAATCCGCGCATCGACCGGCTCAACCGCATGGCCAAGGAGG
Organism: Thioclava sp. ES.031; assembly: GCF_002563775.1. Taxonomy (NCBI): domain Bacteria; kingdom Pseudomonadati; phylum Pseudomonadota; class Alphaproteobacteria; order Rhodobacterales; family Paracoccaceae; genus Thioclava; species Thioclava sp. ES.031. The sequence continues at coordinate 1,488,550 of NZ_PDJO01000001.1, read as the reverse complement.
TCTCGCGCGACCGCCACAAAATGACCGCTTTCGTGCGCTTTCGCGAGATCGGCGATCCGGGCGCGTCCCGCCGCCGCTTCGCCGCGTGGTTCGAGCCCTCGCATTACATCTGCGAGCTGACCGCACCCTTCTTCGTCAAACGCTTCGGCGATATGGACTGGTCGATTTTCACCCCCGATCTGACCGCGCATTTCGAGGCCGGAAAGCTGCGCTTCTCCGAAGGCCAGCCGCGCCCCGATCTGCCGGACGACGCCACCGAAGACCTCTGGCGCACCTATTTCCGCAACATCTTCAACCCGGCGCGGCTGAAGGTCGGGGCGATGCAATCCGAGATGCCGCGCAAATATTGGCACAACCTGCCCGAGGCCGGGCTGATCCCCGAGCTGATCGCCACCGCGCAGGCCCGTGCCGAGGAGATGGCTTTGAGTGCCCCCACGCTCGCCCCGGTCCGTGCGGGCAAGATCACCGAGCGGCTGGCACGCGAGCGCGCCACCCCGCCGCCCGCGGGCGACCGGGCGGAGCTGCTGACCGGACTGGACGCCTGCCGCCGCTGCCCGCTTTGGGAGAACGCCACGCAGGCGGTGCCGGGCGAAGGGCCGCTCGATGCGTCTCTGATGATCGTGGGCGAGCAGCCCGGCGATTTCGAGGACCTCGAGGGCCGCCCCTTCGTCGGCCCTGCCGGGCAGCTTTTCGACGAGGTGGCGGCGCATGCGGGCCTCATTCGCGAACGCGCCTTCCTCACCAATGCAGTGAAGCATTTCAAATTCACTCCGCGCGGCAAGCGGCGCATCCATCAGTCGCCCGACCGGCAGGAGATCCATCACTGCCGCTGGTGGCTCGACCAAGAACGCAGCGTAGTGAAGCCGAAACTGATCCTCGCGATGGGGGCGACTGCGCTGGAAAGCCTCACCGGGGATCGGCGGGACCTTCTCAAACGCCGCGGCACGGTGGAGGTGCTCGACGACGGCACGCCGATGCTGATCACCGTCCACCCGTCCTATCTGCTGCGCCTGCCCGACATGGAAAAGCCCGCGATGATGCGGGCTTTCGAGGCGGATCTGGCCCGCGTGGTGCAGATGGTGGCGTGAAGCCTCAGCCCAGTCTGGCGAGCGACGGGAAGGTCTCCAGCAGCCAGAAGCTGATCGCCGAGAACGCGTTGGTCAGCAGCAAGATCCCGACGACGACCAGAAGCGCGCCCATCGTCTTCTCGATGATCCCCATATAGGCCTTGAGCCGGTTCATCACGCCGATCGCGCGCTGGATGAACAGCGCGGCCAGCAGGAACGGGATGCCCAGCCCCAGCGCATAGACCGCCAGCAACGCGGTGCCGCGCGCCTGATCGCCGCCTTGGGCGGCCAGCGACAGGATCGCGCCCAGTTGCGGGCCGATGCAGGGCGTCCAGCCAAAGGCGAAAGCGAGGCCCAGCACATAGGCGCCAAGCGAAGAGCCTCCCCGGTCGCCCGCATCCAGCCGCGCCTCGCGATCAAGGATCGAGATCCGGAAAACCCCAAGGAAATGCAGGCCGAGGATCACGATCACCCCGCCCGCGATCCGTCCGAACAGCACCTGATTGGTCAGGAAGAACCGCCCGAAGGTCGAGGCGGCAAACCCCATGAACAGGAACACCGTCGACAGGCCCAGCACGAAGAACAGCGCCGGGACCACGGCCGAGCGCTTGCCCTCACGCAGATCGCCCATGCTCACCCCGCCCATATAGGCGAGATAGGGCGGCACGATCGGCAGCACGCAGGGGCTCAGGAATGACAACAGACCCGCAAAGAGCGCCACGAAGGCGGCGGGCAGGAACGCAGCGGAGACGAGATCGATTCCAAACATGTTCCTCCTCTACCCCATTCCTCGCGCGCGGTCACCGGGTCGTGAGATAACAACAGCGTGGACAAATCAGCGCGGGCGCGCGAGAACCTCCGCCATGACGCCCGATATCGAAATCGATGCGAAGGGGCTGCTCTGCCCCCTGCCCGTTCTGCGCCTGCGCAAAGCGCTCGAGTCGGCCGCGCCCGGCGCGCTGGTCCAGCTGGTCGCGACCGACGGGGCGAGCTGGATCGACGTGCCGCATTTCTGCGCTCAGACCGGGCATGAGCTGGTTGAGGCAGAGGATTGGGAAGGCGTGAAAGTCTATCTGGTGCGCAAGAGCTGATGACCGTCACGCTGCGCCCGGCCCATGACACGGATCGCGACGCGATTGCCGATCTCTGGCATCTCAGCGCGAGCTTGCCCGGTGTCGGCCCGCCGGTGATGCCCAGCCGCACCGCCCTGCGCGCCCGTGTGGACGAGGAAATGGTCGCTGGCTGGCAGGTGACCCTCGCCGAGGATCAGGGGCGGATCATGGCGTTTCTCGCATTGAAACCGCGCGATGCGATCCTGGCCGAGCTTTTCGTCCATCCCGACTGGATCGGGCATGGGATCGGCTCGAGGCTCATGGCGCAGGCCAAGGCGGCGCTATCGGAGGGGTTCCGGCTCTACACGAGCGAGACCAACAGCCGCGCGCAGGCGTTTTACCTGCGTCACGGGATGGAACGCCTGGAGACCGACACGCATCCGCGCACCGGACACGCGATGGTCTGGTATGGCTGGCCCGGCAACTAAGCCCCTTGCCGAGCGCAAATGCGCGTGCCAATCTCCGGCCATTCTCAGGGCGGGGCGAAATTCCCCACCGGCGGTATGCGGCGAAATCCGCGAGCCCGCGAGCGCCTCGCCGTCGTGCGAGGGTCAGCAGATCAGGTGCGAGGCCTGAGCCGACGGTTACAGTCCGGATGGAAGAGAATATGCAGCCGACCCCGTGCCTTAGCGCGTGGGCGCGGACTGCATGTGATCGCCTTGGGTGACGTGTCGCTATGCAAGGAGATTACGATGACACACACCCGTTATGCTTTTATCAAGGCCAATTGGCACGCCGATATCGTCGACCGTGCGCTCGAGGGGTTTCTCGAAGAAATTCCGGAGGCGCAGGTCGATGTCTTCGACGTGCCCGGCGCATTCGAGCTGCCGATGAAGGCACAGCAACTGGCCCGAACGGGCCGCTACGGCGCGATCGCGGCGGCGGCGCTGGTCGTCGATGGCGGGATCTATCGCCATGATTTCGTCGCGCAGGCCGTGGTGAATGGCCTGATGCAGGTGGGGCTGGAGACGGGCGTGCCCGTGCTGTCGGTCTCGCTGACCCCGCATCAGTTCCAGGAGACCGATCACCACCGGGCGATCTTCGGCAGCCATTTCGTCGAGAAGGGCCGCGAGACGGCGCGGGCGGCGCTGCAACTGACCCGCCCGGCGCAGGAGCTGGCCGCCTGAGCGCGGAAAGCCAAAGAGGAAAACGAAAAAGGCCGGGCGCTCTGCCCGGCCTTTCTCAAATCTGAAGGTGCTCAGCGGCTCCACCAGCCTCGTTTCTTGGGCTTGGGCGCCTCTTCGGTCATCGTCTCGCCCTCGGCTTCGGTCTCGGCGAAGGCCGGACCACCGGGCAGTTCGACCGGCGCATCAGGCTGCGGCGTTTCCGGCGGCTGCTCGAACGGGGTTTCCGGTTCGGGCGCGGGCGGCGCTTCCGGCGGCACGTCGACAGGGGTTTCCTGCGGCGCGGGCTCGGGCGTCTCGACCGGCGCGTCGGGCTGCGGCGTCTCCTGCGGCTCGGTCGGCGCGTCGGGCTGCGGGGTTTCCGGCGGCTCGGGCGTGTCGGGCGTCTCTGCGACGGGCGCCTCGACCTTCTTGCGCGCACGAGAGCGACGCTTCGGCTTGGGCGCCTCCTCGGCTGCCTCTGCGGCGTCGGCCTTGACCTCTGCGGCGCTGCCTTCGACGGCGGCTTGCGCATCGGCCTCCGCGTCCACCTTCTTGCGCGACCGCGTGCGGCGCTTCGGCTTGGGCGCTTCTTCCTCGGCCTTGGCCTCGGTGCCCTCAGCGGGGGCGTCCGCGGTCTCGGCTTCGGGTTTCGGCTCTTCCACCTTCTTGCGGGCGCGCGAGCGGCGCTTGGGTTTCGGCGCTTCTTCCTCGGGCTGGGCCTCGGTCTTCGCGTCGGTTTGCGCCTCGGTCTTGGCCTCGTCTGCCGGAGCTTCCGCCGCCTGCGCGGGTTCGGCCTTGGCGGGCGCTTCCTGCCCTTCGGCCGGCTTGGACTTCTGATCGTCCGACTTCTGGTCGTCCGACGACTGATCGCCGTTCTCCGTGGAGTCGTTATTCTCCCCGTTCTCGCCGTTCTCGCCATTCGACTTCCGGCGACGACGACGACGACGGCGCTTCTTCTTCGGCTGCTCCTCGGCTTCGGTCTCGACCGTCGCGGTCTGCTCCTCGGTCTCGGCTTCAGCTTCGGTCTCCGCCTCGTCCTCCGCGTCGTCGATCTCGGCCATCAGGCTGGCCGAAGCCGACACCACGGGGCTGTCCACTTCCGCGACATTGCGCGTCGCGGTCTTGAACTTCTCGATGGTGAAATCGGGCGAGACGAGTTCCGGCGCGGCTTCGATGCGCACGGACATGCCATAGCGCGCCTCGATCACCGCCACATGCTCGCGCTTGGCGTTCATCAGGTAGTTGGCGACCGCGACGGGGGCACGCACCAGAACCTCGCGGGTCCGTTTGCGGGTGCCCTCTTCCTCGATCGCGCGCAGGACGCTCAGCGCGAGGCTGTCATCCGAGCGGATCAGGCCGGTGCCGTGGCAATGGGCGCAGGGCTGCGTCGTGGATTCGATCATGCCCGGACGCAGGCGCTGGCGGCTCATCTCGAGAAGGCCGAAGCCGGAGATGCGGCCGACCTGAATGCGGGCGCGGTCGGTCTTGAGACGCTCCTTCATGCGCTTCTCGACGGCGTTGTTGTTCTTACGCTCGTCCATATCGATGAAGTCGATCACGATCAGACCGGCGAGGTCGCGCAGGCGCAGCTGGCGGGCCACTTCGTCGGCGGCTTCCAGGTTGGTCTTGAGCGCGGTTTCCTCGATCGAGCCTTCCTTCGTGGCCCGACCCGAGTTCACGTCGATGGCGACGAGCGCTTCGGTGACGCCGATCACGATGTAACCGCCGGACTTGAGCTGAACGGTCGGGTTGAACATCGAGGCGAGGTAGCTTTCCACCTGATGACGCGCAAAGAGCGGCAGCGATTCCGAGTAGTGCTTCACGTTCTTGGCGTGGCTCGGCATGATCATCTTCATGAAGGCCTTGGCCGCGCGGTAGCCGCGCTCGCCCTCGACGAGCACCTCGTCGATATCCTTGTTGTAGAGGTCGCGGATCGACCGCTTGATCAGATCGCCTTCCTCGTAGATCGGCGCCGGCGCGACGGCTTTCATCGTCAGGTCGCGGATCTGCTCCCACAGGCGCATCAGGTATTCGTAGTCGCGCTTGATCTCGGTCTTGGTGCGCTGCGCACCCGCCGTCCGCACGATCAGGCCCGCACCTTTCGGCACGTCCAGCTCACCCGCGATTTCCTTGAGCTTCTTGCGGTCGGCGGCGTTGGTGATCTTGCGGCTGATGCCACCACCGCGCGCAGTGTTGGGCATGAGCACGCAGTAGCGGCCTGCCAGCGAGAGATAGGTGGTCAGCGCCGCGCCCTTGTTGCCGCGCTCTTCCTTGACGACCTGCACCAGCATGATCTGGCGCACCTTGATCACTTCCTGGATCTTGTAGCGGCGCGGACGCGGCTTGCGGGCCGGACGGATTTCTTCTTCGACATCCTCGTCGGCGACGGATTCGATGCCGCTATCGGCCTCGGCAGCGTCATCGCCCGCGTCGTCGTCATCGTCGTCGGAGTCGTCGCTGTCATCCTCGTCGGAGGCGGTCTCAGCCGCAGCGGCGGGCGTCGAGGCGGCTTCCGGCGCGGGAGCGTCCTCGGCCGGGGTCTCGGTGCTGTCGGTCTGCGCTTCGGCCTTGGTCTCGTCGGCGGGCGCGTCGGCAGTCTCGCCGGAGGTCTCGCCTTCGGCTTCGGGATCGACGACGCCCATGCCCGGGATCTCGTCCGAGCTGATCACCGCCTCGTCCTGCTTGGCCTTCTCCGCCTTGTTCGACGACCGGCGCGAGCGGCGGCGGCGCGAAGATTTCGGCTTTTCCTCTTCCGCAGCCGCGGCTTCGGCGAGCTGACGCTCTTCTTCCAGCAGCGCTTCGCGGTCGGCGACCGGGATCTGATAGTAATCGGGGTGGATTTCCGCGAAGGCGAGGAAGCCATGCCGGTTTCCGCCATAGTCGACGAAGGCCGCCTGCAGGGACGGTTCGACGCGCGTTACTTTCGCGAGATAGATATTTCCGGCGAGCTGCCGTTTGTTGATGGTCTCAAAGTCGAATTCTTCAACCTTGTTGCCGTCCACCACCACGACGCGGGTCTCTTCCGCGTGGGTGGCATCGATAAGCATCTTCTTTGCCATGTAAATCCAATAGGTCAGCCCTTTGCGACCTGCCCGGGGGCGCGGCGCTGTCTTGGGCTGAAACTGTCCTTGAGGCGAGGGTGCGGACATGCGCGCAGACGGCGGTGGCGTGGAGCCTGCCCGTCCTCATCTGCGATATCCCGTCACGCATCATCGCGGTTCTTTCCAAGGCGCGGTCGGCCTTAGCCGCTTGGCGCCCAATTAACGGCCTCCGTCCCGTCTAATGCGGAAGAGGGAGACAAACTTGCGGCCTTTCGGCCAATCGGTTGAGCCGGGGCCCCTTGCGCATCATCTGCGCCGGATCGGCCAAGGCATCAGCGAATTTCGGTGGCTTCATACTTATGGTGTGAAACCGACTGGTTCTGACCATAGCGGCACAGCCTACGGGAACACAATCGAATTTTCGTAAGGGAAGGGTTAATCACACCCCGGATTCTCGCGATGTTCAGCGATTGGGCAGGCCGTTTCTCGTGCGCTCGCGGCGAATTGCTTCCGCTTGAGCGGGAATTCCGTCGCGCAACCCTTCCAGCCCGCGACGCACCTGCGCGCATTCGGGGCTGTCAGCTTGCGTCATGCGGTACGGATCGGGATGCGCCGCGTCATAGGAAAGCACCTCGCCGAGCAGCCGATGCACCATGTCGGGATCGCCGAAGGCCCATTCGTTGAGCGGTCGCCCGACCACCTCGGAGAGCGAGCCGAACAGTGCCGGATCGCCCGTCGGATCAATCCCCGGATTGGCGGCAAGCAGGCAGCGCCAGTGCAACTGCCCGAGATAGAACAGGAAAACCGCATCTTCCTTGCGGCCTTGCGAGAAAAGCTGCGACGCGGCCTCGTAATACTTAGACGGGTGTTGGCCCCGCAATTGCGCGACCTCCGGCGGCGCGCCCTCCGCCTGCGCCATCAGGGGCGCAAGCGCGAGGGCCGCAGCCAGAAGCCCTGCCCTCACAGATAATCCGCGCGAGCGAGACCGTATTTGGCCATCTTCTCGTTCAGCGTCCGGCGCGGCAGGCACAGCTCTTCCATCACCGCCGAGATCGAGCCCTTGTGGCGCCGCATCGTATTGTCGATCAGCATCTTCTCGAAGCTCTCGACATATTCCTTGAGCGGCTTGCCCTCGGTGGTGATCGCCGCCGGCCCCGTCTCTTCGTCATCGGTCATCAGGAGCGACGCGATCGAGCCCGAGCCACGGCGCGATTGCAGCACCGCGCGTTCGGCCACGTTGATCAGCTGGCGCACATTGCCCGGCCACGGGGCCTGCAGCAGTTGGGCGGCTTCCTGCGCGGTGACTTCCGGCACGTCGCAGCCATATTCATCGGCGAATTGCTCGGACATGCGGTTGAACAGCGTCAGGATATCCTCGCCGCGCGCACGCAGCGGCGGCAGAGTGATCTTCAGCGCGGCGAGGCGATAGTAGAGATCGGGGCGCAGCGCATCCTCGACCGTCTTGCCCTCGCCATGCGTATTGCAGATCGCAACGATCCGCGTCTCTGCCGGCGCACCCTGATCGTTGATGAATTGCAAGAGCCGCGCCTGCAGCGACTGGCTCAGCGCCTCCACATCCTCAAGGCAGAGCGTGCCGCCGCGCGCTTCTTCCATCAGCGGCAGACCGCCCTCTTCGACCGGTCCGAACAGCTTGGCCGAGAGCGCCTCTTCGGTCAGAGCGGCGCAGCTGACAACCACGAATTTCTTGCCCGCGCGGGGGCCTGTCGCGTGCAGCGCATGAGCCACCAGCGTCTTGCCGGTGCCGGTTTCGCCGTCGATCAGAACGTGGCCGTCCGCCTGCGAGAGATCGAGAATATCCTCGCGCAACCGCTCCATCGGCTCGGAGGTGCCGATCAGCTTGCCCATCACCTTCTCGCCCTCGGCCAGATCGCGGCGCAGCGCGCGGTTGTCGAGCGTCGTGCGCCGCGCCTGCGTGGCGCGCTTTGCCAGCTCGGTCATGCGATCCGGCGAGAACGGCTTTTCCATGAAATCCATCGCGCCGAGGCGCATCGCCTCGACCGCCATCGGCACATCGCCGTGGCCGGTGATCATGATGACCGGCAGACCGCTATCGATGCCCATCAGCCGCTTGAGAAAGGCCATCCCGTCCATGCCGGGCATCCGGATGTCGGTGATCACCACGCCCGGCCAATCGGGGCCTATCACTTTCAGCGCGTCTTCGGCGCTGGCATAGGTCTCGGCGTCGAAGCCCGACAGCGCCAGCCATTGGCTGACGGACTGCCGCATATCTTCCTCGTCATCGACGATCGCTACCTTCATTAGTCTTGCCATGTCTTACTCCGCGGCCTTTATGGCCCTGTTCTTGTCCGCCAGGAGGGGCAGCTGCACTTCAAAGACGGCTCCCCCGCTTTCGGAATTATGGGCGGTCAGGCGACCCCCGAAATCACTGATGATGGAGGACGAGATCGCAAGGCCCAGCCCCGTCCCTTCCCCCGGCTTCTTCGTGGTCCAGAACGGCTCGAACAGCTTGTCGAGATCCGAAATTCCGGGACCGTTATCACGCACGCTCAGCACGGCCGTCTCACCCGAGGTAAGCAACAACTCCACTTGCGGTTCCTCAACCGACTTGGTGGCGTCGAGTGCATTTCGCAACAGGTTGATGATGACCTGCTCCAGCCGGATGCGGTCTGCCATCACCATGACAGGGCTGCGCGGCATGGTGCGCGAGATGTGCAATTTGCGAATTTTCAGCTGCGGCTCCATCATCGAGAGCGCTTCCGACAGCGCCACCCGCAGGTCCACCGGCTCGAAGGCCTCACCGCCCTTGCGGGCATAGGATTTCAGCTGCCGCGTGATCGCGCCCATCCGGCCGATCAGGTCGTCGATGCGCTGGAAGGACGACAGCGCCTCCTCGACCCGGGCGCGCTGCAGCAGGAGTTTCGCGCCGGCCAGATAGGTCTTCATCGCGGCCAGGGGCTGGTTCAATTCGTGGCTCACCGCCGCCGACATCTCCCCCAAAGCCGCAAGTTTCGAGCTTTGCGCGATCGTCTGTTCGGCCACGGCCAGATCCTGCTGCGCCTTCTCGCGCTCGGCGATCTCGCGGCTCAGCCGGGTGTTGAGCTGCCGCAGCTCCGCCGATTCCGCGCGCAATTCCTGACTTTGCCGCCGTGCGCGCCGCGACAGCGCATAGAAGACCAACGCCAGCAGGATCGCAAAACCCATGATCTCGAGCGCGAGCACCGCATTCACGCGCTCGCGCACGGAGTCGTAGCTGGTAAAGGCGATCATCTTCCAGCCGCGGAAGGGGATGCGCGCCTCGGTGCGCATCACCGCGCGGCCCTTGAGATAAGCGTCCGGCGCGTCATTGGCCCAGTCCGCAGTCGCCTGCAGCGCGCGCTCGATCGCGGAAGGAGCAGACCGCGCGGCCAGCGCCTCCGACATCGTCACCCCGCGCCAGCGCGGCTCGGTCGTCAGGATGATTTTACCCTCGCTGTCGACCACGGCCAGCGCATCGGAAATCCCGGCCCAGGCACGCTCGAATTTCGACAGATCCGCCTCGACCACGATCACGCCGACGGGCTTGTTGTTCTGGATGACGGCCCGCGAATAATCGAACTCGGTGCCGCCCGCCTCGGGCTCGTTGAGCGAGAAGATCGTCCCGCGCGAGCGGGTCGCATCGACGAAGAAGGGCGCATTCGGGAAGGGCGTGCCGATCTGCGTGCGATTGGTCGATGCCACCACCCGGCCCTGCATGTCCAACAGCCGGATCGAGGCCACCGCGACCTCTTTCTTGGCCGTGATCAGCTGCGCCGATGCGGTGGAATAATCCGTTGTATCAAGGGCTTGCGTCAGCTCCGGATCGCGCGCGAGCAACAGCGGCACAACGGATGTCCGCTGCAGCTCCGACATGATGTTGCCGGTGTAAAGCGCAAGCCGCAGCTCGGTGCGCACGCGCGTCGTCTCGGTGAAACGCTGGGTCAGCCACTGGTTGGTGATCCACATCACCGCCCCCGCCAGCGCGAGGATCAGCACCACGGCGACACGCAGCAGCCAACGGGCGCGTGGCGAGCGCGCCATGACACCGAGCCCGCCCTCACTCTCGGGCGGCTCTTCGGGTAAAATCGTCGAACGTGTCTGCACGTGCGTCATGCGCGAAGTCTAAGCCAAGGCCCAGAGCGCAACAAGCGCACGAGATCAGGCGGTTGCCAGCATCCCGCTCAACGCGCGGAAAAGCGCCGCCCCATCGGCGCCACCCTGCGCAGCCTCGATCGCGCGCTCGGGGTGAGGCATCATGCCCAGCACCCGGCGGTTCTCGCTCAGCACGCCCGCGATATCGTCGACGGAGCCGTTGGGGTTCTCGACATAGCGGAACGCCACGCGGTCCTCGCCCTCGATGCGGGCAAGGCCTTCGGGGTCGATCTGGTAATTGCCGTCATGGTGGGCGACCGGGATCACGATCTCCTGCCCCGCCTCATAGCCCGAGGTATAGGCGCTGTCGGTCGTGGCGACGCGCAGCGCCAGCGGTTTCGAGACGAATTTCAGCCCCGCATTGCGCATCAGCGCGCCCGGCAGCAGCCGCATCTCGGTGAGCACCTGAAAACCGTTGCAGATGCCGATGACATAGCCGCCCTTGCCTGCGAAATCGGCCACCGCCTGCCCGATGGGCGAGCGCGAGGCGATCGCGCCGCAGCGCAGATAATCGCCATAGGAGAACCCGCCCGGCACACCGATGATGTCGATGCCTTCGGGCAATGCGGTTTCCTTGTGCCAGACCTTGACGACATCCGCCCCGGCTGCCGCGAAGGCCATGCTCAGGTCGCGGTCGCAATTCGATCCGGGGAAGGTGATGACGGCGGCTTTCATGGGTGCAAACTCCTGGCCTTGAGGGTCGAACCTGTCGGGTAAGGCCTGGACGGCCTTCGGCTTGGTACAAATATCCCGGGGGGATTGGCCGGCAGGCCAAGGGGGGGGCAGCGCCCCCACCCGACCCGGATCAGGCGATCTCGATGGTGTATTTCTCGATCACGGTATTGGCGAGGAGCTTCTCGCACATCTCCTTCACCTCGGCCTCGGCAGAGGCTGCATCGGTGGCGCTCAGGTCCAGTTCGATCACCTTCCCCTGACGCACGCCTTCGACACCGTCGAAGCCCATATGGCCCAACGCGTGGCGCACGGCCTCGCCCTGCGGGTCGAGCACCCCATCCTTCAGCATCACATGAACGCGGGCTTTCATCACGAGCGGTCCTTTCAGTTGATCAGCGTCGGTTTGATCGGCTGGGTATTGGTCGGCAGCACGCCAAGGCGCTTGGCGACTTCGGTATAGGCATCGGTCAGGTTGCCCAGATCGCGGCGGAACACGTCCTTGTCGAGCTTCTGGCCCGTCTTGACGTCCCACAGGCGGCAACTGTCGGGGCTGATCTCGTCGGCAACGATCAGGCGCATGAAATCGCCATCCCAGACGCGGCCGATCTCGATCTTGAAATCGACCAGCTTGATGCCGACGCCGTAGAACACGCCGGTCAGGAAGTCGTTCACGCGCAGCGCCAGTGCCACGATATCGTCGAGGTCCTGCTGGCTCGCCCAACCGAAGGCGATGATATATTCCTCGGGCACGAGCGGATCGCCCAGATCGTCGTTCTTGTAGCTGTATTCGACGATCGGACGCGGCAGCGGCGTGCCCTCTTCCATGCCCAGACGCTTCGCGATCGAACCGGCGGCGAAGTTGCGCACGATCACCTCGAGCGGCACGATCTCCACCTGACGGATCAGTTGCTCGCGCATATTGAGCCGTTTGATGAAGTGGTTCGGCACGCCGATATTGGTCAGGCCGGTCATGAAATACTCGGACAGGCGGTTGTTGAGCACGCCCTTGCCCTCGATCACGTCCTTCTTCTGCGCGTTGAAGGCAGTCGCGTCGTCCTTGAAATACTGGACCAGCGTTCCGGGCTCGGGGCCTTCATACAGAACCTTCGCCTTGCCTTCGTAGATCTTCTTGCGCCGGGGTGCCATCGCGTCTCCGTTCTCACTTGGCGCGGCGGTGCCAGGGCCTGCGCCGCATACCGTGAGGAATGCCGCGCCCGCCCCTGCGCGCCGTCCGCGAAAGGGTGTTGCCCGCCCTATAGGACAAGCCCGCGAGTCTCGCAAGGTAAAGCGCACGCCACTTCACGCAGATGCACAGCCCCGTCAAACCGGCCAAAACGCGGCCCTTTCCTCTTGCGGCGCAGGCCGTGCATGTGCATATCGGAGGTAACGGAGACTTTACCGGGAGGGACGTGGGCCATGACCACCTTCGACGATCGCGAAAACGCCTATGAGAACAAGTTCGCGCATGATGCCGAGCTGCAGTTCAAGGCCGATGCCCGCTGCAACAAGATGCTGGGCCAATGGGCCGCAGAGCTTCTGGGCAAAACCGGCCCCGAGGCCGATGCCTATGTCCGCGAGGTCGTGACCTCCGATTTCGAGGAAGCGGGCCACGAAGACGTGTACCGCAAGCTCTCGGGCGACCTCGGCGACAAGGCCGATGAACAAACGATCCGCGCGAAGATGGCCGAATGCATGGCCGACGCGCGCCGTCAGGTGATCGACGAGGCCGAGTGAGCCCTCGCCGATGACGCAGATTGAAAGGCCGGATGCCCCGCGCATCCGGCCTTTTGCATTTCAGTGCGAGATTGCAGCGCCTTCATCAAGAACATGAAGGAAACGAATTTGCCAATTCCCGCCTGTCATGGCAGGACAAACCCAACCGCCGCGCCCGACGCGGCCCTTTGCATTTGACGAGGCCCTTATGACCGCCCCGAAAACCGACGCGCTGAGCCGTCTTCTGGAAACCCGCGATTGGCTGATGGCCGATGGTGCGACCGGCACCAACCTGTTCAACATGGGGCTGGCCTCGGGCGATGCGCCGGAACTGTGGAATGCCGACGAGCCTGCGAAGATCGCGAAGCTCTATTCGCTGGCCGTCGATGCGGGCTCGGACCTGTTCCTGACCAACAGCTTCGGCGGCAATGCCTCGCGGCTGAAACTGCATAGCGCGCAGAACCGCGTGCGCGAGCTGAACCGCCTCGCCGCCGAGATCGGCCGCGACGTGGCCGACAAGCAGTCGCGCCCGGTGATCGTTGCGGGCTCGATGGGCCCGACCGGCGAGATCTTCGCGCCGATGGGCACGCTGACGCATGAGTTGGCGGTCGAGATGTTCCACGAACAGGCCGAGGGCCTGAAAGAGGGCGGCGCGGATATCCTCTGGGTCGAGACGATCTCGGCGCAGGAAGAATACAAGGCCGCCGCCGAGGCCTGCCATCTGGCGGGGATGCCCTGGTGCGGCACGATGAGCTTCGACACCGCAGGCCGCACGATGATGGGCCTGACCTCGCAGGCGATGGTCTCGATGGTCGAAAAGCTGGCCCACCCGCCTCTGGCCTTCGGCGCGAATTGCGGCGTCGGCGCGTCCGACCTGCTGCGCACCGTTCTGGGCTTTGCCGCGACCGGCACCGAGCGCCCGATCATCGCCAAGGGCAATGCGGGCATCCCGAAATATGTCGACGGCCATATCCATTACGACGGCACGCCCGAGCTGATGGCGGAATATGCGGTGATGGCGCGCGATTGCGGCGCGACGATCATCGGCGGCTGCTGCGGCACGATGCCCGAGCATCTCGTGGCAATGCGCGAGGCGCTGGAGACGCGTCCGCGCGGCGAGCGCCCGACGCTCGATCAGATTTCCTCGGTTCTGGGCGGGTTCTCGTCGGAGGATGACGGGCTGAGCGGCGATGCGCCCAAACGCGAACGCCGGGGCCGTCGCCGCAGCTAAGCGCGGTTTGAGCGCGGGTGAGGGGCTCTGCCCCTCGGCCTTGCGGCCTCACCCCGGGATATTTGAACCAAAACGAAGGAAGGGCCGGGTTTTTCCCGGCGGATGGAGCATGCGCGCGTCTCAGACGAGATCAGAACAGTTCGAGCTGATCGCCCGGCCGGGGCGGCACGCGGAACTGCGTCACGTCGAGATCGGGCAGATGACGCGAGAAACCCAGCCGCTTGCAACTCAGCTTGAACCGCTGCTGCAACAGTTCCGCCATCTCGCCCTCGCCCTTCATCCGCTCGCCAAAGCGCGGATCGTTGAGCTTACCGCCGCGCATGTCGCGGATCCGGCCCAGCACTTTCTCGACCTTGCCGGGGTGATGCCGCTCCATCCAGTCGGCGAAAAGCGGCGCCACCTCATGCGGCAGCCGCACCGGCATCATCGAAGCGGCCTTGGCCCCTGCCCTGCGCGCCTCGGTCAGGATCGCCTCCAGCTCGTGATCGGTGAGCCCCGGGATCATCGGCGCGGCCATAACGCGCACCGGGATACCGCCGCGCGAGAGTTCGCGGATCATGCGGATACGGGTCGGTGGGCTGGGCGCGCGCGGCTCCAGATCGCGGGCGAGTTTGGCGTCGAGCGTCGTGACCGACACGCCGACCTGCGCCAATCCGGCCTCGGCCATCGGCGCGAGGATGTCGATATCGCGCAGAATGGTCGAGCCACGGGTGACGATGGAGACCGGGTGGCGATAGGCCTGCAGCACCTCCAGCACGGCGCGCATGATCTCCATCTTGCGCTCGAGCGGCTGGTAGGGATCGGTATTCGTGCCGATGGCGAGCACGTTCGGGCGGTAGCTTTTCTTGCGCAGCTCGTCTTCGAGCACCTGCGGCGCCTCGGGGCGTGCAATCAGACGGGTCTCGAAATCCAGCCCCGCCGAGAGGCCGAGATAACCGTGGCTGGGCCGTGCGAAGCAGTAGATGCAGCCATGCTCGCAGCCGCGATAGGGGTTGAGCGAGCGCTCGAAGGGCACATCGGGCGACTGGTTGCGGGTGATGACGGAGCGGGGACGCTCCACCGAGACCTCGGTGCGCGTCAGGCGTTCCTCTTCGGGGATGTCCCAGCCGTCATGCTCGGGCGCGCGGGCGAAGGGCTCGAACCGGCCCACGGGTCGCGCCGCGGCACCGCGCGCGCGCAGACGCTCGGATGGGGTCGCGGGGGGAAGGTCGAATGGCAGACTCATGCCCGGAATTTAGAACGAAATGGGAACATTTGCCAAGTAGAGTCCCCACATCCGTCCGCCAACACCATGCGAGGTCGGACAAAACACCGCGCATGTCGCAAATCGCCAAGACTTGACGGGGCCACGGCCTCACCACAGGGTAACACCGGCTAGCAGGAGACTATTGGACATGGCCGAAGACGACGACGATATCATCCTCTCGGAACTCGACGACGACGAGCTCACCGCGCAGATGATGGATGACCTCTATGACGGTCTCAAGGAAGAGATCGAAGAGGCCACCCGGATCCTGCTCGATCGCGGCTGGACGCCGTATGACATTCTGACCAAGGCCCTCGTCGCGGGCATGACCATCGTGGGCAACGACTTCCGCGACGGTATCCTGTTCGTGCCGGAAGTGCTGCTGGCGGCAAATGCGATGAAGGGCGGCATGGCCATCCTCAAGCCGCTGCTGGTCGAGACCGGCGCGCCGCGCATGGGCAAGATGGTCATCGGGACGGTGAAGGGCGATATCCACGATATCGGCAAGAACCTCGTTGCGATGATGATGGAAGGCGCAGGTTTCGAGATCGTCGATCTGGGGATCAACAACCCGGTCGAGAACTACCTCGAAGCGATCGCCCGTGAAGAGGCCGACATCCTCGGCATGTCTGCGCTGCTGACCACCACGATGCCCTATATGAAGGTCGTGATCGACACGATGAAGGAACAGGGCATCCGCGACGATTACATCGTTCTGGTGGGCGGTGCGCCGCTCAACGAGGAATTCGGCAAGGCGATCGGCGCCGATGCCTATTGCCGCGACGCCGCCGTGGCGGTGGAAACGGCGAAGGATTTCATCGCTCGCAAGCACAACCAGATGAGCGCCTGATCGCCGATCGCGCGCGCATCTTGGCTGATATGTATGGAGAAGGCCCCGATTTTTTCATCGGGGCCTTTTCATGTGCGCTTCCCAGCCCCATACTTGGAGAGAAGGGGGAAACGCGAAATGCCGCTGCCACATTTTCTGCTGCTGATCCTGTTTGTGATCGTTCTGGCGGGCTTGACGATCTGGGCCTTTGCCGCATCGGGCGTGCCGATGGCGATGCTCGGGCTGATGGTTCTCGTCGCAGCAGGCGTTGCCCGGATGATGGCACGGGTGGAATGACCGCCCAGAAAGCTGCCTCGCTTCCCGGCGACACGACCTTATCCGAAAATGGCTTAGCTCCCGAGGGGTCGGGGCGTCTTCTGCTGATCGCCTGCGGGGCGCTGGCGCGGGAGATTCTCGCGCTCAAACGGATCAATGGCTGGGATCATATCGATCTGACCTGCCTGCCCGCCAATCTGCACCTATACCCCGAGAAGATCACCGCCGCCGTCGAAGAGGCGGTGCTGCGCTATCGCGACCAATATGACGATATCTTCATCGTCTATGCCGATTGCGGCACGGGCGGGCAATTGTTGGAAAAGTGCAAATCCCTAGGGGTCGAGATGGTCGAAGGCCCCCATTGTTATTCGTTTTTTGAAGGTAACGCGGCCTTTGCCGAGACCGCTGAGGACGAGATCACGGCCTTCTACCTCACCGATTTCCTCACCCGGCAGTTCGACGCTTTCGTCTGGAAGCCGATGGGCTTCGACCGTCACCCCGAGCTGATCCCGATGATGTTCGGCAATTACGACCGGCTGATCTATCAGGCCCAGACCGACGATCCCGCGCTCGACGCGAAGGCGCGTAACGCTGCGGAGCGGCTCGGCCTGCGCTATGAACGGCGTTTTACGGGCTATGGCGATCTGGCCACCAGTCTCGCGAAATTTGCCGCGAAATCGGGCAATCCGGCTTAATCCTCTTTGAATTTTTCTTAAAACCCGACCTGCGGGGCTTGGCATCGCTACGTCACCCGGGTATTGGCTTCGCCAAATCTCACATCCCTCCGGCCCGCCCCTCCCCGGTCGCGGGCCTTTCTAATTGCAGGACAACCGTATGACCTTGTCGCAATGGCGCAGCCAGTGGACTGGCAACTACCGCGCTGACATTCTTTCCGGTCTCGTGGTGGCGCTCGCGCTGATCCCCGAGGCCATCGCTTTCTCCATCATCGCAGGCGTGGACCCGAAAGTGGGCCTCTACGCCTCCTTCATGATCGCCACGATCACCGCTTTCTTCGGTGGCCGCCCGGGTATGATCTCGGCCGCGACCGCCGCGACCGCCGTGCTGATGGGCACGCTGGTGCGCAGCTACGGGCTCGATTACCTGCTGGCCGCGACGGTGCTGGCGGGCGTGCTTCAGGTGATTGCCGGGGCGCTGAACCTCGGGACCGTGATGCGCTTCGTTTCGAAATCGGTGATGACAGGCTTCGTGAACGCGCTCGCCATCCTGATCTTCATGGCGCAATGGCCCGAGCTGAACCCGGCCAATGTCCCGGTGGTGGCGACCTATGCGCTGGTGGCACTTGGCCTTGCGATCATCTACCTGCTGCCGCGCTTCTTCCGCGCCATTCCCTCGCCGCTGATCGCGATCCTCGTGCTCAGCGCGATCTCGATGGGGCTGGGGCTCGACGACGTGCACACCGTGGCCGATATGGGCGCCCTGCCCGATCAGCTGCCCTCGCTCCTGATCCCGAACGTGCCGTTCACCTTCGAGACGCTGCAGATCATCCTGCCCTATTCGGTGGGCGTGGCGGTCGTCGGTCTTCTGGAGAGCCTGATGACGCAGAACATCGTCGACGAAATGACCGACACGCGTTCGGACCGTCGTCAGGAATGCTTCGGTCAGGGCATCGCCAATTTCTGCACCGGTTTCATCGGGGGCATGGCGGGCTGCGCGATGATCGGCCAGTCGGTGATCAACGTGACCTCGGGCGGCCGTACGCGCCTGTCGACCCTGACCGCGGGGATCGCGCTTCTGATCTTCTGCGTGGTGCTGGGCGAATGGGTGGGCCGCATCCCGATGCCCGCGCTGGTGGCGATCATGATCATGGTGTCGATCGGCACGTTCAGCTGGGCCTCGCTGGGACAGCTGCGCACCATGCCAATGTCGTCCAACGTGGTGATGCTGGCCACCGTCGCCTTCGTCGTCGCCACCCATAACCTCGCGATCGGGGTGCTGGTGGGCGTGCTGCTCTCGGGGATCTTCTTCGCAGGCAAGATCGCGCGGATGACCGAGATCACCTCGCGCTACAACGAGGCGCATCACCTGCGGACCTATTACATCAAGGGCCAGATCTTCTTCGCGACCGTGGAAGAGTTCAACCGCGCCTTCGACTTCCAGGAGAAGCTCGACCGCGTGGTGATCGACCTGACCCACGCCCATATCTGGGACATCTCTTCGGTCTCGGCGCTGGACCGGGCGGTGGGCAAGTTCCGGATGTCCGGCACGGATGTGAAGGTCGTGGGCATGAACCACGCGACCGAGACGATCATCGACAAGCTGTCGAATGGCGGTCAGGTCGCGGCGGGGCACTGACGCGCTCGGAGGGGGCTCTGCCCCCCCGTCGCCGGAGGGCGACAATCAACCAAGCCAGAGGGGGCTCTGCCCCCGCTTGCTGCGCAAGCCCCCCGGGATATTTTCACCAATACGAAGACGGGCGTGCCGGATGCGGCGCGCCCTTTTTCTTAGGCTTCCAGCTCGGTGTCCCAATAAAGGAAGTCCATCCAGCTTTCATGCAGATAGCCCGGCGGGAAGCGACGCCCGATGCGCAGCATATCCTCGGGCTGGGGCTGGCGCGCGGGCTTGAGAAGATGCATCCCCGAGCGCTCCAGCGGCTTGTTGGCCTTGCGCAGGTTGCACGGCGCGCAGGCGGCCACGACATTCTCCCAGCTGGTGATTCCACCGCGCGAGCGCGGGATCACATGATCGAAGGTCAGATCGCCCCGCTTGCCGCAATACTGGCACTTGAATTCGTCCCTCAGAAAAAGATTGAAGCGCGTGAAAGCCACGCGCTTCTGGGGTCGGACATATTCTTTGAGGACGACGACGGAGGGGATTTTGAAGGCCTGCCTCTGGCTGCGCACCACCTCTTCGTATTCGGCGAGGATCGTCACCCTGTCGAGGAAGACCGCTTTTATCGCCTCCTGCCAAGGCCATAGCGAGAGCGGGTAATAGGAGAGCGGCCGGAAATCGGCGTTGAGCACCAGCGCCGGGTGCTGTCTCAGCGCCGCCGGTTCGCGGGTGAATTGCGTTCTAAAATCGGTCCTGTCGCACTCGTCCAGCATGGGTGACTCCGTCCTCGCCCTGTCGCCTGCCTCGGCTCAGGGGCGGGGTCCGCCCCTGCCTTATCCATGACTATATATGGCGTTCACAATCTGGCAAGCCTCTTGATGTCGCGATTGCTGCCATGCGGCATAGCTAGCAAACCGCCATGACAGAGAAATGACGGCTTGGGACGGAGACTGGAGCGAAGCGGCGCGGCAGTGCGGCATGACTGCCGCGCGGTGCCGATCAGCCGGGCAGCTTGTCTTGCAGGAAGGACAGCGCCACCGACAGCCCGTCGGGCGCGATGCCGTGGCCGGTGCCCTTCATCACATGGGCATAGGTGTCGAACCCCGCCGAGACCAGCGCATCGCCTGCCTTGCCCATATCGGCGAAGGGCACGACCGGGTCCTGATCGCCATGGATCAGCAGAACCGGCGGCTTCGAGATCGCCTCGTTGCCCAAGGCTTCCGGGCGCAGAAGGCGGCCCGAGAAGGCCACCAGCCCGGCGACAGGCTCGGCCCGACGCGGCAGCACTTCGAGCGCGGTCATCGTGCCTTGCGAGAAGCCGATCACGGCGAGCTGCGCGGGCGTCAGCCCCTGCTCTTCCAGCACGGAATCGAGGAAGGCATCCACGTCGGCCGCAGCGTCCTTGAGACCTTGGGCGGATTCCGCTTCGCTGGAATTGTCGATCCAGGGAATCGGGAACCATTGCCGGCCATAAGGCGCCGCGCGGCAGGGCTCGGGCGCGTCGGGCGCGAGGAACAGCGTGTCGGGCATGTGCTGGCCCAGCGGATCGGCGAGGCCCAGCAGGTCCGCCCCGTCCGCGCCATAGCCATGCAGAAACACCACGGCGGATTTCACCGTTCCCGATTGCGGCTCTCTGCGTCCGACTTCCAGCTTGCGGGTCATGGGGCAACTCCTTCACGATCTTTACAGGCCGCGTAATAGGCCCAGAGGCCGCGCGCCGCAACCGCGCGCCACGGCGACCAGGCTGCCGATAGCTCATTGAATTGCTTGCGCTTGGGCCGCTCGGGCAAATCGAACAGGAGCCGCGCCCCCTCGGCCAGCGCCAGATCATCGACCGCGAAGACATCGGCGCGACCCAGAGCGAAGATGAGATACATCTCCACCGTCCAGCGCCCGATGCCGGGGATCGGCAGGAGCTGCGCGACCACCTCCTCGTCGGGCATGGCGCGCAGACCCTCGAAATCGACGCCGGAATTGGAGAGCGCCTGCAGGTAGCGCACCTTCTGGCGCGAGAGGCCACAGGCGCGCAGGTCCTCTTCCGAGGCGGCCGCGATGGAGACCGGATCGCCATAGCCCGCGCCGATCACCTTGCCCCGGATCGAGTTGGCGGCGGCGACCGAGACCTGCTGCCCGATGATCGCGTCGCGCAGCGCCTCGAACCCGTCCTCGCGGCGGCGCAGAGGCCACGGCCCCGTCAGCGCGCAAACCTCGGCAAAACGCGGCTCTGTGCGGCAGAGAAATTCGGTGCCTTCAGCGATATCGTCTTCGCAGGTAATGATACGTCCAACCATGCGCGACACCCTGCCTCATGCCGCGCCCGCTTGCCAGCCCCCAATCGCCACGCTAGCAAGCTGTCATGAGTGACATGACCGCCCCACCCGCCTCTCGCGAAAAGCGCAATACGATCGTGCTGGTTCTGGCCCAGGCGCTTCTGGGCGCGCAGATGCCGATGATCTTCACGGTGGGCGGCCTTGCGGGCCAGATGCTCTCGCCCAATCCCTGCCTCGCGACGCTGCCCCTGTCGCTGATCATTCTGGGCTCGGTCCTCTCGGCGCAGCCGATGTCGGAATTCATGGCCGCGAAAGGCCGCCGCGCGGGCTTCATCCTCGCCAATGCGATGGGGGCGCTGGGGGCTGCGATTGCGGCCTACGCGCTCTATCACGGGTCGTTTGCGCTGTTCATGCTGGGCTCGTTCTTCACCGGCACCTATATGTCGGCGCAGGGGTTCTACCGGTTCGCGGCGACCGATACCGCCAGCGCGGAGTTCCAGCCCAAGGCGATCTCCTATGTGATGGCGGGCGGGCTTGTCGCCGCGATCATCGGCCCGCAGCTGGTGAAGGTCACGAGCGAGGCGATGGTCGTGCCCTTCATGGCGACATATCTCGCGATCATCGCGATCAATGCGCTCGGGCCGATCCTGTTCTCCTTCCTCGACATCCCGGCTCCGGGGCGGCGCAAGAAGCACGAGCATCACGAGGGCCGCACCCGGCGCGAGTTGCTGAAAGACCCGGTGATCCTCGTCGCGATGATCTGCGGTATGGTCTCCTACGCGCTGATGAACCTCGTGATGACCTCGACGCCGCTCGCTGTGGTCGGCTGCGGGTTCGAGCAGGGCGACGCGGCCAATATCGTCTCGGCCCACGTGCTGGCGATGTATCTGCCGAGCTTCTTCACCGGCCACCTGATCGCGCGCTTCGGCAAAGAGGTGATCGTGGGCACCGGCCTCGTGATTCTCGCGGCCTCCGGCGCGGTGGCGCTGACCGGGGTCGATCTGGACCAGTTCTACATCGCCCTGATGCTGCTGGGGCTGGGCTGGAACTTCGGCTTCATCGGCTCGACGGCGATGCTCGCCTCGGCCCATAGCCCGAATGAGCGCGGCCATGTGCAGGGGATGAACGATTTCGTGGTCTTCGGCGGCGTTTTCCTCGCCTCGCTCTCCTCGGGCGGGCTGATGAACTGCGCCGAGGGCGGCAATGCCCAAGCGGGCTGGCAGGCGGTCAATCTCGCGATGATCCCCTTCCTGACGCTGGCCGGGGCGGCGCTGATCTGGCTGATGCTGCGCCCGAAAGAGACGCGCTGAGGGGGCGCTGCTCCCCTCGCCAGAGGCGAAAAATATCAAAAAAGGAGGGGGGCGCTGCCCCCGGCCTGCGGCCTCCCCCGGGATATTTCTCAAGAGCGAAGCGGCCACGCGCCCCTTCGGCTTGGCGAAAATATCCCGGGGCGGGAATTCGCGACAGCGAAGGGAGGGGCGGCGCCCCTCCGACAACGGTTCAATTCAGAGTAAGGCTCAGGCCAGCTTGGCGATGCGCTCTTCGAGCACGTCGAAGGGCACCCCCGGCTCGTCCTTGGCGCAGCGGATCACCAGCGAGGTCTTCACGCTGGCGACATTTTCGGCGGCGGTGAGCTGGCCGGTCAGGAAGCTCTGGAAGCTCGAGAGGTCCGGCGCCACGCATTTCAGTACGAAATCGATCTCGCCATTGAGCATGTGGCACTCGCGCACCAGCGGCCATTCGCGGCAGCGCGACTCGAAGTTCGACAGATCCGCTTCGGCCTGGCTGTGCAGGCGCACCATCGCGAAGACCTGCACTTCGAAACCCAGCTCGCGCGGGTTCACATCGGCATGGTAGCCACGGATGTAGCCCGCCTCTTCGAGCGTGCGCACGCGGCGCAGGCAGGGCGGAGCCGAAATGCCCACACGCTTGGCCAGTTCGACATTCGTCATCCGCCCGTCCGCCTGCAGTTCAGCGAGGATTTTACGGTCGATGTCGTCGAGCCGGGAGGTGGGCATGTTGAAACAATCCTTCGTGGGTTGCGGCAGAACTTACCGCTGGAAGAGAGGATGCGCAATAATATTTCGCGGACCGCTCCGCAAGTGCTATTTGTCGCGGAAAGCGGGGGCTTTTCGGCGGGCCTCGCTCCGACTATATCCGTCGGGCAGATTTCCAAGGAGGCGGGCATGTCCGAGACGAAGAAAACCAAGGTTCTGATCATCGGCTCCGGCCCTGCGGGCTACACGGCGGCGGTCTACGCGTCGCGTGCGATGCTCGAGCCGGTTCTGGTGCAAGGCATGCAGCCGGGCGGCCAGCTGACCATCACCACCGAGGTCGAGAACTGGCCCGGCGAGAGCGAGATTCAGGGCCCTGACCTGATGGTGAAGATGGAAGAGCATGCCCGCGCGATGGGCACCGAGATCATCATGGACATGATCACCGAGCTCGACACGGCGAAGCGCCCCTTCGTCGCGAAAGGCGATTCGGGCACGACCTACGAGGCAGCAGCAGTGATCCTCGCCACCGGGGCGCAGGCGAAATGGCTGGGTCTTCCCTCGGAAGAGAAGTTCAAGGGCTTCGGCGTCTCGGCCTGCGCGACCTGTGACGGGTTCTTCTATCGCGGCAAGGAAGTCGTGGTGATCGGCGGCGGCAACACCGCCGTGGAAGAGGCGCTGTTCCTGACCAATTTCGCCTCCAAGGTGACGCTGATTCACCGCCGCGACACGCTGCGCTCGGAGAAGATCCTGCAGGATCGCCTGTTCAAGAACCCCAAGATCGAGGTGGAGTGGAATCACACGGTCGAGGAAATTCTCGGCGACGAAAACCCGCTCGGCGTGACCGGTGTGCGGGTAAAATCCACCGCCGATGGGTCGGAGAAAGTCATCCCCTGCGACGGGTTCTTCGTGGCGATCGGGCACGCGCCCTCGTCCGAACTCGTGAAGGACAGCCTGAAGATGCAATCGGGCGGCTATGTCTGGGTGGAGCCGGGCTCGACCCGCACCTCGCAGCCGGGCATCTTCGCTGCCGGTGACCTGACCGATCACACCTATCGTCAGGCCGTCACCTCGGCGGGGATGGGCTGCATGGCTGCGCTCGACGCCGAGAAATTCCTCGCCGAGCAGGGCGAAGCCGAGTGATCCCTTTCCACGGCACGGTCTGGCGGATCCTCTCTGCCGACCGCGCCGACGAGGCTTGCGAACCGGCCCGCCATCCGGAGGGCCGGTTTCATCATTCCGGGCAGGTAGCCCTTTACGCCTCACTGAGTGCCGAAGGGGCTGCCGTCGCGCTGCGGCGCTATGTGCGGGCGGGCGATCCGTCGCGGCTGATCGTGCCGCTGGAGATCACGGCGCAGGCGATGGACGACCTGCGCGGCACAGCCGATCAGGCGCAGGCCTCGGTGGTCTGGCAGGATGACCGGGCAAGCGGCGCGCCGTCGCCCACATGGCGCCTCTCGGATCGGTCGCGGGCGCGCGGCGCGCAGGGGCTGATCTACGCCTCGCGCTCACGCCCCGACCTGAGCCATCTTGTGCTGTTCGAGGTCTCGCCGTCGACTGTGCGGCAAGCCGGGCCTGCGCAACCGTGGCACCCGCCCTACCCCATCCCGTCTGCGTGAGGCGTCATTGCACCGTCGCGCGGCTCCTCTAGGGTGAAGTCCATCAGGAGGAGGCCGCTCATGCGCTGGCGCGGGGTCAATCACGTCGAATTCTCGGTGCTCGACTATGACAGGTCGATCGGCTTCTACGATGCGATGTTCGGATGGCTTGGATATAAGAGCTTCTGGACGCTCGATATCGGCTATCGCTCCACCTATTACATGGCGCGTTTCCCGATGCCGCATTCCTATATCGGCATCCAGCCTGCGCACTCGGGCGAAAAGCTGGATCACGAGGCGCGGGCGGTGGGCATCCATCACATCGCGCTCTGGGCGAAATCGCGGGCCGAGGTGGATGCGTTTCACCGCGACTTCCTGATCCCGCGCGGGCTGTCGGTGACGGACGCCCCGCAGGAATATCCCGTTTATGCGCCGGGATATTACGCGGTGTTCTTCGACGATCCGATCAACGGCATTCACTGGGAACTGGCGCATATCCCGCGCATTCCCGGCCTTGGTGCGATCCGCAGGTTCCGCGCGGCCTTGAGAGCCGCGCAAAAGGCGCATCCCGAATGGGACGGCCCGCCCGAGAAGATCGCGTTTCGCGACCTGCCCGGGCGGCGCTGATCTTCGGCGCTGATTACGCCAGATGGCCAAGGAAGGCGTCGATTTCCTCGGGCGTCGTAGCCCAGGAACAGACCAGTCGCGCGGCCAGAAGCTCGTCCTCGGGACCTTCCAGCGACTGGTCGAACGGCCAGAGGTAGTAATAGGCCCCCGCCGCATTCGCGCGCTTGTGCGCCCCGCGCGGCAGGGCGGCGAAGACCGCGTTGGCCTGCGTCGGGTGGATCAGTTTCGCGCCCTCGATCTGGCCGATGCCTTCCGAGAGTTTGCGTGCCATTTCATTGGCATGGCGCGCGGTCTTCAACCACAGATCATCGGCCAGATAGGCCTGCATCTGGGCCGCGAGGAAGCGGTGTTTCGAGAAGAGATGGCCGCCGCGCTTGCGGCGCAGCTCGAATTCCCAGGCGCGTTTGGGATCGAAGATCACCACCGCTTCGACGCCCATGCAGCCATTCTTGGTGCCGCCGAAGCTGAGCACGTCGACGCCCGCCTTCCAGGTCATCTCCGCCGGGGTGCAGCCCGCCGAGACGAGCGCATTGGCGAAGCGCGCGCCGTCCATATGCACGGGCAGATGGAAGCGGCGGGCGACATCGCTCAGGGCTTTCACCTCCTCGGGCGAATAGACCGCGCCCGCCTCGGTCGAGTTGGTGATCGAGACCATGCCGCGCTGCACGTTATGGATGCCGCCGCGCCCGGTATGCGCGATGGTCCGCGCAAGCGCGTCGGGGTCCATCTTCGCGTCCGGCCCGTCGACCAGAACCAGCTTCGAGCCGCCGGTGTAGAATTCGGGCGCGCCGCATTCGTCTTCCTCGATATGGGCGTTGCGATGGCAGAAGATCGCGCCCCAGGGCTGGGTCAGCACCGCGCAGGAGAGCGCATTGGCCGCCGTGCCGGTCGCAACCAGATAGACGCGCGCCTCGGGCGCCTCGAAAATCTCACGGATCTTCGCCTGCACGCCTTCGGTGATCGGGTCGTCGCCATAGGAATGCACATGCCCCTCATTCGCGGCCATGAGGCCCTCGAGAATGGCGGGATGGGCGCCGGAAGTGTTGTCGGAGGCAAAATTCATGAGAGATCCTCGATCGTGTATTCGTCCCACTCGTCTTCGGGCACTTCGAATTCGGGCACGGTCCAGCCGCGCACGCTTTCCCCGGCCTCGTGGACCGTCTCGCGCGAGCCCGAGATCAGGTAGTGCCAGTCATGCAGCGGCTTGTCTTCGAAGCGCAGCCGGTAGGCGCAGGTCGCGGGCATCCAATAGGCGATCTTGTGGATCGTCTTGGGGCTGAGCGTGACGCATTCAGGGACGAACTGGTGGCGAATGTCATATTGCGTGCAGCTGCAGCTCTCGCCATCGAGCAGCCGGCAGGCGACGCGGGTGAAGACGACCTCGCCCGTATCCTCGTATTCGAGCTTGTTCAGGCAGCATTTGCCGCAGCCATCACACAGCGCCTCCCATTCGGGGGCGGTGAGCTTTTTCAGCGGCAGTTTCCAGAACTCGGGGCGCAGTTTGGTCATGCGGCGGAAAATGGGGCAGCGGCGGGGAAATGGAAAGGGCAGATCGGCGGATCGTGAGCGGATCTGCGATTTGGGCATGGCGGGACGGGCTGCGCCCGACCTCGGGTGGGCGTCCGCGCGTTCGGTGGTCTGCGGTTTATGGTCCCGTCACCGAACGACGTCGATGCGCGCGCTGGTGGCGAAAAGCGCCCTCCCGGGGGGAGGTCGGGCGCGGCCCTCAGCGCTCCGCCAAGATCTCCCGCGCGCGGACGCAATCGGCATCCATCTGCGCGACCAGCGCCTCTACGCCGTCGAACTTCATCTCGGGGCGCAGGAATTCGACCAGCGCGACCGAGACATGCTCGTCGTAGAGGTCGCCTTTGAAATCGAAGACGAAGGTTTCGAGGTTCGGGGTATTCTCGCCGAACATCGGGCGCACGCCGAGGCTCGCAGCCCCGGTATAGCTGCCCTTATGAGGCCCGGTCAGCACGTCGAACTTCACCGCATAGACGCCGAGCTTGGGCAGATGCAGCCCGGCCATCGACATATTCGCGGTCGGATAGCCCAGATCGCGTCCACGCTTGTCGCCATGCAGCACCGCGCCCTCGATCCGGTGCAGGTGGCCCAGCATCGCGGCGGCATCCTCGGGGCGGCCTTCGGCCAGCGCGGTGCGGATCGCAGTCGAAGACGCCTCAACCCCCTCGACATGCAGAAGCGGTGCGACGGTGACCTCGAAGCCGTATTTCGCGCCGAGCTCCGTCAGCATGGCCGTGTCGCCCTCGCGCCCCTTGCCGAAGCGGAAATCGCCGCCCACTGCGACATGGGTCACGCCCAGACCTTCGGCGAGCACTTCGCGGGCGAAGGCGTCGGCGCTCATATCGGCCAGTTCTTCGTTGAAGGGCAGCTCATAGAGCCGCTCGACCCCGAGCTTGGCGAGCCGGTTGGCGCGCGCCTCGGGGTTCATCAGCCGGAACGGCGGCAGGGTCTTGCCTGCCCGGGCTGCGAAGAATTCGCGGGGATGGGGCTCGAAGGTGATGACGCCCAGCGGCGCATCTTTCCCACGTGCCTGATCGATCACCGATTGATGGCCAAGATGGATGCCGTCGAAATTGCCCATCGCGACGGAGGCCCCGCGCGCGGATTTCTCCAGCGATTTCCAAGTGGTCAAGCGTTTCATCCACCCCGCCCTCCGGCGAGGTCGCCGGGTCAGTCGAACTTGCGCGAGGGCGCCAGAACCAGCGCCTCGCCTTTCACGACCACCGTATCGCCCACCGCGCAATGGGTTTCAAGCGTGACACGGCGACGCGAATGGTCGATCGCCGTCACCTTCACCTCGGCATAGACCACATCGCCGGGGCGCACGGGGGCCATGAATTTGAGCGACTGGCCCAGATAGACCGTGCCGTGACCGGGAAGCTGTTCGCCGATCACCGCCGAGATCAGCCCCGCGGTCAGCATGCCATGCGCGATTCGACCCTCGAAAATGGTGTCTTGCGCATAGGCATCGTCCAGATGGACAGGGTTATGGTCGGTGGAGACCTCCGCGAACATCTCGATGTCGCGGTCGGTGACCTCCTTGCGGAGGTAGCGCACCATGCCGATTTCCAGATCTTCGATGCAGATCGTGCCACGGGGCAGGTTGTCGAGCATATCCATAGGTCCCAGCCGGAAGTTTATGTTGCACTGCGGCATAGCACATGCGGCAGAGCACAGGCAAGATGCCTGCGCAACTTTTTTACCCTACCGCGACAAAAGGCGCAACAAAGTTACCGCCCGAATTTTGCACCCCGCTCAGGTCAGCTGGCCCATCGTGTAGAGCGGGTCGCGCTGACGCGCCTCCAGCCAGGTGCGCAGCAATTCGGGATCGGGGTTCTGCGGATCGGCCCCGAACTGATCATGCGCCAGACCGCTGGAGATGAAGAGGCAATCGATCCCCTCCCCCACAGCGCCGGCCACATCGGTATTGATCCCGTCGCCGATGGCGAGGATGCGCGCATCCTCCGCGCCGCCCAGACGGCTCAGTTTGCGCCGCGCAAGATCGTAGATCGGCGGATGGGGTTTGCCGAAATACATCGCCTCGCCGCCCATTTCCTCATAGAGCGCCGCCAGCGCGCCCGCGCAGTAGATGCGCTTGTCGCCCAGATCGACGACAATATCGGGGTTCGCGCAGAGCATCGGCAACTCGCGCATCTTCGCGAGCAGGAACTTCGGGCGGTAATCCTCGGGGACCTCGTTCACCTCGTCGAAGGGACCGGTGCAGACGATGCCCTCGGCCTCGTCGAAATCGACGCGGGTGATCTCGGCCTGCCCTTGCCATTCCTCGGGCACCTCGGTGAAGAATCCGTCATCCTTGGACGGGCCCAGATGCCAGACCTTCTTGCCCACGGCGCCCGCGAACATCGCATCCTGCGCGGCATCGCCGGAGGAGACGACGAGGTCATAGGCGTCACGCGGACAGCCCAGCCGATCGAGCGACTCCATCACGAATTTCGCGGGCCGCGGGGCGTTGGTCAGAAGCACGACCTTGCCGCCTTTCGCACGAAACGCCTGCAGCGCCTCGACCGCCGCGGGAAACGCCTTAACCCCGTTATGCAGGCAGCCCCAGAGGTCGCAAAACAGCGCGTCATAGGGGGCGGAAATCTCGGACAGCGAAGAGATGATGCGGGTCATGGCGGCCTTTCGTCAGCAGGGTTTGGCGCGGTCGAAGCCCCCGCAGGCGGGGGCCGCGCGCTTACCGAAGCTATATGGCACGGGCGTGACCGAAGGCAAAGCGGCTGGCCGCTCAGTCCTCCTCCGTCGCGGCCCCGTAGCCGTAGCCATAGGCGTAGCCATATTCGGGGGCGGCGAAGCGGAATTTGTTGACCACCACGCCCATCACATTGGTGCGCTCGGCCAGTTCGCGCTCGCAGATATCGATTTCCTGAATCGTGGTCTCTTCGGTCGCGGCGATGATCAGCACGCAATCGACATGGGCGGCGAGCGAGAGCGTATCGTCGCTGACCAGCACTGGCGCGGTGTCGAAGATCATCAGGTCGGGGGCGTAGATCGTCTCGATCCGCTCCAGCGCCTCAGCCGCGCGGCGCGACTGGATCAGTTCGGCCGGGGTCTCCACCGGTTTGCTATTCGCGCCAATCGCAAGGTTGCCGCCCAGCCGCAACGCGTGATCGGCAAATTCGGCCGTCCCGCCCAGCACCTCCGAGATTTGCGGCCCGCGCGGCGCGTCGAGCAGCTTCAACAGCGAGGGCTTGCGGAAATCGGCCTCGATGAGCAGCGTGTGCCGCTCTTGCTGCCGTGCGAGGCTCAGCGCGAGATTGAGCGCGACGGTCGATTTCCCGCAACCCGCCGAGGGCGAGGTGATCGCCAGCCGCCGCCAGCCATTGGCCCGCATCTGCTGCACGATCTTGGTGCGCATCAGGTCGATCGGGGCGCTCTCGGCGCTGCCATCGGGGCTGACGATGCGCTTGCCGCGCAGCCGCCCCAAATTCGGGGCGATCGGCGTCAGCGCCTGCCACGCACCCGCCGTGATACCGTCGCTGCCGGGGGCGACCTGCGCCCGGACCGAAGGCTCGGAGGCAGCGCGGCCCGTGCGGGCGGCCCGGGCCTTGGCAATCGCGTCTCGCAATCTTTCCGCCATCTCTCGCCTCCTTGCCTCAGAACAGCCGGTCGAGCGGCATGTAGAACGCGCCGAACAGCACCACGACCGCGACGAAAGCCGCACCGACCATGGAGCCGGAGACCAGCATCTTGCGGCGACGGCGGCGCGCGTCTTCGGGCGTGCTCAGATATGGCAGCGTCGCGAAAGCCGAGATCCCCAGATGGCGCTGCAGGTCTTCGGGGCGGCGGATTCCGGTGCTGAGCAATTCCTTGAGTGCGACCGCCACGAGGCCGAGAAACAGCCCCGCGCCGACGCCTGCCAGCGCCAGCGTCTTGCGATTGGGTTTCACCGGCTCGCCCGGCGCGACCGCCTGATCGATCACGGTCAGCTTCTCGCCCTTGGCCAGCGACTCGATCGTATCGCCGGTCTCGGCCACGGCGCGCGCTTTCACGGCGCTGTCGTACTGATCGGCGAGATTGTCGTGATCGCGGCGCAGCGCCTCGAGCGCCGATGCGTTGGCGGGCACTTTCGCAATCGCCTCGCGGAGTTGCGCGATTTTCAGATCGGCGGCATCGCCTGCGGCCTGCGCGACGAAAAGCGTATCGGTCAATTCGCGCAGACGGCTCTCGAAGGCGGAGTTGGCTTTCGGCAGCGGCAGCGCCACCTGCTGCGACAATTCCTGAATCTGCGCGCCCAGCGCCGCGAGCCGTGCGTCATCGGCGGGCAGTAGCGGTTTGAGCGCGTCGCGCTGCGCCTCGAGCCGGGACAATTCGCGCGCCGCGGGCGGATAGATCGCGTCGCGGTCGACCACACGTCCCGCCGCTTCGCGCAGCCGCACCAGCCGGTCGATCTCCGTCTCGGTCTCGTTCACATGCGCGAGCCGGGTCTCCGCGCCCGCCTGCACAGCGGCGAGACGGTCGCGCAGCAGCGGCAATTCCTCGGGCAGCGCGTCGCCGTTCTCCTGCCTGAACTGCAACATCGCGCTGGAGGATTTCGCCAGTTCGCCTTCCAGCCGATCCACCTCGCGCGAGAAGAAATCGAGCGTGTCGCGCGCGGCCTTTGTGCGGATGTCGCT
The DNA here is from genome assembly GCF_002563775.1 of Thioclava sp. ES.031. Lineage (NCBI taxonomy): Bacteria > Pseudomonadati > Pseudomonadota > Alphaproteobacteria > Rhodobacterales > Paracoccaceae > Thioclava > Thioclava sp. ES.031. Next base: position 1,457,169 of record NZ_PDJO01000001.1, on the reverse strand, counting down.
GTCTTCCTTGAGGATGCGCGTCACCAGCTCATTCGCGACCCGCGCGGCGCGCGCCGGGGCGCCAGCGCGGAAAGACACCGTCATGAAGGTCGCGTCTTTCGGGGCGGAGCGCGACTTGCTCTGCTCGGAGATATCAATCTCGACCGAGTTCTGCAGCGCCTCGAAAACCGCATCGGCATCGCGCGCGCCGGACTCGGTGCGCAGGTCAGGGAAAAGCGCCATTCGCCGCGCCATGTCGAGCAGGCTCTCGCGCGAGAGCACCCGTTTGCGGATCACCTGCAGCTTGGCATTCGTGTCGGTGCGCACGGTCGAGGCCGCGAGACCGTCGGGGATGCGATCGCCCTCGACGACGAGAAGCGCCTTGGCCTCGTAGATCGGCGTGATCATCCGCCCCGCCGCCAGACCGACAAGCGCACCCAGCAACACCGCCAGCAAGAGCCAGTGGATCCGCCGGGCAAACAGGGCAGTATAGAAGCGGAGTTCCCGCATCAGCGCCCTCCCCTGTGGAGGAAGGCGGGCGCGGCCTCGGCGGTCACTGCAGTGTCAGGTGCGGGCGCGATCACGCGCGGCTTGGCGCGCTGGGTCTCGACCGGCAGATAGAAGACGTTATCCTCGATCACCCTGTCGATGATCTCTCCGGTGACGATCTCCGCACGCGCCGAATAGGCATAGACCATGCCCAGATCGGCCAGCTGGTTCATCAGCCGCGGAAGGCCGCCGCAATGGGCATGCAGTTTCTGCGCGGCCTCGGGAGTGAAGATCTCGCGTGTCGCGCCTGCGACCTGCAGGCGATGGGCGATATAGGGCTGCGCGCAATCGGCGGGCATCGGCCCGAGATGGAAGCCGGAAGACACACGCTGCGCGAATTGGCGCAGCTCGGGCCGTGCGATCAGGTCGCGAAGTTCCGGCTGCCCCATCAGGATCAGCTGCACCAGCTCGTCCTTGTCGGCGTTGATATTTGTGATCATGCGCAGCTCTTCGAGCACGCCCGCATCGAGGTTCTGCGCCTCGTCGATCACCACCACAACGCGCCGCCCGGCGGCATATTCCTGGATCAGAAGCTGCTGGAACCGGTCGTAGATCAGGACGTAATCCTCGCCCGCCTCCACCCGCTGGCCGAGCGACAGCATGATCCAGCGGATCACGTCATCGCGCGAGCCGCGCGCATTCGACACCAGCGCGATCGTCACATCCTCGGAGATCGTCGCCATCAGGTGACGCAGCAGCGTCGTCTTGCCCGCCCCCACCTCGCCGGTGATCAGCGTGATCGGCGCGCGCGAGAACAGCCCGTATTCGAGCATCGTGGCCGCGTGCTTATGCTCTGGAGACCAGAACAGGAAATCGGGATCGGGCAGCAACGAAAAAGGACGTTCTGCCAACCCGAAGAATTCGGTGTAGATTTCGTTCATGCCTGTACCGGGCCTTTGGCCTCTGGGATTTCTTTGCGCCAGTAAGCGGCATCTCCCCGATTCACGCAAGAATTCGTGAGGAATTCGCGAGTGGCTGAGGCCAAACTGTCGCAAAAACGCGTCTATTCCTAGGAAAACTGGCTATTTAGACAGGGGGGCGCCGTTCAAATCTCTTTATAGATGACGTTGGAGCAGCTAGCCTTTCTGCCAAGCGCCAGTCAGAGCGCAGTAGCAGAGCAGGCAAGACAGATGCCCCGATACCAGTATGCGCGCGCGAGTTTTTTCGCGCTTTGCGCGGCGCTCGCATTGAGCGGTTGCAAGAGTGACGCAGACAAGGCCGAAGCCCATTACCAATCGGCCGAGACCCTTCTGGCCGAGGGCGATCCCGTCCGCGCGATGGTCGAGCTGCGCAACGTCTTCGAATATGACGGCACCCATAAGGCCGCGCGGCGCGCCTATGCCGATCTGCTGCTGGCGCAGGGACGGTTGCAGGAAGCCTTCAGCCAATATCTGCGTCTGCTCGAACAATATCCCGAGACGGTCGAGGTGCATCGCATCCTTGCGGAGCTGTCGCTGCGCACAGGCAACCTGCCGCGCGCGCAAAAGCAGGTCGACGCGGTACTCGAACTCGCGCCCGACGATCCCGGCGCGCAGGCGGTGCAGCTCGCTCTCGATCTGCGGCAGGCGAGCCTGTCGCGCGACACGGCCCGTCAGTCCGAGATCGCGGCGCAGGCCAAGGCGCTGACCAAGGCGCATCCCGAAATCCCGACCGGCTGGCATGTGCTGATCGACGCGCGCAACGCCCAGGGCGACGACGCCGCGACGCTGGCCGCGCTCGATGCGGCGCTGGCCCGCGATCCGGCGCAATACCGGTTGCAGGTGCTCAAGCTGGAGCTGATCTCGAAGCGTGGAGAGAACGCAGAGATCGGCGCGCAGCTCGAAGTGATGCAGGGGCTGTTCCCCGAAGACCCGAAAACCCGCACCGCGCTCATCGCGTGGTATGTGCTGCGCGACGATCCGGCGGGGGCGGCGCGTTTCCTGCGCAAGCTTGCGACCGATCGCGAGCAGCAGACGGGCGGCTATCTGGAACTCGTGCGTTTTCTGGCCCGCGCGAAAGGCGCCGAGGCCGCGCGGGCGGAACTCGACTCGCTGATCGCGCAGTCGAAGGGCGCGGCGAATGAGGCGATCTTCACCGCGATGCGGGCCGATCTGGATTTTCAGGCCGGAGACCGAGCGGCGGCTTTGACGCGGATGCAGGCACTGATCGAGAGCCATCCCGACAGCGAGGAGATGCGACAGCTGCGCTCTGCTTACGCCCGGATGCTCGACCATGACGGGCAGCGCGATAAGGCGAAAACCGAGATCGCGGCGATCCTGAAGACCGATCCGACCAACGTCCCGGCCCTGCAGCAGCGCGCGGCGTGGCGGATCGAGGAAGATCGCCTCGATCTGGCGATCACCGATCTGCGCAGCGCGCTGCAGCAGGCCCCCGACAACCCGCAGACCCTGACCCTGCTGGGCGAGGCCGACCTGCGAGAAGGCGCGCCCGATCTGGCGATGGGACGCTTCAGCCAAGCCTATGATGCGGCGGGGCGCGCTGCGCCCGAGGCGATCCGCTATGTCGATTTCCTCTTCGCGCATGACCGCGCCAGCGCCGCGCGGACGGTTCTGGCCGAGGCCGTGGCGGTCACCCCCAACAGCCCCGGACTGCTCAAGCGGCAGGCCGATCTGGCGCTGGCCGATCGCGACTGGATGCTCGCCCATCGCATCGCAGACCAGCTCGACACATCTTCAGCCCCGGGCACGGAGGCGCTGGCGCAGTCGATCCGCGCCGCGATCCTGATGGGGCGCGGCCGCAGCGAGAGCGCGATCGAGACGCTGAAAACCCTGGTGCAGACGCCCGGGACCGGCGAAGACGGCGTCACCACGGCCCCTGCGGTCTCGGCGGCGGCGGTCTCGGCCGTGGTGCAGGCGCAACTGGCCTCCGGCCGGGGCGGCGAGGCGCGCGCCTATCTGGAGGCGCAACTGGCCCAGCAGCCCGACAATCGCGGCTTGCGGCTGCTGGAGGCGAACCTCTGCGCGATTCAGGGCGACACCGACCGGGCCGAGACCGGGCTGCGCACTCTGATGTATGAAGACCCGGCCGATCCGCGCCCGGCCCGCCAGCTCTATCGCCTGCTCGCGGCCCAAGGGCGTGAAGGCGACGCGCTTGCGGTGATCCAGACCGCGCTGGAAAAGGCCCCGCAGGCCGATCCGCTGCTGCTGCTCTACCGGGCGCGCTCGGAAGAGAAATCGGGCCGGTTCGACGCGGCGATCGCGACCTATGACGATCTCTACACCCGCGACAGTGGCGATCTGATCGTGGCGAATAACCTCGCGAGCCTGCTGAGCACCCATCGCGACGACCGGCCCAGCCTCGAGCGTGCGGCGCAGATCGCGAAACGCTTCCGCGAGCGGCCCGAACCCGCCTTCAAGGATACCTATGGCTGGGCGGAATATCGGCTGGGCAATTACGGGGCCGCGCGCCCCCTGCTCGCCGCTGCCGCCGCCGGGCTGCCGGAGAACGCGCTCGCGCAATATCACTACGCCGCCGTGCTGATCGCGCTGGAAGAGACCGATCTGGCCGAAGCCGCCCTGCGCGACGCGCTGCGTCTTGCCGGTGAGCCTTTGCCGCCCGCGATGCGAGGCGCGCAGGCGCAGCTTGCGGCGCTGACCGGAGAGGGCTCGTCGGGCAACACCCCGCGTCCGGCCCCGGCCCAACGCTGATTTTGTCTTTGGATCAAAGCTCTCGCAGGGTAAGCTCATGTTAAGCGCCGCGTCAGACGGCCTATGAGCGAGCAGTCGAGATGATCACCACGAGCCCCCCTCTGCGCGAGGTGCGTGCCCTGCCATGGGGGACGCTCGGCCTGCTGACGCTGGCCGTCCTCTCCTATCCGTTCTTCGCATTGGGGCTCGCGAGCCTCGGGGCCGCATGGTCCACGCCGGAATACAGCCATGGGTCGCTGATCCCACTGATTTCGCTCTATCTATTCGCGCGCGAATTGCATCGCGCACCGCTCACGCTGGAGGCCCGGCCGCAGCGCTGGCAAGGCGTCGCGGTGATCGCACTCGCCCTCGCCCTCGCCGTTTTCGGCACCCGCGCGCAGATCGCCGATTTCGTGACCTATGCGCTGATCGTCTGGATGATGGGCGCGGTGCTGCTGAGCATGGGCTGGCAGGCGGGAAAACGCCACTGGAAGCCGGTGCTGCATCTGATCTTCATGCTGCCGCTGCCGCAAATCCTCTACTGGAAACTCACCATCGCCCTTCAGCTCGTCTCATCGGAGCTGGGCGTGATGCTGGTGCGCGCCGCGGACATCCCGGTGCATCTGAGCGGCAATGTGATCGACCTCGGCGTCTACAAGCTGCAGGTGGCCGATGCCTGTTCGGGGCTGCGCTATCTCTTCCCGATCCTCAGCTTTTCCTACCTGTTCGGCATCCTCTATCGCGGGCCGTTCTGGCACAAAGCGGTGCTGTTCGTGATGGCCGCGCCGCTGACGGTTCTGCTGAATTCGCTGCGCATCGGCATGGTCGCGATCCTTGTTGACGCTTACGGCATCGAGCAGGCCGAGGGCTTTCTGCATGTCTTCGAGGGCTGGGTGATCTTCGGCGCGGCGATCGCGATCCTCAGCCTTACCGCAATCGGGCTGCAGCGGCTGGTGGCCGAGCCGAAACCGCTCGCCGAGGCGCTCGACCTCGATTATCGCCGTTTCGCGCCGGAAGCGCGTCGCTTGCGCAACCTCGCGCCGTCGCGCGATCTCGGGCTGGCGGTCATCCTGACGGGGGTCGCGCTGGCGCTTTGGTCGGGCCTGCCGCAGATGACGACGCTCCCGCCAGAGCGCGCGCCGCTGTCGTCCTTCCCGACGCAGATCGATGGCTGGCAGGGCACGCGCCGCCCGCTGGAGCCAGCCACTGAAGCCGTGCTGGCAGCGAGCGATTACCTCAACGCGGTCTATGCCGATCCCTCTAAGGACGCACCGGTGAACCTGTTTGTCGCGTGGTATGCCGATCAGAGCCAAGGCGACGGCATCCATTCTCCCGAGGTCTGCCTGCCGGTCGGCGGCTGGGAGGTCAGCGCCTTCCGCCCGCATCGCATCGCCCTGCCCCACCGCGCGCCCTTCGAGGTCAACCGCGCGATCATCACCAAGGGGCTCAACCGGCAACTGGTCTATTACTGGTTCGACGGGCGTGGCCGCGCGATGACGAGCGACTGGCGCGCGAAACTGTCGGTGATCGTGGACGGGATCACGCGCGGCCGGACCGATGGCGCGCTGGTGCGCTATGTCACGCCCATCCGCCGCGACGAGGATATCCGCGCAGCCGACCGGCGGCTTACGCGCTTCATCGGGCAGTCGCTGCCCCGGCTGAGCGCCTCGATTCCGGATTGAGCGGGCTTACGAGCCCAGCGCGACGCTCCCGCCCCAGCAGCCCGGGATCGGATTGCGGGTATCGAAGACAAGCGGGCAGGTTTCCACGGCTTTGATCGCACGATCGACGCGCGCATCGGCCATCGCGGGCGTCAGCCCGATCGCGAGCGCATGGGCCACCGGATCGTAGAGCGCGCGGCCCGTCAGATCACCGGTCGCTTGAGGCGCGGTTTCGCGCAGATCACCCGCGAAGGCAGAGCTGGCCACACCGGTCACAACCAGTGCGGTAAACGCCACCGCCGATGTCCTCCAATGCGCCATATAAGGTCCACGTCGAATGCTTAACGATATAGGGCGAACCGTCTCCCTGTCCGCCCCTTGAGTTTGTGGCGCAAATGGGGCGGCGCGCAACTGGAATCTTGGCGAAACTTGAGCAAAAAGAACGATTTATAAGAAACAATTCCGCTCAATCAACAGGCTTTATTTCCCCAGCTTGGAGAATATCCGATCATAGGCCGCAAGGAGCTGTCGGGCCGAGAAATCCCAGGACAGCGCATCGAGCACCCGCGCCCGGCCCAGCCGCCCCATCGAACGCGCGCGTTCGGGCGCCTCGATCAGCGCCGCAATCCGGGCGGCGAAGTCCTTCGGGTCATTGGCGCGGGCATAGAGCGCGGCCTCCCCCGCAGAGGCCCGCCCTTCGGTCAGTTCGAACTGCACCAAGGGCTTCTCGAGCGTCATGTATTCCATGACCTTGTTCATGGTGGAGATGTCGTTCATCGCGTTTTTCGGATCGGGCGCGACGCCGATATCGATCGCATTCATCGCCGCCAGCATGTCCTCGCCGTAGAGCGGGCCGGTGAAGGTGAAGTAGTCGCTCAGGCCCCGCGCCGCGACGTCGGCCTCCACGTTAGGCAGTTCGGGACCGAAGCCCACGATCACCACATGCAGATCGGTGTGGCCGAGCTTGCGCACCAGATGCTCGACCGCCTGCACCAGAAGGTCCATCCCCTCCTGCTGCCCGATCACGCCGATATAGCCGAGCACCGTCTTCGCGCCCTTGCGATAGGTGGGATCGCCGGGTCCGGGCAGGAAGGTCTCGACGCGCGGGGCGGAGCGGACCACGAAGACATCCTCGGGCGCCATGCCGCCGCGGGTGATCGCGATTTTGCGGAAGCTCTCATTCGTGGCCATCGACACCGAGGCGCTGGCGAAGGTGATCCGCTCCCAGATGCGCATCACGGCCCACAGGAGCCCCTTCTTGCCGAACTTGGCCTCGAACAGCTCGGGGCAGACGTCGTGATGGTCGAACATGTAGCGCACGCCCGACAGCCGATAGCGCCATGCCAGAAGCCAGATCAGGTCGGGCGGGTTGCAGCCCTGGATCACGTCGAAGCCGCGCTCGCGCTTCACCTGTTTCGCCAGCCGGAACCACGCCTTGATCGCATGCCAATATTCGCGCGCATAGGCCACCGCGCCGGAATGGGCTTCGGGCGGTGCGGGGTGGCGGTAGATATGGATGCCCTCGATTTCCTCATAGGCCGCGTCCCAGCCGCGCCCCATCGGACAGATCACCGAGACCTCGTAGCCCGCCGCGCGCAATGTCGTGGCCTCCAGCCAGACCCTGCGATCCAGCGGCACCGGCAGGTTCTCCACCACGATCAGAATGCGTCTCGCCATGCCCCTCAAGACCCGCCCTTGCCACGGGGGCGGTTTGCCGCCCATTTTTAAGTGAGCCCCTTTCGCTCACGTCTTACGACGGTTATGTCCCAGCCACGCGTTGGTTTCCACCCCGCATAACTCCGGATTTCCCCATATGTTGCGCTCTCTACTCTCCCGTCTCAAACCAGAGACCGCTCCCTCGGCACCCAATGGCCTGCCCCGTCCGGAGGCGCCGATCTGCGTGATCGGGGACCTTCACGGCCGCGCCGATCTCTTGGGCAAGATGTTCGAGCGGATCGGGCAGGAACCGCAAGGCGCAAAGGCCCGGATCATTACGCTGGGCGACATGATCGACCGCGGCCCGAATTCGGCGCGGGTTCTGGCGACGCTGCATGCCGCGCAGCTTGCCAATCCCTCGCGGATGATCTGCCTGATGGGCAATCACGAGCGGATGATGCTCGACTTCCTGCTGTCGCCCGATGCGCGCACCGCCGGCTGGCTGCGCGTGGGCGGATTGCAGACGTTGCAGAGCTACGGCATCGCGCCGCCCGATCCGCGCGAGACGGACCCGGAGGTGCTGGACGCGCTGCGCATGGACCTCGCCCGTGCTCTGGGGCCGGACCTGCTGGCATGGCTCGATGCCCGCCCCGCGATGTGGCGCGAGGGGCGCTTCGCCGCGACCCATGCGGGGGCCGATCCCTATCACCCGATGGAACGCCAAAGCCGCGATGCGCTGCTTTGGGGCCATCCCCGGTTCGGGCAGATGACCCGGCGCGACGGGGTCTGGATCGCCTTCGGTCATTGGGTCGTAGACCAACCGGTCGCCGATCAGGGCCGCATCGCGGTCGATACCGGCGCCTATGAGACCGGGCTCCTGAGCGCGGCGTGGCTCGACAAGGGCGGGCTGCGCTTCCTGCAAGTCGAAGGCTGAAAGACGATGGGCGCCCCCCGAAGGGAGCGCCCGTTGGCAGGTTACAAGCCGTCTCTCTCTCGCAACCGGTGTTGGAATTACTTGCCCGTCTGGCGCAGCACCACGGCGACGGTCATCACGCAGAGCCACAGATCATTCAGCAGCGACAGTCTCGCGTAATAGCGTTCGTCGAAGCGCACACGATCCACGAAGGCGGTGGTCGAACGTCCGGCGACCTGCCACAGCCCGGTGATGCCGGGGCGCATCTTGTAATAGGCCCGGCCCATCGCGCCTTTGTAGCTGGCTTCCTGATCGAGCATGAAGGGGCGCGGCCCCACGAGGCTCATCGTCCCGCAGAGTACGTTGAAGAACTGCGGCAGCTCGTCGAGGCTGGTGCGGCGCAGTAAGCGACCGATGCGGGTGATGCGCGGATCGTCGTCGAGCTTCTGGTTCACCGACCATTCCAGCGCGAGCGCGGGGTTCTCGTTGCACAGACGCACGAGCTGCGCCTCGGCATCGACATGCATGGTGCGCAGCTTGTAGCAGCGGAAGCGCTTGCCGCCCTGCCCGACGCGGATCTGCGAATAGAAGGCGGGACCGCCATCGGCGCGTACCGCCAGCGCCAGAAGCGCGATCAGCGGCAGCAGAACCGGAAGGATCGCGATCACGGCGAGAATGTCGAACAGGCGCTTGCCCATGCCCTCGTAGCGCAGAATGCGCGCCCGCGTCGGAGTTACGCCCGTTGCACCTGCAAACTCGAAATTGGTCGAGAGATCCGACATTTCCGCACCTATTACCCTACCTCAGAGTGCGAACCTTCAAGCCCGCTTTTCTTTAACCCGGTTTTTACTTTTGATTCGTCCATAATTGTGACCAAAGCCGACAATTGTTGCGGCTCGGGGCTATAAAGAGATCACGGCAAAAAATCACAAGTCTCTGATCGTCGTTATTTATCTTGTTGTTTTATATGCAACATTTTCGACGCACTGAGGAAATCCGCAGGATTTCGATACTCGCCCATAAGGCGATTAGCGCCAATCTTCCCTTAGGTAGCCTTGGGTTAAAAGCTTATGAAATCGGACGCCTGCGCAAGCTCGCCGACATGGTGGATCTTCCGAGCCCCTCTTGATCCCGCGGCCCGACTGCCCATATCGGCTGGGAAGATGTTATGGAGATTAACATGGCCCGAGACGATGCCCGCGCCCTCTATATCGAGCAGCGCGTCGCGAATGAGAAGAAATCGGCCCTGCTTGGCTATGTGCTGTGGTTCATGCTGCCCATGCTCGGCGTGCACCGGATGTATATGGGGCGCGTCTTCTCCGGCGTGGTGATGCTGGCACTGACCGGGATCGGCACGCTCCTGTCGCCCATCCTGATCGGCTTCATCCCGCTTGGCCTCGCAGGCCTGTGGTGGCTGATCGACGCGCTTCTGATCCCCGGCATGGTCTCGCAGGATATGGCCGAGACGCGCTGGCGGCTGATGCAGGAAGCTTAATCCGCCTGCCGGATCGGGTGCTCGGCCAAGGCCTGCGCCTGATCCGGGCTCAGGCTTTCGGGCCGCACCACCTGGGTGTGGATCGAGAAGATCACGGCATTCGTGTGCGGCAGGCGGAACAGGCATTGCCGCTCCACCCGTATATAAGGGGCGTCGGCGGGCGCGTGGGCGAATTCGTATTCCGAGCGCGGATCATGCAGATGTGCCGCCGAGCGCGAGGCAGTCCCGCGCATCAGCCCCCTGCCCTCACGCACGCCATCGAGCAAGCGCTGCACCCGCTTGCCGAGATCGTCGGTGTAGATCTCGATCGGTTCGTGAATGCGCATCATCGGGCGCATGAATTTCTCGCGTAGCGTCCAGCCCGAGGGAAAACACAGCACACCGCCGGTCAGCACATGCTCGGAATTGCCGAACGCGGCCTCATCGGCTTCCATCAGGCACAGATCGCATTGCAGCAGCCGCCCGAGCGTGGCGAGCGGGTCCGTGCGATCCAGCGCAACCACCGCCCCATCGGGCCGCGTGACCGTCTCCGCGCTGCAGGCAAACCCCAGCGCCGGAAGCATCGGCAGCACCAGATCGTAGAGCTCTTCCGCCGCAGGCCGCCCGTGATCCGACAGGCCCAGCACCAGATCGCGCGCCTCCTCGATCAGCCGGTCGCGCAGGCCCATCTGCGCGGCATAGGCATCATCGACCTCCAGCCAATCCTCATATGAGACCGGGATCACCCCCGGGAGCCGCCGCGTGCGCGGATCGGCCCAGGGCGCGAAGCTCAGGCGGTTTTGCAGGACCGGATTGGCGACAAGGTCTTTCATCCCCGCAGATTGCCGCGCGTCCCCGCCCGCGACAAGAGCGTCCGCGTCAGGGCTGCCCCGCGCTGCGCACATAGTCCGAGATCATCTCGTAATCCTTGCGCGGCCCCTGCACCCGCCAGATCGCCCGCCAGCGGGGCCACGCGTCGAAGTCATAGCTCACCCGGTAATCGTCGGGATCGCACCAATGGCTCGCGGCCGGGCTCAGCGGATCGAAACTGTGAAAGGGCCGGCCATCCTCGAAGGCCACGGCAATCTGCCCGCCCTCGGCCCGCCAGAAATAGCTGCGCTCGGCGTGAAAGCTCTGCCCGCCCGGCATCACCAGCTCGCCGGTCTCGCAATAATGCAGCCCGACCCCTTCGGGCGCGAAGCAGGCATGACCGTCAAAACGGGCCTCATTTCCATCCGCATGCAGGATTTGGCGCGTCAGCACCCAGTTCCCCTCGAAATCCGACAGCTGCGGCATTGGCTCTCCCTTGCCCCAAAGGCAGGTGCAGTCTAACAAGCGCGCAACCACACGCAATCAAGAGGCCGCCGATGATCCCGCGTTATGCCCGCAAAGAGATGGTCGACATCTGGGAACCCGCCACCAAGTTCAAAATCTGGTACGAGATCGAGGCGCATGCCTGCGACGCTCAGGCCGAGCTGGGCGCGATCCCGAAAGAGAATGCCGAGGCCGTCTGGAAGGCCGAGGATGTCGAGTTCGACGTCGACCGCATCGACGAGATCGAAGCCGTCACCAAGCATGACGTGATCGCCTTCCTGACCCATCTGGCTGAACATGTGGGCTCGGAAGAGGCCCGCTTCGTCCATCAGGGCATGACCTCGTCGGATGTGCTCGACACCTGCCTCAACGTGCAGCTGGTGCGCGCCGCCGACATCCTTCTGACCGATCTCGACAAGGTTCTGGCGGCGCTGAAGAAGCGCGCCTACGAGCATAAGGACACGGTCCGCGTGGGCCGCTCGCATGGCATCCATGCCGAGCCGACCACGATGGGCCTGACCTTCGCGCGCTTCTACGCCGAGATGGACCGCAACAAGGCGCGCCTGCAGGCCGCGCGCGAAGAAGTCGCGACCGGCGCGATCTCGGGCGCTGTCGGCACCTTCGCCAATATCGACCCGCGCGTGGAAGAGCATGTCTGCAAGATGCTCGGCCTCAAGCCGGAGCCGATCTCGACGCAGGTGATCCCGCGCGACCGCCATGCGATGTTCTTCGCCACGCTGGGCGTCATCGCGTCGTCGATCGAGAACGTCGCGATCGAGATCCGCCACATGCAGCGCACCGAAGTGCTCGAAGGCGCGGAGTTCTTCTCGATGGGTCAGAAGGGTTCTTCGGCGATGCCGCATAAGAAGAACCCGGTCCTGACCGAGAACCTCACCGGGCTTGCCCGCCTCGTGCGGATGACCGTGATCCCGGCGATGGAGAACGTGGCACTCTGGCACGAGCGTGACATCTCGCACAGCTCGGTCGAGCGTGGCATCGGCCCCGACGCGACCGTGACGCTCGATTTCGCGTTGAACCGTCTGGCCGGCGTCGTCGACAAGATGATCATCTACCCCGAGAACATGCTCGCGAACATGAACAAGTTCCCCGGTCTGGTGATGAGCCAGCGCGTTCTGCTGGCGCTGACGCAAGCCGGCGTGTCGCGCGAAGACGCCTATGCGATGGTGCAGCGCAATGCGCTCAAAGTCTGGGAAGAGCGCGTCGATTTCCGCGAACAGCTGCTCGCCGACAAGGATGTCGTGGCCGCTCTCGGCGTCGACGGCATCAACGAGAAGTTCGACATGGGCTACCATACCAAGCATGTCGACACGATTTTCGCCCGCGTTTTCGGCGAATAATCGAGAAACAAGCCCGTTCCGCGCCGCCTATGTCAGCCGACTATAGGCGGCGCGTGCGATTCGGGCTTACCCTAGGGCATCTAGCAAAGGGAGATTGCAGATGACCCGAACCATCCTTGCAGCCGCCGTGCTGATCCTCGCCCCGCTCGCCGCGTCGGCCGAGTGCTTTAGCGGCCACCAAGCCTCCATGTCCTGCCCGCAGGGCCAGGTCTGGGACAAGGACGCGAGTGCCTGCGTCCTGCAGTCCAGCTGACCGCTGAGACGGTAATCCCGTCTTAACGGCCTCCGTGCAAAGCTGACCGCGAAACCGCATTGGCCGCCCGCGCGGCCGATGCCCAGCACGGAGGTTCTCGCGGTGAATGCGATCGCGCCCATGGCGCTCGGTCATATGGCCGGGTCCGACTCGGCTGGCGACAAATCCGCCCGGCCGGGACCGCTTACGCGGCGCCAGAAAGCTGCGATCATCGTGCGGCTGCTCGCCTCCGAAGGGCTGAAATTGCCGCTGACGGAGCTGAGCGACGATCAACAGACCGAACTGACCGAGACCGTGGCGCAGCTGCGTCTGGTCGACCGCTCCACCATCACCAGCGTAGTGGAAGAGTTCTGCGAAGAATTGGAGTCTGTCGGCATCGCTTTCCCCGGCGGGCTGGAAGGCGCGCTGTCGCTGCTCGACGGACAGCTCTCGCCCTCGGCCTCGAACCGCTTGCGCAGGCTGGCCTCCGGCTCCTCGCGCGCCGACCCGTGGCAGCGGATCGCGGGCCTCACCGCGGAAGTGCTTCTGCCCGTTCTGGAAGGCGAAAGCGTCGAAGTGGGCGCAGTGATGCTGTCGAAGCTGTCGGTCGCGAAATCTGCCGAGCTGCTCGGGCTGCTGCCCGGAGAGAAAGCGCGGCGGATCGCCTATGCGGTCTCGCTGACCGGAAATGTCGCGCCCGAAACCGTGCTGCGGATCGGGCAGGCGCTCGCAGCGCAACTGGATGCCACCCCGCCAAAAGCCTTCGATTCCGGGCCGGTGGAACGGGTGGGCGCGATCCTGAACTACTCGGCCTCTGCCACCCGCGACGCGGTGCTCAAGGGGCTGGAGGAAGAGGACAAGACCTTCGCCGACGAGGTGAAGAAGGCGATCTTCACCTTCGCCAATATTCCCGCCCGCATCGATACACGCGACATCCCGAAAGTGCTGCGCGTGGTCGATCAGACGCAGCTGACCGTCGCGCTTGCCGGGGCGACCGGCCCGTTGCAACCCGCGGCGGAGTTCATTCTTGCCAACATGTCCCAGCGCATGGCGCAAAGCTTGCGCGACGAGATGGCGAATCTGGGCAAGGTGAAGGAGAAAGACGCCGAAGAGGCGATGAGCGCTGTTGTCGCCGCAATCCGGGAGATGGAAGCCGCGGGAGAGATCTTCCTCGTCGCAGAGGACGACGATTGAGCGAAAGATTCTGTCGCCGCGCCCCGTTCGGCGCCACTCTTCGCGCCAAAGCCGCGCCCTGCCCCGCAATGTTATCGCAAACACCGCGTGTTTACGCTAACATACTGTTTCAAAACCTTTTCCCGAATTGCATGCAATGGTATCCAGCGCCGAAATCACGCGCTTCGGAGAGATCATCATGACCGTCACCATCGGGATCAACGGCTTCGGCCGCATCGGGCGCTGCACGCTCGCGCATATCGCGGAAGCCGCGCGCAACGACGTGCAGGTCGTCAAGATCAACGCCACCGGCCCGATCGAGACCAATGCGCATCTCCTGAAATACGACTCCGTCCACGGCCGCTTCGGCGGGCAGGTGAAGGTTGCGGGCAACACGCTCGACCTCGGGCGCGGCCCGATCGACGTGATGTCGACCTACGACCCGGAAGAACTCGACTGGGACGGCGTCGATGTCGTCCTCGAATGCACCGGCAAGTTCAACGCCCGCGACAAGGCCGCCGTCCATCTGGGTCGCGGCGCGAAGCGGGTTCTGGTCTCCGCGCCTGCGACCGATGCCGACAAGACCGTGGTCTACGGCGTGAACCATCGCGAGCTGACGCCCGCGCATCACGTCGTTTCGAACGGGTCGTGCACCACGAACTGCCTCGCGCCGCTCGCCAAGGTGCTCAATGACACGATCGGCATCGAATCGGGCGTGATGACGACGATCCATTCCTATACCGGCGATCAGCCCACGCTCGACCGTCGCCACAAGGATCTCTATCGCGCCCGCGCCGCGGCGATGGCAATGATCCCGACCTCCACCGGCGCCGCGAAGGCCCTGGGCGAGGTGCTGCCCGAGCTGCAAGGCCGCCTCGACGGCACCGCGCTGCGCGTCCCCACCCCCAATGTTTCCGCGGTCGATCTGACCTTCGAGGCGCGCAAGACCGTCACCCGCGACGAGGTGAACGAGATCGTCCGCGAAGCCGCCGCCGGCTACATGGGCATGGTGCTGGGCTACGACCCCGAGCCGAAGGTCTCGATCGACTTCAACCACACGCAGCAATCCTCTATCTTCGCGCCGGACCAGACCAAGGTCGTGGGCAAGCTTGTCCGCGTTCTGGCCTGGTACGATAACGAATGGGGGTTCTCCTGCCGCATGGCCGATGTGGCCGGGGCGATGGGGCGACTCGTGCACTGACGCGCCAAACAAGGGCGCGCGAAGGGGATAGATGACCAATCGGATCGCGCTCTGGCTTGGGGCCCTCCTCATTTTGCTTATTTTGGCGGATGTGTTTGCCGATGACGGCCGCATCCTGCTGTTTCTGGCGAAAAAAACTGCCGATCTCGTTCAATATGTCGCGTTCTGGCGCTAGCATCGGGCTGCACCCCGTTGACCTTCGGCGCTGAACGCGCTTGTTAGCGTTAACGGAAGACCTGCCCGTGCAACTCCCTGCCGGGCAGCCAGCCAGAGGAGACGGATATGACGGTTAAAGTTGCCATCAACGGGTTCGGTCGCATCGGCCGCAACGTGCTGCGCGGGATCATCGAGTCGGGGCGCACCGATATCGAGGTGATCGCGATCAACGATCTCGGCCCGGTCGAGACGAACGCACACCTGCTGCAATTCGACTCCGTGCACGGCAAATTCCCGCATGAGGTCACGACCGGCGAAGACTGGATCGATGCTGGCCGCGGCAAGATCAAGGTCACCGCGATCCGCGACCCGAAGGAACTGCCCTGGGGCGATGTCGATGTCGCGCTGGAATGCACCGGCATCTTCACCGCGCGCGACAAGGCGGCCTTCCACCTCGAGAACGGCTCGAAGCGCGTGCTGGTTTCCGCCCCCGCCGCGGGTGCCGACAAGACCATCGTCTTCGGTGTGAACGACGGTGCGCTGACCGCGGACGACCTCGTCGTCTCGAACGCATCGTGCACCACGAACTGCCTTTCGCCCGTCGCCAAGGCGCTCAATGACGCGATCGGGATCGAGAAGGGCTTCATGACCACGATCCACAGCTATACCGGCGACCAGCCGACGCTGGACACGATGCACAAGGATCTCTACCGCGCCCGCGCCGCCGCGCTGTCGATGATCCCGACCTCGACCGGCGCTGCGAAAGCCGTGGGTCTGGTGCTGCCGGAACTCAACGGCAAGCTCGACGGCGTCGCGATCCGCGTGCCGACTCCGAATGTCTCGGTCGTCGATCTCGTCTTCGAGGCTGGCAAGGACACCAGCGTCGAAGAGATCAATGCCGCGATCAAGGCCGCCGCTGACGGCCCGATGAAGGGCATCCTCGGCTATACCGACAAGCCCAACGTCTCGAGCGACTTCAACCACGACCCGCATTCGTCGATCTTCCACATGGATCAGACCAAGGTCATGGAAGGCCGCATGGTCCGTATCCTGAGCTGGTACGACAATGAATGGGGCTTCTCGAACCGCATGGCGGACACCGCCGTCGCGATGGGCAAGCTGATCTGAACGTGATCGGGGCACCGCCCCGCAGATTGTGAAAAAGTCGAAGGGGCGGTCCATCTTGGGCCGCCCTTTTCGTGCTCACCTCTCACACACGGCTCGCAGAGCATGCACGCGCCCTCTCACCCGCGCCGCGAGCCTTGATGCATGGTGATAGAACCCTTTGAAATCCGGGACGTTTCAGGGCCATGGAGCGCGCCGCCCGGCGCCTCCGCCTTAGCTGAACCCCATCACGAAAGGGAATATCCCATGGAACGCAGCAAGAAATTCCTCGCCCTCGCCCTCTCCTCCGCGCTGATCGCGGGCCCCGCGAGCTTTGAGATGGCCAATGCCGCCACCACGAGCTCCAACAGCAACTCAAGCGGCACCGCGATGCAGAGCGCCCAAAGCCAAGGCAATGACGCGGTCTCGCAGACCACGGCAAGCTCGACCGACAAGGACTTGCTGACCACGGTCAATGACGCCTACACGGCGATGCGCGAAGTGCGCGCGGCGCGTCTGGCGATCTTCGATGGCAATACCGACATGGCGACCAAGATGACCAAGGACGCCACCGCGAAAATGCAGGCCGCCGAGAAGGCCGAAAGCAAATGGGGCGTGCCCTCGAAAGCGGGCAAGAAAGGCGTGACCTACCTGCCCTTCGACAGCTCCATCGCGCTTGGCGAAAGCTTCACGGTGACGCCGGATAACCAGAAAGCGGTCGGCAAGGCCAATCAGCAGATGGCGCAGGGGAACGCGAAAGCCGCCGCCAAGACGCTGAAAGACAATGATATCGACGTGTCGATCTCGGCGGCGATGGTGCCCGCGAAGGCGTCGCTCGCCCATCTGCAGGACGCGTCCAAGCTCATCAAATCGGGCAATTACTACGAGGCGAACCTTGCGCTGAAAGGCGTCGAGGATTCCGTCGTGATCGACCAATGGGGTCTCGACAACCTGCCGCAGCAGGCGGGCAACGCCACGAAATCCTCGGCAAATGCGAGCGGCAGCACTCAGATGCAGCAGAAATCGCAGCAGAGCGGCACGTCGGGCAACGCCGCCTCGAACGGCTGATCAGGCCTTGGCGTAAGCCTTGACCAAGGCATCGCGCACGGCGGGGGTAACGAATTTCGAGACATCCCCGTCGAGCCGCGCGATTTCCTTCACCAGCTTCGAGGCGATCGCCTGACGCCGTGCATCGGCCATCAGGAACACCGTCTCGACCGAGGAATCGAGCGCGCGGTTCATCCCGACCATCTGGAATTCATATTCGAAATCGGCCACCGCGCGCAGGCCGCGCACGATCACGCTCGCGCCGACATCCTTGGCGCAGTCGATCAGCAGGTTTTCGAAGGGATGGACGACGATCTCGCCGCCGCGGCGGTCGGTGATCTTCGCGCATTCGTCCTGAAGCATGGCGACGCGTTCCTCGAGCGAGAAAAGCGGCCCCTTGTCACGGTTGATCGCGACCCCGATCACGAGCCGATCCACCAGAGCCATCGCGCGCTCGATGATATCGAGGTGGCCCAGCGTGACCGGATCGAAAGTTCCGGGGTAAAGACCGATCCGCATGGCATCCTCCCTCGTCGCCCGCCAAAAAGGTTAGCGCACGCAACTATATTGCGTGGCTAATTGCAAGCGGGAAGATGCCGCATTGCGGCATCAGTTGCCCATGATCATGCCCTGAAGCGACTCTTTCTCCATATGGAGCTCGTTCAGACGCGCCTTGACCACGTCCCCGATCGAGATCACGCCGACCATCTTGCCGTTCTCGCGCACGGGCATGTGGCGGAAGCGGCCCTCGGTCATCAGGCTCATCACCTCTTCGGTGCTGTCCATCGGGGCGCAATGCTTGACGTCGCGGGTCATGACATCACCGGCGGTCATCACAAG
Source organism: Thioclava sp. ES.031 (assembly GCF_002563775.1). Taxonomy (NCBI): domain Bacteria; kingdom Pseudomonadati; phylum Pseudomonadota; class Alphaproteobacteria; order Rhodobacterales; family Paracoccaceae; genus Thioclava; species Thioclava sp. ES.031. The sequence continues at coordinate 1,438,886 of NZ_PDJO01000001.1, read as the reverse complement.
GCAATCGGCACCGCGCCGGGCGATTTCACGCACGACATCGCGCTCCGAGACGATCCCGTCGACGGTTTGCCCATCCTGCGAGACGATCACCGCACCGATGCGTTTGGAAGAAAGCAGGGCGACGACCTCGCTCAGCTTCATGTCGGGGGCGACGGTGAAAACTTCCATCTCGCCCTTGTTCTTGAGAATCTGCATAACCTGCATCGGCGTCTCCTTGAAAAACGTCGTCTAAACTCAAGCGTCCCACTGCTTTCATAGATTTGTCAACGGCTTTGCGGTTCACGGGGCCGCCAATTATATTTCAACCGCAGCGTGTTCTAGCCGCGCAACCTCGTCGCGCAACCCCTGCCCCAGCGCTTCGGCGAAGCGGGTCAGGCGCTCGGATCGGCGGTCGTCGGCGTGGCGGATCAACCAGAAGGCGCGGTTGAGCCGGATCTCGTCGCCCAGCACCCGTTGAACGCCCGGCGCGAAGGGGATCGCGAAGTCGTGGACGATGCCCACGCCTGCGCCCGCCTCGATCATCCGGGTCTGCACGGCCGCTGAATTCGACGCGAGCCCCATCACCTCGGCCTCGGTCTCGGCGAAGTAATCCAGCTCCTTGTCGAAGATCATGTCGGGGATATAGCCGATCATCCGGTGATGGCGCAGATCCTCCTTGCAGGTGATCGGCGGCGCCTTCGCGAGATAGTCGCGATGGGCGGCGAGGCTGAGGTGATAGTCGCTCAGCTTCTGCACGGTCAGGCGGCCTGCGGTCGGGCGCGACACTGCGATCGCCATATCCGCCTCGCGCTTCGAGAGGTTGAAGACCCGCGGCAGGGCGACGACCTGAATCTCCAGCCCGGGATTGTCCTCGGCGATCTTCGCGCAGACCTGCGGCAGAAGGTAATTCGCGCAGCCATCGGGCGCGCCGATCCGCAATTGCCCCGTCAACTGGCCCGCGATGCCGGACAGCTCTTCATCGGCGCCCGCGAAGACCTGCTCCGCCGCCTCGGCATGGGGCAGGAGACGGTCGCCCGATTCCGACAGCGCGTAGCCCTGCGGCGATTTCACGAAGAGCTTCGCCCCCACCCCTTCTTCGAGCCGCGCGATGCGCCGCCCCACGGTGGCCGCGTCCAGCTTCAAACGCCGCCCGGCGCCCGACAGGCTCTCGGCCCGTGCGACGGCAAGGAAAATCCGCAGGTCGTCCCAGTCCATATCGCGCCCCTCTTTGCAAAAATGCAAAACGCTTTTGAGTTACTTCCCCTTTTATGCTCATTTTCGCAAGGCTAGAGTGCGCCAAAGCCAAGTTATCTGTAGGAGGAGTGTCTCATGGAAGAAATCGGTCACTGGATCAACGGCAAGCGCGTCGCGGGCACGTCCGGCCGCTTCGGCGAAGTCTTCAACCCCGCCACCGGCGAGCAGATCGCCAAGGTCGCGCTGGCCACCCCGGCTGAGCTGGATGCGGCAATCGCCGACGCCGCGAAAGCGCAGCTGGAATGGCAGAAGGTCAACCCGCAGCGCCGCGCCCGCGTGATGATGAAATTCGGTCAGCTGATCGAGCGCGACATGGACAAGCTCGCCGAGGCTCTGTCGAAAGAGCACGGCAAGACCATCCCCGACGCGAAGGGCGACGTGCAGCGTGGCCTCGAAGTGATCGAGGTCTGCATGGGCGCGCCTGCGATGCTCAAGGGCGAATACACCGGCGACGCGGGCCCCGGTATCGACCTCTACTCGATGCGCCAGCCGCTGGGCGTCGTGGCCGGCATCACGCCGTTCAACTTCCCCGCCATGATCCCGCTGTGGAAGATGGGCCCGGCGCTCGCTTCGGGTAACGCGATGATCCTCAAGCCGTCCGAGCGCGTGCCGACCACGGCGATCATGCTCGCGGAACTCGCACAGGAAGCCGGTCTTCCCGATGGCGTGCTGCAGGTCGTCAACGGCGACAAGGAAGCCGTGGACACGATCCTCGATCACGAGACGATCCAGGGCGTGGGCTTCGTGGGTTCGACCCCGATCGCGCAATACATCTACGGTCGTGCCGCCACCAACGGCAAGCGCGCGCAGTGCTTCGGCGGTGCGAAGAACCACATGATCATCATGCCCGACGCGGACATGGACAAGGCCGCCGACGCGCTGATCGGCGCGGGCTACGGCGCCGCTGGCGAGCGCTGCATGGCGATCTCGGTTGCGGTTCCGGTGGGCGACGGCACGGCGGATGCGCTGGTCGAGCGTCTCGTGCCGAAGATCGAGAAGCTGAAAGTCGGCCCCTATACCGGTGGCGACGACGTGGATTACGGTCCCGTCATCACCAAGCAGGCGCAGGAGCGGATCAAGTCGCTCATCAATTCGGGTGTCGATCAGGGCGCGAACCTTGTCGTCGACGGCCGCGACTTCTCGCTGCAGGGCTATGAGGACGGCTTCTTCGTCGGCCCGTCGCTCTTCGACAACGTCACCCCCGACATGGACATCTACAAAGAGGAAATCTTTGGCCCGGTCCTGTCGATGGTGCGCACGAAGACCTATGACGAGGCGCTCGATCTGGTCGTCGACAACCCCTACGGCAACGGCACCGCGATCTACACCGCCGATGGCGACGTGGCGCGCGACTTCGCGGCGAACGTCAATGTCGGCATGGTCGGCATCAACTTCCCGATCCCGGTTCCGCTGAGCTACTACACCTTCGGCGGCTGGAAGAAGTCGGCCTTCGGCGACCTCAACCAGTACGGTCCCGACGCCTTCCGCTTCTACACCAAGACCAAGACCGTCACGGCCCGTTGGTTCTCGGGCATCAAGGACGAAGGTGCGGCGCTGAACTTCAAGGCGCTCGACTGATCTTTCGGCGGGGCGGTTCGCGAACCGCCCTCCCCCAGACATAGGAAAACGCCCCGCCGATCGGCGGGGCGTTTTTCATGGGATCTGTCGGCGCGGATCAGTCGATGTCCCAGTCATCCTCATGCGAAACGCCGCCCAGTGCCAGCCAATCCGCGCGCACCCGCGCCACACGGCTGTCGCCCCAGGTGCGGAAAACGATCACGAAGCCCTCGGGCGTGACGCCGTCGCTGGAGATATCCATCCGCGAATTGTGCTTGCCGTCCACGTCCCACATCGACAACGAGACCTGCACCATCGGCGTCGCGCGAAACGGCTCGGGGAAGGCAACCTTCTTGCGCAGCTCGCGCGGCCCCTCGCCCGTCCACATGGCGCCGCCATCCTGATAGTCGGAGAACAGCACGAGCGAGCCGCGTTGCATCCCCAGACGGTGGCTTTCGATCGTGATCATCGAGACAGGGCCTCTTTCTTTCAACCTGAGGCAGAGCTTACCGCAACTGCGGACAATAAAAAGCCCCGGAAAATCCGGGGCTTCCTAAATCTTTTCGCGAGAGGTCTCAGCTCAGCATATGCGAGCCAAGGGCCTCCATGTCAGCCAGCAGCTTCGCGGTCATGTCGGCCACCGAAGGATGCGCCTCGTCATGGACGCGGCGGGCTTCCTCGATCAGGCGATCGTGGACTTCCTTGGTGAACTCTTCCGCGGGCAGCGAACGCTCGGCCAGAACCGTGATCCCCTCGGGGGTGATCTCGGCGAAGCCACCCGTCACCGCGTAGCTCTGGGTTTCCGACCGCGTCACCATCGTCAGCTTGCCGGGACGCAGCGTGGTCAGCATCGGCGCGTGGCCGGGCATGACCGTCAGGTCACCATCCGCGCCAGGCACCATGACCTCGACCGCCGCCTCTTCCGAGGCCAGCTTGCGCTCGGGCGCAACGAGATCGAATTGCATCGTGTCGGCCATAATGCCTCCTTACGCCGCAGCGGCGAGTTTCTCGGCTTTCGCTTTCACGTCCTCGATGCCGCCAACCATGTAGAAGGCCGCTTCGGGCAGGTGATCGTATTCGCCTGCAACAACCGCCTTGAACGACTCGATGGTGTCTTCGAGCGGAACCTGAACGCCGTCCGAACCGGTGAACACTTTCGCAACGTCGAAGGGCTGCGAGAGGAAACGCTGGATCTTACGGGCACGAGCCACGGTCAGCTTATCCTCTTCGGACAGTTCGTCCATGCCGAGGATGGCGATGATGTCCTGCAGAGCCTTGTAGCGCTGAAGGATCTCCTGCACCTGACGGGCGACCTTGTAGTGCTCTTCGCCGACGATGCCCGGATCGAGGATACGCGAGGACGAGTCCAGCGGGTCCACAGCCGGGTAGATGCCGAGTTCCGAGATCGCACGCGACAGAACGGTCGTGGCGTCAAGGTGGGCGAAGGTGGTGGCCGGAGCCGGGTCGGTAAGGTCATCCGCGGGCACGTAGACGGCCTGGATCGAGGTGATCGAGCCGGCTTTCGTCGAGGTAATACGCTCCTGCATCGCACCCATGTCGGTGGCCAGCGTCGGCTGGTAGCCCACTGCCGAGGGGATACGGCCCAGAAGTGCCGACACCTCGGAACCCGCCTGCGTGAAGCGGAAGATGTTGTCCACGAAGAACAGAACGTCGGTGCCCGACTGGTCGCGGAACTGCTCTGCGAGGGTCAGACCGGTCAGAGCGACACGCGCACGCGCACCCGGAGGCTCGTTCATCTGGCCGTAGACCAGTGCCACCTGCGAGCTCGACAGATCGTCGGGCTTGATGACGTTGGATTCGATCATCTCGTGGTAGAGGTCGTTCCCTTCACGGGTCCGCTCGCCCACACCGGCGAACACGGAGTAGCCCGAGTGCACCTTTGCGATGTTGTTGATCAGCTCCATGATCAGAACGGTCTTGCCGACGCCAGCGCCGCCGAACAGGCCGATCTTACCACCCTTGGAGTAGGGTGCGAGCAGGTCGATGACCTTGATGCCGGTCACGAGGATTTCCGAGGCGGTCGCCTGGCTCTCGAAGTTCGGCGCGGGCTGGTGGATGGCGCGGGTTTCGTCCGCTTCCACGGGGCCCTTCTCGTCCACGGGCTCGCCGATCACGTTCAGGATGCGGCCGAGGGTCGCGTTGCCGACCGGCACCGAGATCGGCTTGCCGGTGTCTTTAACTTCGGCGCCGCGCACGAGACCTTCGGTCGCGTCCATTGCGATGGTGCGCACCGAGTTTTCGCCGAGGTGCTGAGCCACTTCGAGAACGAGGCGCTTGCCGTTGTTCTCGGTTTCCAGCGCGTTGAGGATCGCAGGCAGCTCGCCGTCGAACTGCACGTCGACGACGGCGCCGATGACCTGGGTCACTTTACCATTGCTTGCCATGTCTGTTTTTCTCCGGTTCCGTCAGAGCGCCTCGGCGCCCGAAATGATTTCGATGAGTTCCTTGGTGATCGCGGCCTGGCGCGTGCGGTTGTATTCGATCGTCAGCTTGTCGATCATATCGCCCGCATTGCGCGTCGCAGCGTCCATCGCGGACATCCGCGCACCTTGTTCCGAGGCACCGTTTTCCAGCAGAGCCGTGAAGATCTGCGTGGCGACCCCGCGCGGCAGCAGATCCTCGAGGATTTGCGTCTCGCTGGGTTCGTAGTCGTAATTGACGCTCGGCGTTTCTTCGCCCTCTTCCGGTTCATAGGAAGCGGGGATGATCTGCTTCGCGGTCGGGCGCTGCGCGATCACGCTCTCGAAGATCGAGAAGAAGATCGTCGCGACGTCGAACTCGCCATTGTCGAAGCGACCGATCAGGTCGCGGGCGATCTTCTGCGCGTCGTCATAGCTCAGGCGTTTGACGTCGCTCAGATCGACGTGGCCGATGAAGTACTCGCCGTATTCACGGCGCAGCGCATCGCGGCCTTTCTTGCCGACGGTGAGGATCTTCACCTCTTTGCCCTCGGCCAGCAGCTTGTCAGCCGTCTGGCGCGCGAGCTTCGCAATATTGGCATTGAAGCCACCGCACAGGCCGCGTTCGGCGGTCATGACCACCAGAAGCTGCACCTTGTCCGAGCCGGTCCCCGAGAGCAGGCGCGGCGCATTGTCCGATCCCTGCACCGAGCCCGCGAGCCCGGCCATCACGGAGTGCATCCGCTCAGCATAGGGGCGCGCGGCCTCCGCCGCCTCTTGGGCGCGGCGGAGTTTCGCGGCGGCGACCATTTGCATCGCCTTGGTGATCTTCCGCGTGTTCTTGACGCTTCCGATCCGGTTTTTAAGGTCCTTAAGGCTGGGCATGTCCCTGTCCTTTCAGGCCAATCACGCGTAGGTCTTGGCGAATTCGTCGATAGCGGCTTTCAGCTTGTCGGCCGCGTCACCCTTGATCTTCGGATCCTCGTTCGTGAGCCAGTCGAGGATGTCCTTGCGCGAGTTGCGCAGGTAATCCAGCAGACCCTGTTCGAACTTGCCGACCTCGGACACCGGGATGCCATCGAGATAACCGTTGGTGCCGGCGAAGATGACGGCCACGATTTCCGCGTTGGTGAGCGGCGAATACTGCGGCTGTTTCATCAGCTCGGTCAGGCGCGCACCACGGTTCAGCAGCTTCTGAGTTGCGGCGTCGAGATCCGAGCCGAACTGAGCGAAGGCCGCCATTTCGCGATACTGTGCCAGTTCCAGCTTAACCGGGCCCGCCACGGTTTTCATCGAGTTCGTCTGAGCCGACGAACCAACGCGCGACACCGACAGACCGGTGTTCACGGCGGGACGGATACCTTGGTAGAAGAGTTCCGTCTCGAGGAAGATCTGACCGTCGGTGATCGAGATCACGTTGGTCGGGATGAAGGCCGACACGTCGCCGCCCTGGGTTTCGATGACCGGCAGAGCCGTCAGCGAACCGGCGCCGAAGTCTTCGTTCAGCTTCGCCGAACGCTCCAGCAGGCGGGAGTGCAGGTAGAACACGTCGCCCGGATATGCTTCGCGGCCCGGCGGGCGACGCAGCAGCAGCGACATCTGGCGATAGGCAACAGCCTGCTTCGAGAGGTCATCATAGATGATCAGCGCGTGCATGCCGTTGTCGCGGAAGTATTCCGCCATCGCGGTCGCGGTGTAGGGCGCGAGGTACTGCATCGGCGCGGGGTCCGAAGCGGTCGCGGCGATAACGGTGGTGTATTCGATCGCACCGGTCTCTTCGAGCTTCTTCACCAGCTGCGCCACGGTCGAGCGCTTCTGGCCGATCGCGACGTAGAAGCAGTGCAGCTTGTTGGACGGATCAGCGTCGTTATACGACTTCTGGTTCAGAATGGTGTCGAGCGCGATTGCGGTCTTACCGGTCTGACGGTCGCCAATGATCAGCTCGCGCTGGCCACGGCCGATCGGGATCATAGCGTCAACCGACTTGAGGCCGGTCGCCATCGGCTCGTGAACCGATTTACGCGGGATGATGCCCGGAGCTTTCACGTCGGCGACGCGACGCTCTTTCGCTTCGATGGCGCCTTTGCCGTCGAGTGCGTTGCCGAGACCGTCGACCACGCGGCCGAGCAGCGCTTCACCAACCGGCACGTCCACGATGGAGTTCGTGCGCTTGACGGTGTCGCCTTCTTTAATGTCCTGGTCCGAACCGAAGATCACGACACCGACGTTGTCGGTCTCGAGGTTCAGTGCCATCCCGCGGATACCACCGGGGAATTCAACCATCTCACCGGCCTGGACGTTGTCGAGCCCGTAGACGCGCGCGATACCGTCGCCAACCGACAGCACGCGACCGACTTCGGCCACTTGGGCGTCCTGCCCGAAATTCTTGATCTGCTCCTTGAGGATCGCAGAAATCTCAGCTGCTTGGATGCCCATTTATCCGACCTCTTTCATGGCGTTCTTGAGAGAAGCGAGCTTCGAACGGATCGACGTGTCGACCATGCGCGAGCCCAGCTTTACGATCATGCCACCGATGAGGCTTTCATCGACGGCGGTGTTCAGTTTGACGGTCTTGCCCGTCTGGTTTTTCAGCACTTCGGCGAGCTTCTTGGCCTGTGCGGCGCTGAGCTTGCTGGCCGAGGTGACATCTGCGGTCACTTCGCCCTTCTCGTCCGCGATCAGATCCGACAGCGCCTTGAGCAGCTGCGGCAGCACGAAGAGACGACGCTTGGCGCCCATCAGTTGCAGACCGTTCTTCATCGGGTCCGACAGGCCCATCTTGCCTGCCAGAGCGCCGATTGCAGCTGCCTGCTGGTCGCGCGTGTAGACCGGCGATGCAATCACCTCACGCAGCTCGTCAGAGCCAGCCAGCGCCTCCGACAGCGCGGAGACATCGGTTTCGAGCGCGGCGAGGGCATTTGCTTCGCGCGAGAGTTCAAAAATGGCCAGCGCATAGCGGCCGGCGATGCTTGCGGAAATCGAAGCTGGTTCGGACACGTCCACCCTTCCGATGCGTTTTGCCCCGACCCGGAACAGGCCTTGGGGCGCTCCCCCGGCGCGCTTGAGACATGCCCTCCGCGCCGCTTATCGGGGAGGTCACTAGCAGAGCAATCCCCCCCTCGCAACCGTCTTGAGCACGAGAATGTGAGCAGAAGGCCTCCAATCTGCCCTTCGTCGCGGGAAGGTGACAGGGAGGGGAGGATTTTGTGGGCGCTAACAGGAATTTGGACCAGTTGATCACGGAATGCCGCGCGGGGGTGATTCACCTCAATACGCGTTGGCGGTCGGAAAATTATTCGCCGCCCGCGACGGAACGCAGGAGAGTTGCGTTAAGGGCGATACGCGAACGTGATTGTTGCGTGGCGACGATCTGACGCGCATGCGGAATTAACTTCGGTGTCAGGCCGGGTCCGTCGCCGGTTTCACCGCCCCTTCGAGAATCGACAGCGGTTTGCGGACCCGCGCGCCGAGGCCGGAATCATGGCGCGCATGGACCTGCTTGGAGACTTCGAGCATCACGACGCCCGCCGCCAGCACGCCCGCCGCCTTGGTGCCCAGCCGCTCCCACATCGCGGCCGAGCGCAACCAGAAGCGGCGATGGCTCGGCGGGATATAGAGCGCACCGGTATGGCGCTCGGGCACGAAGCCGGACCGGCGTGCGAGCTGGTCGAGCTGACCCAGCGTGTAGGGCTTGCCGAACCCGAAGGGTGTGGTTTCCCGCGGCGCCCAGAGCCCGGCGCGGTTCGGCACGATGAACAGCGCCCTACCGCCCGGCCCCAGCACCCGCCAGCATTCCTGCATCAGGGCCTCGGAATTGTCGGAGGTCTCGAGCCCGTGCATCACGATCAGCCGATCCACCCGGCCCGTCTCCAGCGGCCAGCGCGCCTCGTCGCATAGCACCGAGACATTGGGCATCCCCGCAGGCCACGGCATCACGCCCTGCTCGGCCGGCATCAACCCGATCACCCGGCGCGCAGGCTCCAGATAGGGGCGCAAGAGCGGCACCGCGAAGCCGTAGCCCGCCACCGTCTGCCCCGCCATCTTCGGCCCCGTCGCGGGCCACATGGAAACAACCCGATCCCGGATTGCCCGCTGCGCCGCACGGCCTAGCTGCGTTCGGTAGTAGAAATTCCGCAGGTCGAGTACGTCGAGATGCATTGCGCCTTTCGCTTCCTTCGGCTTAGCTATGTGCCAAGATAATCAAAGCGGTAGAAAACACCATGGCCGTTGAGCTTCTCATCATTCCCTGTCTCGCCGACAATTATGCCTATGTCGTGCACGAGGCGGCGACGGACACAACCACCGTGATCGACGTTCCCGAAGCGCCGCCCGTTCTGAAGGCGCTGAACGAACGGGGCTGGAAAGCGAACCTGATTCTGCTGACGCATCACCACGCCGATCACATCGATGGCGTTCAGGCATTGTCAGCGGCAACGGGGGCGAAAATCGTGGGGGCCAAGGCGGATGCGCATCGTCTGCCCAAGCTCGATCAGGAGGTCAGCCCCGGCGAAAAGCTCGCGATCGGGATGGAGCATGTCGAGGTTCTGCCTGCCGATGGGCATACGGTCGGCCATATCGCCTATTACTTCCCCGAGGGCGGTCTGCTGTTTTCCGGCGACAGCCTGATGAGCTGGGGCTGCGGGCGTCTCTTCGAGGGCTCGGCGCAGCAGATGTACGACACGTTGTCGCGGTTTGGCGAGTTGCCCGACGAGACGTTGGTCTGTTCGGGGCATGAATATACTGAGGCAAATGGTCGCTTCGCGCTCTCGATCGAACCGGAGAACCCGGACCTCTTGGCCCGGATGGAGAATGTCCGCGCCATTCGCGCTCAGGCCCGCCCTACCGTTCCGGTCGAACTGGGTCTGGAGAAGGCGACCAACCCGTTCCTGCGCGGCGACGATCCGAAACTGCGCGCGGCGCTCGGCCTGCCCGAAAGCGCGACGCCGGTCGAAGTCTTCACCGAAGCGCGCGCCCGCAAGGACCGGTTCTAGGTCTCACCGCCGCGCATCGCGCAACACGCTCAGCGCCAGCGCGGCGAGAACCGTCCCCATTGCCCAGCGCTGCACCCGCATCCAGAGCGGACGCGTCGCGAGGAATTGCGCCAATGCGCCGGCGCCCATCACGATTGCAGCATTCACGCCCACCGAGATGACGATCTGCACCGTGCCCAGCGCCAGTGACTGCGCCAGCACCGATCCCGCCGCGGGGTCGATGAATTGCGGCAGCAGCGACAGATACATCACCGCGATCTTCGGATTGAGCAGGTTAGTGACGAAGCCCATCGCGAATAGCTTGCGCGGCCCGTCGACCGGCAGATCGCGGGTCTCGAAGGCCGAACGCCCGCCCGGTCGCACCGCCTGCCATGCCAGCCAGAGCAGATAGAGCGCCCCGGCAATCCGCAGCGCGTCATAGGCATAGGGCACGGCGAGCACGATCGCGGTGATCCCCAAGGCCGCACAGAGCATGTAGAAGACGAAGCCCAATGCGACGCCGCCCAGCGAGATAAGCCCTGCGCGCCGCCCCTGACAGATCGTGCGCGAGACCAGATAGATCATATTCGGACCGGGGCTAAGCACCATGGCCAGCGCCACGGCACCGAAAGCGAGGATATGGGATAGGTCGGGCATCGGAGGACTTTCTCGGTGGTCCGTGCAAATTAGCGTAGCGCCTGAGTGCCGCAAGCCCGCGCTCAATCAAGCTTCGCGAAGGTTGCCTCCAGATAGGGGGCGTATTTCTCCCAATCCTGCGAGCTGCCCTTGTAGATCGGCTTGCGCACCTGCGTGTTCGACGTGGTCGCGACCGTGCGGGCGTTGTCCTGAGGGCGCAGGCAGGCATCCTCCCAAGGCAGCCCGAGCGCCTCGATCAGCGCACGGCTGCGCGCCTCGGGGTCTTCCGTCAGCGCCTCGTAGCCGCAATCGACGATCGCACCGGGCTGCGCCGCCCAATGCGCCATCAGATCGCGATAGAGCCCGTGATAGGCCACGAGATCGTCCAGATCATGCGCGTAGCCATTACCAGCGCTGGAAAAGAAGTTGCGATAGATAGACCAGAGCGTCGCGCGCGCATCGCGATGGACATGCACGATCAGCGCGCGCGGAAACAGCGCCCGGATCGCGCCGATCCAGCGGAAGTTGAGCGGCATCTTGTCGGTCACGAAGGGTTTGCCATCGGCCAGCCCGGTCAGCGTCTCGTAATAGGCGGCGCGAATTCGCTCCGCCTCCCGCGTCAGGGCCTCTGGGTCACTCCAGTCGAGCGCGCTCATCTCGCGATCCAGCGTGGCGATCTCATCACCGGGCGCGACCTGACTGTGCTGGGTGACGATCTGCTCGACCAACGTCGTGCCCGAACGCGGCAGACCCAGCAGGAAGATCGGCACCGGAGCAGAGCGATCCGCCTCGGTCTCGGGGATCGACGGATGGGGATCGGCAAACCGGTCGCGCAGCCGCGCAAACAGCTTGCGGTCCTGTGCGATGTCATAGCCCAACTCGGCCTTGCGCCGGGCATTGGCCGAGTGCCAGAGCGCGAAGGCCCGCTCGGTCCCGCCGACATCATGCTGTGCCTTGGCGAGCGCGAAGTCGAGCAGCATCCGGTCATGCTCCGAATGGCCTTCCGCCGCGGCCTGCGTTTCGAGTTGCGAAAGCAGCGGATCATCGGGCACGAAGCGATGCAGGCGCGAGAAGTTCCACCAGGCCTCGGCATAACTCGGGTCGGCGCTCAGCGCCGCCTCGAACCGCGCCTGCGCGCCTGCCATGTCGCCCTGTGCAAGAAGCACGATGCCAAGATTGTTCAACAGAAACACATGGTGCGGATCGAGCGACAGCCCCTTTTCCAACCGGAGCCGCGCCGCAACGAAATCCCCCTCGTTCAGCAGCAGGTTGCCCAGATTATTGAGCATATGCACATCGTTCGGCGCGACCTCGAGTGCGGCCTCGAACCGTTTGCGCGCCTCGGCCTCGCGCCCGAGCGCGAGCAGCGCATTGCCCTGATTGTTCAGCGCGACCGGATCGCCCGGGCGCATCGCCAACACGCGCTCGAACTGAGCGATCGCGTCTTCGTGCTGGCCCAGCTCCATCAGCTCATTGCCCAGATTGCCATGCGTGTCGGCATGATCCGGTCGTAAGGCGATCAGGCGGCGATAAGTCTCGGCCGCCCCGGCATGGTCGCCCAGCGCCCCCTGCCCCGCCGCGCGGAATTCGAGCAACAGGACGGTTTCGGGAAACATCCCCAGCGCCCGGTTCGCCTGATGGACCAGCTCGCGATTGCGCCCCGCCTGCATCAACCCCATCAACTGCTGCACCAGCGCGCGCGGCGGCCCCCCAGCGGGTTTCGCCTTACTGGCCTGCGCGAGCGCTTCAAGCCCCGCTTTCGCGCGTTTATTGCCCGGAAAACGCTCGAGCACTTCTCGGTAAAGCACCTCGGCCTGCGCGATTTCCCCACGCTTTGCGTGACCACGCGCAGCAAGCAGAATCTTGTCAACGGACCCGGCCATTGGCTTTCACTCGCAAAATCGTCCCCCGACCATTGCGAGCACCCACGCCATGAAGAGCGCGGCAGAAAACCTGCCACGACACCATCGCGAGGCGCACCTAAGGAAAGAAATGAAACCGCTCGGGAATCGGGGGAGGCTTACCTAAGTGCCCTCACAAGTTAATGACGATTCCGTGACAAGCAAGCCCAGACTCTCAGTCGAGCTTGGCGAAAGCTGCCTCCAGATAGGGGGCGTATTTCTCCCAGGCCTGCGAGCTACCCTTGTAGATCGGCTTCGAGACCTGATCGCGCGACGCGGTGCGGGCGATGCGCTTGTTATCCTGCGGACGCAGGCAGGCCTCGTCGAAGGGCAGTTCGAGATAGTCGAGCAAAGCGCGGATCTCCGCTTCCGGGTTCTCCACAAGCTGCGCATAGCTCAGGTCGTAGATCGTCTCGCCAAAGAGCGATTTCCAATGCGCCATCAGGTCCTGATGCAGCGCCCGATAAGCCACGAGATCGTCGAGGCTATGGGCATAGGCATTGCCGTCGGAGCTGAAATTCAGCCGGTAGATAGACCAGATCACCGCGCGCGGATCGCGCTGTAGATGGATGATCTTCGCCTCGGGAAACAGCGCACGGATAGCCCCGATCCAGCGGAAATTGAGCGGCATCTTGTCGGTCACGAAGGGCGCGCCTTTCGCGTGGTCGCGCAAAACCTCGCGGTACTCGGCGCGGATTTCATCGGCCTTGGCGTGGAAGTCTTCCGAGGTCGACCAGTCGAGTGCGGACATCGCACTACCTAGCTCAGTCAACTCACCGCCTGGTTCAACCAAGGGATGGGCGCTCACAATCTGTTCGGTCAGCGTCGTGCCTGAGCGCGGTAGGCCAACGATAAAGATCGGCTCGGGTCCACTCTGCGGCGCCTCGGTGATTTTGTCAGGCGCGGCCGGGAAGGCCTGCTTGATCTGCGCGAAGAGCGTTTCGTCCTGCTCAATCGTGTAGCCCAGCAGCTTTTTGCGCCGCGCATTGCCGCGCGCATAGAAAGCGAAGGACTTTTCGGTCTCGCCAATATCCTCGTAAGCCTTGCCAAGCGCAAATTCGAACCGGACCCGCTCCCTATCCGAATGATGCGGTGCCTCAAGCGAAGCCTCGAGACGCCCGATGACAGGATCGCCTTCGGAAATACGCGTCGCATTTATAAGTGAAGCCAGCGCCTCGGCATGCTCGGGATCAATAGCAAGCGCACGCTTGTAATAATCGATCGCGCCCGGTTTATCGCCCAGATCACGCCGGACATCTCCCATGGTAGTCAAGGCCCGGAAATTGTCCGGCAACTTGGCCAGAACTTCCGACAGATGTCGTTCGGCCTCCTGCGATTTGCGGTTCACGACCAGAGCATTCGCAAGGTTGAGCTGCGCCTCCACGAAATCGGGGGCGGCCTCAAGAGCGGCACGATACATGTCGAGCGCTTCGCTTTGCTCGCCCGCGCGGCGCTTGGCATTGCCGATATTGTTGAGCGCAACCGGATCGCCGGGCCGCAGCTCCAGAACGCGTTCGAATTCAGTTACGGCCTCGTCGTCGCGAAAGAGCGCCATCAATTCGTTGCCATAGCTGCCATGCGCGTCGGGCGCGTCGGGAAACATTCCCACCAGTTCGCGATAGAGCACTGCAGCCCCCGCGTGATCGCCCAAAGCCGAGAGCGCCGCGGCACGGACTTCCATTGCTGCCGGCGCACGCGGGAATTCCTTGAGAACGCGGGCGGCGGCCTCGGCAGCCTCACGGTCACGGCCCGACTTCTTGAGCCCGAAGAGCTGGTTGATCACCGGGCGCGGCGGGTTCATCGGGCGGGTCGCGCGCGACTGCGAGATCTCGGCCAGCCCGGCCTGCGCGCGCTTGTTGCCGGGAAACCGCGCCAGCACCTCGCGATAGAGCGCCTCGGCCTCGGCAAAGGCTCCGTTTTTCGCATGGGCCTTCGCCGCGCGCAGCGTCTTGTCTATCGGTCCTGCCATCGCGCTCTCCCCGTTTTTCGTCTCGCCTGTAAAGTCGCGCCGCACCATAGAGGCACCGCGCATGATGGCAAGATGTCAGACGCCCTTGCGGTGCCGTCCGACCATCAACCGCCGTGTCCTCTCACCGCCCCCGCGCTTGCATCCGCGCGTGGCAGGCGCGATACCTGTCGCACCTTTTCCAACCCAGCGAACCGATGCCGATCTCACACCTGCCCAAGAATGTCCGCCGCCAGTTGCGCCGCTTTGGTCCCTCGATGGGGCGCAGGCCCGCGGTCGACATTCTGCGCGGCGCGGTCGGTGCGGGGGTGGCGATCCTCGTCGTGACCTTCATCGTGGCCACCCTGCCCCATTCGCGTCAGGCCGGGATCTACCTCGTCTCCAGCTTCGCCTCGATGGCGGTGCTCTTGTTCGTTTTGCCGAATTCGCCTCTGGCGCAGCCGTGGTCCGCGATGATGGGGATGATGATCTCCGCCGTGGTGCCGGTCGCGGTGCTGATGGTGACCCCGCCGCCCTATGCGGACGGGCTGGCGGTCGGTGGGTCGATCGCGGCGATGATGGCGGCGCGCGCGCTGCATCCGCCCGCCGCCGGGATCGCGCTGCTGGTGGTGCTGGAACATGAGGCCGGGCGACGGCTCGGCTTCGAGTTCGCGATCTTCCCGATCGCGGTGATGACCGTGTTGATGATCGGGTTCGCGATGATCTGGAACCGGCTGTTCGGCATTTCCTACCCGACGCGCCCGCTCGCTTATCACCCGGCCCATGTCGGACGCGCCCGCGGCCCGGCCCGCTCGCTCAGCCAGCGCGACCTGTCGAACCTTCTGGTCGAGTTCAACCAGTCGGCCAATATGGACCCGGCCGATCTGGCGCGGCTGATGGCGGTGGCCGAACACCGCGCCGCCGAGTCGCTTCTCGCCGATACGCATGTGCGCGATCTGATGACGCAGAATCCCGTCACCGTCAGCCCCGAGGCGCCGCTGTCCGAGATCGTGCGCAAGATGACCGCGCTCAACGTGCATACGCTGCCGGTGGTCGACAATTCCGGCTATTATCTGGGCGTGGTCGATCAGCACGATGCGCTCGACGAACTGTTCAAGGAATTCGACATCCTGCGCCGCCCGCTGCGGTTCCGCGCAGCCCCGCCCGAGGCCGAGGTGCGGGCGATCTTCCATACCGATATTGAGACCGTCGAGGGCGACACGCCGGTGGGCGAATTGCTCGAACGGCTGGCCCGGCGCGAGGCGCGCGTCGTGCCCGTGACCGAAAGCGGGCGGCTCGTGGGCATTCTGACCCGGACCGACATCATGGCGCTGCTGCTGGAACATTCGCCCGCGGCCCATACCGAGGCGGAGCTCGACGAGGAAGTCTACGACGACGAAGAGGAGGATACCTCCGCAGAGGAGCCCTCGTCCAAATCGACACCCGCCGCGAGCGCCGAAGACACGCCTGCGCGCGCGGGCAACACTGATCCCGAAGAGGCCGAACTGGCGGCGGAATTGCACCAAAGCACCGCGCGCCGTCCGCCGGTCTATGAGGACACGCAACACGACACCGCTGAAAGCCGCGGCGAGTCGCCCAAGTAACCGGCAATACGCTTGAACGCGCGAAAACCCTCCCCATATGGGAGAGGTCACACGCAACCCCCCTAGATATTGCGCGCCTCATCGGTATCCCTGCACCGTTGCGCCCGTTAAATGACCGTTTTTTCCGCACGAATCGGAGTCCGGTCGGATTTTGGGCATGAAAAGACTTGAAGCGCGGCGATTTCCACCGAACTTTAATCTTATAGGGCAACACTAGGCTGGGTATCCTCCCGCGCCGCCCTCCGAGGAAAGGAGCAGATAATGCCGTCGTTTTCCAATACGCTCGAACAGGCAATCCACGGGGCGCTGGCGCTCGCCAATGCCCGAAAGCATGAACTCGCGACGCTAGAACACCTGCTCCTCGCCTTGATCGACGAGCCGGACGCCGCGCGGGTGATGAAGGCCTGCGCCGTCGATACCGACGAATTGCGCCAGACCTTGGTGGAGTTCATCGACGATGAGCTGTCCACCCTCGTGACCGAAATCGAAGGCTCGGAAGCCGTGCCGACCGCCGCCTTCCAGCGCGTGATCCAGCGCGCGGCCATCCATGTCCAAAGCTCGGGCCGCTCGGAAGTGACCGGGGCCAATGTGCTCGTCGCGATCTTCGCGGAACGCGAAAGCAACGCCGCCTACTTCCTGCAAGAGCAGGACATGACCCGCTACGACGCGGTGAACTTCATCGCGCATGGCGTGGCGAAAGACCCCGAGTTCGGCGAAACGCGCCCCGTGTCGGGGGCCGAGGAAGAGGCCAAGGCCGAGGGTACGACCCAGGCCGAAGCCAAGGATTCCGCGCTCGAGAAATACTGCGTGAACCTCAACGCGAAATCCGAGAAGGGCGATGTCGACCCGCTGATCGGGCGTGAGCACGAGGTGGAGCGCTGCATTCAGGTGCTGTGCCGCCGCCGCAAGAACAACCCGCTTCTGGTGGGCGATCCCGGCGTGGGCAAGACCGCGATCGCGGAAGGGCTCGCGCTGAAGATCACGCGCGGCGAAACCCCGGAGATCCTCGCCAATTCGACGATCTACTCGCTCGATATGGGCGCGCTGCTCGCGGGCACCCGCTATCGCGGCGACTTCGAGGAGCGTCTGAAGGCTGTCGTGAAGGAGCTTGAAGAGCATCCCGACGCGATCCTCTTCATCGACGAGATCCACACCGTGATCGGTGCGGGTGCCACCTCGGGTGGCGCGATGGATGCCTCGAACCTGCTGAAGCCCGCGCTTCAGGGCGGCAAGCTGCGCACCATGGGCTCCACCACCTACAAGGAGTTCCGCCAGCATTTCGAGAAGGACCGCGCGCTGAGCCGCCGGTTCCAGAAGATCGACGTGAACGAGCCGTCGGTGCCGGATTCCATCAAGATCCTGATGGGTCTGAAGCCCTATTTCGAGAAGCACCACGACATTCGCTACACCAACGACGCCATCAAGACGGCGGTGGAGCTGTCGGCGCGCTATGTCCATGACCGCAAGCTGCCCGACAAGGCGATCGACGTGATCGACGAGGCGGGCGCGGCCCAGCATCTCGTGGCCGAAAGCAAGCGGCGCAAGACCATCGGCCCGAAAGAGATCGAGGCGGTCGTCGCCAAGATCGCGCGGATCCCGCCGAAATCGGTCTCGAAGGACGATGCCGAGGTGCTCAAGGATCTCGAAAAGACCCTCAAGCGCGTCGTGTTCGGTCAGGACAAGGCGATCGAGACGCTGTCCTCCGCGATCAAGCTGGCCCGTGCGGGTCTGCGCGAGCCGGAGAAGCCGATCGGCAACTACCTCTTCGCGGGCCCGACCGGCGTCGGCAAGACCGAGGTGGCCAAGCAGCTCGCCGATACGCTCGGCGTGGAACTGATGCGCTTCGACATGTCGGAATACATGGAGAAGCACGCGGTCTCGCGTCTGATCGGTGCGCCTCCGGGCTATGTCGGCTTCGATCAGGGCGGCATGCTGACCGACAGCGTCGACCAGCACCCGCATTGCGTGCTGCTCCTGGACGAGATCGAGAAGGCGCACCCGGATGTCTACAACATCCTGCTGCAGGTGATGGATCACGGGAAGCTCACCGACCATAACGGCCGGACCGTCGACTTCCGCAACGTGATCCTGATCATGACCTCGAATGCGGGCGCCGCCGAACAGGCGAAGACCGCAATCGGCTTCGGGCGCGATCGGCGCGAGGGCGAGGATACGGCCGCGATCGAGCGGACCTTCACGCCCGAGTTCCGCAACCGTCTGGACGCGGTGGTCAGCTTCGCGCCGCTGCCGCGCGAGGTGATCTTGCAGGTGGTCGACAAGTTCGTGCTGCAACTCGAAGCGCAGCTCATCGACCGCAACGTCCATATCGAGCTCACCCCGGCCGCCGCGAACTGGCTCGCCGAGAAGGGCTACGACGACAAGATGGGCGCGCGTCCGCTGGGCCGGGTCATTCAGGAGCATATCAAGAAGCCGCTCGCCGAAGAGCTGCTCTTCGGGAAGCTCACCAAGGGCGGCGTCGCCAAGGTGTCGGTCAAGGACGACAAGATCGTCATCAAGGTCGAGGAACCGGGCAAGAAGCGGATTTCCGGCTCCAAGCCGCGCCTGCTGACCGCCGAATGATCTAGACCGTGCTCCGCGCGGTATTGATAAGCCTACTCGTCCCGGCCCTGCCCTGCCCTGCCCTGCCCTGCACGGCCGGGACTTTTCTATCCGATGCGCCGAAGCTGCAGATGCCGGTCGAGTGCACGCTTGGCCAGGACTGCTACATCCAGAACTACGTCGACCGCGACCCCGGCCCCGGCGCGCGCGATGCAGGCTGCGGCGGGCTGACCTATGACAGGCACAAGGGCACCGATTTCGCGCTGCTGACCGAGGCGCAGATGCAGGCGGGCGTGCAGGTGATCGCCGCCGCCCCGGGCCGGGTGATCGCCACCCGCGACGGCGAGCCAGACGGGGCTTATGCCAGCGGCCAGACAGCTGCAGGCAAGGAATGCGGGAACGGGATCGTCATCGATCTCGGACACGGCTGGCAGACCCAATATTGCCACCTGCGCGACGGCTCCATTTCCGTGACCCGTGGCGACCAGGTGGCGGCGGGCGCCCCGCTTGGCCTCGTCGGACAATCGGGTAAAGCAGAATTCCCGCATCTGCATCTCTCGCTGCGCCACGACGACACCGTGATCGACCCGTTCGATCCGGTTATGCAGGACGGCTGCGCACCGATGCGACGCAAACGCTCTGGTCCGATCAGGTAAAATATTCACCGAGCGGTTGGCTCGAGGCCGGGTTCACCGCCACCTTGCCACGCTTCGAGACAGTCTTGGCCGGCGCTGCCCTGCCCCCACCCAGCGAAACCGGCCCCGCGCTTGTCTTGTGGGGCTACGGCTTCGGCCTGCGTGCGGGGGACACGATCGGGTTCGAGATCACCGGCCCGGACGGGATCAGCATCAGCACGACCAGCGAGGTCGATGCGCCTAAGGCTCGGTTCTTCCGCTATGTCGGCAAGAAAGCCCCGCCGGGCGGATGGCCGATGGGCCGCTACAACGGCCAGATCACGCTCAGCCACGACGGCGCGGTGATCGCTCGCCGCACCCTCACCGCCCGGATCGACTAGGCCTCACGGGATTCGCGCGGCAGGCCCCTGCTGACCCGAAGGCTTTTCCCCGGCCTTGGCCTTCTGCGCGGTTTCCTCCTCGAACGCCTCGGGCGGCAGGAGCGAGATCAACCGCCCGCCCGGTTCGACCTTCATCTCGGCCGCATCGATCACGAAGCGCAGATCGCCGCTTTTCGCCACGACCATCACGGGCTTCGCCTTGGGCCGCTTCTTGCGCCAGTCGGGCAGCCTGTATTCCTCGGTGATCCGCGTCACGCGGAACCGCCAGCCCTCCGACAGCAGCTTCTCCCAATTCTCCAGCGTCCGCCCCTCGCCAAAGCGGCGCCCACCGAGCTGCGTCGGCAGCGCGTGGCGTTCGCGGTCGTCCTTCTGGCGCGGCACCTGCCAGACCTTGTCGCGGCCCAGCTCGGGCGCGAGATCGGTCGCGACGAGCGTGTTGTAGGCGTCGTTATCGGTGGCCGCGAGCAGGGTCGAATAGGCCATCAGCTCGACCTTGTCCTCCGCCGCCTCGCCCAGAATGTCGCCGTAGAACGTCTTGAGCCCATTGGCGCGCGGGCGGATCAGATGGGCATGGTTCGGGTCGGTGATCAGCACCGGCACCTCGGCCTTGTTCAGCGTCTCGGCCAGCGCCGTGGTGAAGCGCGAACCGCCCACGATCAGCAGCCCCGGCTTGTCGGCATTGGCGAGCCCCAGCTTCCGCGCCAGCGGCGCCAGCGTGAAGCCGTGCACGATCACCGTCACCAGCACCAGAACGAAGGCCAGCGGCCCGATCCGCAACCCGTCCGCAACACCGATCTCGGCCAGACGCTGCCCGAAGAGGCCCGCCACCGCGACCAGCACCACCCCGCGCGGGCCGGTGAAGGCGATCAACAGCCGTTCGTTGCGCGGCAGTGCTGTCCCGATCAGCGAGATCAGCACCGTCAGCGGCCGCGCCACCAGCACCACGAGAATAACGAAGAGGAGCGCGTGCCAGTCGAGCGCGGCAAGCTGGTCGATCTCGATATTCGCGGCGAGCAGGATGAACACGCCCGAGACCAGCAACACGGTCGCATGTTCCTTGAAGCGGCGCAGTTCCTCGTAGGACGGCAGGTCGGCATTTCCGATCACCAGCCCCATCACCGTGACCGCCAGCAGCCCGCTCTCATGCAGCACGTGATCCGTCACCGCGAAGGTGCCCAGAAGCGTCGCGAAGAGCACCGGCACCTTCATGAATTCCGGCACCCACCCGCGCGAGAAGCTGCGCGCGATGCCCCAGCCGACCGCGCCGCCGATTGCGGCCGCGAAGCCGATGCCGAGCGCGAGATGCCCGACCGCCTCGCCCATCGGCAGGTTGGAGCGCAGCGTGAACACCACCTCGAAAGCCAGAACCGCCGCCAGCGCGCCGATCGGGTCGTTCACGATCGCTTCCCATTGCAGCAGGCGCGCGGGGCGGCGGGCAAGTTTCGCCGTACGCAGAAGCGGCGCGATCACCGTGGGGCCGGTGACGACCATAATGCCGCCGAAGACCGCCGCGCTTTCCCAGCTGAGCCCCGCCCCCCAGACGAGCGCGAGTGCCGAGAGCAACCAGCCCAGAGGCGCGCCGATGAAGACCAGCCGCCGGACCCCGGTTTTCGCATCGCCCAAGCGGTGGAAATCGAGAGAGAATCCCCCCTCGAACAGGATCACGGCCACCGCGAGCGCGATCAGCGGGCTCAGCAAGTCACCGAAATCTTCGCTCGGGTTCAAAAGCCCCGTCGCGGGGCCCGCGATGAGCCCTGCGACCAGCATGATTACGATGGCGGGCAGGCGCAGGCGCCAGGCCAGCCATTGCGCCCCAACACCGCACACACCCACCAGCGCAAAGGCCAATACCGGGCCGAGACCCGCCGATTCCGCAATTGCCATACCTGTCCCTCGTCACGCTTCGGGATCAAACCCCGCTCAGGAGGTCAGGTTCCGTGCCCTTTTGCAAGAGGCCGAATATCGCGCAGGACTGCGCTATGTTCCGCGCGCAGCCCCGGGTCACCCCCTGAAAAGATTGACCTTTGCGTCGCAATCCGGTAGGGCGCAGTCAAGCTCCGTAATCCGGCGGAGCTTCTCCTGGGCGCCCGGTTCCTAAAGCGCCCGACAGCGGCCCCGCCCGATGCGGGTCGCGACAGGACGCGATCAAAGGTAAACCAAGGAAACCCATGACTAAATTCACCGATCTGAAGCTGGACCCGAAAGTCCTTTCCGCCGTTGTCGATGCTGGCTACGAAGAGCCCACGCCCATTCAGGCTGGCGCCATTCCGCCCGCGCTCGAAGGCAAGGACGTGCTCGGCATCGCGCAGACCGGGACCGGCAAGACCGCCAGCTTCACCCTGCCGATGCTGACGCTGCTGCGCCGGGGCCGCGCCCGCGCCCGGATGCCGCGCTCGCTCGTGCTCTGCCCGACGCGCGAACTGGCCGCCCAGGTCGCCGAGAACTTCGACCTCTACGCCAAGAACACCAAGCTGACCCGTGCGCTGCTGATCGGCGGCGTGTCCTTCGGCGAGCAGGACAAGCTGATCGACAAGGGCGTCGACGTGCTGATCGCGACGCCGGGCCGCCTGCTCGACCATTTCGAGCGCGGCAAACTGATCCTGACCGATGTGAAGGTCATGGTCGTCGACGAGGCCGACCGGATGCTCGACATGGGCTTCATCCCGGATATCGAGCGCATCTTCCAGCTGACGCCGTTCACGCGCCAGACGCTGTTCTTCTCGGCCACGATGGCCCCGGAGATCGAGCGGATCACCAACACCTTCCTGCATGCGCCGACGCGGATCGAAGTGGCGCGTCAGGCGACCACGGGTGCCAACATCACCCAGAAGCTGATCCAGATCGAACCGGCGCGGCGCGACCAGACGGCCAAGGCCAAGCGCGAATTGCTGCGCGCGGTGATCGCGGCCGAGGGCGAGGCCTGCACCAACGCGATCGTCTTCTGTAACCGCAAGGTCGATGTCGATATCGTCGCCAAGAGCCTGCAGAAATACGGCTTCGACGCCGCGCCGATCCATGGCGATCTCGACCAGAGCCAGCGCACGCGCACGCTCGAGAACTTCCGCGATGGCAAGCTCAAGCTGCTGATCGCCTCCGATGTGGCCGCCCGCGGCCTCGACGTGCCCTCGGTGAGCCACGTCTTCAACTACGACCTGCCGATGCATGCCGAGGATTACGTCCACCGGATCGGCCGCACGGGTCGCGCGGGCCGCAAGGGCACGGCGATCTCGATCGCGGTGCCGTCGGACGAGAAATTCCTCGGTCAGATCGAGAGCCTCGTCGAGCAGGAAATCCCGCGCGCCGAGCCGCCGGAAGATTTCGAGCTGTCCGAAGGCGCGAAGCAACCGGCGCGCAAGCGCGAAGACGCCAAGGGCGGTCGTTCGCGCGGCGGGCGCAGCCGGGATCGTGGCGGGCGTGGGTCGAAACGCGACCAGCGCAGCGAAGAGACGCAGCAGCCGCAAAGCGCCGCGCCGCAGGAGCAGCAGGAGCAGGAGAAGGCCCCCAAGAAGGCTGAGGCTCAGCCCGAAGAGGCCCGCAGCGAGGCCCCCGAGGCCGCGAGCGCTCCGAAGCCGCAATCGCGCAGCCAGTCTTCCGACGAGGGCGGCAATGCCCGCCGGTCGCGCGGTGGTCGCAACCGCCGCGAGCGCGACAACGAAGTCGTGGGCATGGGCGATCACGTCCCGGACTTCCTCACCGTCTCCTTCCGCCCCGGCGCGGTCGATGAGACCGCCGAGGACAAAGCGGACAGCTGACGCTTTCGTATTGTTAAAAAATCCCCGCCGGAGGCCTCCTCCGGCGGGGTTTTTCTTTGTCTTCAAGGATGGGGCGCACCCCTGCCCGCTTGCGCTTGGTCGATCCGCGCCCTTTTGGGGCGCGGAGCCGCGCTCAATCGGTCAGGCGGCTAGTGACGACGATCACTTCGGGCTTCTTGCCGATCTCTTCCATCGAGACCTGACGCGCGATGCGACGCAGGCTCTCGTCGATCTTGTCGTCATTGTTGAGGACCTTGATCGACGCGCGTTCGAGATATTGCGTCATCTCGTCTTCGATCGTCTCGGCCAGCGGCGCGCCCGAGCGGCCCAGTTTCGGCAATCCATTCAGCTCGACCCAGGGCTCGCCCAGCGGCTGGTCCTGCTCGTCGAGGATCAGGGTCACGAGGCACAGCCCGTTCAGCGCCATGCGCATCCGGTCACGCACCACGCCATCCATCGCACCGATCTGCACCGAACCGTCGAGATAGGTGCGGCCCGCTTCGATATATTCGACGACTTTCGGCACCTCGCCGCTAAGGTCGATCATCGTGCCGTTCGTCGCGACCTCGGACGGGATGCCCTTATCCGCAGCCAGTTTGGCGTGTTCGCGCAGGTGGCGATGCTCGCCATGCATCGGGATCAGAATCTTCGGCGCGAGCAGCTCATGGACCGCTTCCAGATCGGGGCGGTTCGCGTGGCCCGAGACGTGATAGAGCCCGCCGTGATCGTCCACCACGTCGACGCCCATCTCCGAGAAGGCGTTCATGATGCGGATCACGCCGCGTTCGTTGCCCGGGATGGTCTTCGAGGAGAACAGGAACGTGTCGCCCTCTTTCAATTCGAGACCCAGATATTTGCCCCGGCTCAGCTGGGCCGAGGCCGCGCGGCGCTCGCCCTGAGAGCCGGTCACGATCAGCATCAGGTTCTGGCGCGGCACATCGCTCGCCTCTTCCGCCGAGATCGTGCCGGGCATGCCCTTGAGCACACCGGTTTCTTCCGCGACCGAGACCATACGCTTCATCGCGCGGCCCAGCAGACAGACCGAGCGGCCCGCAGCCTTGCCCGCCTCGGCGAGCGTCTTCAGGCGCGCGACATTCGAGGCGAAGGTGGTCGCGACGACCATGCCGGTCTGGGCGCGGATCAGTTCCGAGATCGGCTCGGCCAGCGTGGCCTCCGACCGGCCCGGCAGCGGCGAGAAGACGTTCGTGGAATCGCTCACCAGAACCTTCACACCGTCGCCTTCCTTGGCGATGGCGTGCCACATCTCGGGCTCGAAGGGCTCGCCCACGATCGGGTTGCCGTCGAGCTTGAAATCGCCCGTATGCACGACGCGCCCGGCGGGCGTGTCGATGATGAGGCCGGAGCTTTCGGGGATCGAGTGCGAGATCGGCACGAATTGCACCTTGAAGGGACCCGCCTCGATCACGGTCGGGCGCGGCTCGACGATCTGGATCGTTTCGGCCGGGATGCCCGCCTCTTCCAGCTTCAGCTGACCGATGCGGCCGGTGAAGGCGCGCGCATAGACCGGCTTGCGCAGCTTGTTCCAGACATGGGCCAGCGCGCCGATATGGTCTTCATGGGCGTGGGTGATGAAGATCGCGTCGATCCGGTCGGCATTCGCTTCCAGCCATTCGAGATCGGCAAAGATCAGATCGACGCCGGGCGTGCTATCCATATCCGGGAAAGTCACGCCCAGATCGACAACGATCAGCCGCTCTTTCCCCTCTGGGCCGTAGCCGTACACATAGGCGTTCATGCCGATTTCGCCGGCACCGCCGAGGGGGAGGTAGATCAGTCTGTCACTCACGCGGGAAGGTCCTTATTATAGTCGTTGAGGAGGCGAAGGCCGTGCATGGTAAGGTCGTAGTCGACACTGTCGAAGAGGTCAAAGCCCTGCGAGAACAGTTCGGCCAGACCGCCGGTCGCGATGACTTTCATCGGGCGGTCGCGTTCGAGCCGGATTTGGCGCACGACGCCTTCGACGAGGCCGATATAGCCCCAGAAAACGCCCGATTGGATACAGGCGACGGTATTCGTGCCGATGGCCTTTTCGGGCATCGTCACATCGACATGAGGTAGGGCGGCGGCGGAGGCGTGCAACGCCTCGAGCGAGAGATTGACGCCGGGCGCGATCACCCCGCCGATATAGGCCCCGTCGGAGGCCACCACGTCGAAGGTGGTCGCGGTGCCGAAATCGACGACGACGATATCGCCGCCATGCCGGTCATAACCCGCCACCGTGTTCACGAGACGATCCGGTCCGACGGTCGTGCCCGGATCGACGCGCGGTTCGACGGGGAGACGGCATTCGGGCTTGCCCACCACCAGCGGTCGGCAGTTGAAATACCGGTTCGACAGGACCCGCAGGTTGAAGACGACGCGCGGCACGGTCGAGGAGATGATCACCTCGGTGATTTCGCCCGCGATCTCCTGCACGCGCATCATGCCCGACAACCAGAGGAAATACTCGTCCGCCGTGCGCTGGTGGTTCGTCTCCATCCGCCATGTGGCGACGAAATCCGTCCCGTCCCAGACCGAAAAGACCGTATTGGTGTTACCGCAGTCGATGCAGAGAAGCATGGCTCCCCCTTTCCGCTCAGAAAAAGATATCCGCTGCCGAGATGGCGCGACGGCCCTCGGGCGTGGTCAGGATCAGCGCGCCGGTCTCGTCGATTGTCTCGAATGTGCCGCGATAGGTCTCGCCGCCGACCCGCGCCGTGATCTCCTGGCCCAGACGCGCCGCGCGGGCGAGCCACGCATTGCGGATCGCGTCGAAGCCGTAATCGCGGAACTGCCGGTCGTAATGATCGAAGGCCTGCGCCAGCATCGGCAGGAACTCCGCCGGGGTGATCTGCATCCCGGTCTCGCCGATCAGGCTGACCGGAGCCATCGCCTCGGGCTCGACCTCGCTACGGTCGGGCGCCTGCGCGAGGTTCACCCCGATGCCGATCGCGATCTGCTCTCCGCCCCGCAGGCTCTCCAGCAGGATGCCCGCGACCTTGCCACCGCTCAGCAGTACGTCATTGGGCCATTTGATCGCGAGCCGCGCATGCGGCCCTCCGACATGGGCGAGCGCCGCCTCGAGCGCCAGAGCCGCCACGAAGGAATAGAGCGCCGCCTGCCCCAGCCCGCCCTCGGGCCGCATCACCAGCGTCGCCGAGAAATTGCCCGTGGGCGCGCGCCAGGCACGGCCGCGCCGACCGCGGGCCGCGGTCTGCTCATGCGCAAAAATCCACGCTGAACCGGAGAGGCCCGGCGCTAGCCGGGCCGCCTCATCCATGGTGCTGTCGACCGAGGGCAGGACGTGTCGCGCCACACCCTCGGGCCAGTCATCGCGCTCAGTTGACAAGAGCCGCCGCCGCAGCCTGGGCCGCGCCCTCGATGCCGAAGAGGTTGAAGATACCGATCAGCATCGCCAGCGCGGAGACCATCAGAAGCCCCCATTGGATCGCGGGCATCCGGTTGTCCAGCGGGTCCGTCTCCTTGCCGAAATACATGTAGAACACGATCCGCAGGTAGTAGAAGGCCGCCACGACCGAGGCGATCACGCCCAGCAGCACGAGCCAGATATAGCCCGCATGCAGCGCCGCCTGAAGCACCGCGAACTTGGCGAAGAAGCCCAGGAACGGCGGCACGCCCGCAAGCGAGAACAGCAGCACCAGCATCGCCAGCGCCTTGGTCGGATCCTGACGGGCATATTGGTTCAGCGACTTGATATCGGTCACCGGCTGGCCGTCACGCTCCATCGAGAGCATGAAGGCGAAGACGCCGACATTCATCGTCACGTAGATCGCCATATAAGTCAGCATCGCCTGCACGCCCTCGGCGGTGCCCGCCGAGAGACCCAGCAGCACGAAGCCCATATGGGTGATCGAGGAATAGGCCATCAGGCGTTTGATGTTCGTCTGACCGATCGCCGCGACCGAACCCCAGACCATCGACAGGCCCGCGAGCAGCGCGAGGATCTGGCCCCACTCCGCCGGCACCTGACCGAAGGCGTCAAAGAGGAGCCGTGCGATCAGCGCCGTCGCCGCCACTTTCGGCGCGGTGGCGAAGAAGGCGGTGACCGGCGTGGGCGAGCCTTCATAGACGTCGGGCGTCCACATGTGGAACGGCACCGCCGAGACCTTGAAGGCGAGACCGGCGATCAGGAAGACCATGCCGAACAGCAGACCGATCGGCAGGTGACCTTCTTGAACCACTTCGATGATACCCGCGAATTGCGTGGTGCCCGCGAAGCCATAGGTCAGCGACGCGCCATAGAGCAGGATGCCCGAGGAGAGCGCGCCGAGCACGAAATACTTCAGACCCGCTTCCGAGCTCTTTTCGCTCTCGCGGCGCAGCGCGGCCACGATGTAGAGCGCGAGCGATTGCAGCTCGAGGCCCATGTAGAGCGACATCAGGTTGCCCGCCGAGACCATCATCATCATGCCGATGACGGCCAGCGTCGCGAGGATCGGGTATTCGAAGCGCAGCAACCCGCGGCGCTGCATGTAATCGGTGCCCATCGCGAGAACCAGCGCAGCCGAGACCAGGATCATCACCTTGGTGAAGCGCGAGAACGCGTCGTCGATGAAGAGGCCACCGAAGGCCTCATGCGACCCTACCTCGGCCAGACCGATCCAGGCCGCGATCACCAGCATGACGCCGGAGGTGATCCACAGCAGGGTCGGCGCAAGTTTGTCCTTGCCGAACCACACACCCGTGAGCAGCGCCACCATCGCGTAGACGGCGAGCAAAAACTCCGGAAGGACGATCGAGAAATCCGCAGAAGTCATCCCTCAGCTCCTCAGTGTTCGACCAGGTCGGACAGAAGGTTGTCCGGCAAGGCATCGTGATAGTTCTGGACAAGGTTCGTCACCGACGGCCCGATGATGTTGGTCACGAGATCAGGATAGACCCCGAGCAACAACGTCATCGCGACCAGCGGCGCGAAAATCCATTTCTCGCGCGTGCTCAAGTCGGTGATCGCACGCAGGCTCTCCTTGATCAGGTCGCCGAAGACGACCCGGCGATAGAGCCAGAGCGCATAGGCCGCCGACAGGATCACGCTCGTCGTGGCGAAGACCGCAACCCAGGTATTCACCTGGAAGACGCCCACGAGGATCAGGAACTCGCCGACGAAATTGGCGGTGCCGGGAAGGCCGACATTGGCCATCGTGAAGAACATGAAGATCGTCGCATAGGCAGGCATGCGCTTCACCAGGCCGCCATAGGCCGAGATCTCGCGCGTATGCATCCGGTCGTAGACCACACCCACCGCGAGGAACAGCGCCGCCGAGGTGAAACCGTGCGCGACAACCATGAAGATACCGCCCTCGATGCCCTGCTGCGTGCCCGAGAAAATCCCGAGCAGCACGACGGCCATGTGCGCGACCGAGCTGTAGGCGATGACGCGCTTGATATCGGTCTGCACCAGCGCCACCAGCGAGGTCCAGATGATCGCGATCACCGCGAGCCACATCGCCCAGGGGCCAACCACGAGGTTGCCCACCGGGAACATCGGCAGCGAGAAGCGCAGGAAACCGTAATCGGCGAGCTTCAGCAGCACCGCGGCCAGCACGACCGAACCGGCCGTCGGCGCCTGCACGTGCGCGGCAGGCAGCCAGGTGTGCACCGGCCAGAGCGGCATCTTGATCGCGAAGGAGATGAAGAAGCCGAGCCAGAGCAGCGTTTGCACCCCGCCGGGGATCGTTATCCCGAGTATGTGCACCGGTGTGTATGGGAACTCGTAGACGAGCAGCCCCGGCATGTCCGTCGTTCCGGTGTGGAAGTAGATGTAGATGATCGACACCAGCATGAAGACCGAGCCGAAGAAGGTGTAGAGGAAGAACTTGAACGCGGCGTAAACGCGCTGCTTGCCCCCCCAGATACCGATGATCAGGAACATCGGGATCAGGCCCGCTTCGAAAAACAGGTAGAACAGCACCAGATCGAGCGTCACGAAGGTGCCCACCATCAGCGTCTCGAGGACGAGGAAGGCGATCATGTATTCCTTCACCCGGTCGGTGACGTTCCAGCTACCGACGATCACCAGCGGCATCATGAAGGTGGTCAGCATCACGAAGAGGATCGACAGGCCGTCGACACCCACGCGGTACTGGAACCCCATGATCCAGGTGTATTTCTCCATGAACTGGAAGCCGGTGTTGGACGGGTCGAACCCGGCCAGCAGGAACAGCGAGATCAGGAAGGTGACCGACGTCGCGGTCAGCGCCACCCATTTCGCGTTCCGGTCCGCCTCGGGCGAGCCGCCGCGCAGAACCAGCGCGAGGATCAGCGCCGCCACGGCGGGCGTGAAGATGACGATGGAAAGCAGGTGTTGCATCAGTTCGCCCCCCCGTTGAGGACGACCCAGAGCATGAGACCGACAATCCCGATCACCATGGCGAAGGCGTAGTGGAACAGATAGCCCGATTGCATCCTGTTAAGGAACCTCGTGAATGTCGGGACGATGCCAACGGCCATGCCGTCGATAACTCGGTCAATCGAGCCCTCGTCCCCTTTCTTCCAGAATTGATAGCCGAACCAGAGCGCCGGGCGCACGAAGATGCGCTCGTACAGCTCGTCGAAATACCACTTGTTGAGCAGGAAGCGGTACAGGCCCGGCTGCGCCTCGGCGAGCCGCTTCGGCAGGCTGGTGTCCTTGATGTAGAACAGCCATGCCACGAGAAGCCCGCCAAGCATCGCCACGAAGGGCGAAACCTTGACCCAGGCCGGCGCGTGGTGCGCCTTGTCGATGACCTCGTTTTCCTGACCCATGTAGATCGCGCCCTGAGGTGCGACGCCCGGATACTTGATCACCGCCGTCGAGACGCCGACATCCGGCGAGGTCTTGGCCTCGTCCATCAGCTCGGCCTCGGCCTGCTGCTCGGACATGGTCGCATCCGGCACCGGCGGCTCTGCGCCATGGGCGCCCTCACCGGTCTGCGCGGCCTCGCCATTCGTCGCGTGCCCCGCATCCGCCGTCTGCTCGGCATGGGCGGGAAGCCCGAAGAACTTCACCAGCTTCGCGTGATCGCCGAAGAAGACGTTGTACCAGATCATCCCGGCGAAGATCGCGCCGAAGGACAGCACCACCAGCGGCACGGTCATGACCCACGGGCTTTCCTTGGCGTGATCATGCGCATGATGATCGCCGCGCGGCTTGCCGAAGAAGGTCATGAAGATCAGGCGCCACGAGTAGAAGGACGTGAAGGCCGCCGCGATGACCAGAAGCCAGAAGGCATAGCCTGCACCCGTGCCGCCCCAGACGCTCTCGATGATCGCGTCTTTCGAGAGGAAGCCTGCGAAGCCGAGATGAGTGAAGGGAATGCCGACCCCGGTGATCGCCAGCGTGCCGAAGATCATCGCCCAGAAGGTCAGCGGCACCTTTTTGCGAAGGCCGCCATAGTTCCGCATGTCCTGCTCGTGGTGCATCGCGGTGATGACCGAGCCCGCCGAAAGGAACAGCAGCGCTTTGAAGAACGCGTGGGTCAGCAGGTGGAACATCGCCACCGAGTAGACGCCGACACCGGCCGCCGCGAACATGTAACCCAGCTGCGAACAGGTCGAATAGGCGATGACGCGCTTGATGTCGTTCTGCACCAGACCCACGGTCGCGGCGAAGAAGGCGGTCGAGGCGCCGATCACGACGATGAAGGTCTGCGCATGCGGAGCGTATTCATAGACCGGCGACATGCGGCAGACCAGGAACACGCCTGCGGTCACCATGGTCGCGGCGTGGATCAGCGCCGACACAGGCGTCGGGCCTTCCATCGCGTCCGGCAACCATGTGTGCAGGAAGAGCTGCGCCGATTTACCCATCGCACCCACGAAGAGCAGGAAGGCACAGAGCTCGACCGCGTTCCAGGACCCCCAGAGGAAGTCGAGATTGGTCTCTGACAAGGCCGGCGCCGCCGAGAAGACGTCGTCCAGCTGCAGCGAGCCGGTCATGTAGAACAGACCGAACATCCCCAGCAGGAAGCCGAAATCGCCGACACGGTTGACGATGAAGGCCTTCATCGCCGCCGCGTTGGCCGAGGGTTTCTTGTAGTAGAAACCGATCAGCAGGTAGGAGGCGACACCGACGCCTTCCCAGCCGAAGAACATCTGCAGCAGGTTGTCCGAGGTCACCAGCATCAACATGGTGAAGGTGAAGAAGGACAGGTAGGCGAAGAAGCGTGCCTTGTAGTTCTCGCCCTTCCCCTCGTCGAAATTCTCGTCATGGGCCATGTAGCCCCACGAGTAGAGATGCACGAGCGAGGAGACCGTCGTCACCACGATCAGCATGATCGCGGTCAGTCGGTCCATCCGGATCGCCCACGAGACATCCAGCTCCCCCGAAGTGATCCAGTTCAGGACGTGAATGTGCTGCGTCTGATCGCCCAGCGTGAGGAACACGATCCAGCTGAGCAGAGCGGCGAGGAACAGAAGGCCCGTGGTCAGGACCATCGCGCCCTTTTCGCCGATCACCCGCCAGCCGAAGCCACCAAGGATCGCACCGACCAGCGGCGCAAAGAGAATGATCGTTTCCATCGTCCCTTATCCCTTCATCACGTTGACGTCTTCGACCTCGATCGAACCGCGGTTGCGGAAGAAGACCACGAGGATCGCAAGGCCGATCGCGGCCTCGGCTGCCGCAACGGTCAGCACGAAGAGGGTGAAGATCTGTCCGACGAGGTCCCCCAGATAGGCCGAGAAGGCCACCAGGTTGATATTCACCGCCAACAGCATCAGTTCGATCGACATCATGATGACGATCACGTTCTTGCGGTTCACGAAGATCCCGAAAATGCCGATCACGAACAGCGCGGCAGCCACGCCAAGGTAATGTTCCAATCCGATCATGCGTTCACCCTCGTTTCCGAACTCGCGTTTTTCGCTTGCTTTTGTTCGCTCACAGCCCCTGCCCCGGTTTGACGTCCACCATTTCCATCGTCTTGGACGGATCGCGATGCATCTGCGCGATGACGTTCTGGCGCTTAACGTTGGTGCGATGGCGCAGCGTCAGAAGGATCGCCCCGATCATCGCGACCAGCAGGATCAGGCCCGCCGTCTGGAAGAGGTAGAGGTATTTGTCATAAACGAGCAGGCCGATCGCCTGCGCGTTGGTCATGCCCTCGGGCACCGGATCGGCACGCAGGCTTTCCGCCATGTCCGAGGTCTGCCATGCGCCGAAGGCGATACCCAGCTGCACCAGCATCACGACCCCGATCAGGAGGCCCAGCGGCATGTAGCGCGCCAGCTCCCCCTTGAGGGCGGAGAAGTCGACATCGAGCATCATCACCACGAAGAGGAAGAGCACCGCGACCGCGCCGACATAGACGATGATCAACAGCATCGCGACGAATTCCGAGCCCAGAAGCACGAAAAGCCCCGCTGCCGACAGGAAGGTGAGGATCAGCCAGAGCACCGAATGGACCGGGTTCTTGGAAATCACCACCATGAAGCCCGCGACCACCGCCGTAATGGCGAAAAGGTAGAAGGCGAAAGCAAACACCGTCATTCGTTCTCTCCCGAATTCTCGTCGAAGACCGATTGCGCGATCTCGAGCGCGCGGGTCATGGCGGGCACCCCGCCGAACATGCTCATCTGAAAGATCACCTCGGCGATCTCGCGTTGCGTGGCCCCGGCCTCGAGCGCGTGGCGGATCGTCAGGCGCAGCTGCGAGTCCGCTTGCGCGCCCAACACCGTGAGCGCGGCGATCGTCACCAGAAGCCGCGTCCGGCTGTCGAGCCCTTCGCGGTTGAAGGTCTTGCCGAACCACATCTCCATCATGTCCTTCGACATGGTGGGGAAGAGTTTCTCCATCGCAGCCGGATTGAAACTTTCCAGCGCCGGATTGAACAGCCGCGCCATCTCGGCCGACTGCTCCATCATGTTGCTAAAGAGTTTCGAAAAATCGTCGGTCATCTGTAAGGCGCATCCAGTTCGAGGTTGCGGGCAATCTCGGCTTCCCAGCGGGCCCCGTTCTCAAGGAGCTTCTGCTTGTCGTAGAACAGCTCCTCGCGGGTCTCGGTCGAGAATTCGAAATTCGGACCTTCGACGATCGCATCCACCGGGCAGGCTTCCTGACAGAAGCCGCAATAGATGCATTTCGTCATGTCGATGTCGTAGCGCGTCGTGCGGCGCGAGCCGTCGGCGCGGGGTTCCGCGTCGATCGTGATCGCCTGCGCCGGGCAGATCGCCTCGCACAGTTTGCACGCGATGCAGCGCTCTTCCCCGTTGGGGTAGCGGCGCAGGGCGTGCTCGCCACGGAAGCGCGGCGACAGCGGGCCCTTCTCGTGCGGGTAGTTCAGCGTAGGTTTCGGCGCGAAGAAATAGCGCATCCCCAGGCCGAAGCCTTTGATGAAGTCCACCAGCAGGAAATACTTGGCAGCGCGGTTATAGTCGAAAGCCATCTATCAGCTCCCCATCGCCCAGCGGGCCCAGAAGTGCCCGAAGATTTCGAATTTCGCGAGGAAGGAGATGATCACCACCCACGCCAGCGACAGCGGCAGGAAGACTTTCCAGCCAATCCGCATGAGCTGGTCGTAGCGGTAGCGCGGCACGATCGCCTTCACCATCGCGAACATGAAGAAGAAGAACACCATCTTGGCGAACATCCACAGCACCCCGTCGGGCAGGCCCGGGATCGGGGACAGCCAGCCGCCGAAGAACAGGATCGACATCAGCGCGCACATCAGCCAGATCGCGATATATTCGCCGGCCATGAACAGCAGATACGGGGTCGAGCTGTATTCCACCATGAAGCCCGCGACGAGTTCGGATTCCGCTTCCGGAAGGTCGAAAGGCGGGCGGTTGGTCTCGGCCAGCGCCGAGATGAAGAACAGCGCCACCATCGGCAGGTGGGGCAGCCAATACCAGCCCAGAAGGCCCCAGCCGGTATCCTGCGCGCGCACGATGGTCGACAGGTTCATCGAGCCGGTCGAGATGATCACCCCGATGATGATCAGGCCGATCGAGACCTCATAGGAGATCATCTGCGCGGCCGAGCGGAGCGAGCCGAGGAACGGGTATTTCGAGTTCGACGCCCAGCCGCCCATGATCACGCCGTACACCTCGAGCGAGGAGGCCGCGAAGACGAACAGAAGGGCTACGTTGATATCGGCCAGCACCCAACCGTCGGCAAACGGGATCACCGAGAAGGTCAGGAGTGCGAGCACGAAGCTAAGGATCGGGGCGAGGAAATAGACGAACTTGTCGGCGCCCGCCGGCACGACGATTTCCTTGACCACATATTTCAGCGCATCCGCGAAGGTCTGCATCAGGCCCCAGGGCCCGACGACGTTCGGCCCGCGACGCATCTGCACGGCAGCCCAGATCTTCCGGTCGCCATAGACCAGCCAGATCATCGAAAGCATCACGAAGGCGATAACCGCCAAGCTCTGCAGCACGATCAGCAGGAAGATCCCGAAAGGTGTCGCGAAGAATTCAGCCATGATGTCCCACTCTCTTCATACGGTCGGAATGCCGCGATCCTTGCAATCGGCGACGGTTACTTCCGCGTCGATCGTCTTGAGTCCCTGCGGCAAGGCGGGCGAGATGGTGTAGACCGCATCTGCCCGCCAGATGCCACCCTCTTCAGTCACATTCGTGCGCACATGGCGCGCAAATCCATAGCCGCGCACCAGCGCGTATTGCGCGGCTGCGCATTGGGCATAATCGGTCGCCGCTTTCTCGCTGGCGCCCTCGCCCGAGACGCGCGCGCGGATCTCCACCAGATCACTGTCGAGGAGCCGTGTTTCGGTGCCCCGATAGTCCGGTTTGACCGCGCTATCCCCCTGCGCCCCGCTGGTCGGCGTGCACGCCGCCAGACCGGCCAGAAGGCCGGGGGCGAGCGGTGCGATATTGGGCAGGGTCTGCATCATCCGTCTCAACCTCACTCGGCGGCGACCGGCGCTTCGGCCCGCGCTTTCGCGAGGCTGGCGCATTCGCCCATCACGACGGAGGCCCGTGCGATCGGGTTGGTCAGGTAGAATTCGTGGATCGGCAGACGGAAGGTCGCCTTGCCCATGTCGCGCGGCTCGATCGCCTGCACTTCGTTCTCCACGACCTGATCGACCTGCGCCAGATGCGGCACCTCTGCCACCATCGCGCGGCGCAGACCGGCCAGCGTGTCCCAAGGCTGCTTGGCGTCGAGCTCGGCCGAGAGCGCGCGCAGGATCGCCCAGTTCTCTTTCGCCTCGCCCGGCGGGAAAGCCGCGCGGAAAGCCAGCTGCGGACGCCCCTCGGTGTTCACGAAGAGGCCGTTCTCTTCCGTATAGGCCGCGCCCGGCAGGATCACGTCGGCGCGGTTCGCCCCGCGATCACCGTGGCTGCCCTGATAGATCACGAAGGGCCCACCCTCGGCGCGCGGGGTGATCTCCACCTCGTCGGCGCCCATGTTGTAGATCACTTCGGCGCCGTCGATGGCCGCGAGCAGACCGCCCTCGGTCACAGCGCCCACATCCATCGCGCCGACACGGGCCGCAGCGGTGTGCAGCACCATGAACTTGGCGTTGGAATTCTCGGCCAGCTTCATCGCATGGGCCAGAACCGCCTCGCCATCGGCTTCGTTCAGAGCGCCCTGCCCGATGATAACGACGGTGTTCTTCGCCTTCGTCTCGTCCGAGATCGTCTTGCCCGACAGTTCGGCAAGCGCCGCGCGGTCGGTGCCGACATGGACGTAGTCATAGGTCAGATCGCAGGCTTCCCCGACGAGACCGACAGTCGCGCCCTTGGCCCATGCCTTGCGGATGCGGGCGTTCAGAACGGGCGCTTCCACCGCCGGGTTCGCGCCGATGATCTGCACCATCTCGGCGTTATCCAGATCGGCGATCGTCGCGTTGCCGACATAGCCGTAGCGGTTGCCGACCGGCAGACGCGCGCCATCGGTGCGGCATTCGACCGTGCCTCCCAGACCTTCGATCAGCTGCTTGAGCGAGAAAGCGGCCTCGGTCGAGACCAAATCGCCCACCAGACCGGCGACTTTCTTGCCCTTCATCGCCTCGGCGGCGGCGCTCAGCGCCTCGCCCCAGCTTGCGGGCTTCAGCTTGCCATCGACGCGGACGTAGGGCCGGTCGAGACGCTGGCGGCGCAGGCCGTCCCAGACGAAGCGGGTCTTGTCGGAAATCCACTCCTCGTTCACGTCGTCATTGTTGCGCGGCAGGATGCGCATCACTTCGCGCCCCTTGGTATCGACGCGGATGTTCGAGCCCACGGCGTCCATCACGTCCACGGTCTCGGTCTTCGTCAGCTCCCACGGACGCGCGGTGAACGCGTAGGGCTTCGAGACCAGCGCGCCCACCGGGCACAGGTCGATGATGTTGCCCTGCATGTTCGAGTCGAGCGTCATGTTCAGGTAGTTCGCGATCTCCGCATCCTCGCCCCGGCCGGTCTGGCCCATCTGGGTGATGCCCGCGACTTCGGTGGTGAAGCGCACGCAGCGGGTGCAGGAGATGCAGCGCGTCATATGGGTCTCGACCAGCGGGCCGAGGTTCAGCTCGGTCGCGGCGCGCTTGGGCTCGCGGTAGCGACTGAAGTCCACCCCGTAAGCCATTGCCTGGTCTTGCAAATCGCATTCGCCGCCCTGGTCGCAGATCGGGCAGTCGAGCGGGTGGTTGATGAGCAGGAACTCCATCACCCCCTCGCGAGCCTTCTTGACCATCGGCGAGTTCGTCTTGATCACCGGCGGTGCGCCTTCCGGCCCCGGGCGCATGTCGCGCACCTGCATCGCGCAGGAGGCAGCAGGCTTCGGCGGGCCGCCCACGACTTCCACCAGACACATCCGGCAGTTGCCCGCGATCGACAGACGCTCGTGGTAGCAGAAGCGCGGAATCTCGATCCCCGCCTGCTCGCACGCCTGGATCAGCGTGAGGTTCGGATCGACCTCGACCTCGTTCCCGTCGATGATGATCTTTCTCAGGTCAGCCATGGCTATCCGTCTCGTCTCTTCGGGCGCGAGGTTGCCCCCGCGCGGGTTTTAGGTCAGGCCGCGTGTCCGCAGCCCATCGGGAAGACCCAAGCGCCGTCCCGGTATGTATCGTTGATCGACGAGGCCGCAGCCCCGCCGCAGATGGCGTTCGCGGCCCGCTTGGCCTCGGCGCCCTCGTCATTTCCAAAGGGCGCCGCCTGCCGCATCACGACGAGCGCGCCGCTCGCGTCATAGGCCGCCGTGTAGCCCTCGATTGCCGCCAGACGGCGCGGCCCCTTGGAGGCCTCGTTGCCGCCCGGAGTGCCCATGCAGCCGCCAAGCGCCAATGCGCAGCCCGATATGATCACCGCCCGCATCATGCTGCCTCCGCCGCGCAGGCGCGGGTCTTCCACAGCGTGGCTTGCGGCAAATCCTTCCAGCCGAAGGCACGCTCGGACGCGCCATTCGCGCGTAGCTCTTCCAGCCGCGCCAGCGCCTCGTCGAGCGTGGGTTGATGGCCCGCGGGCACCCACCACATGACGAAATGCTGCTGACCGAGAAGTTCGAACCACTCCGCGCGGCGCTCGTAGAAGGCGCGATGCACGGTGTTCCAGACGAATTTCTCGAGGCTTTCCACGTCCTCCCAGACCGTCAGGTTCGACACGAAGCACGGGTCGCCGCCGATCTTGGCCTCGGTATTGCCGGTGCCGGGCTCGCCCGAGCCTTCCATCATCCAGACGAACCCGTCCGACCGCTTGCCAATGCCGTTCACCGCGTCGAGGGCTTTCATGAAAGCCTCCACACGCGGGTCGCCCGGTTCGGCAACCAGTCGGCCGATATTCAGCTCGGCCAGGTGATATCCGGCGGGTTGCTTCATTCCGCAGCCATCGCCCCCATGCGGCCGGTCTTGCGGGCCTTGATGCGGTCTTCGATCTCTTCGCGGAAGTGACGGATCAGGCCCTGGATCGGCCAGGCGGCTGCGTCGCCGAGCGCGCAGATCGTGTGGCCTTCGACCTGTTTGGTCACGTCGAACAGCATGTCGATCTCTTCGATCTCGGCTTCGCCGCGCACCAGACGGTCCATCACGCGCATCATCCAGCCCGTGCCTTCGCGGCACGGCGTACACTGGCCGCAGCTCTCGTGCTTGAAGAATTTGGACAGGCGCCAGACGGCTTTGATCACGTCGGTATTCTGATCCATGACGATCATGCAGGCGGTGCCGAAGCTGGATTTCAGCTCGCGCATGCCGTCGTAATCCATGATCGCGTCTTCGCATTGATCGGCGGGCAGGATTGGACAGGACGCACCGCCCGGGATCACCGCCTTGAGGTTCTTCCAGCCGCCACGGACGCCGCCGCCATGCTTCTCGATCAGTTCCTTCATCGAGATCGACATGGTCTCTTCGATGACGCAGGGCGTGTTGACGTGGCCCGACATCGCAAAGAGCTTCACGCCGGTGTTGTTCGGACGCCCGAAGCCCGCATACCACTCCGCGCCGCGACGCAGGATGGTCGGGACAACGGCGATGGATTCCACGTTGTTCACCGTGGTCGGGCAGCCATAGAGGCCCGCACCGGCCGGGAACGGCGGCTTCATCCGGGGCATGCCCTTCTTGCCTTCGAGGCTTTCCAGCAGCGCCGTTTCCTCGCCGCAGATATAGGCCCCCGCGCCATGCGACAGGTAGACGTCGTAATCGTAGCCGGAGCCGCAGGCGTTCTTGCCGATCAGCCCGTCTTCATAGGCCTCGTCGATTGCGCGCTGCAGCGCCTCTTTCTCGCGGACATATTCGCCGCGAATGTAGATGTAAGCCGCAGCAGCCCCCATCGCGAAACCGGCGATCAGCGCGCCTTCGATCAGCGTATGCGGATCGTGGCGCATGATTTCGCGGTCCTTGCAGGTCGCGGGCTCGGATTCGTCGGCATTGATCGCGAGGAAGGCCGGACGCCCGTCGCTTTCCTTCGGCATGAAGGACCACTTGAGACCCGTCGGGAAGCCTGCCCCACCGCGCCCGCGCAGGCCGGAGGCCTTCACTTGCTCGATGATCCAATCCTTGCCTTTCGACAGGATCTCGCCAGTGCCGTCCCAATGCCCGCGCATCTTCGCGCCCTGCAGAGAGCGGTCATGCATCCCGTAGAGATTGGTGAAGATCCGGTCTTGATCCTTCAGCATATCGCTTCCCTCACTTGCCGGATTTCCGGCGCCAGATGCGCCAGACGAGTGCCAGCGCGTAGATATAGGCGGCTATCGCCGCGAGATCGCCGATCAGCGCGATCTGCGCCGACCAGCCCTGTTGTTGTCCGATCCATTGCAGGAGGAGCCAGAGGATCGTGGCGACGGCGATAATAAGGGCGGCTTTACGCCCCAACGCCCTGTCGTGCTCGTCGATCTGGCTCATTCACCCCCGCTCAGTAATCGTTCGTCTTCGCCCGTTCGAGAAAGGCATCCATGCCTTCCTCGACGATGATCTTCGCCTGGCTGACCCACTTGTCGCGAGTGCAGCGGCCCTTGAAACGCGGCACGTTCTGGTCCGCATAGGCAATCTCTTCGGGGCCCCATTTCGCGATCTGGTCGTAATGGTAGATGCCCCAGCCGTTCAGCACTTCTTCGAGCTTCAGGCCCACGCCTTCGATCTTCTTGAGATCGTCGGCACCCGCCTTGCGCGGCTGCTTGAGGCCGCGCGGCTTCTTGCCGTCGCCCTCGGCAGCCTCGGGTTGCCCCCCGGCATTGGCGGCGGGCTTGTCCGCGACCTGCGCCGACATCGCGGAGAGCGGCGTGGTCTCGTCAGCCTCGGGTTCGGCCTTGGGCTCTTCTGCCTTCGGCTCAGCCTTGGGCCCCTCGGCCTCGGCCTCTTCCGTTGCGGGCTTGGTGGTCGGGCCGGGCTCGGGCTTGTCTGCCTCGGGCGTGGCCGCTTCGTCCTTGGGCGTCATGGTGTCGGCACGCGTCACCTCGCGCTCGGCTGCGGGCGTCGGGGCCGCCGCTGCCGCCTGCGCTTGCGCCGCGACCCCTTCGGGAGAGGAGGCGTTGAAGGTTTCGACCGGGCTTTCGGGAATTTCGGAATCGTCGGTGGAGGCGCCAGTGCCGTCCGCCGCGCCCGGCGCGCCATGTTCGGAGCAGAATGCCCAGATCAGGAAGGCGCCGAAGAGCAGCACGGTGAGCAGACCGAGGAACACAGCCACGAAGAAGGGCTCATGCGCCACGACCATCAGGAATACGGCGACCACAAGCCCCGTAATACCTGCCCAGATACCCGCCTTGCCGCGGCACCCTTGTGTCTGATCACCCATTCCCGTTTCTCCATTCACTCCGCCGAACGGCGGTCTCTACCCTGTTGCGCTTATTCGTAAATGCGGTCTTTCTTTGCGCGCGACGAGAATTCGGTCTCCGCCCCGCTGGCCAGTTTCTCTGCCTGACCTTTCCAGTCGTCACGCGTCGCGCGACCTTTGAAGCCTTCGAGATTGCTGTCGACCCAAGCGAGTTCCGCATCGGTCCAGCCAGCGATCTGGTCGAAGTGATAAATGCCCATCGAATGCAGAAGCGTCTCGAGCTTCGGCCCGACGCCCTTGATCATCTTGAGGTCATCGGCCCCACCGTCGCGCGGTGCGTCGAGCAGCTTGGGCTTCTCGCCCGTCTCTGCCTCCGCAGCCTCAGCCTCGGTGCCTTCGGGCTCGCGCTTGGACTCCGGGCGGGCCTTCGAGGTGGCCTGCGCTTCGGATTTCGTCACGCCGGTCTTGTCGGCGGGCGCGTCCTTGGCGGGCTTGGCCTCGGTTTTCTTCGCGGCCTTGCGCGCCTCGTCCTGTTGCGCGGCAGAGCGCGGACGCTCCTGCCCCATCGTGCCGATCGGGCCGCGCTGGCCCGAGCTTTGCCACGGTGCGGCGAGCGGCACTTCGGTGCCGTCGATGCGCTTGATCGTGTCGCCGATATCGACCGCGAGATCGACCGAGGCGTTGTACTCTTCCTTGTCGCCCTTGCTCTCGGTGAGCGCGGTCAGACCCGAAGCGGGCTCGGACGAGAAGCGACCGGTCTGCGAGCCGGGCTTCGGCACATCGCCTTTGCCCATCTCGTCGATCAGCTCCGCGAGGCGCTCTTCGGTCAGGTCTTCGTAATAATCCTTGCCGACCTGCATCATCGGGGCGTTCGCACAGGCACCGAGGCATTCGACCTCTTCCCACGAGAACTTGCCATCCTCCGAGAGCTGGAACGGCTCGGGCGCGATCTTTTCCTTGCAGACCTTCATCAGGTCTTCCGCGCCGCAGATCATGCACGAGGTCGTGCCGCAGATCTGCAGGTGGGCGACCGAGCCGACCGGGGCCAGCTGGAACATGAAGTAGAAGGTCGCGACCTCGAGCGCCCGCATATAGGGCATGTCGAGCATCTCGGCGACGTATTCGATTGCCGGTCGGCTCAGCCAGCCTTCCTGTTCCTGCGCGCGGAACAGCAGCGGGATGATCGCCGAGGCCTGACGGCCGACCGGGAACTTGGTCATCTGGGCCTTGGCCCATGCGAGGTTCTCGGGCGTGAACTCGAAACTATCGGGTTGTTCCGGGTAAAGACGGCGAAGCATTAGCGGTCAACCTCCCCGAACACGATGTCCATCGTGCCGATGATTGCAGACACGTCGGCGAGCATGTGCCCCTTGGCGACGTGATCCATGGATTGCAGGTGCAGGTAACCCGGAGCGCGGATCTTCGCGCGATACGGCTTGTTCGTGCCGTCGGCCACCAGATAGACGCCGAATTCGCCCTTGGGCGCTTCGACGGCGGCATAAACCTCGCCCGCAGGGACGTGGAAGCCTTCGGTATAAAGCTTGAAGTGGTGAATGAGCGCTTCCATCGAGCGCTTCATCTCCGACCGCTTCGGCGGGGTCACCTTGCCACGGGCAAGCACGTCGCCCTGATTTTCCGGCATCCGCAGCTTCTCGATCGCCTGAAGGACGATCTTGGTCGACTCGCGCATCTCGGCCATCCGGCAGAGGTAGCGGTCGTAGCAATCGCCGTTCTTGCCGACCGGGATCTGGAAGTCGAACTCGTCATAGCACTCGTAGGGCTGCGCACGGCGCAGGTCCCATGCGAGGCCGGAGCCCCGCACCATCACGCCGGAATAGCCCCATTGCTGGATCTCTTCCTCGGAGATGACGCAGATATCGACGTTGCGCTGCTTGAAGATGCGGTTCTCGGTCAGCAGCCCTTCGATATCGTCGAGCACTTTCGGGAACTCATGCGCCCATGCCTCGATATCGTCGAGCAGCTTCGGCGGCAGGTCCTGGTGGACGCCGCCGGGCCGGAAATAGGCCGAGTGCAGACGCGCGCCACAAGCCCGCTCGTAGAAGACCATCAGCTTCTCGCGTTCCTCGAAGCCCCAGAGCGGCGGCGTCAGCGCGCCCACGTCCATCGCCTGCGTGGTCACGTTCAGCAGGTGGTTCAGGATGCGCCCGATCTCGGAATAGAGCACGCGGATCAGCGAACCGCGACGCGGCACTTCCACGCCGGTCAGCTTCTCGATGGCGAGGCACCACGCATGTTCCTGGTTCATCGGCGCGACATAGTCGAGGCGATTGAAGTAAGGCAGGTTCTGCAGATAGGTGCGGCTTTCCATCAGCTTCTCGGTGCCACGGTGCAGCAGTCCGATATGCGGGTCGGCGCGTTCCACGACCTCGCCGTCCAGCTCCAGCACCATGCGCAGCACGCCGTGGGCGGCCGGGTGTTGGGGACCGAAGTTGATGTTGAAATTGCGGATGCGCTGCTCGTCGGTCAGCGTGTCCTTCGAGCCGTCATCATAGACATTGTTGCGGATATCGCCGTCCATCATTTCGCCTCCTCGCCCTTCTCGTCACCGGGAAGGATGTATTTCGCACCTTCCCATGGCGAGAGGAAATCGAACTGCCGGTATTCCTGCGTCAGCTTCACCGGCTCATAGACGACGCGCTTGAGCACTTCGTCGTAACGCACTTCTACATAGCCCGTCGTCGGGAAATCCTTGCGCAGCGGATGGCCGCGGAACCCGTAATCGGTCAGCAGGCGGCGCAGGTCCGGGTGTCCCGAGAACAGGATGCCGAACATGTCGAAGATCTCGCGCTCGAACCAATCGGCACAGGGGTGCAGCTTGGTGATCGAGGGCACCATGTCCTCTTCGCGGATCGCCGCCTTAATGCGGATGCGCTGGTTGCGATACATCGACAGGTAATGCCAGACGACATCGAAGCGCTGCGGGCGCTCGGGCCAGTCGATGGCCGTGATGTCCACGAGGTTCGTGAAGCGGCAATTCGGATCGTCGCGCAGGAACTCGGTGAAACCGGGAACGGATTGCGCGGTGATCGTGACCGTCAGCTCGTTGAAGGCGATCTCGGTGGAGACCACGTCATCGGGGCGCTTCAGCTCGATATGGCCGGCCAGTTCGCGAAGGGCAGTATCGTCCATCTCTCGCTCTCCTCAGCGCACCAGCGTGCCGGTGCGGCGGATTTTGCGTTGCAGCTGAAGGATGCCGTAAAGCAGCGCCTCCGCCGTGGGCGGGCAGCCCGGAACGTAGATATCGACCGGCACGACGCGGTCGCAGCCGCGCACCACCGAATAGCTGTAGTGGTAATAGCCACCGCCATTCGCGCAGGAGCCCATCGAGATCACGTAGCGCGGCTCGGGCATCTGGTCGTAGACCTTGCGCAGAGCGGGCGCCATCTTGTTGGTCAGGGTGCCGGCGACGATCATCAGGTCGGACTGTCGCGGGCTTGCGCGCGGCGCGGTACCGAAGCGCTCGAGGTCGTAGCGCGGCATCGAGACCTGCATCATCTCGACGGCGCAGCAGGCGAGGCCGAAGGTCATCCAGTGCAGCGAGCCGTTGCGCGCCCAGTTGATGATGTCTTCGGTGGAGGTCAGCAGGAAGCCTTTATCCTGCAGTTCCTTGTTCAGCGTCTGCGTCGCGACTTCGCGATCCGCACCGGCGGTATTGGCAGAGGTCATCACGCCCATTCCAGCGCCCCTTTCTTCCACTCATATGCGAATCCTACGGTCAGAACCGTCAGGAAGACCATCATCGACCAGAATCCGACCATGGAAAGCTGACCGAAGGCCACCGCCCAAGGGAAGAGGAAGGCCACTTCGAGATCGAAAATGATGAAGAGGATGGAAACGAGGTAGAAACGAACGTCGAACTTCATCCGGGCATCGTCGAAGGCGTTGAAGCCGCATTCGTAGGCCGACACCTTCTCAGGGTCGGGATTGCGGACCGCCACCACTGCCGCGGCGAGCATGAGCACAAGGCCCAACACGATCGCCATGGCGAGAAAGATGAGGATGGGAAGATATTCGCGCAGCATGTCATGCATGGGCTTGGCTCCCTAACATCGCGACGACTTGTCGCGCAGGTTCTGGCTAGGCGAGCAATAGCCTTGCGCCCCATTGGGGTCAACCGAGAGCAGGCCGGAAAATCATGCAAATGCGGGCCACGGGCGCTTTTTGCATACGAATGTATGCGAATTTTTCGTACTCCGAATGCCGCTCAGAGCCTGCCCGTGTTGGACTGCGCCG
Organism: Thioclava sp. ES.031; assembly: GCF_002563775.1. NCBI lineage: Bacteria > Pseudomonadati > Pseudomonadota > Alphaproteobacteria > Rhodobacterales > Paracoccaceae > Thioclava > Thioclava sp. ES.031. The sequence goes on along the minus strand of NZ_PDJO01000001.1, from coordinate 1,393,901 downwards.
CTTTTGCCGCAGCGCAGCCTTTGATCAAACTTAACGGTGGTTTGAATTTTCGGAATATTCGCCCTGCGCGTTGCGGGGCGCTGCGTAAGGCTGCCTTAAGCTTTCCATGCCGGATCGCGCTTCTCGAAAAACGCGGTGATTCCTTCATCCGACTCGGTGGATTCCCAGCGAGTCACCAGCGCTTCGATCGTCATGTCGATCACGCTCTCGTCGATCCGCGGCCCGAGCGCCCGCACCAAGGCCTTGGCCTCGCCCACCGCACCCGGCGCGCAGGCGAGATAGGGCTCGGCCTCGGCCATCACGGCGCGCTCCAGCACCTCGGGCAGGACCACCTTGGCCAGCAACCCGAGATCACGCGCCTCGGCGGCCTCGAAGATCCGCGAGGACATGAAGACGCGGCGCGCCCGCGCCTCGCCCATGCGCGCGACGACATAAGGAGAGATCGTCGCGGGCGTCAGGCCCAGCCGCGTTTCGGTCAGCCCGAATTTCGCGCCCTCGACGCCGATGGCCACGTCACAGACCGACATCATGCCGATGCCGCCGCCGAAGGCGTTGCCCTGCACCGCGCCGATCACCGGTTTCGGGCAGGTGTTGAGCGCCTGCAGCATCCCCGCGAGCTTGCGCGCCGCCGCCGCGCGCTCTTTCGCGCCCGCCGCGATCTGGCTCTGCATCCATTTCAGATCGCCACCCGCGCAGAAGCTGCGCCCTTCGGCGGCGAGGATCACCACGCGCACGGCGTCATCGGTGCCAAGTTGGCCGATCGCCGCGGTGATTTCCTCCATCATCTGCTCGGAGAGCGCGTTATGCTTCTCCGAACGCGCCAGCGTGAGCCGCGCGATGCCACGCGCATCGGTCTCGGTCTTGATCGTCTCAAACATCGCCCTGCCCTTTCATCTTCTTCGCCATCGCGGCCGCCTCGGCCAGAACGGCCGTATCCAGCCCGGTCTCGTAGCCCAAAGCCGCAAGCCGCGCCTGCACCGCCTCCGTCGCGACATTGCCAGCCGCGCCGGGCGCATAGGGACAGCCGCCCAGACCACCGACGCAGGCGTCGAACACCCGCAGGCCCATCGCCAGCGAGGCTTCGATATTCTCCAGCGCCCGCCCGGAGGTGTCGTGGAAATGCCCGGCGAGCTTCTCAGCCGGGACCTCACCCAGCACCGCGCGCAGCATCGCCGTCACGCTTTCGGGCGTGCCCTGCCCGATCGTGTCGCCGAGGCTGATCTCGTAACAGCCCATGTCGCGCAGTTGCGCTGCGACCCGGGCCACGTTCTCCGGCGGCGTTTTCCCGTCGAAGGGGCAATCCGTGACGACAGAGATGTAGCCGCGGACTTTCATATTATCGACTTTCGCAGCCTCCATGATCGGCTCGAACCGCTCCAGGCTTTCACTGATCGAACAATTGAGGTTCGCGCGCGAAAATCCCTCGGAGGCGGAGGCGAAGATTGAAACCTCATCGACCTTTGCCGCTTTCGCCGCCTCATAGCCTTTCATGTTCGGCGTCAGCGCCGCATAGGAGATACCGGGGCGGCGCGTGATCCCGGCGAAGACCTCCGCCGAGTCGGCCATTTGCGGCACCCATTTCGGGCTGACGAAAGACCCTACCTCGATCCGGCGGAACCCGGCCCGGCTCAGGCAATCGACCAGCGCGATCTTGTCGGAAAGCGCGATCTGGCGCTTTTCGTTCTGCAGCCCGTCACGCGGGGCCATCTCGAAGATTTCGACACTCTCAGCCATTGGTTTGCTCCATCGGGGGCAGCTCGTAGAAATCCTGCGCATACATGCTCGCCCCGCCCTTCGCGACCGCACGCTGATAGGCGGGCCGCGCCTCGATCCGGTCGCGATAGGCGGAGATATTCGGGAAACCCTCACGCGGCACGAAGCGGAACATCGCGTCGATATTGAACCCCATCATGCAATCGGCCGCCGAGAACGTCCCGATCAGCCAGTCCCGCCCGGCCAGATGCGCCTCCAGCGCCTTCATCGTCACGCCGAGCCGCTTCGTCTCGAGCGCCATCATCGCGGGCGAGCGCGCCTCGGGCGGACGCAGGAAGATATGCTGAATATTGAGGCTTTGCAGGATGTTGCCCTGCGTCTCCGCGAAATGCACCCATTCGAGGAAATCGGCGCGGGTGGGGTCGCCCGGAACCGGGGCCAGCCCTGCCTCGGGCCGGGTCTCGGTCAGGTATTCGATGATCGCGCCGCTCTCGAAGATCGACCGCCCGTCGACCTCCAGCGCCGGGATGCGCCCGGCGGGCGAGAGTTCGCGAAACTCCGGACTACGCAGCGAGCCATCGGTGAGCGACCATGTCTGAAGCTCGTAATCGAGCCCCATCTCCTCCAAAAGCCACAGCACCCGCATCGAGCGCGCGCCGGGGATGTGATGCAGTCGGATCATGCCTCGTCCTCCAGCCGGATGAGCGCGGCGCCCGCTTCGACCTGCGCGCCCTCAGTCACCAGAACCTCGGCCACCACACCGTCGCGGGCTGCGCGCATCGTGTGTTCCATCTTCATCGCTTCCATGATGGCAAGCCGGTCGCCCGCCGCCACCGTGTCGCCGGCAGAGACGAAGACCGCCTTCACCAGCCCCGGCATCGGCGCCAGCGTCAGGTCGGAAGCGTCGGCATCCGCCCCGCGCGCCAGCGGGTCGGGGATGTCGAAACGGTGCGCGCCATGCAGGAAGATCGTGATCGCCCCGTCCGACTGCGCCATCCGCGCCCCAGTCTTTGCACCGTTCACCCGCCAGCCATCCTCGGCCAGTTCGCACGCATGGGCCTCCTCGCCCAGCTCGACCGTGACATGGCCCAGTCCGTGCACCCGGATCGCGGCCTCTTCCTCGAAGGACACGGTCCGGCGCGGCGACTGCCAGAGGCTGAAGCCGCTGTCCTTCCCGTCCCAAAGCCCGGCCGCGGCGATCACGGCCAGCGCTTTTGCGGCAACCGGCGTTTCGGTCGGGGCGGCGAGCGCGTCGATCTCGCGCCCGATCAGCCCGGTATCGACCTTGCCCTGCGCGAAGCCCTCGTGCCGCGCGAGCCGCGCGAGGAAGGCGAGGTTCGTCACCGTGCCCGCCACTTCCGTCTCTTCCAAGGCGCGCGCGAGTTGCCCCAGCGCGGTCGCCCGCGTCGGCCCGTGGGTGATGACCTTGGCGATCATCGGATCGTACCACGGGCTGATCGTGTCGCCCGTGCGCACCCCGGTATCGGCACGGCACCCATCGGCAAAGCGCAGATGCGAGAGCGTCCCCGTCGCAGGCAGGAAGCCCGCTGGCACGTCCTCGGCATAAAGCCGGGCCTCGAACGCATGGCCGGTGATGCTCAGATCACCTTGGGCGCAGGGCAGCGGCTCGCCCGAGGCCACGCGCAACTGCCACTCGACCAGATCGACACCGGTGATTGCCTCGGTCACGGGATGCTCGACCTGCAGGCGGGTGTTCATCTCCATGAACCAGAACCGATCCGGGCGCAGCCCGTCCGAGCCGTCCACGATGAACTCCACCGTGCCCGCGCCCTTGTAGCCGATCGCTTCCGCCGCGCGGGTGGCCGCCTGCCCCATCGCGTCGCGCATCTCGGGCGTCATGCCCGGCGCCGGGGCCTCTTCGATCACCTTCTGGTGGCGGCGCTGGAGCGAACAGTCGCGCTCGAACAGATGCACCGCTTCCTCGCCATCGCCGAAGACCTGCACCTCGATATGGCGCGGCGAGCCGATGAATTTCTCGATCAGCACGGCGGGGTTGCCGAAGGCGGTCTGCGCCTCGCCCTGCGCCGACGCCAGCGCATCCGCGAAGTCGGACGGCGCCTCGACCAGCCGCATCCCCTTGCCGCCGCCGCCCGCGACCGCCTTGATCAGCACCGGGTAGCCGATCGTATCGGCCGCGCCCGCGAGGTGCTCGGGGTCCTGATTGTCGCCGTGATAGCCCGGCACGACAGGCACGCCCGCCTTTTCCATCAGCGCCTTGGCCGCGTCCTTCAGACCCATCGCGCGGATCGCCTTGGCCGAAGGGCCGATGAAGACCAGCCCCGCCGCCTCGACGGCGTCCACGAAATCAGGGTTCTCCGAGAGGAACCCGTAGCCCGGATGGATCGCCTGCGCGCCGGTCTGTTGGGCCGCGTCGATGATCGCATCACCGCGCAGATAGCTGTCTTTGGGCGCGGGGCCGCCAATGGCCACCGCCTCGTCGGCCATCGCCACATGGCGCGCCTCGCTGTCGGCCTCGGAATAGACGGCGACGGTCGCCACGCCCAGTTTGCGTGCGGTCTCGATCACGCGGCAGGCGATCTCCCCGCGATTGGCGATCAGGATCTTGGAAAACATGTCGGTCTCCCCTTTGAGAGCGTCGGAGGGGGCGCTGCCCCCGCTCCTGCGGAGCCCCCCGGGATATTTCGGCCAAGTCGAAGATTTGCACTTCCTCTTGGTCCAAATATCCCCGCCGGAGGCATGAAAGTTACATCCGGAACAGGCCGAAGCGGGTCGGCTCGATCGGAGCGTTGAGCGCGGCGGAGAGCGAGAGCGCCAGCACGTCGCGCGATTTGCGCGGGTCGATGATGCCGTCATCCCAGAGCCGCGCCGAGGCGTAGAGCGGGTGCGACTGGCGCTCGAACATCTCGATGGTGGGGCGCTTGAACTCGGCCTCTTCTTCGGCCGACCACTGGCCGCCCTTGCGCTCGATCCCGTCGCGTTTGACGGTGGCGAGCACGCCTGCGGCCTGTTCGCCGCCCATCACGGAAATCCGCGAGTTGGGCCAGGTCCAGAGGAAGCGCGGAGAATAGGCGCGGCCCGCCATGCCGTAATTGCCCGCCCCGAAGGAGCCGCCGACCAGCATCGTGATCTTCGGCACCGAGGTCGTGGCGACGGCGGTGACCATCTTCGCGCCATGACGCGCGATGCCCTCGTTCTCATATTTGCGCCCGACCATGAAGCCGGTGATGTTTTGCAGGAAGACCAGCGGGATAGAGCGCTGCGAGCAGAGTTCGATGAAATGCGCGGCCTTCTGGGCGGCTTCCGAGAACAGCACGCCGTTATTGGCGACGATGCCCACGGGGCAGCCTTTCACATGGGCGAAGCCGGTCACGATCGTCTCGCCGAAGCGCGGTTTGAACTCGTCGAAGCGCGAGCCGTCCACAAGACGCGCGATGACCTCGCGGATGTCATAGGGGGTGCGCAGGTCCGCCGGGACGACGCCGAGGATTTCTTCGGGGTCGTAGGCGGGCTCCTCGGGCGATTGCCAGTTCACCGTCGCGGGTTTCGTGTAGTTGAGATTGCCGACCGCGCGGCGCGCCAGCGCCAAAGCATGGGCGTCGTCTTCAGCCAGATAATCGGCCACGCCCGAGAGACGCGTATGCACATCGCCGCCGCCCAGATCCTCGGCGGTGACCACCTCGCCCGTCGCGGCCTTCACCAGAGGCGGGCCCGCGAGGAAGATCGTGCCCTGCTCCTTCACGATGATCGTCACATCCGACATCGCGGGCACATAGGCACCGCCTGCCGTGCAGGACCCCATCACCACGGCGATCTGGGCAATGCCCTTCGCGGACATCCGCGCCTGATTGTAGAAGATGCGCCCGAAATGGTCGCGATCGGGGAAGACCTCGTCCTGATTGGGCAGGTTCGCGCCGCCCGAGTCGACGAGGTAGATGCAGGGAAGATGGTTTTCCTCGGCGATCTCCTGCGCGCGGAGGTGCTTCTTCACCGTCAGCGGGTAATAGGTGCCGCCCTTCACGGTGGCGTCGTTGGCGACCACCATGACCTCCTGGCCCTGCACCCGGCCAATTCCGGCGATCACGCCCGCACAAGGCGCGGCATTGCCATACATGTCATGCGCCGCCGTCGCGCCGATTTCCAGAAACGGCGAGCCGGGATCCAGGAGCCCGGCCACCCGTTCGCGCGGAGCCATCTTGCCGCGCGACAGGTGCCGCTCCAGCGCGGCGGGGCCGCCGCCAGCGGCGGCCTGCGCGGCCGCGTTTTCGATTTGCGACAGCGCGTCGAGATGCGCCTTGCGATTGGCCTGAAAGTCCTCCGACGAGGTCAGGGCCTGCGATAACAGTTTCATTCCATCCTCCCCAAATCGCGCAGTTCCAGCGCGCGTTGCGCCGTACGCTCGAGGTAGCATTGCGACGCCACGACCGTGCGGATCGTGCCGTCCTTCCAAATCTCGTAGAGCAGCCCGCAATCGGCGTCGCGATACTGCCCCCACGCGCTTTGCGCATCGAGCAGCTTGTTGGCGAGTTCCGTACCGCCCTGCTCCAGCAGACGGGCGCGCGCCGCCTTGTATTGCGACTTCGCGATATCGTCCCAGACCTGCGCCTCGCCTTGCAGGCAAGCCGAGATACCGAGTGTCGTATCGCCGCCCGGCTGACCCTGACAGGTCGCGGCGGCCTCGCCGATACAGGCGGGATGGGTATCCTTCGCCCCGTCGAAACAGGCGCGCACCGCGTCCGGATCGACGCTCGGCTCCTGCGCCAATGTGGGGGACGCGAGCATCAGGCCGCCCAGCAACCATGCCATTTTCATCGCGCGTTTCCTTTTCTCAGAGCGCCCGTGAAGGCGGGGTGTCCGTGTCATGGGCGCGCCTCGCCAGCCAGCAGCCCGGCCCAATTCTGCAGTTCGATCGCATGTTCGGCGGTCTTGCGCATCAGGCAGCGCGCCTCCTCCGCCTCCGAGCCCTCGCCCTGCAGCGCGGCCCCGTAGGCGCAGGCGCCATCGCGGTAGCGCGCCCAGGCGGCTTCCGCCTCACCCAGCTGCGCGCCCTGCAATCCGGACGGAGACTTGCCCGCCACGATTTGCGCCGCGTCACTGGCCGCCGCCGCTTGGCGCAAGCTGTCGAGGGCTGTTGCCGCCCGGTCGGACCAGAGGGCGCGCTCGGCATCATAGCAGGCGCGGCGCTCGGGGGCGCTGGCATCGTCACCGATGCAGTGCTCCGCCGCTTTGCCGATGCACGACGCAGGGTCGTCGGCGCTCGACAGGCAGCTCTCCAACGGGGCCGGATCGAAATCCGCCCCTGTCCCTTGGGCCTGCGCCGCCAGAGGCGCTGCAAGCCCGATCAGGAGGAGAGCGCCCGCCCGCATCAGACGGCTCCCATGATCTCGCGACCGATGAGCATCCGGCGGATTTCCGAGGTGCCCGCGCCGATCTCCATCAGCTTAGCATCCCGGAACAGGCGCGAGACGTTGGAGTCGTTGAGGAACCCGGCGCCGCCAAGGGCTTGGACCGCCTGATGTGCCTGCACCATCGCCTGCTCGGACGCATAAAGCACGGTGGCCGCCGCATCCTGACGCGTCACGGCGCCACGATCACAGGCCTTCGCGACCTCGTAAGTGTAGGCGCGCGCGGTGTTCATCGCGACATACATATCGGCGATCTTGCCCTGCATGAGCTGGAAATTCCCGATCGGCTGGCCGAACTGCTCGCGCTCCTTGCAATAGGGCACGACCTCGTCGAGGCAGGCCATCATGATGCCGGTGCCGATGCCCGAAAGCACCACGCGCTCGTAATCGAGACCCGACATCAGGACGCGCACGCCGCGCCCCTCTTCGCCCAGCACGTTCTCGAAGGGTACTTCGCAATCCTCGAAGAACAGCTGTGCCGTGTTCGAGCCGCGCATGCCGAGCTTGTCGAAATGCTTGGAGGTCGAGAAGCCCTTGAAATCCTTCTCGACGATGAAAGCGGTGATGCCTTTGGAGCCAGCCTCCGGGTCGGTCTTGGCATAGACCACGAGCGTATCGGCATCGGGGCCGTTGGTGATCCAGTATTTATGGCCGTTCAACACGTAATAACCGTTACGCTTCTCGGCCTTGAGCTTCATGCCCACCACGTCCGAGCCCGCGCCGGATTCCGACATCGCCAGCGCGCCGACGGACTCGCCCGAGATCAGCCCGGGCAGGTATTTCTTCTTCTGCGCGTCCGAGCCGTTCAGCTTGATCTGGTTCACGCAGAGGTTGGAATGCGCGCCGTAGCTGAGCGCGATCGAGGCCGAGGCCCGTGCGATTTCCTCGGTAGCCACGACATGGGCGAGATAGCCCATCCCCGCCCCGCCATATTCTTCCGACACGGTGATCCCGAGCAGGCCAAGCTCGCCCATCTCGGTCCAAAGCTCGTTCGGAAACTCATTATCCAGATCGGTTTTGGCCGCGATCGGGGCCACACGCTCGGACGCCCAACGGCGCACCATATCGCGCAGTGCGGCGATATCCTCGCCCAGATCGAACTCCATCGAACCTGCGAACATCGGATCTCCTCCCCCGGTTTATTGAACGCACGTTCATTTATGCGCAATTGCCGAGTCGGGTCAAGGCCCGTGGCCCGGCCCGCGCCCGGATGGACGCAGCGGCACAGGGCCACGCGGCGCAGGGGCTGGTCACTTGCGGCGATTGCCGCCACAAAGAGGCCTGAGAGCTTGGAAACCGACGGGAGCGAAGATGGGGCAGCCACGTCATATCGTGATCGGAGCGGGGATCGTGGGCACGATGACCGCATGGGCGCTGGCCCGCCGGGGTCTGGACGTGACGGTGATCGACCGCCTGCCCGGCCCGGCGGAGCTGTGCTCGCGCGCGAATGCCGGGATCGTCTCGATCGGCCATGCGAGCGCCTGGGCCGGGCCGGATGCCTTGCCGCAACTGCTGCGCGCGATGGCGGGGCGCAATCCCGGCGTGAAGCTGACCGCGCCCTTCGATCCGGCGCTGTGGCGCTGGGGGACGACCTTCCTGCGCAACTGCACCGGGGCCGCGCAGGCGCGCAATACCGCGCGGATGATGCGGCTGGCCGAGACCGCCCGCGCCGCCCTGCCCGACATGGCGCAGGAGCTGGGGCTGGACGCGCTGATCCGCTTCGAGGGCGGGCTCTACCTGCACAACTCCACCGCCGAGATCGACGCGCATGACGACGGGCGGCTGACACGGATCGACCCGGACTGGCTGGCCGAGAACGATCCGCTGCTCGCCGAGGCGGGTTTCGCGGGCGGGTTTCTCTCGCCGATGGATGCCGCGGGGAACTGCCACGAGGTGACCCGCGCCGCCGCCAAGGCCCTTACCGCCAAGCACGGCGTGCAGTTTCGCTACAATAGCGCGGTGACCGGGTTCACGCAGGCTCATGGCAAGATCACCGGGGTCGACCTCGCCGACGAGACGCTGCCTGCGGCGCAGGTGATCCTTGCCGCCGGGATCGAGACGCCCGATCTGGCGCGCCCTCTGGGCTTTGCGCCGGACATCTACCCGGTGAAGGGCTATTCGGGGACATGGGAGGTGCGCGACCCAAACCGCCTGCCCCGCCACCCTTATATCGACGAGGCGGCGATGCTGGCCGTGGCCTCTTACGGTGGTGTCTTGCGGGTGACCGCGATCGCCGAATTCGCCGGGCGCGACCGGACGCTGCGCGAGGATCGCACCAAGGTGCTGACCGATTACGTCGCCGCGCGCTTCGGCGATGCGGTGAGCGATGCGCCGCCGGCGCTGTGGACCGGGCTGCGGCCCTCGACCCCGCATGGCCCGCCCTTCCTTGGCCGGGTGAAGTCTTACGAAAACCTGTGGGTCAATGCGGGCCACGGCCAACTGGGCTGGACGCTTTCGGCGGGCTGCGGCGCGCTTCTGGCCGATGCGATCACCGGTGCCGCCAACGGGCCGCGCGAGGTATCTGCCCCGGCGCGCTGGCTGGCGCCTCTGTGACGCCCGACACAATGAAGGAGACGACATGAGCCCGAAGATCATCCCCTATGACATCGCCGAGAAGCTGGACTGGCCGGGCGCAATCGCGGCGCTGCGCGCGGGCCATACGCGCCCGAAGGCGGAGCTGGGCGATACGTTTCTCGGGCCCTCTGACGCGGTCTTGCTGAGCCGTGCGGCCTATATTCCGGGGCTGGGTTACGGGGTGAAATCCTTCACCGTGTGCGACGGCAATGCGCAGGCGGGGCTGCCGACGGTGCAAGGCGCGATGGTGGTGTTCGAGCCCGAGCATGGCCAGCCCACCGCGATCGTCGATTGCCCGCTGGTGACCGAGTTCAAGACCGCCGCCGATTCCGTTCTGGGCGCGCAGCTTCTCGCCCGCCCGGACAGCGGTCGTCTGTTGATCGTGGGCGGGGGCCGGGTCGCGCGCTCGCTGATCGCGGCCTATGCGGCGGGCTTTCCGGGGCTGACGGAGATCACGCTCTGGACGCGCCGCCCCGAGCAGGCGCAGGAACTGGCGGCTGGCCCCGCCCCCGAGGGCCTCAGCCTGCGCGCGGTGACCGATCTGGCCGAGGCGGTGGCCGAGGCCGATATCGTCAGCTGCGCCACGATGGCCCGCGCGCCCGTCTTGCAGGGCGCATGGGTAAAGCCCGGCACCCATGTCGATCTTATCGGTGCCTATAAGGCCGATATGCGCGAGGCCGACGATGCGCTGATCTCGACGGCGAGCCTCTTCGTCGACAGCCGCGACACCACGCTGGGCCATATCGGCGAGCTGCTCATCCCGATCCGCGAAGGGGTGATCACGCCCGAGGAGGTGAAGGCCGATCTCTACGATCTGATCGGCGGCGCGCGCGGGCGGGAAAGCGCCGAAGAGATCACGCTTTACAAGAATGGCGGCGGCGCGCATCTCGACCTGATGATCGCCGACTGGATCTCGCGCGCGGGCTGAGGGTCAGCGCGCCACCTCTTCAGGCCTCGGCCTCTTGCCGCAGGATACGCGCGATCTGGGCGGCGTCATCCGTCGAGAAAGTCAGCGGCAGGCGCAGATCCAGCAGCGTCGCCAGCACCTCATCGGTACGCGGCAGGTTCTGCGCCTCGGCGTAACGCCAGCTATCATGGCGCGAGGTGAAGCCCGCAGGCTCATCCGCGCCGAACCATTTCAGCTCGACCCCGCGGGCCGCCGCACGGGCCACGAAGTCCAGCATCTCGGGGGCAGAGCGTCCCGGCAGGCGGAACTGGAAGGACGAGCCGACATAGCTCTCGGCCTCGGGACGCTCGATCAGCGCGACGCCCTCCGCCCCGGCAAGCCCGGCCTCGACCTCACGGTAAAGCGCATTCCAGCGCGCCACCCGATCCGCCAGCGTCGACAGCTGCGGACGCAGGATCGCGGCGCGCAGATGGTCCATCCGGCCCGAGACATTGGGCGTGTCGTATTTCAGCCCCTCGAATACCTCCGGGCCGGGCGCTGCGCGGTGCCGCTCGAAAAGCATGTAGCTGCCCGAGAGCAGGATCATCCGCGCCGCCAGCTCGGCATCGTCGGTCACGATCAACCCGCCCTCGCCCGAATTCATGTGCTTATAGGTCTGGGTCGAATAGCAGCCGATCGCGCCATGCCGCCCCGAGTGAACCCCGGCCCATGTCGCCCCCATCGTATGGGCGCAATCCTCGATCACCGTCAGATCGTGGGCGCGCGCGATCTCCATCAGCGCATCCATGTCGCAGATATGGCCGCGCATATGCGACAGCATCAGCACCCGCGCCTGCGGGGCTTTCGCCGCCAGATCGTCGAGATCGATGGTCAGCTGGTCCGTGACCTCGACCAGAACGGGCTTGCCACCGACCGCCGCGATGGCGCCCGGCACGGGGGCGAGCGTGAAGGCATTGGTCAGCACCGGATCGCCGGGCCCGACGCCCACGGCGCGCAGCGCGCAGCCCAGGGCATAGCCGCCCGAGGCCACCGCAAGGCAATAGGGCGCGCCGGTCAATCCGGCGAACTCTTCTTCCAGCAGCGCCACCTCGCCCGGCTCTCCGGGCAGGGTGTTGTAGCGATGCAGGCGGCCTGAGCGCATCACCTCGACGGCGCGCTCGATCGCATCTTCGGGGATCGGCTCCTGCTGGGTGAAATTGCCTTTGAAAACCTCGGACATCACTCAACCTTTCTTGCGCGGATGAACAGCACCAATGCCGCCAGCAGGATCACCGAGGCCACGTAAAAGGCCATGTCCGGCGTGCGGATCGGGGCGTTCTCGGCGAGGAATATCCCGAACACTTGGGTGAAGAACAAGGTGCCCGCCAGCATCGCGAGGTTCATCAGCGCGGATATGCCACCCTGCAGCGCGCCCTGGGCATCCTCGGGCACCGCATTGGACATCAGCGAGGCGATCATCGGATGCACCAGCCCCTCGATCCCGGTGATCAAGAGGACGATCAGCACCATCACGAGCGAGGTCGACAGCCCCAGCGCGATGGTCATGCCGATCCCGACGATCAGCCCGATCACCACCACCCGCGCCTCGCCCAGACGGGACGCGAGCGGACCGGCCAACCCGCCCTGAAAGATCGCCGCGACGACCCCGTAGCCTGCAAGCGTCAGCCCCACCGTCCCCTCGGACCAGCCGAATTTCGCCATCCCCCAATAGGGCCAGATCGCGGGATAGACGGCGGAGGCGAACAGATAGACGCCAAGCGCGGTGCCCATCGGCAGGACGCCCGGATAACGCGCGAAGACTTTCAACGTGCCCAGCGGGTTGCAGGCGCGCCAGTTCACCGGACGGCGCAACCCCTGCGGCAGGCTTTCGGGCAGCACGATCAGCCCGTAGATCAGATTCAGCCCCGAAAGCGCGGCGGCGACGAAGAAGGGGATGCGCGGGCCAAGCTCGCCCAGAAACCCGCCAAGCGCAGGCCCCGCGATGAAGCCGAAACCGAAGGCCGCGCCGATCAGACCGAAGGCGCGGGCGCGCTCGGCCGGTGGGGTGATATCGGCGAGATAGGCGTTCGCGATGACATAGGACGCACCGCAGATGCCCGCGACGATCCGGCCCACGAAGAGCCAGAGCAGCGTCGGCGCAAAGGCGTGAAACAGGTAATCGACGCCCAGACCGCCGATCGCGAGCAGCAAAAGCGGGCGCCGTCCGAACCGGTCCGAGAGATTTCCCATCAACGGCGCGAACAGGAACTGCGCGAGACTGAAGGCCGCGAACATCCAGCCCCCGATCCGGCTCGCCTGCGCCAGATCGACATGGCCCACATCCGCGATCAGCGAGGGCAGCACCGGGATGATCAGGCCGAACCCCACCATGTCGAGGAACACCGCGATCAGAACGAAGGCGGTGGCGTGAAAGCGCGAAGGACCGATGGGCGCTGCGGTCATGGCCGTCGGAAGCCGCGTCTGAGGGGTGGGTCGGGGCGGCACAGCCCCGCCGAGGCGATCACCCGAGCATCCGCGCGGCAAGCGCGGGCAGATCGTCGAAATGATCGAGCAGCGCCTCGGGGGCGAGCCGTTCGATGCCGCGCCCCTCCGGTCCGAAGGTCACCAGAACGCAGGGCACGCCGACCGCGCGCGCGGTCTCGCGATCGGTATTGGTGTCGCCCACCAGCAGCGAGGCTTCCAGCTTGCCACCTGCCCGCTCGACCGCCGCGAGATAGGGATCGGGCGAAGGTTTGCGCAGCGGCAGCGTATCGGCGCCGATCAGCGCATCGAAAAGCGCGGCGATCCCGAGCCGGTCGATCAGATCACGCGCGAGACCTTCGGGTTTGTTGGTGCAGACAGCCGTCGCAAAGCCCTGATCGCGCAGCGTTTTCACAGCTTCCTCAGCGCCGGGATAAAGCCGCGTATGCCGGTCGATATTCTCGCCGTAATGCGCAAGCAGCGGGTAATAGTCGGCCTCGACCAGCTCGGCGATCTCCGCATCCGGCAGTCCCAGCCGCCCATAGCCGGTCTTGAGCATCGCGCTGCCGCCGTGGAAGGCGATCAGCGCGTCGCCCGCCGGATCGAGAAGCGGCGCATGACCGCGCGCCGTAAAGCAGGAATTGGCCGCCGCGATCAGGTCGGCGGAGGTATCCGCCAAGGTCCCGTCGAGGTCGAAAACCACTGTGCGCATTGCCTGTTGCTCCTTCCGTAACACCGCGAAAGGAAGCGTGAAGACGCACCACTTGCGGCAAGCAAGCCAATGGTTAAAACGGGGCCGAGCAGAAGAAAAGGTTTCTAATGGCGATTGCATTGATCACCCTCGCGGCGGGACAGGGCACCCGCATGAAATCCGACTTGCCGAAGGTGCTGCATCAGGTGGGCCGCGCGCCGCTGGTGGCGCATGCGCTGGCTGCCGGACGTGCGCTCGAACCCGAGACCGTGATCGTGGTCGCAGGCCACGGCGCCGACAAGGTGAAGAAAGCCGTCGCGAAGGTCGATCCCGAGGCGCAGATCGTGCTGCAGGAAGAACAGCTCGGCACCGGCCACGCGGTGGCACAGGCCCTGCCCGCGCTCGACGGGTTCGATGGCCGCGTGATCGTGCTTTACGGCGACACGCCCTTCATCCGGCCCGAGACGCTGGAGCGGCTGGCCGCGTCCGATGCGGCGGTGACCGTGCTCGGCTTCGAGGCCGCCGATCCGGGCCGCTACGGGCGCCTGGTGGCGCAGGGCGACACGCTGGACCGGATCGTAGAATTCAAGGATGCCACGGATGAAGAACGCGCCATAACCCTTTGCAACTCTGGCGTTATCGCCTGTGACGCGGTGCTTCTGACCGAACTGGTTGCGGGGCTGTCGAACGAAAACGCATCGCAGGAGTACTACCTCACCGATATCGTCGAAGCCGCGCGCAAGAAGGGTCTGACCGCGCAGGTCGTGACCTGTGACGAGGCCGAGACGCTGGGCATCAACACCCGCGCCGAGCTTGCCCGCGCCGAGGCCCTCTTCCAGGAGCGGATGCGCGCCGAGGCGATGGAAAACGGCGTGACCATGGTGGAGCCCACCAGCGTCTGGTTCGCGCTCGACACCTATATCAGCCGCGATGTCGTGCTGGGCCCGAATGTCGTGTTCGGCCCCGATGTCACCATCGAATCCGGTGCGGTGATCGAGGCCTTCTGCCATCTCGAAGGCTGCCACATCTCGCGCGGCGCCACGATCGGCCCCTTCGCCCGTCTGCGCCCCGGCGCGGAACTCGCCGAGGACGTGCATATCGGCAATTTCGTCGAGGTGAAGAACGCGATCCTCGCCGAGGGTGTGAAAGTCGGCCATCTGACCTATCTGGGCGATGCCGATATCGGGGAGCATACGAATATCGGCGCGGGCACGGTGACCTGCAATTACGACGGGGTCATGAAGCATCGCACCACCATCGGCGCGAATGCCTTCATCGGCTCGGACACGATGCTGGTGGCCCCAGTGACGGTGGGCGACGGCGCGCTGACGGGCTCGGGATCGGTGATCTCGAAGGACGTTCCCGCCGAGGCGATCGCGATCGAGCGCTCCGAGCAGGTGAACCGTCCGGGCCTTGCCAAGAAACTCTTTGCGAAACTGCGCGCGGAGAAAGCGCGTCGCATGAAGAAAGATTTTTAAATGTGCGGAATTATTGGCGTTCTGGGGAAGCACGAGGTTTCCCCCTGGCTCGTTGAGAGCCTCAAGCGATTGGAATATCGCGGCTATGACAGTGCCGGGATCGCGACGGTAAATGCAGGCAAGCTGGACCGCCGCCGGGCGGTGGGCAAGCTGTGGAACCTGTCCGATCTGCTGGTGCACGAGCCGCTGCCGGGCAAGTCGGGCATCGGCCATACCCGCTGGGCGACCCATGGGGCCGCGACCCAGGGCAATGCGCATCCGCATCGCTCAGGACCCGTCGCGGTCGTGCATAACGGCATCATCGAGAACTTCCGCGAGCTGCGGGCCGAGCTGGCCGAGGCCGGGATCACCCCGGAGACGCAGACGGATACCGAAACGGTCGCGCTGCTGACGCGGATGTTCATGGATCGCGGCATGGATGCGCGCGAGGCCGCCGTAGCGACGCTCGGTAAGCTCGAAGGGGCGTTTGCGCTGCTGTGGCTCTTCGACGGCGAGGACGATCTGCTGATTGCGGCGCGCAAAGGCTCCCCGCTCGCGATCGGGCATGGCGATGGCGAGATGTTTGTGGGGTCGGACGCGATTGCGCTCGCGCCGATGACCGACCGGATCACCTATCTCGAAGAGGGCGATTACGCCTTCGTCACCCGCGCAGGCGCCGAAATTTTCGACGCCGAGGGCCGCCGCGCGAACCGTGACGAGAGCCGCATCGATCTGGGTCAGGCGCAGGTCGAAAAAGGTGGCTACAAGCATTTCATGGCGAAGGAAATCGCCGAGCAGCCCGTCGTCCTGGCTGACGCTTTGCGACATTATCTGCCCGAAACTGGGTTGAATCTGCCGGAAGAGTTGGACTTTTCCAACATCGACCGGATTATCCTGATCGCCTGCGGCACGGCGCATTACGCCTGCGCGGTGGCGAAATACTGGTTCGAGACCTTCGCCCGGATCCCGGTCGAGATCGATGTGGCCTCCGAATTCCGCTACCGCGAGCCGCCCCTGTCCGAGCGCAGCCTCGCCGTCTTCGTCAGCCAGTCGGGCGAGACCGCCGATACGCTGGCCGCGCTGCGCTATTGCTCTGAGCGCGTCGCGAAGACCGTGGCCGTGGTCAACGTGCCCACCTCCTCCATCGCGCGCGAAGCCGACATCATGTTGCCGATCTTCGCAGGCGTCGAGGTCGGCGTGGCCTCGACCAAGGCGTTCACCGCGCAGCTGCTGGTTCTGGCCGTGATGGCGCTGAAAGCGGGCCGCGACCGGGACGAGACTGACGGGCCGACGCTGGGCAGCCATGCCGATACGCTGCGCGCCCTGCCCGGCCTGCTCAATCAGGCGCTGTCGATTTCCGAGCCAATCGCGCATCTGGCAGAGCAACTTGCCGAGGCGCAGGACATTCTCTTCCTCGGGCGCGGCGCGATGTATCCGCTCGCGTTGGAAGGCGCGCTGAAGCTCAAGGAAATCAGCTATATCCATGCCGAAGGCTATGCCTCGGGCGAGCTGAAACACGGGCCGATCGCGCTGATCGATCGCACCGTGCCGGTGATCGTGATGGCGCCCTATGACAAGCTCTTCGACAAGACCGTGTCGAACATGCAGGAGGTGATGGCGCGCCACGGGATGGTGCTGCTGGTCTCCGATGCCAAGGGTATCAGCGCAGCGCAGGACGGCACTTGGGGCACACTGCAAATGCCTGATATCGCGGAACCTTTCGCGCCGATCCTTTATGCGGTTCCGGCGCAGCTTCTGGCCTATCACACGGCGGTCGCGAAAGGCACCGACGTGGACCAGCCGCGCAACCTCGCCAAATCGGTGACGGTCGAATGAGCCGCAAGCGGGGCAAGAAACGCGTCGCGCGGCCGCGCGCGGCGGATTACGCGCCGCTCGATCCGGCGGAGGATGCCCGACTGCGCGCCGAGGCCGAGGCCTATGCGGCCTCGGATGCGGACTATGAGAGCTTCGCCGAGGAAGAGGACCCCGACGCGCCGCTCGGGCCCCCGCCCACGCTGGAAGACGCGCTTTTCGCGCTGGAAAGCTGGGCGGATGCCGAGAAAGCCGCCGAGATGGCCGCCTATCACAAAGCGGAGCGGCGCTATCTGGGCATTGCCGTTCCCGCGATCGAAGACATGGTCGCGCTGTGGCGCGGCCAGCTCGACGTGCCGGGACGCGTGGAGTTGGCGCGCGGGCTTTGGGACAGCGACATTCACGAGGCGCGGATCGCGGCGGCCAAGCTGCTGACGCAGGCGCGGCTGCGCCCCGACGGTGCCGCATGGGAATTGATCGCGAGCTGGGTGCCGCAATTCGACGCCTGGGCGATTGCGGATCACGCGGCCAAGGCGGGCTCGAAACGGCTTCAGGCCGAGCCGGCGCGGCTCGACGAGGTGGCCGACTGGGTGCGCTCGGATCACATGTGGACGCGGCGTGCGGCCTTCGTCTTCACCCTACCCTGGACCAAGCAGCGCAATCCCAAGCCCGAGGACGAGGCGGTGCGCGACGAGGTTCTGGGCTGGGCCGCGCAACTGGCCGAGGATCGCGACTGGTTCATCCAGAAGGCCATCGCGTGGTGGCTGCGCGAGCTGAGCAAGAAAGACCCCGCCCGCGCACAGGCCTGGCTGGCCGAGCATGGCGAAAGGCTGAAGCCTTTCGCCCGCAAGGAAGCCAGTAAATACTTATGAATACAGGAACTTGTCGTAGTCGCTGACCAGCAGATGGCGCGGCGCTTCGTCTTCCTCGATCTCTGAGAACCGCCCGATATCTTCGCGGAAGATATTGTCGGTATTGTCGTCGTTGACGGTCGACACCTCGCCGATCAGAACGTCGCCGCCCTCGCCCCAGAAGGCATGCCAGTCACCGGGCCGCAGGGTCACGCTCTCGCCGGGGCGCAGGATCAGCACCTCGCCGGGCGCGTAATTGCGCGGGACGCCGTCGCACATCACCTGCCCGCCTGCGCTCTCGTCGAATTTGCCATCCGCGTCGGAGCCATAGAGCTCGATCGCGAGGTCTGCGCCGCCGCGATTGATGATGTCCTCGGCCTTGATGATATGGGTATGCATTGGGCTGATCTGGTCCTTGCGCGAGATCAGGAGCTTCTCGGCATAGGCCATGCCGTGGCCCGCCTGAAGATCGCGCAGATCGCCGTTGCGCAGGGTGAAGAGGAACAGACCCAGCTTGTCGAAATCGCCCTGCCCGTAATCGGTGATATCCCAACCCATCGCGGCATCCACGATGCGCTGTGCCTGCGGCAGGCGCGCCTTGAACTCGGCCGGGCTCCACCATGCGAAGGGCGGCAGGCGGAAGCCGAATTCCTGGATCATATCCTCGGCCGCGGCCATGATTTCGTTCACGCGCGAGCGTTTCATCTGTCTCTCCGTTTTGTCTTAGCGGCTCAGGCGACGCAGGCGGCGGGCCGTTCGCCGCGCGCCCAAGCACGCACCGCATCGCCGAATGCCTCAAACAGAGGGCGCGAGACCGGATCTTCCGCCGCACGCCATTCGGGATGCCATTGCACCGATAGGGTAAACCCCGGCGCGTCCTTAACATAGATCGCCTCGGGCGTACCATCGGGGGCGCGCCCTTCGATCACAATCCGGGTACCGGCGGTGCAAACGCCCTGCCCGTGCAGCGTGTTGGTCTCGACCTCATCCGCGCCGAAGAGACGCGCGAACCGGCCGCCGGGGGTGAGCGTGACCATGTGACGGTTGGAGAATCCTTCTTCGAGCGTCCCCTCGGGAGGCATCCGGTGGTTCAACCGGCCCGGAAGCTCGCGGATTTCGGGATGGAGCGTGCCGCCCATCGCGACGTTGACCTCCTGAAAGCCCCGGCAGATGCCAAGGAAGGGCTGCCCGTTTTCGACACAGGCGCGCACCAGCGGTAGTGTGATCGCATCGCGGGCGCGGTCGAAAGTGCCGTGCTTCTCGGTCGGCTCCTCGCCATATTCATGCGGATGGACGTTCGGCCGCCCGCCGGTCAGCAGGAAACCGTCGCAGACCTCCATCAACTCCTGAACGGAGACATATTCGGGATCGGCGGGGATCAGCAGCGGGATGCAATCGGAAACTTTGCTCACCGCTTCCGAGTTGAGCTGCCCGCCTTCATGGACGGGGTAGCGGTCACCTACGAGGCCTCTATTGCCGATGATGCCGACGACGGGTCTGGTCATTGATATCTCCTTTGTCCCGAAGCTAAGGCGACGTTCGGGCAGAGAAAAGGCGCAAAATGCGCACGAAGCCGTGCATCTGACGCACAGCCCAAGCCTGCAGCGATTTCGAGCGGATTTGCCCGTTCAGGCGGCCAGATCGTGGCGCAGGATCGCGGCCTCGGAGGGCTTGAGCGCACGGCGCGCGAAGGCGCCATAGCTGAGCGGATTTTCCTCGACCTCGGGCACCAGCGCCTCAAGCCCGGCGCGCTGGTCGCGGGCGATCATCTCGAGCCGGGTGGAGGCCGGGTGGAAGCTTTCGGTCTCAAGCCCGTTCGCGGTCAGTACCTGATGGCGTTCGAACATCAGGTGGATGTAGCTCAGGCCGCGCAGCGCGCCCTCGAAGCGGATCTGGCGGCCATTCACCAGATCGCAGGCGCGCACCAGAACCTCGTCCTCGGCAAACAGCGCCTGCGCCGCGCGTCCGCGCACCAGCATCCGGTGCTGCGGCGACACGATCAGATCGCGATCGGGTCGTGCGATGCCGAACGCCCCTGCCGAGATCCGCACCGGGCGCAGATGCGGCATCGCATGGAGCCGCGCGCCCGAGATGTCGCGCCGCCCGATCCAGCAGATCGGCTGCGCCCCGTCATCGCGGGTCAGCACGCGGTCGCCCTCGCGCAGCGCCTCGACCGGGCGGCGGCCCTGGTCGGTCTCGATCAGCGTGCCGGGGGTGAAACAGATGACGCCCGCAGGCCCCTGCCGCGCCGCTTTCGGGCGCAGATCGAGCGCCCGGTCGACCACCCACAGATCGCTGTCCACCGGCGGCATCCGACCGGCGAACATCAGGATACGCGTGCCGCTTTCGGGCAGCTCGATCAGGGTGACGACATAGGCGTGATAACCATCGGTCACGGTAAAGCTTTGATTGGGCGTCTCGGTCTCGTCGGGATCGTCGAGCGTTCGCGGATGTCCCACGGCCTCGCCCAGCAGGCGACGCACCGCGCGGGCGGCTTTCGTGCGCCGCTCCGCCTCGCCGCGCGCATTGTGCAAGATGAGCCGATCATTGGGCCCGTCCACGCAGATCGCCTGCCCCGTCCATCGCCAACATGCGCCCACGGTCACGACCTCAAGCGGCGGCACCGGTGTGCCGTCGATCTCCGTCTGCGCCCATGAAATGACGAAGGTGCCCTGATAGCCCGCCTTCATTGCCTCGATCCTGCCCGTATTTTTGCGAGAGCTTATGTCTGCCCTCTGCTTGTTAAAAGTTACGGTATCATGATGAATTCGCGATGTGAATCCCCATCTTGACGCATAGGGCAAGCAGCACTCACCGAAACTTGCGCGCGTCTGCGCTTGTCCCGCGTCCACGCAACTGCATCTTCCTGTAGGAAGAGCCGTCAGAGGAGACTCATGATGAAATCTATCGCCCTGATCGCCGCCCTCGCCTGCGCCGCGCTGCCGTCGCTGGCCGCCGCGCAGCAACAGCCGCTCAATGCGCTGGAAATTCAGCGCGTCCACGCTCTGGTCGGGAACGTCGATCTGTCCAACCTGACCGACCGCCAAATCGTGCAGATCAAGGATGCGCTGGTTCAGAATGTCGACCGAACCGCGCGGGAAACCCTGATCCGCATGGCTCTGAAGAAGAAATGAGGAAACTGCCTATGACCACCCGTTTTACCGCTTCGGCTCTTGGTTGCAGCCTTGCAGTGGCGCTTGGCCTTGGGGCCGGGATCGCGCAAGCTGGCGCTGCGTCGCAGCCGCCCGGCGGCCTCGGGCCGCAAGCGCCCAAACAGAGCTCGAGCGGCCCCAACCCGGCCTATTTCATGCCCGCCGATCCGCATCTCAGCATGCTCGACCAAGCGCGGGCTGCGAAATTCGCGAAGGGCAAATCGCTCGACAATATCGGCTTCACGCAGGTCGCGGCGATCGAGAACGCGCTGATCCATCCCTCGCTGGCGCAGAGCCGCGAGAAGCTGATCACGAAAAGCCTCAATACCGGCCGTTAAGTCAGGCAAGATTTCGGTTTCGCTGGTCAGGCTGGGCACCGCCCGGCCTGAACGCGTTTTCGGGGAGGAGGATCGAAAACCTGCGTCGGCCGGGCGGCCCTTCACACAGCGCAAGGGTGCGCGAGTTGCCCAAGAGGGTCGGCCAAGCCCGACCCGTATATTCAGATTTCGCCCAGTTGCCGCTTTCGTCAAGAAACGCCCGCGCTCCGCGGTGCCTTGCGACGCCGGGCGCATCGAACTGCGCGGGACGAGGCGAAATTCCTCGCATCTGCACAAAATATAAGCGCCCGACACACCAATCGGCGCGTCGGGCGCTCACCATTGTCAGGTCTTGCGGCCAATCAGGCCCATTCGCCCTTGCGGAAGACCGGGACGCGGGTGCCGTCGGGCTTGATGCCGTCGATATCGGTCTCGGGGCCGCCGATCATCCAGTCGACATGGATCATCGAGCTGTTGCCGCCCTTCGCCGCGACCTCGTCTTCGCTCAGCTCGCCGCCATTGATGAAGCATTTCGAATAGCACTGCCCCATCGCGATATGGCAGGCCGCGTTCTCGTCATAGAGCGTGTTGAAGAACAACAGCCCCGAAGCCGAGATCGGCGAGCCATGCGGCACCAGCGCGACCTCACCCAGACGGCGCGCGCCTTCGTCGGTGTCGATGAGCTTCTGCAGCACCGCCTCGCCGCGGCTGGCCTTCGCCTCGACCACCTTGCCGCCCTCGAAGCGCATCTCGATATTCTCGATCAGGCTGCCCTGATGCGACAGCGGCTTGGTCGCGCGAACGACCCCGTCGACGCGCTCGGCATGGGGCGTGGTGAAGACCTCTTCGGTCGGGATATTCGGGTTGCAGACGACGCCGTTATTGGCCTCGGACGCTCCACCGCTCCATTCGTGATCGTCGGCGAGGCCCACGGTCAGATCGGTGCCGCCACCGGTGAAATGAAGCGCCGAGAAGCGCTGCTCGTTCAGCCAATCGCGGCGCTTGCGCAGCGCCGCGTTATGCGCCTCCCATGCGGCGACGGGATCGGGTTGATCGGCGCGCGAGGCGGCGAAGATCGCGTCGGCTAGTTTGCCCACGGCCTCGTCCTCCGGCAGATCGGGGAAGACGCGCTTGGCCCAGGCCACGGTCGGATAGCTCACGATCGACCAGTTGATCTCGAAATTCGAGATTTTCTCCAGTGCCGGTTTATAGGCGATGGAGTTGGCCTTTCCCGCGCGCGAGACTTTCTCCGGGTCCTGTTCCGACAGCAGCATCGGGTCTTCGCCGACGATCGCCATGCGGGCCGCGCCGCTTTCGTAAGCCTTCGCCATGCCCTGATAGAGCCAGTCAGGCGCGCGGTCGAAGCTTTCGTCCTTCGCGTTCTCGAACCGGGCCAGCGTGATCTGACCATCGCTGAGGATCGGGGTGAAGGTGCCTGCGCCCGCGCGATAGGCTTCGGCGGCGATCCGGCGCACCAGCGGCAGCGCCTCGACGGGCGCGGTCAACACCAGATCCTGACCGTCTTGCAGGTTCAGACCCACCTGCACGGCAACCTCGGCCAGCCGGTCGAGAAGTTGCGGATCGATTGCGTCGCTTGCCATGAGAGCCTCCTGAATTGCGTTGAGCCGCAAGATAGATGGCTGGGCGGCAGGCTCAACCCCGGCAGAGCGCGAACCCGAGGTCAGAGGCCGAACCACGGAGCGGCATGGGACACGATCTCGTCAAGTTCACGGTAACGCGCGCTAAAGCCCAGAGCGTCGTGCGCACGGGAGGGATCGGCCACCAGTTCCGCCGGATCGCCGGGGCGGCGCGGGGCGTCCTCGAAGGGCACCTTGCGCCCCGTCACCCGCTCGACCGAGGCGATCACCTCGCGGATCGACGCGCCCCGCCCGGTGCCGAGATTGAGCTTCAGGCTGTCGCCGCCGCCCTGCAGGTAATCGAGCGCCAGAAGATGCGCGCGGGCCAGATCGTCGACATGGATGTAGTCGCGGATGCAGGTGCCGTCGGGCGTGGGGTAATCCGTGCCGAAGACCTTCACCGCAGGGCCCTGCCCCGAGGCCGCACGCAGCACCAGCGGGATGAGATGGGTCTCGGGATCGTGGCGCTCGCCGATCTCGCCGCTCGGGTCGGCGCCGCTCGCGTTGAAATAGCGCAGGGCCGCGAAACGCAGATCGGTCGCGGCGGCGGCATCCTCCAGCATCCATTCGCAGATCAGCTTGCTGCGGCCATAGGGGTTGATCGGGCGTTGCGGCGTGTCTTCGGAGATCGGCAGCGTCTCGGGCGTGCCATAGGTGGCGCAGCTCGACGAGAAGACGATCTTGTCCAGCCCCACCGCCTGCATCGCGCTCAGAAGGGCGGTCATCCCGCCCAGATTGACGTCGTAATAGCGGGTCGGCTCGGCCACGCTCTCGCCGACATAGGCCAGTGCCGCGAAATGAATCACGGCGTCGATCCGGTGCTCCTTGAGCGCCGTCTCGACCAGATCCCGGTCGCGCAGATCGCCCTCGACCAGAGGCCCCCAGCGCACCGCATCAGCATGGCCGCGCGACAGATCGTCGAGGACCACAGGAGCGTGCCCCGCCTCGGCCAACGCCTTGCAGCAATGCGACCCGATGAAACCCGCGCCGCCTGTGACCAGAACCTTCGATGTCACTTACGAGCCCCACCCTTCGCGCAGCATCGCACCGACGATCTCGGGCGCCAGAACCCCGTCGAGGCAGGCCATATCGCCCGGCATCTTGCCGCAGGCACGCTCCATCGCGCGCAGCGTTCCGCGCCCGGCGAACCCGTCGAGCGGGCCGCGATACAGACCCTGCTTGGCGAGGTCTTTCTGGATCAGATAGACCGCCAGCCGCGGATTGGCCTTGAACAGATCGCGCGCTTCCTCTGCGTTCATCTTGGCCATGCCCGGCGCGATCTCTCCTGCAAGCGGCGCGAAATCGGCATCGTGCCGATGCCTCGCCACCCGGATCGTCATCGCGTAATTCTCGCGTTCTTCGGGCGTGAAGAGATCGCGATGCGCTTCAAGGAAGTCCGACGCCCCTTTGGGATCGCGCCGGACGTTATAGGAATTGCCGTCGCGCAGAAGGCCGACCAGATAGCGCGCCGCGGTCTTGTTGCCCGCCTCGGCAGCCCCGCGCAGTTGCGCCACCGCCTGTTTGCCATCGCCGCGCATCGAGATGCCCCAGATGCGGCGCGTGGCGTCGAGCACTTCGATCCGCTCATTCCCGGCCGCGCGGGCGGCCTTGGCATAGCCGTCGAACTTCGCGCGCGAAGTGGAGCCGCCGCCGAGATAGCCATACATCGCGCCCTCGGCCAGCGTCGCATAGGCGCCATCGACACCCGCCGCGCCTGCGCGTTCGAGAAACGCCTGCGCTGTCTTCGGATTGCGCTGCGACCACATCAGCGTCTCGCCGTATTTCCACAAGCCGGTCGCGTCGCCCGCCTCCGCTGCGGTCTCGAACAGGTCGCGCGCCTTGGCATAATCGCGCGGCAGTCCGGTTCCGTAGAGATAGGCCTCGCCCAAGATCAGCGCCGCTTTCGCATCGCCCTTTGCGATCTGCGTCTCAAGCAGGTCGACCCCGCGCGCAGTGTCGCGTGGCAAAGCCCAGCCGCCGATCAGTTGCTTGCCCAACAGACGGTGCGCATCCCAGCTGCCCGCTTCGACCGCCTGTTCGAGATAGCCAACGGCGCGATCGCGATCCGCAGCGACAGGACCGCCCCAAAGGAGCAGGTTACCTGCGGCCAAAGCCGCTTCGGGATCGCCTTGCGCCGCGGCGTCCTCCAACATCGAGAGCCCGGCCTGTGGATCGGGTTTCACATCGCTAGAGCCCCAGACGAGCGCCTGCGCGCGTTCGGTGACGTCGGGCTTCGTTTCTTCGGCGAGGAGTGGTGCGCTGACCGTGCACAAAGCCAGAGCGACCACTCCGAGCGACTTGGTCCAAATCTTGCGTGACATAGGTCCTCCCTTGGCGGGGCCTACCCGCCGACCAGATAAGGCAAAGCCAGACCCGCAAGCGCGATCGAGACGCCCATCGGGAGCTTTCCCCGTGCGTAACAACTTTTCCAACCCAAGCGGGGCCCAAGCCGCGTCGCCACCGGCGCGCTTTGGAGCCCCATCGTCAGCGCCGAGCCCGCAAAAAGCGCGACGGAAAAGGCGATCAAAAACTCCCCCATCGCCGCAGAGGGTACGAATAGCATCAGGGCCGCGAGAAATTTCACGTCCCCTCCCCCGAAGGCGCGCAGCACGAAAAAGACGTAGCCGACGAGGAAGGTGATCGCGCCTGCAGCAAGCCGCAGGCTCAGCTCGTGCAGACCCAAAAACGGCGCGCAGAGCGCAAAGAAGCCAAGCGTGATCAGCACGATCCTGTTCGGGATGCGCATCTCGCGCAGATCGCTGAGCGCGACCCAGATCAAGACCGGGGCCAGCGCCGCCAGCGGCAGGAGCTGCCCGGTCATGCGACCCGTCCGGCTCTGGCGCCGGCGAGCTCGAAGGGCAGTTCGGAGACAAGCTGGAAGGTCAGTTCCGCCAGATTGCGCGCGCCGGTCTTGGCGTAGAGATTGCTCAGATGGGTGCGCAGGGTGGATTCCTTGATCCCCAGCTCCGCGAGCATCTGATCAGGCGACTGGCCGTGGCGCAGCAGCAGGCAGACGCGGTATTCCGAACGGCTCAGACGCGCAGGGTTATCCGCGCTCAGGATCGGCGAGCCGATGAGCGGCGCGGCCTGCTTGGCGGCGGATTTCAGCAAGGTCTCGGTGAACATGCCCCGGGCGCGGTTGTGCCAGGTGCGGCTCAGCGTATCGCCGAGCGTGGTCAGCACCGCTTGCTGATACTGGCGCAGCTTCTCGGTGAAATGCAGCTCCAGCGTATCGACCCAGCGATCGCTGATCTCGAGCGGAATGACGACCATTTCGACGAGGTTGCGCCGGGCCAGTGCCGAGGCGACCGCTTGCGGCACATCCTCGTCTTGCATCGAGCGATACCAGGTCGAGCCCCGTTTGGCCTTGTCGAGATAATCGCCAAGCAGATCAGCCGCGAAGCTTTGCTCCAGCGGGATCCGGCAGCCGGATCGCGCCCTGTCATGGACCAACGCCCGTGCCGGTGCGCCCGCATCCCGCGGATAGCGCGCCAATATGACGGCCTCGGCCCCGATACTGTCGGTCAGATATCTTAGCGCCATGCGCAGCGGGTTCGTCCCGTGCAGACACTCACACCACTGTGCAACGGCCCCAATCATGCCCGCTTCGATAGCGCGCTCTTGCCCGGGCGAAGCCCCGCCTGTCCCATAGTCTCGCATGGTCCCCACCATCCCCAGAAACTATTATATGTGACCCACTTATGTGCGTGACAGCGCGTGGGCCATCTCTAAGCGTAACCCCTAAATGCGTTAATTCCTAAGCTAGCCATTTGGACTATATCCACAGCTCCCTGTGGATGATTCTATTGATACCCGCTGCAAACAAAGGTTGCATATTCGGCATTTAAGTCGACATTTCGGCCTAAAATATTGTCCGTAAACAATGCCTTGGGAAAAGAGCGGATTTGGAAACGATTCGATTTACTGCGAATAGTGCATCACATAACGAATCACCACGGGCCCGACCGCGATCAGAATGAGCGCCGGAAGCGTTAACGACGCCAGAACCCCGGACATCTGCACCGGCAGGCGATTGGCCTTTTCCTGCGCACGCATCTCGCGGATGCCGCGCAGATCGGCGGCATAGGTGGTCAGCGCCTGCGCCATCGAGGCCCCGAAGCGCAGCGACTGGCTCGCGACATTGGCGAAGGCGCGCACGGTCTCGACCCCGGTTCGGTCGGCCATGTCGCGCAGAGCCGCCTCGCGCTCGCGCCCGGCCTGGACCTGACGCTGCACCGAGAGGAACTCGAAGGAAATCTCGGGCGAGGTCTCCGCCAGCTCGTTGCCCACGCGGGTCATCGCCGCATCGAACCCCATGCCGCTTTCAATCGCCACCTGCATCAGATCGAGCGCGTTCGGGAAGCTCTCTTCGATCCGCAGCCGCCGCTCGCGCATCCGACCATTGAGCCACATCAGCGGCAGCAGATAGCCGCCTGCGACGAGCCCGGTCAGGATCTGATAGGTCGCCATTCCGCTCAGGCTTCCGAGACGGGCATCCAGCCCCATCGGCAGGCCGATCTCGGGGCTGCGTGCGGCAAACAGAAGCCCCATGAAAATACCCGGAAGGCCGACGCCCAGCGCGATCCGAACCAGGGTGAAGCGGCGCAAGGCGCTCGCCCCGGACAGCCCGGCCTGCGCGAGTTTGCGTTCCAGCTTGGAGCGGGTCTGGCGGTCGGCGGGCACGAAGGCCTTCAGGATCTGGCCCGGACGTGCCTCCGGCGCCTTTAGATAGCCATGCTCGGTGCGCCCTCCCGTTTTCGCCCCGCCAATGGCCGCGATGCGCTCGGCGGCGCGGTCGCGCTGGAAGGCGGCCTGAAGTCCGACGATCAGCAGCAGCAGGCCGAAGCCGATCCCGGCGGCCAGAAGCGTCTCGGGCGCGATGCCCATCCGAAGCGCGAAATCCTCGATCCGTGTCATCAACATGGTCTCTCTCCCCGGCTCAGATCCGGAACTGCACCAGACGGCGCAGCACCACGGCATTCAGGATGATCAGCGTGATGACGAGGATCGCCATCGAGCGGAACATCGGTTCATCGGCGACCTCGCCGTAGTAATTCGGCGAAATCAGCGTGGTGAAGCCGAACATGATGAACGGCAGCGCGGTCAGGAACCACGCCGAGGCGCGCCCCTCCGCCGAGATCGCGCGGATCTTGCGCCGCATCGAAATCCGGCCCCGCGTCGTCGCCGCCAGCACTTCGAGCACGCGGGCGAGATCGCCGCCCGTACCGTGCTGGATACCGATGCTCGCCGCGAGATAGTCGGCGTCTTCCAGCCCCACCCGCTCGGCGAATTCCAGCACCGCGTCGGGCAGGTCTTCGCCATAGGTCACCTGATCGAAGATGATGCCGAATTCGGTGCCGATCGGGTCGGGCATCTCCTCGGCCACGGCGCCGATCGACATATTCAGCGGATGGCCGATCTTCAGGCCCCGCGCCAGCATGTCGAGTGCATCAGGCAGCTGGCTCGTCAGCACTTTCATCCGTTGCGTCGCCCGCGAGCGCAGAACCATGAAGGGCAGCACCAGCCCGATCGTCACGGCCGCAGAGGCCGCCCGCAGCGGACCAAACGGGGCCAGCGCCAGCACGAAGCTCCCGATCGCAAGCGCGGCGCAGATCAGCAGGAACTTGTCCGGCCCGATCCGGAAGCCCGCGCGATGCAGCAGGCGCGGCAGGTCGAAGCGCTTCGGCAGCCGGGCGATCCAGCCCTTGCGCGGGTTGGGCTTGAGCAGGGCGAGCATCTCTTCGGTGTCGCGCCCCTTCGCGATCATCTTCATCCGGCGGCTTTTCGCCTCACCGCTGGTCTCGGTGCGGTTGAGCAGGTGCAGGCCGCCGGTCAGCGCCAGCAGAACGCCAAGCGCGATGCCGCTATAGGCGACATAGGCGGCGAGGTCCTTTTCGATGATCTCCCACATGGCTCAGTTCCCCCGCATCTTGAAATCGGACGGATCGACCGCGACGCCCGCCGCGATCAGGTCTTCCAGGCAACGCGGGCGCAGGCCGGTGGCGGTGAACTCGCCCTCGATCACGCCATCGGCAGAGGTGCCGGTTTTGCGGAAGGTGAAGATGTCCTGCATCATCACGATATTGCCTTCCTGCCCGGTGATCTCGGAGATCGAGAGCACCCGGCGGCGACCGTCGGACATGCGCGCGATCTGCACGACGATGTCGAGGCCGGAGGCGATTTGCGAGCGGATCGCGTTGAGCGGCATGTCGAGGCCGATCATCGTCACCATCTGCTCGATCCGCCCCAGAGCGTCGCGCGCGGAATTGGCGTGGACCGTGGTCATCGAGCCGTCATGGCCCGTGTTCATCGCCTGCAACATGTCGAAGGCTTCCGAGCCGCGCACCTCGCCGACGATGATCCGGTCGGGACGCATCCGCAGCGCGTTCTTCACCAGATCGCGCTGGATCACCGCGCCCTGCCCGTTCGGATTGGATGCGCGGGTTTCCAGCCGCACCACATGCTCTTGTTGCAGCTGCAATTCGGCGGCGTCCTCGATCGTCACGATCCGCGTGCGCGGGTCGATGGCGGCCGAGATCGCGTTCAAAAGCGTCGTCTTGCCCGAACCGGTGCCGCCCGAGATCAGGATATTCTTGCGGGCATGCACCAGCCCGTGCAGGAACCGCGACGCAGCCCCCGTCATCATCCCGGTCTCGACGAGCCGCTCCATCGTGTAGGGTTGGCGCGCGAACTTGCGGATCGAGAGGCTCGGCCCGTCAATCGCACAGGGCCGGATGATCGCGTTCACGCGGCTGCCGTCTTCGAGCCGCGCATCGACCCAAGGGTTGCTCTCGTCGATCCGGCGCCCCACCCGCGAGACGATCTTGTCGATGATCCGCAGCAGGTGGCGTTCATCGCGGAAGCGTACCGCCGTGCGCTCCAGCACGCCGTGACGCTCGACGAAGACGCGGTTGCAGCCATTGACGAGAATGTCGTTGATCGACGGATCGGCCAGCAGCGGCTCCAGCGGGCCGAGCCCCAGCACCTCGTTGAGAAGCTCATCGACCAGCGTCTTGAATTCCTCCGCGCGCAGCGGGGTTTTCGCGTCGCGCAGCTCTTCGCTCACCAGCGCCGCCACTTCGCGGCGCAGCTCCTCGGGCACGACCTTGTCGAGCATCGACAGGTTGAGCCGGTCCAGAAGCGCATCATGCAGGCGGCTTTTGAGTTCCAGCGCGCGACGCTGCGCGTCTTCGTCGACCTCTGCCGCGGGCGGTTTGGGCATAACCTGTTGTGCGGCCATCTCGCGCGCGTCTTTCGGCGGGCTACCCGCATAGGGCTTGCCGAGCGGGATCACCTTTTCGGTCTCGGTCGGTTTCGACCCGCGATCCGTGAAATTGCGAAACATCTCGTGCTCCCCCTCAATTCATCCGGGCTGCGCTCTGTGCGAGCCGCCCCTTCGCCAGACCGGCAATCGCTTTCGACAACGCAGAGCGCCGCCCGATCCGCGCAAGAGGCACGCCGCGTTCGGCAGCCTCCTTGGCGGCACGCGGGTCGTCGGGCAACCAGTGACTCAGATCGCGATCGAGCGCCTTCGCCGCCTCCTGCTGCACCCGCGAGCGCATCAGCGGACGGCTTTGATGGTTCACGACCACCTCGATCTCCAGCGCGAGGTTCTCCTCGTGATAGGCATCGATCAGGCGGCGTGCCTGCTGCAGCGAGGGCACCGCGAGATCCGTCACCAGATACATCAGGGACGCGCGCGCCAGCACCGGCGAGACCCAGTCGATCAGCGCATGCGGCAGATCGACGACGACGTAATCGCAGCGCGCCTGCATCAGCGTGATGAGTTCGGTGACCTGATCGGCGCCGAGCGCACCGAGCGGCGCGAAAGCGGCGGGGGCGCAGAGCACTTCCAGCCCGTCTTTCGAATGCTGGATCGACTGATCGAGAAAGGTCTCGTCCGGCACCGCCCCGCTGCGCGCCATGTCGTAGAGCGCCGGGCTTGGATCGAGATCGAGGAAGCCCGCAACCATGCCGAATTGCAGATCGAGGTCAATCAGCCCGACGCGACGCGGCGCCTGACCTTTCTTCACCCCTTGGGCCGCCAGCTGATGGGCGAGGTTCACCGCCAGCATCGTGGCCCCGATCCCGCCGCGGCTGCGCGCGACCGCGATCACCTGGCCCTCCTCGTCGGGCGCCCGCGCATGCGTCAGACGCTCGGCCTCGGCAGAGAAGGTCAGCCGGCGCTTGGCGGGCGCGGCAAGGTCGCGCGCGCTCGGCTCGGGCACCAGGAATATCGGTTTGGTTCTACGGGTCATTTCATGTCTCCCCTTGCTTTAGCTTCCCGCGCCCTGCGCGAGGTCCTCGCCCGGCATCGACGTGCTCATGCTCGGGAAGGCGATATCTGCATCAAGATCTTCATTGGCAGTGCCGGTCACGAGCCCCACCAGCGCGCCCAGCGGCGTCGCGAATTGGAAGCTCACATTCTGCAATTCGACGGTGACCATCGGCACATAGGGCCCGCCGAGAAATCCAAGTTCGGAATCGTAGGAATAGCTGAAGGACAGGTTCGCAGCGGTCGAGCCCGTGGGCAGCGCCGGGGCGACGATCGGCCAGATCTCTGCCACGGTCGCATTCGTCGTCGCGCCCGAGCAGCTCACCGTGGCAGGCGCCGCGCAGACCCAGCTCTTGGCGCTGCAATTCGTGCCGAATTGCGGCTCGGTCTCGTCTTTCGGCGTCACGCCGCGCTCATTCATCTCCGGCACGCCGGCACATGCCGCCGGACGCACCGCTGCCAGCCGCGCCGCGACCTGCAACCCGCGCTGCATATTCACGTAGTGAAAGGCCAGCCGTCCGAAATCCAGAAGCCCGAAGAACACCAGCAGGTAGAGGCCGAAGACCAGCGTGAACTCGACAAGGGTCGCGCCCTCCTCGTCGCGCAGGAAGCGGCGCAGCCCGCGCGCGTGATATGCGAGCGGCCCGGTCATGAGCCAAAGACCCGGTTCTGGTCGGCGATCGTCGTGGTGACGGTGCCGAGCGTCGTGGGTGTAATGAGGGTGAAGAGACCGGCGAAGGGGAAGGTGATCGTGACATTCGCCGCCACTTCGACGATCGGCGCATCGCCGAAACGATAGCTGCCTTCGATACAATCGAGGCTCGGCTCGACCGTCGTGACGGTGATCCCGCCCCCCAGAACGCTGCCGCCAGTGATCGCATTGCCGACGATCCCGGCAAGCGTTTCCGCCTGACCATCGACGCTGCCGCCGGTTTCGCAGATGCTGCGCGGAGTGATCCGGGCGAGGTAACGGCTTGCATCGCGCACGCCGCCGATCACTGTCTGATAGGCAAGAAACATCCGCCCGCTCTCAATGATCGCCGCGAAGAGGATGAGCATCAGCGGAAGCACCAACGCGAATTCCACCAGCTGCGCACCCTCGTCGTTGCGCCAGATGCGGCGCGGGGCGCGGAGGCGATATGCGCGAAACCACCGCATCGCGCTCACCGGTATAGCTGGACGACGTCGCGGACCATGCCGCCCGTGCCCAGCTTCTCTTTGTCGCCATTGCTGGCGGACCCGATCACTTCGCCCCAGATATCCATCGTCGGCGGGGTCGATCCGTCCTCGCCCACCGGTTCGGTGAGGAAGACTTTGACGAATTCCTTGACCGGCACATTCGTGGCCGCGCCCTTGATCTCGGTGCCGGTCTCGGCACTGCAATCGATGCCCGCGACGATCAGCACGCGGCGGTCGGCATTGGGGGCGGCCGCGGGCGCGCAGCTCGGCAGGCCCGTCTCGGCGCGTCCCGAGAGGATGTCGCCTCCAGCCGCCGCCGCGATCTCGGCGAGATAAAGGTCATAGCGGGTGTCGGCGTCGGCGAAGGGATCCGTCGCGCCCTCTGCCGTGATGTCGATGCCGTAATTCGTCTGCATGTAGGTAATGCGGCCCTGCGACCAGTCGCCATCGCCGAAGCGCGTGCAGGGCTCGGTCGCGCCCGGCATGAAGCAATCGTCACGCGGCAGACCCACCGTGTCGGGCGAGAGCTCTTCATTTTCCTTGATGCAGGCGTTCTTACCGTTGCCGGTGGTCTTGGTGGCATCGCCGTCCTTGGCGCTCGGATCGGCGGCGACGATCCCCTTGATGACATTGGGCGCGGGCGCGTAATCGGGATCGTTGCTCAGCCCGTTCATGATCGACTGATACATGTCGAAGCGCACGTTGAAGATCGCCGCGTTGCGCCCTTCCTTCTGGCCCGGCTCGAGATCGACGCCACGCTGGTTGAAGCATTGGGTGATCTTGCTGACCGCGCCGAGCAGGCAGGCGTCGAGCTGCGCGCCGGATTTCTTGGCGCAAGGCCCTTCGTCATCGATTTTCGCGCCATTCGGATCGAGGAACCCGAAATCGCCCGGTCCCCAAGCGGCATCGCCGCCCCCGCCCGAGCGCAGCAGGATCATCTGTCCGATATCCTTTTCCGCATCGAAGCCCGGCGGCACGCAGAACATCAAGGGCGTGACATCGCAGGCGAGAATTTCGAGCCCCGCCACCGCCTGAGCCGTGGCCGTGCCGTCCAGGGCGTCATAGCCGCCGAGCGTCGTGAAAGCGGCGGCGAAGACACCTTGGACTTCGCGCTCATCGACATCGACGCGCACGAAGGCGGCCTTCGCCGGATCGGTGGTGACCGCGTTTGTCGCGTCATTGTCGTTTGCCGGGAGCGCGCTGAGATAGGTCAGGGTCACGTCGTTCGCAGCTCCCAGCACCTGCGAGCCGGTCGCGAAAGTCTGGCTATCGACGATAAGTTGGGCAGCCGCATCGGCGCGGGTGATCGCGTCGGAATTGCCGTCAAGCTCGCCCGCCGCCGCCAGCGCCACCGAATCCGCGAAGGATTGCAGTTCCGAGCGGGTGCTGCCGAGCCTGCCCAGATCGAATGAGAGCGCGACCAGACCGAGCACCACCACGAGGCTCATCCCGAAGAAGACGAGGATCGTCCCGTCTTCCTCTCGGGCAAAGCGTCGGATGCTGTTCTGGATGCGCCCCATCGACCCCGAGCCTCACTTGATCGTCGTCTGGGTCACGACCGTGCCGCGCCGGATCGTCACCGTGCGCACGGGCGTGGGTTCGAGCTTGTTCGAGGACCGCTCGCTGAGAATATCGGCCAAGCCGATCGAGGGCAGCGGATCGCTCTCGGCCTCGTCGAGCGTGCGCAGCGTCAGGCTCAGCGTGCCCGCCTTCTGCGCCAGCGCGAGGCGCTGGCCCTGATCGGGCGAGACCTCGACGGTGACGGTGCGCGCCACGCCCGGGGTTTTCACTTTCTCATCGGCTTCCTGATCGACCCCGATGACGCGAACGTCCTGCAGGATCGTCACGGTTTTGAGCGACTCGTTCTTGCCGCGCGTCATCATTACGTCGACGCGGTCGCCCGGGGTCACGAACCCGCCGACGCCGCTCGTGGCGTTGACCTCGATCGCCATGGCGCGGCTGTTCGGGCCGAGGGTCTGAACGATGGTGACCTTCTCGCCGTAATTCGAGACCTTGGAGGCGAGGATCAGCTCGCCCTGCGCGATCTCGGCGCGGGCGCGGCGCGGCTCTCCACCCGCTTCGGGCAGGAGGGCTGCGTAATCGGTGAAGACCCCCGGCGGCAGCGCCTCTTTCGGCCAGGAGATCGACGTCAGCTTCTGCGCCTCGATGGTCTGGCCGAAGGGAATGTTCTGTGCAGCGGCGAGGACCTCGACGAGCCCTTCGCGCTCGGCGGCGACTTCGCGTTTGTATTTCGCCTCGAAGAAATCACGCGCCAGGTAAGCCGAGCCACCTGCCACGGCGAGTCCTGCAGTGAAGGTCAGCAAAGATGCGATACGCATGGCGCTCTCCCTAAAAACGATGTTTGAATTTGGGGGGCGGCCTTCTTTAGGCCGCCCTTTGATGCTCGCGACTGCGCAGCGATTATTGCCCGATCGTGGCAGTAGTTGCGTTGCCCGTCATAATCGTTTCTGCGCTCGCCAATTGATCGAATACACCTTGTCCGAGTGCCCCGTAGATGCCAGCACCGATGCCCACAGCGATGGCCAGCGCGATGCCGTATTCGACGACCGTGACGCCCTCTTCGTCATTCTTGAGACGGCGCAGCGAAGCGAGTTTGAACAGTTTCATAGTCTTTCTCCGTTTCTGAAATGCCGGCCCACCCCGGCGGTAAATCTGGCCCCGTGTCCCCTGTTGAGCCGGGCAGCCAAGATTTAGATTGCGAGCGTTTTGACGTCGCGGCATCGGTTCAACGTCGCGAAATAACAATCACGAGTTGTATTTCTTGTCAGAGATGCCGAAATCTGGACGGCGCATACACCGTTTGAGGGGGTGAGCCTGCGCGCATCCCGTCTCAGCGACTCAGCGCGCGGGGGCCGTACGAGGCGCAGTTTTCGCCTTGTTACGAAGGCTTGGCGTAAGCGGATAAGCCGCGCCTGACAGAAAGCCGAGCCCGTCGACCTACGGGCCGGGGCTCGGATACGACGTCAAAAGCACCGGTATCGGCGGCAACCCGAGAGCGGGGCTACCGATCGCGGGTGACGGGGACGGCCCGGCGCCTGCCGGAGCTTCAGCCGGGCAGCGCGTCCACGAGCTGCGCGAAATGATCGCCGCGTTTCTCGAAATTCGGATATTGGTCGAAGCTGGCCGCTGCAGGCGCCAGCAGCACCGTGTCGCCCTCTTCGGCGTCGCGGGCGCAGGCGGCGACGGCGGCTTCCATCGTCTCGCAAATCTCATGCTCGACCGCCAGTTCCAGCGCGAAATCGCGCGCGGAGTGGCCGATGAAATAGGCTTTCTTCACCGCACCGAGATGTTCGGACAGCGAGGCCACCCCTCCCTCCTTGCCCAGACCGCCCGCGATCCAGCGGATGTTCGGGAAGGCCTGAAGCGCCTTCGCGGCGCTGTCGGTGTTGGTCGCTTTCGAGTCGTTGACCCAGCGCACCCCACGCTTCTCCGCGACCGTCTGGCTGCGATGCGGAAGACCGGCGAAGGAATGGAACGCCTGCTCGATCACGCGCGGCGCAATTCCCAGCGCACGCACGGCGGCGTAGGCCGCGCAGGCGTTCTGGTGGTTATGCGCGCCGGGCAGCCCGGTGACATCACGCAGGTCGATCGACGCCACCTGCTTGCCTTTGCGCCATTCGCTGAGGAACCCTTTGCGCGCGTAGACCGACCAGCCCCAGTCGCCGAGCTTGCGTGCCGAGGAGACCCGGATCAGCCGGTCATCGTTACGACCCATCATGATCTGATTGGCGAGATAGACGCCCTCGGGCTCGTCGACACCGATCACCGCGCGATCCGGGCCGCCTTCGGCGAAAAGACGACGCTTGGCCGCGAAATAGCCGCCCATGCCTGCGTGGCGGTCGAGATGGTCGGGCGAGAGATTGGTGAAGACCGCGATGTCGGGCGTCAGCGCGCGCGCCAGATCGGTCTGATAGGAGGACAGCTCCAGCACCACCACTTCGCCATTCTCGGCAGGCTCCAGATCGAGCACGCCGCGCCCGATATTTCCCGCCATCTGCGTCGGTCGCCCGGCCTCTTCCAGAATGTGATGGATCAGCGCCGTCGTCGTGGATTTCCCGTTCGAGCCGGTGACGCAGATCGTGCGCGGCGCCTGATCATAGCGCATGAAATCATTGGTCGCCCATGAGGCGAAGAACAGGCCGATATCGTTGTCGACGGGTACGCCCGCCTCCATCGCCGCCGAAATCACCTGATTGGGCTTGGGATAGAGATGCGGGATACCGGGCGAGACGATCAGGGCTGCGACCTCCTCGAAAGCGCCGTGGCGCGTCAGGTCGCGGCAGCTATAGCCCGCCTCCTCGGCGCGGGCGCGGCCTTCGGGGCTGTCATCCCAGCACAGCGGCTCGGCCCCGCCTGCGCGCAGCGCGGCCGCCGTCGCCAGACCCGAGCGTCCGAGCCCGAGCACCGCCACCTTCTGTCCGTCAAAGCCCTGCACCGGGATCATGGGTCTCTCCTGTCGCCTCGCGCAAGGGCAGCGGGGGCCGCCTCGCGTCTTCGTCGTTCTATCACGTCGTTCTATCACGCCGTCCTGTCACGGGGGCCAGCCCCCGTACCCCCGGGATATTTGAACCAATACGAAGGGGAAAGGGGGAACGCAGCGCGCAAGTCGCCGGACATGCAAAAACGGCGCGCACGCAGGGGAGGAACCGTGCGCGCCGAAAAGGGTCTTCTAGGAAAGATCGCTAGATTACGACTTCTGGTCTTGCTGCTTTTCGAGCGTCGAGAGAATGTCCGACAGGCTCGCATTCAGCGTCAGCTCGCCCGAGCCGACTTCAGAGGCCGGAACGGTGATCTTGAACATCGAAACGGTCGTGTCGAGCGTGTCGTCGGTGCGGACATAGACTTCGTCGCTGTCGCCCATGTTCATGACTTTCTCGATCGTGCCGACCGCAGCGCCATCCGAGGACACGACGGCATCATCGACGCCGGTCTGGACTTCGTTGCCGACGATACCGGCCTGTTTCTTCAGCTGGTTCTCGGCCGGGATCGAGTCTTCGCCGTTCGAGGTCTGGTCAGTCGATGCAGCGCCGACTTTCTTGCCAGCGATACCGGCAGTGTTGTTCACGTCGCTCCCGGTGGTGACGTTGACCGCGGGCGGCGTGCCGTCCGAGGTCTGGTCATTCGGCACGATCTGCATCTTGTAGTCGATCAGGCCGTATTGGCCGTTTTCAGCGTTGCCGCCCTGGGTCACGCCACTTGCAGAACTGGCAACGGCGCCGAGCGAAAGCGAAGCGGCAAGAGCGGTCGTCGACAGAATGATGTTGAACTTGCGGGTCATCGGGTTCTCCTCGTTAAAAACTTTGCGACGTCTCGTGTCGCGGTTCGGGGAGACAACCAGTGGATTTCGCTTTGGTTCGCTCAAATGATTTTGAGAGAAACCAAGGCGCGCCCTGAGGAACCAGGGCGCGCCGAGAGGGCTTCACGCGCGCGGCTGCGCGCTTAGTAAAGAGGTGTGGTTTATCGGATTTTCAGCGTCGCCAGACCGATCAGCGCGAGGATCAGCGAGATGATCCAGAAGCGGATGACGATCTGCGGTTCCGACCAGCCCTTCTTTTCGAAATGGTGGTGGATCGGGGCCATCAGGAAAACCCGTTTCCCGGTGCGCTTGAAATAAGCGACCTGCACGATCACCGAAAGCGCCTCGACCACGAAGAGGCCGCCGACGATGCCGAGGACGATCTCGTGCTGGGTGCAGACCGCGATCGCGCCGATCGCGCCGCCAAGCGCGAGGCTGCCGGTATCGCCCATGAAGACCGCGGCCGGCGGGGCGTTGTACCACAGGAAGCCCAGACCGCCCCCCATCAGCGCCGCGGTGAAGATCACCAGCTCGCCGGAGCCGGGCACGAATTGCACGCCCAGATATTCGGTGAAGTCGGTGCGGCCCACGACATAGGCGATGGCGCCCAGCGTGCCTGCGGCGATCATCACCGGCATGATCGCGAGCCCGTCGAGCCCGTCGGTCAGGTTCACCGCATTGGCCGCGCCCACGATCACGATCATCGCGAAGGGGATGTAGAAATAGCCCAGATTGAGGACGAGGTCCTTGAAGAACGGGATCGACAGCCGCCCTTCCAGATCGGACGGGTGCAGATACCAGGTCAGGAGCGACGCGAGCAGCGCGAGCAGGAAGCCGAGCGCGAGCCGCGCCTTGCTGCTGACGCCTTTGGTGTTCTGCTTCGACACCTTGGCATAGTCATCGGCGAACCCGATTGCGGCATATCCGTAAGTGACCATCAGCACGACCCAGATATAGCCGTTGTCGAGCCGCGCCCAGAGAAGCGTCGACACCAGAAGCGCCGTCAGGATCAGGATGCCGCCCATCGTGGGCGTCCCGGCCTTGGAGATATGCCCCTCCGGCCCGTCGTCGCGGATCGGCTGCCCCTTGCCTTGCGTGCGCCGGAGGATACCGATCAGCCAGGGGCCGAAGATGAACCCCACCAGAAGCGCCGTGAAGAAGGCCCCGCCCGCGCGGAAGGTGATGTAGCGGAACAGGTTGAAGACGCCCCCGCCATCGGAGAAGTCGGTCAGCCAATACAACATTAGTCTTTTCCCTTATGGGCCTCGGCCGCGCCGGGCTGGCCGAGTTTTTTCAATACGCTAACGACGACGCTCACCTTGGAGCCTTTGGATCCTTTGACCAGAACGACGTCACCGGGGTCGATCAGGTGGCGGGCGCGCTCTGCCAGCTTGTCCGCCTTTTCATACCATTCGCCGCGTTTGGCGCGCGGGAGCGCTTCGCGCAGCGCCGCCATGCGCGGTCCCGCGAGATGCACGAGGTCGATCTTCGCCATGGCGGGGTGATCGGCGACGGCCGCGTGCAGCGCCGCTTCGTCCTCGCCCAGCTCCAGCATATCGCCGAGGATCGCGATGCGGCGCCCTTTCGCTGTGCGCCCCACCCCGTCGCGCGGCTTGGCGCCCGCCAGAACCTCGAGCGCTGCCGCCATCGAGGCCGGGTTCGCGTTGAACGCATCATCGAAGAGGTCGAAGCTCTCGGCCTCGTCCACGACATCCATATAGACCCGCTCGCGCTGGCCGCGCCCGGCGGGGGGCTGCCAGTTGCCCAGATCCATCGCGGCGATGGTCGGATCGCAGCCCGCGGCTTCGGCCAGGGCCAGCACGCCAAGCGCGTTATTCGCGAAATGCCGCCCCGGGGTCATCACCTTGAACAGGATCGACGTGCCGTGGTGATCGGCCTGAACGACGGTCGCGTCGCCCGCGATACGGGCGTCGATCAGACGGTAATCCGAGCCCGGCTCGGGACCGAAGCTGACCATGGTTCCGGCCTGCTGGGCGGCTTTGCGCAGAATATCGGAGACCTCAAGGCCGGACGGCACGATCGCGATGCCGCCGTCGATGAGCCCCTCGAAGATCGACGCTTTCTCATGCGCGATGCCCTCGATGCTGTCGAAAGCGGCCAGATGGGCCGGCGCGACGGTGGTGATCATCGCGGCATGGGGCTGCGCCATCTTCGCCAGCGGCGCGATCTCGCCCGGGTTGCTCATGCCGATCTCGATCACGGCGAAATCGGCATCCTGCGGCAGGCGCGCCAGCGTGATAGGGACGCCCCAGTGATTGTTGAAGCTGGCTTCGGCGGCGTGGACGGTGCCTTGGGCGGAAAGGACGGCGCGCAGCATCTCTTTGCTCGACGTTTTGCCGACCGAGCCGGTGACGGCGAGCACGCGGGCCCGCGCTCTCGCGCGCCCTGCCCGTCCCAACGCTTCGAGACCGGCGAGCACGTCATCCACGATCAGCAGCGGGTCGTCCTTCGAACACCCCTCGGGGATGCGGCTGACCAGCGCCGCCGCCGCGCCCTTGTCGAGGGCCTGACGCACGAAATCATGGCCGTCGCGCACATCCTTGAGCGCGACGAAAAGATCGCCGGGATGGATCGTCCGGGTGTCGATGGAAATCCCGGTCGCGGCGAAGGGGTGCGTGGCTTCGCCACCCGTCGCGGCGGCCGCGTCGCTCGAGGTCCAGAGCACTGCCATCAGATTTTTCCGTCCAGCGCGGCGACGGCGACGGACGCCTGCTCGGCATCGTCGAACGGATAGGTGTCAGAGCCGATGATCTGGCCACTCTCATGGCCCTTGCCCATCACCAAGAGCGCATCGCCCGGCTGCAGCAGATCGACGCCGCGCAGGATCGCCTCGGCCCGGTCGCCCACCTCCATCGCCTTGGGCGCGCCTTCCAGCACGGCGGCGCGGATCGTTGCGGGATCTTCGGAGCGCGGGTTGTCGTCGGTGACGATGACGATATCGGCGTTCTCAGCCGCCGCCTGCCCCATCAGCGGGCGCTTGGTCGCGTCGCGATCGCCGCCCGCGCCGACGATGGCGATCAGGCGGCCCATCACATGCGGGCGCAGCGCCTTGAGCGCGGTCTGCACCGCGTCGGGCGTATGGGCGTAATCGACGAAAACCGTCGCGCCATTGTCGCGGGTCGCGGCCAGTTGCATCCGCCCGCGCACGGTGGAGAGCTTCGGCAGCGTCGCGAAAACATCCTCGGGGTCTGCGCCACAGGCGATGGCGAGCGCCGCCGCTGTGAGCACGTTCATCGCCTGGAACCCGCCGATCAGCGGCAGGCGGGTCATCTGCGTCCAGCCTTCCCACGAGAAGCGCACATCCTGCCCGGTCGCATCGAACCGCTGGCCGAGGATCTGCATCTCGCATTGCTCGGTATGGCCGATGCCGATCAGTTCCTGACCGCGCGCGGTGATATAGCGCGCCAGTTCCTCGCCCTTGGGATCGTCGAGATTGATCACCGCCGCCCCGTCTTCGGGCAGGACACGGGTGAAGAGCCCGGCCTTGGCGGCGAAATACTCTTCGAAGCTCGCATGATAATCGAGGTGATCTTGCGTGAAATTCGTAAACGCGGCCGCCGAGAGCGTCACGCCATCCAGCCGACGCTGCGCCAGCCCGTGCGACGAGGCCTCCATCGCGGCATGGGTCACACCGACCCCCGCCATATCCGACAGCAGGCGATGCAGGGTGATCGGCTCGGGCGTGGTATGCGGCGACGGGGCGGAATAGCTGCCTTCCACGCCGGTCGTGCCGATATTCGCGGCCTCGAACCCCATAAGCTGCCAGATTTGGCGGGTGAAGGTGGCCACCGAGGTCTTGCCGTTGGTGCCGGTCACCGCGATCAGGGTCTCGGGCTGGCGCTCGAACCACAGCGCCGCCGCGAAGGCCAGCGCCTGACGCGGGTCTTGCGTGATGACGATCGCGGTGTCGGTACCTTCAAGCGCCTCGCGCGCGGCCTTCTCGCCCGCGCGATCGGTCAGCACCGCGGCTGCGCCCATGCGCAATGCGTAGGGGATGAACTCGGCGCCGTGGATCTGCGTGCCCGGCAGCGCCGCGAAGAGATGGCCCGGCTTGACCTGTCGGCTGTCGACCGACAGCCCCGAGATCGCGCAGTCTGCGCCCTGCAGCGGCGTCAGCCCCAATTCGCTCAGCATTTTGGTGCCCGCAGCCATCGTATCCGTCCTTCATTCAGCTTGCCGCACTTATCCGGCGACGCGTCTGCGAGGTCAAGGCGACAGGCCCTGCCCCCTGTCTCTTTGCGCGGGTTCATGCGCGAGGCGCGAGACCCGCTGACAGCCCGGAAAGGTCAGTCTTTCTTGACCAGACTGATGCCGTCGAGCGTGTCGGGCGTGGTCGGTTCGGGGCGCAGGCCCAGAAGCGGCGCGACACGGCGGATCGTCTCGGCCGCGACCGGCACGGCGGTCCAGCCTGCGGTGCGGCGCGGCGTGTCGCCGGAGGTATCCGTCGGCTCGTCCAGCGTGAGAACCAGCACATATTCGGGGTTGGTCACCGGGAAGACGCCCGCGAAGGTCGAGATCACCTTCTTGTCGTAATAGCCGCCCTGCGGATCGGGCTTGTCGGCGGTGCCGGTCTTGCCCGCGACCTGATAGCCCGCGACATTGCCGTAGCTGGCCGTGCCGCGCGTCACCACGGCGCGCATCATCGCCAGCGCCTTGCGGGCCACCGCCGGAGACACGACCTGCGCGCCTTCGGGCGCACCGAATTCCTGTTTATGCGGCTTGCGCGGGCCGCCTTTGGCAATCAGCGTCGGCAGCACGCGCCGCCCGTCATTGGCGATCGTCGCATAGGCCGTTGCGAGCTGCAGCGGGCTGTCGGAGAGACCGTGGCCGTAGCCAATGGTCATCGCGGACAGCTCCGACCAATTCTTCGGCAGAATCGGGCGGCCCGTCGGCGCCTCGATCAGCTCCACCGGCGAGGGCTCCAAGAGGCCCAGCTTGCCGAGGAATTCGCGCTGCTTCTCGGGGCCGATCTTCTGGACGATCCGCGCAGTGCCGATATTCGAGCTGTGCACGATCACGTCCGTGACCGACAACTGCTTGCCGTAATTGTGGAAATCGTGGATGCGGAACTTGCCCCAGCGCAGCGGCCCCTTGGTGTCGATCATCGTCTCGGGCGTGACCAGACCGTCCTGCATCGCTTGGCTGACCGCGAAAATCTTGAAGGTGGAGCCCAGCTCATACACCCCCTGAACCGCGCGGTTGAACAGCGGGCTGTCAGAGGGGTCGCCCTTCAGAAGCGACGCAGGCCGGTCGTTGGGGTCGAAATCGGGCAGGCTCGCCATCGCGACGATCTCGCCGGAATGGACCTTCATCAGCACCGCCGTCGCGCCCTTTGCGTTCATCAGCTTCATGCCGCCCGAGAGCACGTCTTCGAGCGCCGCCTGCACGGTCAGATCGAGCGAAAGCTTCAGCGGCTGCCCGCCATTGGACGGATCGCGCAGCCACTTGTCATATTCCTTCTCGATACCGGCCACGCCGAGGATCTCGGCGGAGTTCACGCCCTCCGTGCCGTAACGCGCGCCGCCAAGGATATGCGAGGCGAGGTGGCCATTGGGATAAAGCCGCATCTCGCGCGGGCCAAACAGAAGACCGGGATCGCCGATATCGTGGACCGCCTGCATCTGCTCGGGGCTGATGCGGCGCTTGATCCAGACGAATTTGCGATGACCGGTGAAATCCTTCTTCAGCCGCTCGCGGTCGAGATCGGGGAAGATCTTCACCAGCTTGTCCACGGTGCCCAGCGGGTCGATCATCATCGGCGGCTGCGCATAGAGCGAGTGGGTCAGCAGGTTGGTCGCGAGCACCCTGCCCTTGCGGTCGACGATATCGGCGCGTTGGGCGTGGATCTGCTCGGTCGTGGAATCGGTCTGCGGCTCTTCGGGGCGCGCGGCGGCGAAGGAGCCCATGCGCAGCCCCACCGTCAGGAAGGCCGCGAGGAAGATCACCGACATGACCAGCAGGCGGCCCTCGGCGCTTTGACGCGCCTTGTCGCGGGTGGCCTCGCCGCGCAGACGGCGGTTTTCGCGTTCGATCGCGTCGGGGTTTTCACCCTTTTCACGGGCGTCGAGGATACGGGCAAGCGGACGAAGGGGCGTGCGCATCAGTTGCCTCCCTCAGGATCGGCCTTGACCTCGATCGGGTCGGACAGGCCGGACAAATCGGCGTTCAACGCGTCGGCATCATCTGCCTGCGGCGTCGGATAGGCGATCTGCGCCACGGTCCCGAACTGCTCGGGCGTCATCGGCAGAAGACGCAGCGAGGTGAAGTTGAGATTGACCAGTTCGCGCAGGCGCTGCGGACGGTTGAGATAGGCCCATTCGGCGTTGAGAACGGACAGCCCCTCGTTGAGCGAGGCGATTTCCCGGTTGAGGTCGCGCAGCTCGTCGATCCGGTCCTGCGTGTCGTAGTTGACGTGATAGGCCCAGAAGGCGAGCGCGAGGACACAGGCGGAGGCGGCAAGATAGGCAAGCAGTCTCAACGGCGTTTCCCCTTCTTTTCCCCGGTGACGAGCTTCGGAAGCCCCAGCTGCGTGCGATCGGCCTTGCCGGAGGGCGCGTTCGTGCGCCGTCCCACCCGAAGCCGGGCCGAACGTGCGCGCGGGTTTTCAGCCAGCTCCTCTTCGTCGGGCCCGTCGCCCTTCACGGTAATTTCAAAAGCGGGATCAAGGGTCTGCTGAACCGGTGCGTGGCGCGAACCGCCCCCGCCCGTCGACGAGCGCGCCGCGAAGAAACGCTTCACAACCCGGTCTTCGAGCGAATGGAAGCTGACCACGGCCAGAAGCCCGCCGGGTTTCAGCGCGCGCTCCGCGGCTTCCAGCCCCTCGATCAATTGGCCGAATTCGTCGTTCACCGCGATGCGCAGGCCCTGGAAGCTGCGCGTGGCGGGATGGCTCTGCCCCGGTTTCGGGCGCGGCAGGCAACGCTCGATCACTTTGACCAGCTGCTGCGTGGTCTCGAAAGGCTGGGTCTTGCGCGCCTCGACAATGGCCTTGGC
This sequence comes from Thioclava sp. ES.031, assembly GCF_002563775.1. Classification (NCBI taxonomy): domain Bacteria; kingdom Pseudomonadati; phylum Pseudomonadota; class Alphaproteobacteria; order Rhodobacterales; family Paracoccaceae; genus Thioclava; species Thioclava sp. ES.031. Next base: position 1,349,161 of record NZ_PDJO01000001.1, on the reverse strand, counting down.
GATCCGGCGCGAGGCGCGTTCCTCGCCGTATTGGTACAGGATATCCGCGAGTTCGACCTCGTCCGTCTCGTTCACCAGATCGGCCGCCGAGGGCCCTTCCTGCGACATCCGCATGTCGAGCGGCCCGTCGCGCATGAAGGAAAAGCCGCGATCCGCCTGATCGAGCTGCATCGAGGAGACGCCGAGATCCAGCACCACCCCGTCCAGCAGTTCGTCGGAATAGGTATCGAGTTCGGAGAACGTGCCTTCGACCAGCTCCAGCCGGTCGCCATACTCGCCGCGCCACGCTTCGGCCATCTCGAAGACCGCCGGGTCGCGGTCGACGCCGATCACCTTGTCGGCGCCCGCCTCCAGCAATCCGCGCGCATAGCCGCCCGCGCCGAAAGTTCCGTCAAGCCAAGTCCCAGAGACAGGCGCGACCGCCCGAAGGAGCGGCCGCAGCAAAACCGGGACATGAGGGGCGTCTGGCAGGGCGTCCCGATCTGACATGGCTCACCCCTGCGACAAAAGACTGAGCGGGTCGAAATCTTCGCCCTGCTCCTCGATCCACTGATCGATATTGGCTTCATCGGCAGCGGCGAAGGTCGCGGGGTTCCAGATCTCGAAGGTCTCGCCCACGCCGGAGAAATAGGCCTCCTTGTCGAGACCGATCTTCGTGCGCAAAGCCGCCGGGAGAACCAGGCGGCCATCGGGATCGACTTCGGTCGGGTGCGATTTGGACAAAACCATCCGCTGCAGGATCGTGCGCTGCTTCGAGCCGCGCGGCAGCGCCGCGATATCGGCGGCCAGCGCCTCGAAGGCGGCCTGCGTGTAGATCTGAAGCATTTTCTGGGTGTCGGCGCCGTAGACGATGACCATGCGAGGGCGATCTTTGTTCGGGCGCTCGGGGTCACCCTCTTCCAGCTCACGACGAAACAGCGCGGGGATCGACACGCGACCCTTACTGTCCACCTTGAAGGTGTATTCGCCTATGAACATGCCCGCCAAAGCGCGCTCCTATCACCTGTCCCGCCGGGCGGGGCCCGGAATGAAAACGGCGGATTGGGCTGCTGCCACTGCCCAATCCGCCGCCCTCGTTCCCATCACTGGGTATGTCCGACTGCACGCGCCACCTGGGGGGGATGGGGATATCTGCTCGCTCGCGCGCCGGATCTCTTTGTTTTCGTGAAGCGATGGCCTGTATGAAACCTGCATTTCGCCGTGAGGTCTTAGTGCCTCTATTTGTCTTCGCTTCCGATGAATTAGGGATGCCATGGGAATTCATGGCACGCAAGAAAAAATTTACCAACGAACGGGAAGATATGGGACGCGAAGAGCGCGCTTCACAACGAGATTCGCACATAGACGCATAGAATTAGCGCACGGCAAGGAATCGCTCACCATATATGGTGTATACAGAGGGTCACCCAGGCTTTCCCACAAAATCCCAAAAATTTTGCCTCAACACGGAACCTGTGATTTTTTAGCCGCAATTTGGGCGCCGAAACCCATCGATTTCAACCGTCACCGCAGCGTGATTTTGCGCGAACCCGCGTGATTGCGGCGTGATTCCGCCCAGTTTCATGGCGAATCTCCGCTCACTGCCTTCTACGCTCCCGTGAAGTTCCATGAAAGGTGCCATGATTTCCCATAACGCCCCTGTGACCAGAAAAAAGGCGCCCGGATCGGGCGCCTTTCTTGGCGTGAGCTTGGCCTGGAGCTGAGATCAGAGCAGATCGCGGTCGACCAGCCCCTGCGCAAGAGCGGCATAGCCCTCGGCCGCCGGCCCCTCGCCCGCCGCGACCGGGGTGCCCGCATCGCCGGCGAGCCGCACATCCAGATCGACGGGCAGCGCACCGAGGAAGGGCAGCCCCAGCGCCTTCGCTTCCGCCGCGACCCCGCCATGGCCGAAGAGATGCGCCTCGTGGCCACAATTGGGGCACACATAAGAAGACATGTTCTCGACCAACCCGTGGATCGGGGTTTTCAGCCGCTGGAACATGTCGATCGCCTTCTTCGCATCGAGCAGCGCGACATCCTGCGGGGTCGAGACGATGATCGCCCCGTCCAGCTCGGTTTTCTGGCACAGCGTGAGCTGCACATCCCCCGTCCCCGGCGGCAGATCGATCAAAAGCACGTCGAGCGGGCCGTATTCGTCCCATTTCACCTGGAACAGCATCTGCTGCATCGCACCCATCAGCATCGGGCCACGCCAGATCACCGCCTCGCTCTCCTTGAGCATGAGGCCGACCGACATCAGCGTGACGCCATGCGCCTGCAGCGGCAGGATCGTCTGGCCGTCCGGCGAGGCGGGCCGCTTGCTCGTGCCCATCATGCGCGGCAGCGAGGGACCATAGATATCCGCGTCGAGCAGACCGACCCGCTTGCCCGCGCGCGTCAGCGCCACGGCGAGGTTCGACGCGACGGTGGATTTGCCCACGCCGCCCTTGCCGGACCCGACAGCGATGATCTTTTTCACGCCCGGCACCTTTTGCGGACCTTGCTGGGGCTTGGGGTGGCCGCCGATCGCGGGGCCGCGCTGTTGCGATTGCTGAGCGGTGCCACCAAGACCGCGTGGCGCGCCCGCGGGTACCACCACCGTCACACTCGTCACCTCGGGGAGCGCCTTGATCGCCGCTTCCAGCGCGGGGCGCATCGCTTCCAGTTCGGGGTGCGGCGCGCCTTCGAGCACGAAGCGCACCACGCCGTCTTGCACCGCTAGCGCGCGCACGAGATCGCGGCTGATCGCGGTCCCGCCGCCCGGCACTTCCACCGATTGCAACGTCGCAAGAACCGTTTCCTTGCTCAGAGCCATGCAGATTCCTCCATTCCCGGGTCCGTCATCGGCCCGACTGCTCGTGATTTGGCCGGAACTGTGGCGTTTTTGCCGCGCAGTTCAAGTCGAGAACTGCCCAAATGGTCAGGAATCCCCCAAACGCCCCAAGGCAAGCGCACATATCTTGCGTCTGCATCGCAAAAATGGGTCAGAATCATTCATGCATTTTCTGCATGGCGGCAATGAGGCCTCCCGGCATTGTGCAGTCGCAGCATTAGCGCCATCTTTAGCCCAACGACGGAACGCAAAGTAACGAATTCGGGTCGACAAGCTGGAACCGGCAGCGGCCCTCGCAAGTAGATAGATGAGGCTGACACAATGGCACTCGCACAAGACATCCAACTGAACGAAGGCGGCTTCGCCGCGCTGAAATCGAAACTGACCGAAGCCCTGGCCCGCCGCAAGGTGTATCGCCAGACGCTCAACGAACTGCGCTCGCTCAACAGCCGCGAGCTGAACGACCTCGGGCTGCACAGCTCGATGATCACCCGCGTGGCCTACGAGGCCGCATACGGTAAGTAATTCGCTTCCCGAGCCCCTTTCCTCCTCCCTGGGGCTCAGGACTGCGGCGGCGCTCTCTCTCCTCCTCCCTGAGAGCGCCGCCACACCAAACATACCGGCCCCATGCGGCGCGACGCCGCGATGCCGGATCCGAGCTGCCCGGATCTCTCCTCCTCCTCCCTGAGAGATCCGCGCCGAGCAGGCGGCGACCTCTCTCCTCCTCCCTGAGGTCGCCGCCTATCATCGGCAAAGCTGCGACAGGCTGTCGCATGCTGCAGTGCAGCACTTGATATCCGGGCCGACAGGCCCAAACTGATACGAAAGGCCCTCTCCTCCTCCCTGGGCCGATCGTTTCGGCGGCACTCTCCTCCTCCTCCCTGAGGGTGCCGCCACAAAATACCGAGGGTCCTCTCCTCCTCCCTGGACCCGAGGGTGTGACACCGCTTCCTCCTCCTCCCTGAAGCGGTGTCGACAGTGCCGAAGGGTCTCTCTCCTCCTCCCTGAGACCTCACGGCAGAAAAGAGACGGCGGCGCCCCTCCTCCTCCCTGGGCGCCGCCGTTTTCTTTTACTCTCCGACAGGCTGACCCGATGGAGGGGCGCTGCCTCGCGCGCTTCGCGCGCCCCCGAGATATTTCTCTCGAGAAGAAGAGCATTGCCCTCGCGCGCGGCGACCGGCAGGAAGGGCGCAAGGAGACCGAACCGATGCTGTCTTACCAACACGCCTATCACGCCGGAAATCTGGCCGATGTGCACAAGCACGCGCTGCTTGCGTCTGCGCTCGATTACCTGACGCGCAAGGACAAGCCGCTGAGCTATCTCGAAACCCATGCCGGGCGCGGGCTCTATGCGCTTGACGGGGCGGAGGCGGCGAAAACCGGCGAGGCGGCGGCCGGGATCGCACGGGTGGAAGGCTTGGGCTGGTTCGCCGCCGATCACCCCTATATCCGCGCCTTGGCGGCGGTGCGGGCGCAGCACGGCGCGCAGGCCTATCCGGGCTCGCCCCTGGTGGCGCAGGCGCTATTGCGCCCGATGGATACGATCCAGCTTTGCGAACTGCACCCGCAGGAGTTTTCCGCCCTGCGCAGCGCCACGCGGCGCAGCGGCGCGGTGCTGCATAAGGCCGACGGGCGCGAAATGGCGCTGGCGCTGACGCCCCCGACGCCGCGTCGTGGGATGATGCTGATCGATCCGAGCTTCGAGGAAAAGGCCGATTACACGGCGATGCCGAAGCTGATCGGCCATATCGCGAAGAAATGGAACGTCGGCATCATCGCGCTTTGGTATCCGATGCTCGCCTCGGGCGCGCAGGAGGCGATGGTGCGCGCCCTGCGCCGCGATTTCCCCGAGGCGCTGAGCCATGAGGTGCGTTTCCCGCCCGCGCGCGAAGGACACGGCATGATCGGGTCGGGGATGTTCATCGTGAACCCGCCCTGGGGTCTTGCCGGCGAGGCGGAGCGGCTGTCGGAGCTATTTGCCAGCCTTTGACGCAAGGAAAGCCTCGAACGCCTCCAGCGTGCGGGACGAGACATGGTGCTCGATCCCTTCGGCGTCGATCTCCGCAACCTCTTCCGGCACGCCCACGGCGCGCAACAGGGCCACAACGGTCCGGTGACGTTCGCGCACCTGGGCGGCCAGCGCCTCCCCCGTCTCCGTCAGGAACACCCCGCGATAGGGCCGCGACACGGCCAGCCCCTCGCGTTTGAGCCGCGCCACGGCTTTCGTCGCGGTCGGATGGGCCACCCCGAGTCGCGCGGCGATCTCGGTGATCCGCGCCTCGCCGAATTCCGCCGTCAGATCGGCGATCATCTCGACATAGTCTTCCAGGAGCGCGCGCGCCGCACGCTCTCGGGCCCGGTTGAACCCCTTGATCTGGGAGGGATCGGTGTCAGTCATTCGCCTGCCTTGACGGTCGTGGTCTCGGTACCAGTCGGGGGCCTGTCGGGCGCCATCTCCGGAGCGGACCGGATAACCTGTCGCGCCCGATATGCCAAGCAAAGCTTCGCGCGGCGCCTGTTGTCCTGTCAACGAAAATTAGCCACTTGCGAATCTTGTAGCCGAGGCTACATTTCGCAGCAGCAGCATCGACGAGGACCCCCATGACTGAACTGACCCGCAAGGAAAACATGACGAGCCGCACCCGCACGGCGATGGAGGCCGTGCTGTCGGGCAACCGGCGCGGCGGGTATCTGTTGTTTTTCGGGCCAGCCGTCATCGCCTCGGTCGCCTATATGGACCCGGGCAATTACGCGACGAATATTCAGGCGGGTGCGGGCTATGGCTATGCGCTTTTGTGGGTCGTGCTGGGGGCGAACCTGATCGCGATGCTGTTTCAGGCGATCTCGGCGCGCGTGGGCATCGTCACCGGCAAGAACCTCGCGGAACTCTCGCGCGAGAATTTCTCGAAACCCGTGACGATCGCGATGTGGATCGTCTCGGAGATCGCCGCGATGGCGACCGATCTGGCGGAATTTCTGGGCGGTGCCCTTGGCTTATCGCTCCTGTTCGGCTGGCCGCTGATCTGGGGGATGGGCGTCACCGCCGTCGTAACCTATGCGATCTTGATGTTCGAGCGCGGCGGTTTCCGCCCGATGGAGATCGTGATCGGCGCGCTCGTGGCGCTGATCGGGGCGTGCTACCTCGCCGAGATGTTCGTGGCGCCGGTCGACTGGTCCGGGGCCGTGGCGGGGATGTTCTCGCCCTCGATGCCCGATGCGACGGCGCTGACGATCTCGGTGGGCATCATCGGCGCGACCGTGATGCCCCATGCGATTTTCCTCCATTCCGGCCTGACGCAGAACCGCGCCCTGACGCGCGATCCGGTGCAGAAGGCGCGGCTGGTGAAGTTCTCCAATCGCGAGGTGATCATCGCGCTCGCGATTGCGGGCATGGTCAATATGGCAATGGTGATCATGGCGGCCTCGGCCTTCCATGCGGGCCATTCCGAAGTCGCCGAGATCGAGACCGCCTATCATACGCTTACGCCGCTCTTGGGCGGGTTCGCGGCGGCGGCCTTCCTAACCTCGCTGATCGCCTCGGGGGTCTCCTCGTCGGTCGTCGGCACGATGGCGGGCCAGATGATCATGCAGGGCTTCATCCGCCGTCGCATCCCGGTCTGGCTGCGCCGGGTCATCACGATGGCGCCCGCCTTCGTCGTCGTCTGGCTGGGGGTGAACACGACCGACGCGCTGGTGATGAGCCAGGTGGTGCTGTCGATCGCCCTACCCGTCCCGATGATCGCGCTGCTGATCTTCGCCCGGCGCGGCGACATCATGGGCAAATTCGCCCTGCGCGGGCCGATTCTGTGGCTCGCGGTGCTGGGCGCGCTCATGGTGCTGGGGCTGAATTTCGTGCTGCTCTGGCAATCGGCGGGGCTGCCGGTCCCGGGTCTGGTGAACTAAACCAGACGGAGCGAGGGGGCGCTGCCCCCTCGGGATATTTGAGCCAAGGCGAAGGGTTAAAACGGCACGTCGTCGGCATCGGCGGCGGGCACGACGAAGCTCGACAGCAGACGTTTCTCGCCCGCCTTGTCGAACTCGACCACCAGCTTGTCGCCTTCCGAGCCCATCACCTCGCCATAGCCGAACTTCTTGTGGAAGACCCGGTCGCCGATCTCGTAATCGCTCTCGCCCTTGGCGTCGATCACCATATGGCGCGCCTCGCGGGGTTGGCTGGTCCCGCGCGATTGCGCGTTTTGCAGACGCCGCCAGCCGGGCGAATTGTAGACATCGGCGCGCGAGACGCGATCTTCCATCGCCGAGGAGCCGCCGAAGCCGCCGCCGTTCATGCCACCACCATAGAGGCCCGGAGGCGTCAGCACGTCGATATGGGCGGGCGGCAATTCGTCGATGAAGCGCGAGGGCATCTGGCTTTGCCATTGACCATAGACGCGGCGGTTGCCTGCGAAGGAGATCGTGCACAGCTCCTCGGCGCGGGTGATGCCGACATAGGCCAGGCGGCGCTCTTCTTCGAGGCCCTTCAGGCCGCTTTCATCCATCGAGCGCTGCGACGGGAACAGCCCGTCCTCCCAGCCCGGCAGGAAGACCACGGGGAATTCCAAGCCCTTCGCCGCGTGCAGCGTCATGATCGAGACCTTTTCCTCGGTCTCGGCCTTGTCGTTGTCCATGATCAGCGCGACGTGTTCGAGGAAGCCCTGCAGATTGTCGAACTGCTCCAGCGCCTTAACGAGTTCCTTGAGGTTCTCGAGCCGTCCCGGCGCTTCCGGCGTCTTGTCGTTCTGCCACATCTCGACATAGCCGGACTCTTCCAAGATCCGTTCTGCCAGACGCACATGGCTGAGGTCATTCGCGGGCGCCACACCATCCTCGGCGGGCTCGATCAGCAGGTCGTCATCCTCGGCCCGTGTCACGGCGGTCGCGGGCGAGGCCTGCAAGACCTCCTCATGCCAGCGCGCGACATTCTCTACGAAGAGCCGCAACTGCCCGCCCGCCTTGCCCGAGAGCGCGCCTTCGGCCACCAACAGCCGCGCGCCGTCCAGCAGGCTCAGCCCATTCTCGCGGGCGGCCACCTGAATGCGCTGCTGCGCCTTGTCGCCAAGGCCGCGCTTGGGGGTGTTGATGATCCGCTCGAAAGCCAGATCGTCATCGGGCGAGGTCACGAGGCGGAAATAGGCCATCGCATCGCGGATCTCGAGCCGCTCGTAGAAGCGCGGCCCACCGATGACGCGATAGGGCAGACCGATCGTCAGGAACCGATCCTCGAAGGCGCGCATCTGATGCGAGGCGCGCACGAGAATGGCCTGCGAATTCAGGCTGATGGGTGGGTTGCCGCGGGTCCCGCGCTGGATCGCCTCGACCTCTTCGCCGATCCAACGGGCTTCTTCCTCGCCGTCCCAATGGCCGATCAGGCGCACCTTCTCGCCGCCCTCGGCCTCGGTCCAGAGTTCCTTGCCCAAACGGCCCTCATTGGCCGTGATCAGCCCGGACGCGGCAGAGAGGATATGCGCGGTCGAGCGGTAGTTCTGCTCCAGCCGGATCACCGCGGCGCCGGGAAAATCCTTCTCGAATTTCAGGATGTTGCCGACCTCGGCGCCGCGCCAGCCATAGATCGACTGGTCGTCATCGCCCACGCAGCAGATATTCTTGTGGCCCTGCGCCAGAAGCCGCAGCCACAGATATTGCGCGACGTTGGTATCCTGATACTCGTCGACGAGGATGTATTTGAACCAGCGCTGATATTGCGCGAGCACGTCCCCGTGGGTCTGAAAAATCGTGACCATGTGCAGCAGCAGATCGCCGAAATCGACCGCGTTGAGCGTTTTCAGCCGCGCCTGATAGGCGGCGTAGAGCTCGGACCCGCGATTGTCGAAAGCCGCCGTCTCACGCCCCGAGACCTTCTCGGGCGTCAGCGCCTTGTTCTTCCAGCCGTCGATGAGACCCGCAAGCTGCCGCGCGGGCCAACGCTTCTCGTCCATGTTCGCGGCCACGATCAGCTGCTTGAGCAGCCGGATCTGGTCGTCCGTGTCGAGAATGGTGAAATTCGACTTCAGCCCCACCAGTTCGGCATGGCGGCGCAGGAGCTTCACGCAGACCGAGTGGAAGGTGCCGAGCCACGGCATCCCCTCGATCGCACCGCCCAGATGGCGGCCCACACGCTCTTTCATCTCGCGTGCGGCCTTGTTGGTGAAGGTCACCGCCAGCACCTCGTTCGGGCGCGCGCGGCCGGTGTGGATCAGATGCGCGATCCGCGCGGTCAGCGCCGAGGTCTTGCCCGTGCCCGCACCTGCCAGCATCAAGACCGGCCCGTCGAGCGTCTCGACGGCCTGGCGCTGCTGGGGGTTCAGTTTCTCGAGATACGGCGCGCTCCGCGCTTGCATGGCGCCCGCCATGGCACGTTGCGACAGGCTCGCAGCCCCTTCATACGGATCGTCGTCATCAGCCCAATTCATGGGAGGCAATCTAGCGGTTCGGCCCTCAGAGGGAAAGGGGCATGTTCGGCATATGTTCGCCTGACGTGAGCTTCCGCGCCCGTCTTCGCTCTTGTGAAAATATCCCGGGGGGCCCGGAGGGCGGGGGCAGCGCCCCCTCACCGCCTGCAACGCGCGTCAACGCGCGCCGGGACAGCACCCGTTGCCCGCTCTCAGCCCTGATGGATCAGCGTGGCGAACAGCTTCGGATCGACGCTGGCCGACGCGAAGGTCTCGCCCTCGGTCAGCATGGCCACGGCGTCGTGGCTGTGCAGGCTTTCCTGATGGCTGGCGACGATGCGGAAATCGCCGATACGGGCATCCGCCAGAAGGCGCTCGGCGAAGGCGCGCACGGCATCCTCGACGAAGATCGGGTTGGCGGCGTTCAGTTCGGCGAAGGCCTGTTCGTCCTCGCGCTTGACCATGACCTGCGTCTCGGTGGGCACGGCGGCGCGGGCGAGATCGATCATGTCCTCGAACCACAGCACCTCGCCCGGCTCGACCACCGCGGAGATCCGCGCGACGGAGCGCTGCGAATGGGGCGTGGCCAGCTGGCCACGGCTGGCGCGGGCATGTTCGGACAGCTCCAGCGAGCACGGGCAGGTCGAGGAATAGACGTAATCGAGGTGGATCACCTTGGTGCGCACCCCGGCCGTCTCGATCAGTTCCAGCGCGATATCGTAATACTGCCAGCCTTCCAGCCCGGAGCGCAGCGAGGGCCGCTTCACCGGGAACGAGACGCGCATCATCAGACGGGCGTCGAAGCTCTCGAGATCATCCATGTAATCGTCGAGCGCGGCTTCCATCACCTCGAAGGAGAAAGTCTTCTCCGCGTGGACGTAGAAGCTGCGCATCACGCGGGACATGTTGATGCCCTTCTTCTCCGCTTCGAGGCTGACCGTCCCGGTGACCGACGCCTCCAGCGTCAGATCGCCATTGTCGCGGGTATGAAACCGGACCGGCAGGCGGAAATTCGAGATACCGACATGTTCGATCCGGGTATGGGCGCCCACGATCAGCGAGGACGGGCCGTTCTGCAGGTCGGGCATCGTCGCCTTGTAGGTCTCGTCCGCCTCGAAATCCGCGTCATAGTCGCGGCTCAGATCGGGGTAGTTCGAGACCGCGTGGCCCGGCAGCAGCCGCGCGATCGCCGGGTCGAGCTGTGCGACCTCGACCGGGTCGGCCTTTGCCGCCCATGCGCGCAGCACTTCGAGCGCGGCGCGGGCGTCGTTATTGTCGGGGGTGTCGATCCTGCCTTGCACGTTCATATCCTGTCCTCCGGTGCGCCCGGTCCCGCCAGATATGGGGTTTTCGAGGGCGATGTCCAAGACAATACGCCGGTTCGCGGCAATCGGTTCACCCCGTTCAGGCCGCGTCGAGCGCCCCCTTGATGTCGGCGATCAGATCGCCCCCGTCCTCGATCCCCATCGAAATGCGGATCAGACCGGGGGTAATCGCGATCGCCGCCCGCTCCTCTTCCGACAGATTCTTGTGGGTCGTCGTCGCCGGATGGGTAGCGATGGATTTCGCATCGCCGAGGTTGTTCGAGATCGACACGATCTGCAGCGCGTTGAGGAAGCGGAACGCCGCCTCCTTGCCGCCTTTCAGGTCGAGCGCGAGCATCGTGCCGCCCGAGCCCATCTGCTCCATCGCCAATGCATGTTGGGGATGATCCATCAGGCCGGGATAGACGGTGCGGGCGAGTTTCTCATGGCCCGCAACGGCGCTGGCCACGGCAGCCGCGTTCGCCGCCTGCGCGCGCACCCGCAGATCGAGCGTCTGCAACCCGCTCAGCAGAACCCAGGCATGGAACGGGCTCATCGCGCCGCCGGTGTGCTTCACGTAAGTTTCCAGCGGGCCGCGGATATACTCTTTCGAGCCCAGCACGACACCGCCGAGCACGCGCCCGCCGCCATCGATATGCTTGGTCGCGGAATAGACGATCACATCTGCGCCAAGTTCCACTGCACGCGAGAAAACCGGCGAGGCGAAGACGTTGTCCACCACCACCGTCGCGCCGCCCTCATGGGCGATTTTCACGATGCCTTCGACATCCATCACTTCGAGGCCCGGATTCGATACGCTCTCGAAGAAGCAGACCTTCGTCTCGGGGCGCATCGCGGCGCGCCACGCGTCGAGATCGGTGCCGTCGACCAGCGTCACATCCACGCCGAAGCCCTGCAGCACTTTCAGCACATGCAGGCAGGAGCCGAACATCTGGCGCGCGGCCACGATGTGATCGCCCGCCTTCACGAGGCAGGTCAACGCGCCGTTGATCGCGGCCATGCCGGAGGCGCAGGCGAAAGCGTCTTCGGTGCCTTCGATCGAGGCCATCCGGTCTTCGAACATGCGCGTGGTGGGGTTGCCGTAGCGCGCATAGATGAACTCGTCGTCGGAGGCGTTGAGGAACCGCGCCTCGGCGGCTTCGGCCGACGGATAGGCAAAGCCCTGCGTCAGGAACATCGCCTCGGCCAGCTCGCCATATTGGCTGCGGCGAATGCCGTCATGGACGAGTTTGGTGCGGGTCTTGCGCTCGGTCATCGGGGCCTCCTGCGGCGGTCTGTCGCGGCTTTGGGCTGCGATAGCGCGCAGGCGGCGTAGGGTCAACGCATAGCGGTGATGTCCCATTCGCACGAAACGAAAGCGCCCGCCGCCGCAGGCTCACGCGAGGGCATGGGAACTTTCCGACGAAAAGCCGCGTTCGGATTAAAACTTCAACCCGCGCCTGCGCTCCTCCTCCGAGGCCTCAATGCCGCTTCTCAAAGTCCATGCCAGCTCCGAGCTGCCCGCCGATGTCATCGCTCAGGCGCGCGCGCTGCCGGAAGGCGCACCGGTCGTGGTGATGATCCACGGCTACGGCTATGCGGCGGGCGTCGAGGGGCGCGATCCCTATCAGCATATCTTCGCGATGGAGCCGAGCTTCAATCTGCACACCGCGATCAGCTGGCCGCGCGCGCTCGGCTTCGATGGCACCAATCCGGGCGAAGGGCTGGGCATCGCGTTCAGCTGGCAATCCGCGGGACGTCTGACCCGGATCTACGACATGGCCGAGATCGCCGCCCAGCGCCTTGCACGGTTGATCGGCGCGCTTCATGCCGCGACCGGGCGTCCAGTGGGCATCATCGGCCATTCGATGGGCGCACGGGTCGCGCTGCGGGCCCTGCGCCATGCCCATGGGGGCCAAGTCGCGCGCATGGTGCTGCTGGCCGCCGCCGAGTTTCAGAGCCGCGCCGAGGAGGCGATGGCGAGCCCTGCGGGCCGTTCCTGCGAGGTACTCAACGTCACCAGCCGCGACAATGACCTGTTCGATTTCCTGTTCGAGTGGGGCGTCGCGGGCGGGCGCGAGCGGTCTTTGGGAAATGGCCTGTCGCAGCCCATGCGCAACTGGCTCGATCTGCAGATCGACGCGCCCGAGGTGATCGGGGTTCTCGAAGACCTCGGCTATCCAGTCGCTCCGCCCGCGAAACGCGTGTGCCATTTCGCCTGCTACATGCGCGAGGGGCTGTTCGACCTCTATCGCCAAGTGCTGCGCCAACCCGACCGACTGCCGCTTCCCTTCCTCGCGGAAGCACTCCCCAAGGCGCAAGACCCACGCTGGTCGCGCCTGTTTGCGCGTCCACGCACATCGGGTTTCGCATTGCCCTCGTTCCAGCGAGCAGCAAAGTAGAGCGGAACCCGCCGCCTAACCTGACGGAGACCCCATGATCGACCTCTACTTTTGGCCCACGCCGAACGGCTGGAAAATTTCCATCGCGCTCGAAGAGATGGGCCTACCCTACGAGACCCACCTGGTGAATATCGGCAAGGGCGAGCAATTCGCGCCCGAGTTCCTGAAAATCTCGCCCAACAACCGGATGCCCGCGATCATCGACCGCGACGGCCCGGATGGCGAACCCGTCTCGATCTTCGAGAGCGGTGCGATCCTGCAATATCTCGCCCGCAAGACCGGCCAATTCTACGGCGAGACCGAGCGCGACCGGATCGCGGTCGACGAATGGCTGTTCTGGCAGGTCGGCGGGCTCGGCCCGATGGCCGGTCAGGCGCACCACTTCCTGAAATACGCGCCCAAGCTCGAGCCGCCGCAGGATCTGCCCTATGCGAAGGATCGCTACCGCGCCGAGACGGGGCGGCTTTATGGCGTGATGGACCGCCGTCTGGCCGAGACCCGCTACCTCGCGGGTGATTTCTACTCGATCGCAGATATGGCCTCCTGGGGCTGGGCCTCGCTTTGGGAAGGTCAGGAGCAGACGCTCGACGACAAGCCGAACCTCAAGCGCTGGCTCGACGAAGTGGGCGAACGCCCTGCCGTCAAAGCGGGCCGGGCGCTGTCTGCCGAGGAGCGCAGCGACAATTCGAGCCGCGAAGCGCAGAAGAACCTCTTCAAGCGCTGATCTTCAGTCCCAAGACATGAGAAAGGGCGCCCAACCGGGCGCCCTTTCACTTTGGTCGATCGAGACCGGATCAGTTGATCGTCAGGTCCAGCGTGATCTCGCAGTTCAGAAGCTTCGAAATCGGGCAGCCTTCCTTGGCGCCCTCTGCCGCCTTGCGAATGGCGTCCTCGTCACCGGTGCCCTTCACGGTGGCGGTCAGCGCGGATTTCTTCACCGCGAACCCGTCGCTTTCCTTGTCGAGCGAGATTTCCGCCTTGGTGTCGATCATCACGTCCGAGACGCCCGCCTCTTCAAGCTGCAGCGACAGCGCCATCGAGAAACAGGACGCGTGGGCCGCGCCGATCAGTTCTTCCGGGTTCGATCCGGGCGCGTCCTCGAACCGGGTGTTGAAACCGTAGGGCTGCGCGTCAAGCGCGCCGCTCTCGGTCGAAATCGTGCCTTTGCCGCCCTTGATGGTGCCTTCCCAATGGGCCGATGCGTGCTTGCGGATCATGAATCCCTCCTATGCGTTGCCTTCGCGAGCACAACGAGACGGAGGGCCAGTTGTTCCGCCTCAGCGCCCGCGCCCCACCAGCCTATCATATTCCTGAATGGCGAAGCGGTCGGTCATTCCGGCCACGTAATCGAGCACGACCCGCGCCAGCGCCTGCTTCGATTCGGGCCGCGTGCAGTCGCCGCCAAGGATGCGCGCTCGGGAGACTTCCTCCTGCCATTCCTCGGGCAGAAGCTCCGGGCGTTCCATGAACAGCGGGAACAGCGCGTTGATCATTTCGGTCACGCGCTTGCGCTCCACCACGACGGAGGGCGCGCGATACATGCGCTCGAACAGGAATTGCTTGAGCACCTTGAGGCTTTGATAAAGCGGCTTCGAGAAGCGGATGATCGGCCCGTCCATCTGGCGGATATCATCGACCGATTGCGGCCCGAGCGAGGTCAGCCGGTTCTCGGCCACCGCGATCACGTCTTCGACCATCACGCCGAAGACCCGGCGCAGCGCCTCGTGCTGGCGGCGCGTGCGGTCGAGACCGGGATGCAGCTTGTCGACCTCGGCGAAACAGGCCCCGATCACCGGCAATTCGCACAGGTCATCCTCGTCGAAGAGCCCCGCGCGCAGGCCGTCATGCAGATCGTGGTGGTTATAGGCCACGTCATCGGCCACGGCCGCCACCTGCGCCTCGGCACTGGCATTGGTCTCCAGCTCCAGATCCCAGGCTGCATCGACCTCGGCCAGCGCATAGGGTAGCTCCTCGCGGCTCGGGAAGCTGTGCGAGCCGCCCTTGTCGGAAATCGCGGGTCCGTTGTGCTTGGCGATGCCTTCCAGCGTCTCCCAAGTCAGGTTCAGCCCGTCGAAGCCCGCGTAATGCTTCTCCAGCTTGGTCACGATCCGCAAAGCCTGCGCATTGTGATCGAAGCCCCCGTAAGGCGCCATCAGCTCGGCCAGCGCGTCCTCGCCGGTATGCCCGAAGGGCGGATGGCCCAGATCATGCGCCAGCGCCACCGCTTCGGCCAGATCGGTGTTCAGCCCCAGCGTGCCCGCGATGGTGCGCGCCACCTGCGCCACCTCGATCGTATGGGTCAGGCGCGTGCGATAGTAATCGCCCTCATGTTCGACGAAGACCTGCGTCTTGTGCTTGAGCCGTCGGAAGGCCGAGGAATGGATGATCCGGTCCCGATCACGCTGGAATGGCGAGCGGAAAGTGGACATGCTTTCGGGGTGAAGCCGCCCGCGGCTCTCGCCGGGCTGGCAGGCATAGGGCTTGAGCACTGGTAAAACCTCGTCTTGTCGGCACGCTTCGGCCCTCCTATATCTCGGATGTGACGGAAATACAGGCCCCGTGGGGTCAGGAAGGCCAATCCGATGCAACTCCCTCCGAAAGTGACCGAGCGCGCCTTTGCGCGTCTGGCGGAAATCAATGAAGGTCGCGAGGCGCCGCAGGCGCTGCGCGTGGCCGTCGAGGGCGGCGGCTGTTCCGGTTTTCAGTATGATATCAAGCTCGAAGAGACGCCTGCAGGCGACGACATCGTGCTTGAAGGCGCGGGCCAGAAGGTTCTGATCGACCCGGTCTCGCTGCCGTTCCTCGAGAACGCCACGATCGACTTCACCGAAGAACTGATCGGCGCGCGCTTCGTGATCGAGAACCCGAACGCATCCAGCTCCTGCGGCTGCGGCGTCTCCTTCGCGATGTAACGACGCAGACGATGCGCCCGGCCAAATGGCGCCTCCCCGCTTCTTCTTGATATAAATATCCCCGCCGGAGGCTCCCCTCCTCCGGCGTCACTCCGCCAGTGGCAATTTGCGGAAATCGAACCCGTCTTCCAGCGTCGGCTTGATCACGTCGAAATAGGGCGAGAGATCGAAATCGCGCGGCGTGAACAGGGACGAGTGCCGGATATGCAGGATCTCGCCCTGACTGTCGGCGCTGCCCATCTCGATATCGGGCAGGATCGGATAGTGGACCGCGTGAAACGCCTCCGCGATCACGGTCGAACAGATCGCCCGCGTCGGGTCGCCTGATCCCAAAGCCAGCATCCGCCGCCGAAACCGATGTGGCACAGGCGGGCGCGGCAGCAGATACCGCGCGAGATCGACGACGTTCTTCAGATCGTATTGCCGCCCGACCGCGCTCTGCATGTAATCGATCACCTCTTCGATCCGGTCGTGCCCAAGCCCCACGGGGCGGCAGATGCGGGTGTTGAGATGCGCATAGGCCGCAAGCCCCGCGATCCGCACGCCCGCCTCCAGATCGGCCTCGATCAGCTCGCCGCCGGGTGGACCGCCCGAATAGAAAGCCGCGTGGGACCATGTGGAATGGGTAAGATATTTGATCGCCGCCGAAATCCGCCGGTCGCCCTCGACCAGCAGCACATCGCCCGGCCGCAGCGTGGCGCGCAGCGCACGGGTCGGGATCACGCCAAAGGGTTGGTAGAAACGGGTCTGCTTTTGCAGGAACCGCGCCATTCTCTTGCCGGATACCCGAGACAGCTGCGCCATGATCTCCTCCTTGCTCAGAGGTAGGTCCGGCGCGCACTGCTGCACAGCTCAGGCGCAGAGATGTGATTTTCGTTAATTGGCGCGCGATGCGCCTGCGCTCATTTCGGCGGCAGCGGCCCGCCCATATCGAGCCCGGTATCCATCGCCGCCGCGCGCGCCTTCTCGATCCGCGCCCAAAGCGTGGGGTCCTCCTCGCCCTGCGGCCAGACGCCTGTCAGCGCAAAGCGGAAGCGTGCGGAATGGCGCGCTTCGCGCTCGATCCGGTCGATGAACTCCGCGCCATGCTCCGCCACCAGATCCTCCAGCGGCCCGGCGGCGAGCATCACCACCTGCCAGATCGTCGTGGCCCCCGTCAGCGCCTTGCGGATGAAGGTCCAGAGCACCTCGGGATATTCGCGCAGCTCGAAGACGCACAGAACCGACCACGGGAACTCCTCGCCCTCGGGCTCCTCGGCATTGTCGGCCAGCCACAGATCGACCAGCGCCTCGACCGTGCGCACGTCTTCCGGCGCACTGGCCTCGTTGCACAGGATCGAGACGAGTTCGGGGGGAAGGGGCGTGGTCATATTCTTCTCGAGTAGGTGCAGGCTTCGTTCAAATAGACGTTAAGCGGATTGCTGGTGCCTCCCGAAGCAGGCTCAGCGTCTCCGACAATCGAGCGTCCAAGTTCCATTTGCATGTAGTCCACGAACTTCTGAGCCGCGAGTTCCGTCGCTCCGGAAAGGTCCTTTCGTCTCGCCTCAGAGGCTTCGGACCATTCTTTCGCGGCAAGATACCCTACTTTAAGACAGTCAAGGATTTTAGGACGGCAACCTTGGTTTACTCTCAAGCGGCCCTTTCCCAGATCTTTGCATGCACCCTCCTTTGAATTCGCGAAGAAAAGGCGGCCCTGATCGAGCAGGATTGAGCACTGTTTACTCGCAGCAGTTATCTCCGCTGAGCGATCCACAGTACCATGGGGCGCTTGCATGTTGAAATGAAGACCGCGTAACGCAGCTATACCTTGAAGCGACCACTTCAATACTTCCTCATAGCGCAGGTCCTCCGCACGGGCTCTTTTCTGCCACTGGTAATAGGAGAACATGGCGCCAAAAATTCCCAAGATGGCGCCAATCAGTCCAACACTCACCGAGACAAGCTGCGGCCAATCATGGGTCATTGCATCATTTCCTTGGTCGCCGACAGCGTCACGCCCTCATAGTCGCGCTCGACCCGGTCGATGTCCCATTGCAGGCGCGTGAGGAACACCACGTCGCCGTCATGGTCATAGGAGATGTGCTGCTTGTTGGCATTGACCAGCTTCTCGACCGCCGCCTTGTCGCCCAGCACCCAACGGGCGGAGGTGAATTGCGAGGCCTCGAAGCGCACGGGGATGCCGTATTCCTGCTCGATCCGGCTGGCCAGCACCTCGAATTGCAGCGCGCCGACGACGCCCACGATGAAGCCCGAGCCGATCGCGGGCTTGAACACCTTGGCCGCGCCCTCTTCGGCGAATTGCATCAGCGCCTTTTCCAGATGCTTGCCCTTCATCGGATCGGTCGCACGCACAGATTGCAGCAGTTCCGGCGCGAAGCTTGGAATGCCGGTGAAGCGCAGCGCTTCGCCTTCGGTCAGCGCGTCACCGATGCGCAGCTGGCCGTGGTTCGGAATACCGATGATGTCGCCGCCCCAGGCCTCTTCCGCCAGTTCGCGGTCGGCGGCGAGGAACAGAACCGGGTTCGACACCGCCATCTGCTTCTTCGAGCGCACATGCAGCAGCTTCTGCCCGCGCGTGAAATGCCCCGAGACGAGCCGCACGAAAGCCACGCGGTCGCGGTGCTTGGGGTCCATGTTCGCCTGCACCTTGAACACGAAGCCCGCGACCTTCTTCTCCTCGGGGGCCACATCGCGCCCGGCGGATTTGAAAACCTCCGGCTCGGGGCCGAATTCGCCGATCCCGTCCATCAATTCCTTCACGCCGAAGCTGTTGATCGCCGAGCCGAACCAGATCGGCGTCAGGTGTCCCTCGAGGAAGCTCTGGCGGTCGAAAGCCGGCAGCAGCTCGCGCGCCATCTCTACCTCTTCTTTCAGCTTTTCGAGCTGATCGGCAGGCACATGTTCGGCCAGTTTCGGGTCGTCCAAGCCGGAGATCTTGATCGATTCCGCCACCTTGTTGCGGTCGGCGCGGTCCATCAGCTCCAGCCGGTCGTGCAGCATGTCGTAGCAGCCGAGGAAATCCCGGCCCATCCCGATCGGCCAGCTTGCCGGGGCCACGTCGATCGCAAGGTTTTCCTGGATCTCGTCGATGATCTCGAACGTATCCCGACTCTCGCGGTCCATCTTGTTACAGAAGGTCAGGATCGGCAGGTCGCGCAACCGGCAAACCTCGAAGAGCTTGCGGGTCTGGCTCTCCACGCCCTTCGCGCCGTCGATCACCATGATCGCCGCATCGACCGCCGTCAGCGTCCGGTAGGTATCTTCCGAGAAATCCGAGTGGCCGGGCGTGTCGACGAGGTTGTAGCGGAAGTCGCGATATTCGAAGGACATGGCCGAGGCCGAGACCGAAATCCCGCGATCCTGTTCCATCTTCATGAAATCCGAACGCGTCCGCCGCGCCTCGCCCTTGGCACGCACCTGCCCCGCCATCTGAATGGCGCCACCGAAAAGCAGGAACTTCTCGGTCAAGGTGGTCTTGCCCGCATCCGGGTGCGAGATGATCGCGAAGGTGCGGCGACGGGCGATTTCGGGCGGGAGCGCGGGACGGTTCATCATGCGCGCTCGTTTAGCCTGCCCGCGCGCGCCTTGCAATCGCGGCGATGGGGCCTCCGGGGTTGGTCATGCAGATGGGGGCTCCGCCCCCGCGCTGACGCGCTCCCCCGGGATATTTCGACCAAGGCGAAGGCCTATCCCGCGCGCCCTTCCTCTTGGCGGAAATATCCCGGGGGTGAATTGGCGCAGCCAAGAGGGGGCAGCGCCCCCTGCCTGACCGATAGTTGCCTCGTAGCGCTGAAAATATCGACGACACTTTGCGTAACGCCCCCCGCGGAAAGCAAAGCGCCGAGATCGGTGAGGATCTCGGCGGCAAGGGCGTCTGGTGCGTCTGGGTCGGGTTTCAACTCGACCCGCCGTATTAGTTCTCGAAGATGCTCATTGGCCTGGTGAACAAGCTCGGGGTCGGCGAGTAGTGTCTCGAGTTCCTGCACGGCGCGCGCAAAGAGCGCGGCACTGTCGGTCGGAAGTTGCGGCAGGACCGCGCGGGTCTCATGATGCTGAGACAGCTCGGTTCGGAGATCGGCGATCTCGCGTTCGAGGTCTTCGGCGCGCGCTTTGTAGGCGCTGTAGGGTGCGCCTTGCTCGATCGCATCAAAGATCCGTTGGCGGCTGGTACGCGCTTTCTTAAGGCGACGCTCGAGCCGAGTTACGGCATTTGCGCCCTGGGCGCTCGCCAGCGCCTTGTACTCCGCCTTGAGCGCCGCGTCGAAGCTTGCGGCCAGTTCCGGCGTCAGGAACGTGCCACGGAGCTTCGCGAAGACACGCGCCTCGATCCGGTCGCGGCGGATGGTCGTCTTGTTGTTGCACGCGCCTTTGCGGGCTTCGCGGCATCCGAAATGCGTTCGACCAACTTTTATATAAGTCGCGCCGCAGCATCCGCAGACCAGCAGGCCGCTCAACAGGTGTTTGCTGCGCCGGGCCCCAACGGGATTACCCTTGCTTTTGGTTTTTGCCGCTTGGGTCGCAAGCTGCTCTTCAACGCGATCCCAGAGATCTTGGTCGATGATCCGCAGAGCCGGAACCGCGATCTCCGCGGCCGCGCCAGGGGTCTCGTAGACCTCTTTGCTGCCAGTTTCGGGATGATAGCGGCGCGAAGTTTTCGCGACGCTCGCGATACCAATGTAGAGACGATTGCGCAGCATGCCTTCGAACCGCAGCGGATTCCCTCGGAGCGTGCTGATATCCCACGTGCCGCCGCGCGGGGCCGGAATGCCCTCGTGATTTAGCCGCTTTACGATCGCCTGGGTCGAATGCCCGTCGGAGAACTCGCTAAAGATGCGGCGCACGATCTCCGCCTCCTCGGGGTCGATCTCGCGATTGAGCCCCTCGTCGCCGTCACGCTTGCGGTAGCCGTAAGCGCTCGTGTGAAGCCGTTTCCGGGTGAGCCCCTGCACCATGCCACGGCGCGTGTGTTCACCGATCATCTGCGCATAGAGCTGCGCGCCAAGCGCGTTGATGAGAACTTTGAAGAAATCCTGTTGACCCTCGGCAACCGAATAGAGCTCAGCTTGCTGGAACTGGAACAGCTCGTAATGATTAAGCGCGTCCGCAATCTTGCGGGTGAGACGATCCACGGCTTCGATGACGATCGCATCGACCTGCCGCGCGTTGACCGCAGCGCACAGTGCCTGGAGACCCTCGCGGCGCGTGTTGCGGCCCGATTTCTCGTAATCCGTGAAACGATGTGTCACCACCCATCCGCGCTCGGCCGCGAAACGCTCCGCCATCGCGACCTGATCGTCGATCGAAGTCTGCTTCTGTAGACCTGAGCTGTAGCGGGCGTAGATCGCGACGCGTTTCGTCATTGTGCTGTCTCCTTCTGAGGCGCGGCGGGGCTGTTTGCGGGGATCGCATTCGCGAGATCCCGGACAACAGCACGCGCCAGCAACCGGGCGATCGCGTTGCAGGCTGGCGGCACGATCGTCGCTTCATCGAGCGTATCGTTGGCGGCGCTAATGGGGGCGGATGGCATGGTAAGCTCCTTCGTTCGGGGTCCTACGAAGAAGCTGGGTTCATCGGTCAGAGCGCGGAAACGGGAACACGACAAAAATGAAATTCGCGTTTCAGAGCGGTGGGCATGAAGCTCCAGTTCATTGCGGACGAGCCCGCCCTCGTGTTCGTCTAAAGGGCGGCCTCACATTCGAAATGGGCGGTCTTCAGTCATTCGCGGCTCCGACCACCGACGAACGAGATGCGCCGGGAGCAGGGTTTACGAAGGTACAGCCATATCATCCGCGCTCCATTCTCAAAGCAAAGATGAATTCGCTTTCTGCCAAGACAGATTTTGGCCGTCAGAACCGATACCTTTTAGAGGCTTTACACATCTCTTGCAGGTTGGCATCGGCATGGATTCCGGCACCATGGGCCTGCAGCGCTCGCTTAATATGGGCATACTCCATACGCAGGCTGGTGGCGAAAATGCCTGGGTCATCCGATCCGACGACAACTGAAGTGGCGCAGAAGTCACTGCCATATCCCAGCCACCTGCCAATATGGTGATCGTCGTAGGTTTCATGAATGCTGATGCGCACGTTGCTGCTGGGCAAGGTTTCGATGCCGATACTACGGAATTGCAGCAGTTCCAAAACCGCGGATTGAACAACGAGCAGGACATCCGCGGACAAAACATCCGAGGCCTGCTCGACAAAGATCGGCTGCCTTGCGCGAGCCAAAACGTCTGCTTCTACGTCGATACCATGGCGCCGCAGAAACTGAGAATGTGCGTCCGGATCCTTTACAGCGCTGTCACGAAACAACTTGATCTCTGCGTTTCGGTCAGGGTCCACGTCATAACGTCCATATGTTCGCACAATCGGATCAAGGTGTCGCAGCTTCCAAGCTCGGTGCAGAACGTCAGGCGTAAGAGCGGGAGTCTTCCAAATCTGCATGGCCAATCGACGGATTTCCATCTCGATCAGGACGATTTTCTGTGGAAGCAAGGACTTTTGTCGCAACAGACCCCATACGAAGACGAGATCATCCAAGCGATCTTCAATGGTCTGGACGACCGCATCCCCTTGGGCTTTCCACCATTTGTCCGGCAACAGGCCTGCCGCGGTTCCGTGGCCAATGCGACACCCAGCGGAGAGATCTAGGAAATGCACGGCCTCCGAGATGGCGCGAAGACCTGAGGCCAAGTGAACGAAATCTTCTCCAACGTGATAAGTAAAGCGTTGCACGCCCGCCCGTCGCATCCTGCGGAAGACCTGTGCGAAGACCTCGGGACCAGCGTGCCTCTCGTTGCTTGCGGCATCTACTCCGCGGATAAGCTCTGATAGACCCGAGGTGCTTTTCATGAGGACGACCAGAGCCCGCGCGGCCTGATCGGCTTCACGTCTCACTTTGGCGTCCCGACAGACTGGCGTAGGCTGCGTCCGTTGATAGAACTTTTCCAGTTCGCTCCCATCGGTCCGCTTGATAAAATGCGCAACCAAGCCGAGCCGTAATCGGCGTTCACTGGACGGGAAGATATCAGAACCGTTTTCGAAAACTCGGACCAGTCGAATGAGTTCCGGAAGTGAGATCGGAGTCTTCTTGGGATCGGATAGCTGGCCATGTCGATGCTTTCGCGGCGTTCCGTCTGGTTTCTCGTCCAAGAACTCCAGATACCCGCGTAGCATTTGCATAAGACGTCTTGCAGTGCCATCTGGCGTCGCCTTTGGAGCAAAGCGCCCCTCAAGGAAATCGACCGGTGCCTGCACACCCCGTTCGATCTGCCGGAACCGATCGGCGAAGTCCTTTTCCGTCGTTTCCCGCAGTTCGTTCAAAGTAATATGTTGAAACTGGTCAAAGCCCACCTGTGAAACCTGCTGGACCAACAGGCGGCAGAATTGCGCGCGCAGCAAAGCATACCAATAGAAAGCCACGCCATACATCTCGCGGGCCTCCGGTTGATTGAGTGTTCCGATGATGTCGATCAGATGCAGGGCTTCAGCGGTTGTCCTCGACACTTGGGATTCGGCAATTCGGTTATCAACAACATTCTTGTAAGAAATGTCCGCCGATCGAGCGTCCCTTGGGCAATCTTGGCCCACTTTTTCCAAAAGAAAGGCTTTAAGCGCGATTGCCTGATCCACCCGGACTCTGAGTCGCCTTGGCGAGAGATTTTGGTCTTCTTGCTGAAGCAGCCGTTCAACGCCGTTCCCAATTGCAACATGCAAGCCGGATTCTCGCGATACGACTTTGTGCGACAGCGCTCCGACAACGGTTTCGGGGCGCCTTAGGGCATCGATCCAGATTTTCTCCGCTTCTGTGGTGCCATTCAGGTGCATGTGCATTTCGCCGAGCCCTTCTGACTGACAAAGTTGATCCAAGAAAGGATCGTCATCCACAGGCAGTGTGCTGTCGCACAGCCATCGCTGTACCCGCTTCTGAAAGCTCTTCAGTGCAGAGAGAGATTGGCGGTCTTCGTACGACGTTGGCCGGCGCGCCGCCATCCAAGCCGCTGTGATCAACATCGGAGGGACAACAAGTATCAAGTCCTGCCATTCGGCCAAAAGCCGCGTATGCACACGCAAAGACCCGTCGCGCCCTTCGCAAAGGAAGGTTTCGCCCAGAAGGGTGAGCACCGGGATCAGGCATTTGGACGGGTCATCAAGAACCTTGATGCGGCTAGTGCGCACCTCAATGTCTAATTGCTCCGCAGTCAGTGCAATGCGGTTCTCGATGGCTTCGTCCGTCAGCTTTGGGTTCAGCTTGCGGTAGTGAAGAAAGCGCCCGCTCGCATGAGCCGCCTTCAGCATGTCGCGCGTTTTATGCTGTCCCCAAAGTGATTGAAGCTGGTCCGCAGTGCAGCCTCCCGACGCCTCATGCTCGAGAAATCGGGCAAGATGGACGTTCGAGAGCGTTGCCTTGGCAATATCAATCAACCCGCGAAGCCGGGCTTTTTGCTCGGGCCCGTCGTCGATCATTTTGAGGTGCCGGATTTCGGTGAGTAGCAAGGCACCACGTTCAGAACATCGAAGAAGCCATTCTGCGTTACCGTTCGTTGAGACTTGCTTTTGATGCTGCGCCCAATCGCAATTTCTATTGCCGGAGCTCTTAACCACTCCGGATCGAATATCGCCTCTTTGGACCCACGCGCCTCCTGCCAAGTCTTCAGGGCTTTCTCCACCTCATCGCGCAGAACCTGCAAGTTGGTCCCACTTTGCTTGTAGGTTTCTTGTGGGTTGAGGAACGCCCAGATAAGCGGGCAGGAAATCACAATTGCGGCCAGCGAATGGAACCTGCGCGCATCATCTGCGGCGGCACGTTGTAGGCCCTCGACAAAGGGACGATCAGAAGTTTTGGGTGAGACGAGACGCCCGGACCAACCAGACGAGACTACGAGCAAAGCATGCAAGATGTTTGTGATTTGGCGATGAAGGATGTGGCCCGTCTTCCAGTCCACCTGCACGGCTTCATCCAGTGCGATCAGTTGATCGTGAATTCGTTCGGAAACGCGCGCCAACATTGCCGGCGATAAAGCTGCATGTTCCGAGTTCGCACGCGCAAATTCATGCCACGCCTGTAAGCTTTTTAGGAACGCGGCATATCCAGAGCTTTCGTCTACGGCCTCGACCTCGTCGTTATTTTCGTCTTCCTCATCTGCAGAAGTTGATGAGACATCGATCGATCCTTCGCGCGCCACTTTCGCGTCTGGCATGAAGGCTGGCATAATCGAAGTCGGTGCCATAGCGCCAAGATCTCTGACGTCATCTCGCGCCAGAAGCTCGCCGATTGCAGCGAATAGCGAGAGCGCTGAAATCGAGCGGAACTGCTCTCCTCGACTACTGAAACGGTCAAATGTTGCCAATCCGAGCACGTCCTTGAATTGACCACTGCGCGCTTCGAGGTCCTCGAGCGGGAACCAAAGAATTCCCTTTTCGGCACTTAACTCGGCTCTTTCTTCATCACTTGCCAAACTTCGAACCCATTTCGAGTTCGAGAAGTCGGAGGTCTGCTTTTTCACAACCTCATCAACCTCTTTAATCTTTTTGGCCCCTGTCTTGATCTCCTCAGGTGTAAAATCGAACAGTCTGGAAAGGCGATTTCCACGAACGTCCCGCATCGTGCCAACAGACCCGAAAGAGCTTGCCCGCAAGTTGCCAATGTTCGCGCCCTCTTCGTCCTTTCCAGACCGGCTGATCGAGCCGATGCGACCAGCCACTTCCAAAAGATCTGGGCTCGCGTCTTCCCAAATGAAATCAAAGATTGACTTGCGCACATCCGGCATCGCGTAACGCTCGCGCTGCATCATGGAAATGGGCAGGTTGAGCGCAAACAGCGCGCGCAGACATCCCGCAGGCGATTTGTGTAATTTGGGGGCGATGGACAGGGCGAAACAGTGCAGGATGATCGCCTTTTCCGTATCGCTCGGAACGCCAAACCGAATAAGCGACGTGGGCTTGTCCTGAGCAACCAGCCACCGAAAGGCTCTTTGAAGCGAGT
The DNA here is from genome assembly GCF_002563775.1 of Thioclava sp. ES.031. Taxonomy (NCBI): domain Bacteria; kingdom Pseudomonadati; phylum Pseudomonadota; class Alphaproteobacteria; order Rhodobacterales; family Paracoccaceae; genus Thioclava; species Thioclava sp. ES.031. Next base: position 1,323,358 of record NZ_PDJO01000001.1, on the reverse strand, counting down.
CGTCCAATGTGGCGTGGGAAAACTGTTCAGATTGCAAACCTGCGGCGCGCAACCGGGTTTCGAAGACCGTAAAGACGCCGCGTCGGCTGGCGCTTTGGTCGGGGTCTCCCAACGCGCGGAGATAACCGATGAGTAGGCGCAAGTGCTCGCGCGACATCACGTTGAAGAAAGGATGAGGTGGCTGGACTCTGCCATCCACGGGATCGCCTTCAAGAAGTTGCTGACGAATTTTCTTGCTGGCCCAAGGTACGAGTTCTTGCAGATCTTCGTTTCCGATAGGATCGACAAAGACTTCTGAGGCGTCCACTGCCTGGAGGATCCCGCTAAGTGGAAGCATCGCGATGCGGTTCTGCGGCGGAACGATCTTTAGCAGATATTGTTCTTCCAACTCGCGAACGGCTTCGGAGAGCCCGGTCTTGTCTTCGCCGATCACCTTGGGATCATGCTTCATGACACCTTCGCCAAACGTCTCGTAGATGTTGCGCCGAACCAAGCGGCCATAAAGCTCGAGATCGCCCGAAATCATAAGAATGAGCTGTGGAGAGGCGAGGTACTTACGAATGGTTTCCAGAATGGAGTGACCGTGTTGAAAGTTCGTGTCGACATCGTCGAACGCCAGAACAAAGGCTTTCTTACTCAAAACTTTCAGAGCTTCGTCGATATATCTTCGCAGCTTTATCTCGAATGTTCTTCCCTTGGCCGCCTTGCGCAACCCACGGCTCATGATCCATTCGGGGTCTTCCCATTCATCCCCATAGGCAGAAGACTTTCCGATCCCATCAAGGAGCCCCAGGCCCTCTGCCATTTCAGACCGTGCTTGGTTCACCATCTGCTGATCCGCATCCAGGGTCAACTTTTCCAACGCGGCGTCGATAAGTGAAATGATGACAATTATGATGTGTTCTTTGGTTTCGATCAGAGTTGGATCGATTACCGGCAACACATGGAGCCGTTTATGTAGGTCTGCAGCCCATCCATCCTTGCCATGGTTAAGGTCGTGCAAAGCATTCAAAAGAAAAGTCGTTTTCCCGCTTCCGCGCCCGCCTTCGATCAAAATTCCTTCGTGGGGACGGGGGTAATTTAGCTCTGTGCCCGACCGGGTTGTGAAACTGAAATCCTCCAAACGATCGAGCTGCCCGGTTATTAGTTTGCCCAAATGGTCAAAAGCTTCGTTCTGAAGCACCTTGTTGGCATCCTCGAAACGCTCTGCCCCGCTGCGATTGAGATCAATAATACGCACTTCATCCCCTTTGGTCACCCAGACCCTGATTAAATAAATAGTTTTACAATCCTTGAGATAACAATGGCCAAGGAAAATCAAGAGGCTACCGCGCCACGACGCTTCGCTGCATCTGGCCTACCTATCCGCTTCACGCAGTTTTCGACCATCCGCTCCACAAGCAATGAGCCACGGCTTTGAGCCGTTAGCATCAAATTCGTCGGTGAAGAGCCAATCAAGCTTCAGACACCGCAACGCTATGCGTCCCGAACGCCGCGTCGCTTGGGTTGGAGGGAGTGTGGGCGCGCCGGTTCCGGTTGAGTTTGGAGCATATGCGGAAAGGATTTGTTGGCGCGCCCAGGCGGATTACCACCGCCATCTCTTCGACGCAGTTCGGCGTCGTATTTCACTCATGCGGCTCGACGGATCGCGGTCCTCTGTTCGACGCCGAGATCCACAGCGAGGCGGTACGACGCGTTGATTGCGTCCCGAAGTCGACGCATGGCACTGTCGAACTCACGCGCAATCGTCTCATCCGGTTCGATCCTGGCGAGGTGGCGCAGTATCTCCGCGCCCGCCTCCCGGAAGTCCTCGCCGACTACGTCGCCTTCGGTCACAAGTCGCTCGCAAGAATCGCGATCGCACTCTGCGCCCCGAAGAGCGTCAGCCGGCAGCGCATCGAGAGCGTCGATTGCCTCGTGCGCCATGGTTTTCACAGTGCCGATCCGGTTCGGTTGTTGAAACATCGGATATCCTCTCGAAGCTGAACTGCGGGCGCTGCGGCCCTCATCGAGGGGCCGCAGCGGTGACGATTCAGCCGATCCCATCAGGATCATTCTGAACGATCGCGCGATCATGCATCGCAGCGCATCTCGCCAAGCGCATCGAGCGCTTTTTGCGCCCAGAATGCCTGCCCCTCGAGCTGCGTGCGGATCCCTCTCAGATCAGTCGCGACGGCTCGCATCGCGAGATGCGGCGGGGCCTCTTCGACGGAGAAACGCGGTCCGAGGCGCATGTAGCCGTCTTCGAGGTAGGCCCATTCGAGAGCGTCATCGAGCGCGATAAGAGCTCGCGTGATCAGCTTTCGGGTGCGGCCGTTGGCTTCGGTCAGGCGGCCGAATAGCGAGATGTCTTCGAAGCCAGTGAAAAGCATCCAGTCTTCGAGTAGCGGCGCGTTCTCGAGATCTTTCGGAGACGGCATGGCAGTCGCACCGTGAACGACGTTTGCGAGCACATTGCGCTCTTTGCGGAGTTCTTCGGCGGTGAGTTCGGAGGGATGTTTATCGTGGGTCATGGGTAATCTTTCGAAGAAATTGGGTTCAGAAGACGAAGCAGAGCTGCAAGATCCGTCCGCCTCGGTGAGAAGGCGGACGGACGCTGCAGCCCTGATCGGCGGCGCGGTTTACGGTTGGATGAGAGGTTTCGGGCGGTAGATTGCGACCCGCGGCCTTAGCCGCGACCGAACCTCGCGCCGCGCGGTTGCGAGTAGCTTCTCGACTGCCTCGAATTGTTCGCGCTGCGCCGGGCCGAGGCGCCCGATACGAGCATTGCGCTCGAACAGATCGGACCCGGTCGCGATGAAGAGCCGATGCGATGCGCGGAACATGGTGGGACGATAGAGCCCACAGGCAGCCGCCTGGTCGTCATCGGCGATGACGATGTCATCTTCGCGCAGCAACCGGCCCTCCGGGCTGACACCCGGCGCGACGATGTTCATCGGTGCATCACCGATCAGACCGCGCGAGAGCAGCAAGCAAGGACGCGTGCCGGGCGGGATGTCGAACTCGCCATCACGTTTGCGGTCGGAGCCATAAGGGAAGCGCATGAGGAAGATATCGCCCGGTTTGAGCTGGCCGCCGGGAAGCAGCCGAAGGTATCGATCGTGGAGCATGAGTGCCTCGTGTCGTTGATAAGAAGAACGACGCGTGAAACCTCACCAACGAACCCCGATACGCGGCCTCGGGGCTTGGCTTGATTGCGTGCGTCAAAGACGCAGCACGCAAGCAAGACATGCGCCGAGGCCTGCCCTCCCGCGACCCATTGATCGCTCGCCTGCGGGCAGAACGTGCGGATGCAGGGGAGAGCGTCGAGAGGGGTGACATCCCTCTCGACCCGCCGGAGGCGCCGGGGGAGTTCGGAGAGGGTGGCGAGCGCCTCTTCGATCCGTCGGAAGGACGCCGAGAGGGTCCGGGGAGATTGGCGAAGGTCTCCCCGGTCTGCCGGACGGGCGCCTTAGGGTGCAGGGAAAGTGGCGAACGATCCCTGCCCTGGGGGTTTGGGGGATGTGGAGCTTCCCCCATGCGCCGCGCAGCGGCGCCGGGTCTGGGGATGCGCCCCAGCGAACGAACGGGACGCGCTATCGGCCGAAGGACGATTGCGCGGCCCGTCTAGTGAGTAGAGGGCCCTGCGCACCGGTTGCGTGAAGTCGTTTGGAAAAGGGCTTTTATTTGAATCGGAATACCACGGTGGCCCTGCCTTCTTCTTGTTTCGCCCCGTAACTCCCTTATACATTCCGAACTCACCAAGCATCAGTCGCGGAGGTTTGCATGCCCTGGAAGGAATTCGAAAAGCACGCCGAGGCCAATTCGCCGCACATTTATCGCACGGTGATCGAGGGTGCTCCGGCAATGCTTTGGCTTGGCGATGCAGAGGGCAAATGCGTTTTCCTGAACAAGATGCAGCGCGAGTTCTGGGGCGTCGCCCTGGAGGACATTCCCGATTTCGACTGGACGAGTTCACTGCATCCCGATGAGGTCGCCCAATTGGCCGAGCCGTTTCGTGCGGCCATAGAGAACCAAACCGAGATGCAGGTCGAGGCCCGATACCGCCGGTCCGATGGCGTGTACCGGATACTCAGAACCGTCGCGCAGCCCCGCTTCTCCGACGACGGCGAGTTCCTCGGCATGGTCGGTGTGAATACCGATGTCACCGAGCAGAGGGAGAGCGAGGAACAACTGAGGCGGACGATGGAGTCGCTCTCCCTCGCTACGAATGCCTCCGAGCTGGGATGGGGTACGTGGGACACGGGTGCCGACATTGCCGAGTGGGACGCGCGGGGCCGCGAGATCTTGGGACTGCCACCTCACGAGACAACGGTCGAGGCTTGGCGGCAGCGCATCCACCCGGAGGACCGAGGTGCGGTGCGCAGCGAACTTGAAACCTGTGTCGAGAGCGACCGCGCCTTTGACGTCGTCTACCGTGTTCTTCACCCGGACGGGAAGGTGATCCGCGTGCACGGCACTGGCATCTTGCATAAGACGCCAGAGGGCGTGAGAGGCACTGGGCTGGTTCGCGATGTGACCGAACAGGCGAGGGAAGAAGAGTTCCAGAAACTGGCCATCCGAGAACTCAACCACCGGATCAAGAACTTGCTTGCCCTCGTAAATTCTCTGGTATCGCAAACCAGCGCTACCGGGGACGCAATCGCCTACAAGGCCACCCTCCAAGGACGGCTGCGAGCACTGGCGGCGACGGTCGGGATTTCCGCTTATGGACCTTCGAAGAGTGCCGACCTGCGAGAACTCGTCGAGGCGGTGTTGAGGCCCTATTCCCTCGACAGCCAGGACAGCCTCCGGATTTCAGGCCCTGCTTCCCGCGTGCCAGAGCGCTATGCACGGATCGTCGGACTGGCCTTGCACGAGTTGACCACAAACGCGGTCAAGTATGGAGCACTCTCATGTGCTGAAGGCCATGTCGACCTTAGCTGGACCCGCGCAAGCGAGAACGGCTCTGTCCGTCTCCAGATAGTCTGGTCGGAGATGGGCGGTCCGGCCGTGGAGGCCCCGTCGAGAAAAGGTTTCGGCTCCCGTCTGTTGCAGGACCTGGTTGCGATGGAAGCCGGTGCTCAGTCTGAGCTGAGCTTCATCTCGACGGGCGTCCGGTACAGCCTCGAGCTACCCATAGAGAGTCCGATTTCCGCGCCGGCGCGCGAGCAGGTCGCAGACCAGTAAGAACCTTAGATTTCCAGACCCGTTCGTAAGGATGACGAGTTCATTTATCCGGACAAGTTCGGCGCAACCGCGCCGGAAACACGGTCGGCGACGGAAAGTCGCGAACCAATACCCGTGGAAACGCATTCAGGAGCTCATTCCAGCGCCGAAATTTTGGTTCGGGTTCTGCATGGGGAACCGTGGTGCAGAACGCCGCCCTTCGCAGGCATGACGGAAGCGCTTGTGGCGTAAGGCTCCGGGGAGGACCGTCTTTCGGACTTGAGGCTGGCGGCGTAGGTCCGGAGCTATGTCCGACCATAGATACAGACCCGAAATTGAGATCCTTTCTGTCACCGATACCGGGCGCCGTCGGCGTTGGACGGATGAAGAGAAGGTGCGCATCGTTGAAGAAAGCTTTGGCGGTAGAGGGCGTGTCGCCGAGACAGCCCGGCGTCATGATATTGGCCGCACCCTGCTGGTGCGCTGGCGTCGCCAATACCGCGAAGGCAGGCTGACGAGCGGCGATGCACGACCGCAGTTCACACCGTTGGCCATCGCCGCTCCTGAAGAAGCGGAGGATCAAGGCGGACCGTTTGCACCGGTTCCGACGCCAGAGACAGCCGAGGTCCTGATGGCAGATATTACCCTCGCGAATGGCCGTCGCCTGTCTGTGGCGGCCACGATTGACCCGATGGTGCTGGCGCGCCTCGTGCAAGCCCTGGATCCGTCATGATCGCGTTCCCGGCGGGGGTGCGCGTCTGGATCGCGGGCGGAGTGACTGACATGCGGCGCGGTATGAACACCTTGGCGTTGACGGTGCAGCAGGGTCTGGGGCGCGATCCCCATGCCGGCGAGATCTTCTGCTTTCGCGGGCGCAAGGGCGAGCTGGTCAAGCTTCTCTGGCACGACGGGGTGGGCATGTCGCTCTATACGAAGCGGCTGGAGGCGGGGAAGTTCATCTGGCCGACCAGTGGAAGCGGCGAGGCGGTGCAGATCTCCGCGGCCCAGCTCGGTTATCTTCTGGAGGGGATCGACTGGCGCAATCCACGCTGGACCCAACGCCCTGCAAAGGCGGGATAAATTGGCCTCATCGACCTTATTTGCATGGGCTTTCCGATGCCGGCATGGTAGGTCTTGGCCATGTCGAACAACGCTTCCGAGATTGCCAGATTGCGCGCCGCGCTCGCGGCCTCCGAGGCCCGTGCCGAGGCCGCCGAGAGCGAGCTGGCGCAGACCCGGGCGGTGGTCTCGACCTCCGAGGCGATGATCAAGCATCTCCGGCTCGAGATCGCCAAGCTCCGACGCGAGCAATACGGCCACAGCTCGGAACGCCGCGCCCGACTGATCGACCAGATGGAATTGCAGCTCGAGGAACTCGAAGCCGCGGCCACCGAAGACGAGATTGCCGCCGAGAAGCTGGCGAAGACCACGATCGTCGCGGGGCTCAAACGTCGCCGCCCGGCGCGCAAGCCTTTCCCGGAGCATCTGCCGCGCGAGCGCGTGGTGATCGCGGCGCCCACGGCCTGTTCCTGCTGCGGCTCGGATCGCATCGTGAAGATGGGGGAAGACGTCACCGAGACGTTGGAGGTGATCCCGCGGCAGTGGAAGGTGATCCAGACCGTCCGCGAGAAGTTCACCTGCCGGACCTGCGAGAAGATCAGCCAACCGCCGGCGCCCTTCCACGCCACGCCGCGCGGATGGGCTGGCCCGAACCTGCTGGCGACGATCCTCTTTGAGAAGTTTGGACAGCATCAGCCGCTCAATCGCCAGGCCGAACGCTATGCCCGGGAAGGCGTCGATCTCAGCCTGTCGACCCTCGCCGACCAGGTTGGCGCCTGCGCCGCCGCGCTGGAGCCGATCCATGCGTTGATCGGTGCCCATGTTCTGGATGGCGACCGCTTGCATGGCGACGATACGACAGTGCCGCTGTTGGCGAAGGGCGGGACAAAAACCGCCCGGCTCTGGACCTATGTCAGGGATGACCGACCCTTCGGCGGCGGGGCTCCACCTGCCGCGCTGTTCCAGTTCTCCCGCGACCGAGGAATGACCAACCCGAACCGGCATCTCGCCGGATGGCAGGGTATCCTGCAAGCCGATGCCTATGGGGGCTACAACGACCTCTACCGCGCCGACCGTGACCCGGGGCCGGTCGAGTCTGCGCTATGCTGGAGCCACGCCCGGCGCAAGTTCTTCGAGCTCGCCGACATCAAGGGGAACGCCCGGAAGGGCAAGCCGGCCCATGATATCTCCCCCGTCGCGCTGGAGGCCGTGGCCCGTATCGACGCGATCTTCGACATCGAGCGCGGAATCAACGGGCTGACGGCTGCAAAACGGCAGGCGGCCAGGCACCAGCTGTCCCGGCCTCTGGTCGAGGAGCTTCATGACTGGCTGCGTGCCGAGCGCGACCGGCTGTCGAAGCACAACCCGGTCGCCAAGGCGATCGACTACATGTTCAAGGCGGAGCGCTGGCCAGCCTTTACCGGGTTCCTCGAGGACGGCAGGATCTGCCTGACGAACAATGCCGCGGAGCGGGCGCTGCGCGGCATCGCCCTTGGCCGCAAGTCCTGGCTCTTCGCTGGCTCCGAGCGCGGCGGGGACCGCGCCGCCTTCATGTATTCCCTGATCGTTACCGCCAAGATGAACGATGTCGACCCTCAGGCCTGGCTCGCCGATGTCCTCGTCCGGTTGCCTGGCACGACCGCCTCCCGGGTGCCGGATCTGTTGCCCTGGAACTGGGCCCGGGCTGAGCAAAGGATAGCCGCATGACCCTGATCGCCCGCCTCCGGATCATCCTGAACGACGTCGACCCGCAGCCGATGCGCCATATCGAGGTGCCGCTGAAGATCAGGCTCGACCGGCTGCATGCGGTCATACAGGCTGCCATGGGCTGGACAGATACCCACCTCTACGAGTTCCGCGCCGGTGATGCCGGTTGGGGCGTGCCCGACCCGGACGGGTTCTACGACGGCCCCATGGACGCGAAGAAGACGACGTTGGAAAAGGTGCTCGAGGACACCGGCGCCAGGACGATCCAGTATATCTATGACTTCGGCGATGACTGGGACCACAGCATCCGTATCGAGCGGGTCTACGAGGCCATCCCCGGCATGATCTACCCACGGCTTCTCAAGGCGACCGGTGCCTGTCCACCCGAGGACGTCGGCGGTGCCTGGGGCTACGAGGAGTTCCTCGAAGCCCTCGCCGATCCCGATCACGAGCAACACGAGGACATGCTCCACTGGTCCGGTGGGGACTTCGACGCCGAAGATGCCGGGATCGACAGCATCCTTGAACGCTTCAACCGGCTTGCCAAGAAATGGGCCCCGCGGGCTCGCAAACCCAAAGCCCCCAAGGGCACGACCTGAGAATTGCTCCCATGTGCGGTCCACGCCGGATGGTTACCTTGTGGCGGCGCATACGTCCCCTGGATAGGCATAGTAATGTCCGGGAATATGCGCTGGAGCCAGAGAACGCCTGCTCAGTCCATCACAGCAGCTCTTGGCGCAATTCGCGGCGAACGTTGGCTACCCGCCCTTTGTGACCGAGCCTCTCGTAGTCGCCTAGCCGTCCCCGACACACTCCTAGCACGCACCTCCCGGGCAGATACCGGGGGAAATTCACAGCGATTTTTGCGCCAGATGACATGAACCCACCTCGATCTCACAAACACGGAGATCGACCATGTCATCAGCAACGAAAACCCACTACCCAATCGTCATGCGCATGCAAGGCATGCACCCCCGCAATCTTGCCGGTTACGAGAAGCACCGGATGCGCAGCGGGGGTGATCACGGCCATTGCGAACAAAGTCCCAAGAGCCCGAACAGGCGGTTACTCGGCTCGGAAACCTGGGCGCAGGATGCGTGGGACGAGATTCAAGACATGCGCCACGCGAACCATCTCCTCGAACTGGAGAAGTTGCGCCGCCGGCGTCGGAAGACGGAGCTTAAGAATGCGCTTTTCCGCGGGCCGCGCGATCCCTGGCGCGCAACCCGGCATGGTCCGCTGCGCGAGATCATTCTGACTGTAAACAAAGAGTGGTTCGACAAAGATCTCACCGAGTTTTTCGGGGAGAGCGGCCCGACGCGAGAAATGCAATTCGAGACGCGAGCCAAGCAGTGGCTCTTGAACAACTTCGGCGATGACTGCGTTCATGCACGCGCTGATCTCGACGAAACAGCATATCATATCCACGCCGTGATCGTTCCTCGTGCCGTAACCAAGGATGGTCGGCGCATGCTGCAGCCGGCGGTCCATCCGCTGATCCGTAGCTATGAGAAAGCGCAAGATAGCGTCGGCGCATGGTTCGCAGAGATCGGGCTCCAGCGCGGCGAGCGTCGCAAGCAAGCCCTGAGGGAGGCTCTCAAGCACAACAGGAAAGTCCGCGAAGCGCGCGCGAAAGGGGTGACCGATTCTGGAACCGAGATCGCGTTGCCGAAGCATCGCGAACACGTCAGCCCACGGAAATGGCGCGAGAGCCAGGAGATTGAACTCGCCACTCGCGACAAGGCGGTGAAGCTGTCCGAGAAAACCCTCGCTGCCGAAAAATCGGCGCTCGCAGATCAAGAGCGTACCGTCACGCAGCGGCAGCGAGAGGCTCAGTCCGTGCTCGAAGTCGCGGCTGCGGTGGCCGATGGCCACGTGGATATCGTGTCCGATTTGAACGAGACGGCGTCACAGGTCGCTCAAGCCGATACGCCATCGCCGGTGCGGGCGCTTTTCGGACGCGCTTTGGAGGTTCTCCGACAACGAGCACGCAAAGAAGCACGCGCCGAACTCGATGATGAGTTCACCCAGATCAAGACGGCGGACGCAGCGCTTCTCGAGATCGCGAAAACGCTGCCCGACAAAGCCCGGCAGCGTCTCGCTCAAGCGCGCAGATCGCTTTCGTTGCCGCTGAATGCGCTTCGGCGCCGTTCGACGCGCGACCGGTTCGACAACACCGATCGGGGCCCGGATGAGAAAACATGAAAAAGTTCGCGAATTCGATTTCCGCGCTCAGCGCGATGAACCCACCTCATCATCAGCGTCCGAGAAGCCCCGCGACAGGCGTGGGGCAGACGCCGCCAGAAAAGGATTAGACTACATGGTACAGAAACACCGGCATCCCGTCATCGACTGGAACCGCATGACCGACCGCCAACGGCAAATGAAAGCCCGCGCGGAAAACCTCACGGCGCAGATCGCTCTTGATCAACACCGCGAAAATGACCGCGCGAACAAAGCGCTCTTCGCAAGCGTCGAGAGCGTCTTGGCCCAGCTGGCGGGTACCCCCAAGGCAGTCGAGTTCTTCCGCATGTTCAGCGAAGCCGCCACGCTCGCCAACGCCAAGCGGATCGCAAATCATCCCGACTGCCCGGATGTCGTGCGCGACGAGATCGCGCAGCGGATCGAGAAGGCTGGCGCCACCCGTGGCCACGAAGGCGCCGCAAGCGTTGCGCCCGGGAAATCGGGCAACGCCAGCGGAGACTGACGGGGCTTAAATCATCCAACACGAACAGGAAGTGGGCGCGGTGTACTCCGCAAGCCCTTTACCAGATGTGTTGTAGAAACAACGTAGCCACACTGTGCGGCAGCCTTTCGGAAGCAAAATGCCCTCGCAGATTTCTGCGAGGGCATTGTCAATTTCGGCTCAACGAAAAAGGGCGCCCGAAGGCGCCCCGTTCCAAATCCGGATTGACCGTTCAGGCAAGCTGAAGGTTCGCCGCCGATTCCCGCCCGTCGCGACCGGATTCGACGTCATAGGTCACTTTCTGGTCGTCGCTCACCGAGGTGAGGCCTGCGCGCTCGACGGCAGAAATGTGCAAAAAGACGTCCTTACCGCCCGAATCGGGCGCAATGAAACCGAAGCCTTTGGTGGTGTTGAACCATTTCACGGTGCCGTTGGCCATCGTGAGATCTCCTTTAGTTTTCAACCTGTTCGCGGAAGTGCAACAGCGTGGCGCAGTCGGCCAGGATCGAGTTCGCTGAAGTCCGGTAGGGAAAGCAGAAGACCGATAGAGGTAACGTAGCTCAATCTCTCTGACAGATCGCAGGCAGTCTGTCTATCGCAAATCGTCCCTTGAAGCATGATCCGAGGACAATGCGCGAGCAGCCACGCATCTGGTAAGGGGCTTATGTACTCCGCGCCCTTTCTCTTTGTCAGTGGCAGCGTCTTGGCGACGCAGGGACAAGGCCTGCAGGCGCAAGTTAACCCACCCCCACCCCAATTGCGAACAGCGGAGCCACTCAGCAGACAACTATCGGTCGGGCTAGGCCCCCTGCCCCGTCGCGGTCCGCGCGGCGCTGTGGCAGATTTGCCCGGTATTCCGATGCATGCCGTCAAACGCTTGATCAGCGGGGAATTTCGCCGCAGCTAGAGGGTAACACCCGCGTGAGCGAGACCTATGAGATGACCGCCGATCCAAAGCCCCACCTGCCCGACCATCCCCAGCGCTATGCGCTCGTGAACGAATTGCACGCCCGCCCCTATCCGAAACTCGGCGTGCCGGGACATGCGGTCTATGTCGCCTTCAAGGAGCCGCGCGATGCCGCCAATCGCGACCGCAGCAAGGATCACGATCACCTCGTCGATCTTCTGACGCGTCATGGCGCGGCGCAGCCGAAGGCGGGGATTACCCATTACGGCGGCAAGATCGGACGCCACGAGGTGAAGTGGGAAAGCCATACCGAGTTCACCACCTATCTCGCCTTCGGCAAGGGCGTGTCGTCGCGCGCTTTCGACCCGGCGGAGACCGAGATCTACCCCGACAGCTGGATCGATGCGGCGCCCGGCGGGCGGATCGCGGCGGTGCAGATCCGCATCGAGGAACTGCCCGAGAACCCCGACGACATCTCGCCGCTGCTGGAGCAATGGTTCGTCACCGAGAGCCTCGTCTGCACCTGGGTGCTTGACGGGGCGGCGGTGGTCGCGGGCGATTTCCGGATCGACCCGAACGGGCAGATGCGCTTTGCCGTCTTCGCGCGGCCCGGCACCGGGCCGGGGCGGATCGGGCGCACGGTGCAGCGGCTTTGCGAGCTGGAAACCTATCGCGCGATGTCGATGCTGGGGCTTGCGCGGGCGCGCGACCTGTCGAAACGGCTCAATGCGCTCGATCCCCGGCTGACCGAGATCGTCGACGGGATGGGCAATGACGCCAATTCCGCCGAAGAGACGCTGCACGACCTGCTGGAAATCTCGGCCGAGCTGGAAAGCCTCGCGGTGCAGCACTCCTTCCGCTTCTCCGCGACCGGCGCCTATGAGGCGATCGTGCGCGAGCGGGTGGAGGCGTTGCGCGAAAGCCGTTTCGAGGGACGTCAGAAGCTGAGCGAATTCATCGCGCGGCGCTACGATCCGGCGGTGCGCACGGTGAACTCGGCCGAGACGCGGCTGCGCCAGATGGTGACGCGGGCGGCGCGCGCGGGCGAGCTCTTGCGCACGCGGGTCGATGTGGAGCGCTCGGCGCAGAACCAGAAAGTGCTGGAAAGCATGGATCGCCGCTCGGACCTGCAATTGCGTTTGCAGCACACGGTCGAGGGGCTGTCGGTGGTCGCGATCAGCTATTACGCGATCTCGGTCGCGGGCTATCTCGCCTATCCGCTCTCGAAGAAGATCGGGCTGAGCAAAGAGCTGATGATGGCGGGGCTGACGCCGATCGTGATCCTCGCGGTCTGGCTGATGATCCGGCGCATCCGCAAGGGGATGGGCGGTCACTGATCGGCGATGAGGGGCTTTGCCTCGGCCCGCGCGGCTGAGAGCGCCTCTTCGGGGCGAATTTCGATCATCAGCCCGCGCTTGCCGCCGTTCAGGATGATTGTGCCATAGCCAAGCGCGCTCTGCTCAAACGCGACTGGGCTTGCGCGTTTCTGCCCGAAGGGGCTGATGCCGCCGGTGTGGAACCCGGTCAGCTTCTCGGCCTTGGCGGGCTCCATCATCTTCGCGGATTTGCCCCCGAAGGCCGCGGCCACCTTTTTCATCGACAGCGTCGCATCGGACGGGATCACCGCGCAGGCAGGCTTGCCATCCACCTCGACCATCAGGGTCTTGAGGACCCGCGAAGGCTCCACTCCGAGCGCCTCAGCCGCATGGAGGCCGATCTTCTCCTGACCGGCCTCATAGGCATATTCGTGCAGATCGAAGGCGAGCTTGGCGCGGGTCAGCGCCTGCGTCGCCGGGGTGGCATGGCCCATCGGCCCTCTCAGAAATCGGCGGTGGCGGGGTCCGGCCCGATCCGGCCTTCCGCGCTGTCGATATCCTTGATCTGCGCCATCTCTCCCTCGGTCAACTCGAAATCGAACACGTCGATATTCTCGCGCATCCGCTCGTGATTGGCGGATTTCGGGATCGTCACGCAGCCCAGCTGGATCTGCCAGCTAAGCGTGACCTGCGCCGCCGACTTGCCGTAGCGCGCCGCGATCTCTGTGAGGATCGGGTTCGAGAGCGCCTCGCCCTGCCCCAGCGGCGACCAGCATTCGGTGGTGATGCCGAGCTTCTCATGCACCTCGCGCTGCGCGGCCTGCTGGAAACGCGGATGCAGCTCGATCTGGTTGATCGCGGGCGCCTCGCCGGTCTCTTCGATCAGCCGCTCGAGATGGTCGGGCAGGAAGTTCGACACGCCGATCGCGCGGATGCGGCCTGCGTCGCGCAGCTCGATCAGCGCTTTCCACGCCTCGACATATTTGTCCTTCGCGGGCATCGGCCAGTGGATCAGGTAGAGGTCGAGATAGTCGAAGCCCAGCTTGCCCATCGTCTCGTCGAAGGCGCGCTTGGTCTCGTCATAGCCCTGCCGGTCGTTCCAGAGCTTCGAGGTCACGAAGATGTCTTCGCGCGCCACGCCGCTTTGCGCGATGCCGCGACCCACGCCCGCCTCGTTGCCGTAAGCGGCGGCGGTGTCGATATGACGATAGCCCGCGTCGAGGGCGTTTTCGATGATGGCGGGCGCATCGGCATCGTCCATTTTCCAGACGCCGAGGCCGAGCTGCGGAATCTTGATGCCGTCATTGAGGGTGAGGGTCGGAACGCTCATGGTCGATCTCCTGTCTGCCTGTTGGGTTGGACAACAGCTTAGGGCGGCGCGGCGTTCCGGAAAGGCGCTCACGGGGTAGTGAAAGGCGCCAGAGATCGGCCCGGGGCTGGCACGCTCCGGGCCACGCGCCCTTACTCCCCGCGCGGGAAACGTTTGTTTTCTTCCAGCACGTTAAGGTCCATGTGATTGCGCATATAGGCCTCGGAGGCTTTCTTGAGCGGCTGGTAATCCCACGGGTATTGGCCGCCCTGGCTGAGCGCCTCGTAGACGACCCAGCGCCGCGCCTGACTGGCCCGGACGTCCTCGTCGAAACGATCCAGATCCCAGCGCGCGGCGGCTTCGGCCTTCAGCGCGGCATAGGCCTCGGCATGGGCGGGATCATCTGCGAGGTTGGTCAACTCATGCGGGTCGGCCTCGACGTCGAAGAGCTGATCGGGATCGAGATTGCACAGGTTCAGCTTGTAGCGCCCTTTGCGCAGGCTCACGAGCGGCGCGTAAGACGCCTCGGCGGCATATTCCATCGCGACCGCCTCTTTGCGGGGCTCGCGCTTGGCCTGCGGCAGCAGGGTCTGCCCGTCGATCCACGGGGCGATCTCGTCCATCGAGATGCCTGCCAGATCACACAGCGTCGGCGTGACGTCGATCGTCGAGACCGGATCGGAGACCAGCCCTGGCTCCAGCCCCGGCGCCGAGATCATCAGCGGCACGCGCGCCGAGCCCTCGTAGAAGCTCATCTTGAACCACAGCCCCCGCGCGCCCAGCATGTCGCCGTGATCGGAGACGAAGAGGATCGTCGCCTCCTGCCGGGTGTCTTCGAGCACCTGCAGCAGCTCGCCGATCTTGTCGTCGAGATAGGACAGGTTCGCGAAATAGGCGCGGCGCGAGCGGCGGATATCCTCGGTCGTGATGGTGAACTCGCGCCAGTCATTGGCGTCGAAAATCCGCTTCGAGTGATTGTCCTGCTCTTCGTAGGGGATGGTGCCGACCTCGGGCTCGAGATGGTCGCAATCCTCGTAGAGATCCCAGTATTTCTTGCGCGCGACGTAGGGGTCGTGCGGATGGGTAAAGCTGACGGTGAGCATCCACGGGCGCGCATCGTTGCCCCGCGCCAGATCGTAGAGCTTCATCTTCGCCTCATGGGCGACGTTGTCGTCATATTCCATCTGGTTGGAAATCTCGGCCACGCCCGCGCCCGTCACCGAGCCCATGTTGTGATACCACCAGTCGATCCGCTCGCCGGGCTTGCGATAATCGGGGGTCCAGCCGAAATCGGCGGGATAGATATCGGTGGTCAGGCGGTTTTCGAAGCCGTGCAGCTGATCGGGGCCCACGAAATGCATCTTGCCCGAGAGGCAGGTCTGGTAGCCCGCGCGGCGCAGGTGGTGAGCATAGGTCGGAATGTCGGAACGGAACTCGGCCGCGTTGTCATAGACGCCGTTGCGCGAGGGAAGCTGGCCCGACATGAAGGCCGCCCGCCCCGGCGCACACAAAGGCGAGCCGGTATAGGCGTTCTCGAACCGCACCGAGCGTTCGGCCAGCTTGCGCAGGTTGGGCGTGTGCAGCCACTCCGCCGGACCGTCGGGAAAGAGCGTCCCATTGAGCTGATCGACCATCAGGATCAGGATATTCGGGCGCGGCTTGCTGTCGTCCTTGGCGGCGGTTTCGAGGTCAGGCATTGCGGCGCGCTCCTATTATTGATCCACGGGTCAATAACCCCTCTAGCGATCCGGAGCGGGGGAACGCAAGGGCGCGCAGGGTCAGGCCGCCGCGATGATCCGGGCCTCATGGCGTTTCAGGCTGGGCCGCGCGGCGAGGTAGCTCTCGACTTCGCCGTCCAGTTCCGGAAAGAGCGCGAGCAATTCGGCCCGCTGCGCCTGATCCATCTCGTTCATCGTCGCCTGCCCCGGCTGGAAGCTCTCGGTCCAGAGCCCGTCGGAGAAAACGATCTCGTGATTGTCGAACATAACGTGGATATAGGTGACCGCCTCGGCCTCCTCGTCGATCTCGATCCCCGGCAGTCCGACGAGGTGGCGCGCTGCGGCCAGCACCTCCGGCTCGCCCGCGATCAGCTGCGCACGCGGACCGGTCAGCAGGATGCGGTGCTGCGGCGAAACGCGCATCTCGCGCTCGGGCTGGTTCGCGCCCAGCACACCCGGTGCGATCTTGATCGACCGGAATTCCGGCTTGGCCAGCAGTTCCGCAGCGCTGAGCGCGCGAGTGCCGATCCAGCGGATGGGCTGGAAGCCGCTGTCGCGGGTCAGGATGCGGTCGCCGACCTGCAGGCATTCGACGGCGCGCTCGCCCTTATGCGTCGCGATAAGCGTGCCCGGCGTGAAGCAGGGAATGACCTTTTCGATATTCGAGAAGTTGACCGTGCCGACGACCGCGCCGTTGCCATCATAGAAATCGATCGTGCCGTTTTCCGGGTTCGCCGCGTCGCGATGCACGGCGACGTTGTCCCAGCCCCAGTCGCTGAGGTCGATGATGTCGAAATCGTCGCCCGTCTCCGAGCCGTCGATCGTGTCGCCGGGAACGAGGTCGATGAACCTGTCGGCATCCGCGCCGCCGACGAGAGTGTCGCCGCCGCCACCCGAGAGCGTATCATTGCCCGCACCGCCGTCGAGCTGATCACTGCCGGCGCCGCCTTGCAGGACGTCGTTCCCGTCGCCACCGAACAGTGTGTCGTTGCCGGTGCCGCCAACGAGGCTGTCATTGCCTGCGTCGCCGTAAAGCGAGTCATTGCCCGACCCACCGAGCACGGTATCATTGCCGGTGCCGCCGTAGAGGATGTCATCCGCGCCCGCGCCGTCGATATAATCGTCGCCGCCATTGCCGTAGAAGACGTTGGTGTAGCCATCCGTCGGGTCCGAGGAGGCGCCATCGAAGCCGATCAGCGTGTCGTTGCCCGCCGAGCCGTAGATCCCGTCGACGCCGCTGAGCATGTCGCCCGTCGCATCGCCGCCCGTAGCCGTGCCCGCGCCGAGGTTGATGTCGACCGGGCTCGCGGAGTCCGAATAGTCGACATAGTCCATGCCGGTGCCGCCCGAGAGGATATCGCCGCCCGCGCCGCCATGCAGCGTGTCGTTGCCCGTGCCGCCGTCGAGCGTATCGGTCCCCGCCCCGCCATCGAGCGAGTCGTTGCCCGCGCCGCCGATCAGCGAGTCGTTGCCCGACCCGCCGTCGATCGAATCGTCGCCCGTGCCGCCATCGACCGTGTCATTGCCGAGCCCTGCCAGCACGGTATCGTTGCCGCCATAGGCGCGGATGTAGTCGTCATTGCCGCTACTGCCCGCAAGGCCCGCATCGTTATTGTCCACGCGGTCGGAGCCATTCGCGATCGGCTCGACGTAGTTCACATCGATGCGGTCCGCCCCGTCGGTGCCGTCGACATAGCCGTCGTCGAAGCCGGTGACGTAGCGATCCTGCGCGAGGTTGGTGTTTTCGAAGGCCGCCGCGGAGCCGAAGCTCATCGATTCGATCGGCTTGGCCTCATAGGCCGCCGTCGTCGCATCGTTCGACAGTTCGGGCGCGAGGAACACCTCGCCCGTGGTGGTCTGCACGACGACCGATTGCACATTCGCCGTCGTGCCGTCGGTGTAGGTGATGGTCGTGTTATAGACAACCAGGCCGTCATAGGTGAAATCGCGCACGCCCTGACCGTCGCCGATATCGGTGCGGATCGTGTCGTTGGAGATGTTGTTGTTGGTGTCGAGCACACCGGACGCGCCACCATTGTCGATCAGCGTAGCTTGGGTGATGCGGCTGAACAGCGGATCGGTGGAGGACCCGGCGGTGGCATTTCGGAGAAGGTCGTAATTCTCCATGCTCGAATTCCCCTCTTGGGGATCGAGGTAGCGGGTCGTGCCGTTTCTGTCAGTTGGGACGCCGAGATATATCCAGTTGAACGTCGTGGCCATGTCGCCGCTGCTTCACCTTATTGCCGCAAAGCGGTTTCCGCTGAGAAACCGCTTCGATTGTCTCAAAGTCGTCTGTGCGAGAATGCCGGGGCCGTCCGGGCGGCTGCTCGTTTTTTATCGTTACAGAGACGTTAACAGGCCCTCATTTGGCGCGGGTTCGTGATCGCGGCGCGGCGCAAATTGGGCGAAATGGGGGCTTTCCGGGCGGAGCGACACGCATAGGGAGAGTCGCTCCGACAGAGCCGAGAAGATGCGGAAATTTCGGCGGAAAACTGGTAGGCCCGGCAGGACTTGAACCCGCAACCAAGGCGTTATGAGCGCCCTGCTCTAACCAATTGAGCTACAGGCCCACCATTGGGTATTCCTCTAGTCAGGCCGCACGCGCGCGTCAAGAAAGCGCGCACAGCCTGCCCCTTCGACGTTGCGGGGCGCGTGCGGTTACGCTAGGGCTTCGGCCAAGAGTTTACTTGCCGGAGTGCGCCGCGATGACCGAGAAAAAACAGGGCCTCACCTATGCCGATGCGGGCGTCGATATCGACGCGGGCAATGCATTGGTGGACCGGATCAAACCCGCAGCCAAGCGCACGCAGCGCTCTGGCACGATGTCGGGTCTCGGCGGCTTCGGCGCGCTGTTCGATCTGAAGGCGGCGGGCTACAACGATCCGATCCTCGTCGGCGCGACCGATGGCGTGGGCACCAAGCTGCGCATCGCGATCGACACCGGAAATGTCGACACGATCGGCATCGACCTCGTGGCGATGTGCGTGAACGATTTGGTCTGCCAAGGTGCGGAACCGCTGTTTTTCCTCGATTATTTCGCGACCGGCAAGCTCGAGCTCGATCAGGCCGCGCGCATCATCGAGGGCATCGCGGAAGGCTGTGCGCAATCGGGCTGCGCGCTGATCGGCGGCGAGACGGCGGAAATGCCGGGCATGTATTCCAAGGGCGATTTCGACCTCGCGGGCTTCGCGGTCGGCGCGATGGAGCGGGGCACCGACCTGCCCGCAGGCGTGGCCGAGGGCGACGTGCTACTGGGCCTCGGCTCGAACGGCGTGCATTCCAACGGCTATTCCTTCGTGCGCAAGGTGGTCGAGATGTCCGGCCTCGGCTGGGACGCGGACTGCCCCTTCGATGAGGGCTCGCTGGGCGAGGCGCTGCTGGCGCCCACCCGGCTTTACGTCAAACAATGCCTGGCCGCGGTGCGCGCAGGCGGCGTTCATGCGCTCGCCCATATCACCGGCGGCGGTCTGACCGAAAACCTGCCCCGCGTTCTGCCCGAGGGCATGGGCGCCACGATCGACCTCGGTGCGTGGGATCTGCCCGGCGTGTTCCGCTGGCTGGCCGAGACCGCCTCGATGGAAGAAGCGGAACTGCTCAAGACCTTCAATTGCGGCATCGGCATGATCGTCGTCGTGGCAGCTGACAAGGCCGACGAGATCGCCACCCTGCTCGAAGGCGAAGGCGAAACCGTTACCCGCATCGGCACCGTCACGTCCAATGAGGGCATCGCCTACGAGGGCGCGCTGCTGTGATCCGTGTCGCGATCCTGATCTCGGGCGGCGGCTCGAACATGGTTCGACTGGTCGAGAGCATGGCAGAGGACCACCCTGCCCGCCCGGTGCTGGTCGCGTCGAACGACGCGCGGGCATCGGGGCTGGAGAAGGCCGCGCGGATGGGCGTGCCCACCGCCGCCATCGACCACCGCCCCTATGGCAAGGATCGCGCCGCGTTCGAGGCCGAGCTGCTGAAGCCGATCCTCGCGGCAAAGCCCGATATCCTCTGCCTTGCGGGCTTCATGCGGGTGCTGACGCCGGACTTCGTGGCGCAGTTCGAGGGCCGGATGCTCAATATCCACCCCTCGCTCCTGCCGAAATATCCCGGTCTGCACACCCATAAGCGCGCGATCGAAGCGGGCGATGCGGTGGCGGGCTGCACCGTGCACGAGGTGACGCCGGTGCTCGATGACGGCCCGATCCTCGGTCAGGCGCGCGTTCCAATCGAGCCGGGCGACACGCCCGACGATCTGGCGGCCCGCGTGCTGGTGCAGGAACATCGCCTCTATCCGGCGGTGCTGCGCCGGTTCGCCGAGGGCGACCGAACACCAGTCTTTCTGTAAGCGTCCACCTGTGAGCACGCTCACGCCGAAATGCGCAGCCTCCGCTTGCGAGCGGCCGTCGCTTCGCGCATGACAGGCGCATGGAAACGACCCCGGATACGGCCCCGCGCGGGCGCATGATCGCCCCCGACCTGATCCGGGCCGTGGCGCTGATCGGCATGGCGATCTTCCACCTGACCTATGATCTGGAGAATTTCGGCTTCCTGCCGCGCGGCACGGTCTTCCATCCGGCCTTTCTCGATTTCGCCCGCGCGGTCGCGAGCACTTTCATCTTCATGGCTGGGCTGAGCCTCGTGCTCGCCCATCGCCACGGCTTCCGCGCCGCGCCGTTCTGGAAGCGGATCGGCAAGGTGGTGGTTGCCGCGGCGCTCGTGAGTGCCGCGACCTATGTGATGATGCCGGATTATTTCATCTATTACGGCATCCTGCATTCCATCGCGGTCAGCTCGCTGATCGGTGCCGCACTTCTGTTCCTGCCGTGGATCTTGCTGGCGGCGCTTGGCGTGATCGCGGTCTGGGTGCATCTGAACTACGCCTTCGAGCTGTTCAATCACCCGTGGCTGTGGTGGCTGGGCCTCTCGACCCACTGGCGCCCTTCGATGGATTTCGAGCCGGTCTTCCCGTGGATCGGACCGTTCCTGATCGGCATGGGCGCGGCGAAACTGCTCGACCGTCTGGGCTATTGGAAACGGGCCGCGCGCTACCAGCCCGATCAGACGCGCGGGGTGATGAAAGTCGCGCTGTTCGCAGGCCGTCACACCCTGCCGATCTACCTGATCCACCAGCCCATCCTCTACGGGCTGACCTGGGCCGCGTTCCTCCTTCAGCACTGAAACTGGCGCTTCTGCCACGCAAACCGGGCCGCAACACGCGCCGCCCTTCCCTTTTGCCCCATGAAGGTCTAGGGAATTTGCACATGCGCGGGATGAGCCCGCACCGAATTGAAAGCGCGATATGCAGACCATTACCACGACCGAGGCCCTCGCGACCTTCTGCGAAAAGGCCAAGCAAGAGCCCTACGTCACCGTCGACACCGAATTCCTGCGCGAGCGGACCTACTGGTCCAAGCTGTGCCTCGTGCAGATGGCGCTCCCCAATCATGGCGAGACCGAAGGCGAGGCCGTTCTGGTCGATCCGCTGTCCGACGCGCTCTCGCTCGAGCCGCTCTACGATCTTTTCCGTCACAAGGAGACCGTGAAGGTCTTCCACGCGGCCCGGCAGGATCTGGAGATTTTCTTCACCGACGCGCAGGTCTTCCCCGATCCGCTGTTCGACACGCAGATCGCCGGGATGGTCTGCGGCTTCGGCGAGCAGGTGGGCTACGAGACGCTGGTGCGCAAGATCGCCAAGCAGTCACTCGACAAGTCCTCGCGCTTTACCGACTGGTCGCGCCGTCCGCTGACCGAGGCACAGAAGAAATACGCCATCGCCGATGTGACCCATCTGCGCGTGATCTACGAATTCCTCGACGAACAGCTGAAGAAAACGGGCCGCGATGCCTGGGTCGAAGAGGAAGAGGCGGTTCTGCTGAACCCCGAGACCTATATCAATCGCCCCGAAGAGGCGTGGAAGCGTGTGAAGACGCGGACCAATTCGGGCCGTTTCCTCGCCATCGTGCGCGAGCTGGCACAGTTCCGCGAAGGTTACGCCCAGAACCGCAACATCCCGCGGAGCCGTATCTTCAAGGATGATGCGCTGCTGGAGCTGGCCTCGACCAAGCCCTCTTCGATCGAAGAGCTGGGCAAGTCGCGACTGCTGCTGCGCGAGGCCCGCAAGGGCGAGATCGCCGAAGGCATCCTGACGGCGGTGCGCGAAGGGCTGGATATGCCCAACGAGAAGCTGCCCCGTCCCGACAATCAGGCCCAGCAATTGCAGGTCGACACCGCGCTCGGCGATCTGCTGCGGGTGCTGCTGAAGGCGAAATCGCAGCAGGCCGGCGTCGCCGCGAAGCTGATCGCGACCTCGTCGGATCTGGATCGCATCGCCGCTGGCACGCGCGACGTGGCCGCCCTGCAGGGCTGGCGTGCGGAAGTCTTCGGCAGTGACGCGCTGCGTCTGGCCAAGGGCGAAGTGGCGCTGACCGCCGATAGCGGCGCGGTGAAGCTGATCGACGTGTGAAGCTGAGCCTCGGACGGAGGGACGCGCCCGATCCTTGGGTGGGCGCGTCGCCGCGCTTTGAGGTCGGCACTTTATCTCGCAAGCCCGCAAGGCGTTTATTCGCGCGATAGCATCGCCAATGCGCCCTCCCATGGGGAGGGTCGGGCGCGGCCCGGGGCTGGTCGCCCCGCGCCAGGTCCCAGATACAAAGCGCGCAGCCTCGACAAGAAAAAGGCTCGGGTTCTCCCGAGCCTCATACCTATTCAGATCAAACCAAGCTCAGCGCGCGACGGACCGCGCATTCGACACGCCCTGCACCACGATCCTACGCACGCCCTGTAGCTTGTAATTGCTCAGGAACGCAGCTGCCGAGACCTCGCGCGACGTCGCGTTCATCACCCGGCGCGCATCGGGGCTGTCGGCGGGCGGCGGCGAGACCATGAAGACATAGGTCACGGTGCCCTTCTCATCCGGTGCGCCGTCGTTGAGCGGAACCAGATCGGTGTCCCAATAGCCTTGCGTCGGCGGCAGGCCCATCGCGGTGATGATCGCGCCCGAGGGGATCTTCTCGACCGAAAGCGAGGACACCTGCGACACCTGCTGCTGGTTCGGCTTGCCGACCTTCACGGGGTAGCCGCCGCGCGGGGCAAGCGTCTGCACGGGTGCGGCCGTGTCGCGCCCGAACCAGTTGAACGGGTTGAGCTTGCTGTCACGGATGGTGCCGCAGCCTGCGGTGGTGAGCGTCAGGGCAAGTGCCGCGATCAGGGCTTTGTTCATGATGGCTCCGATACTGTCCCGGGTCTGGACCCGGATTTGTGGTAGCCCATTGCGGCGCTTTTGAAAAGCCGCGTCTGGACCCTCGGGCGCGAACCCGTTACCCAATAGGCAATTCCCTATCCCCAGGAGCGAGTGACCATGGCGCGCGAAGCCTTTGAAGAGATTGCCGAGACCTTCGAATTTCTCGACGATTGGGAGGACCGCTACCGTCACGTGATCGAGCTGGGCCGCGAATTGCCGCCGCTGGACGATGCGGTGAAGGTGCCTGCGACCAAGGTGGAGGGCTGTGCGAGCCAGGTCTGGCTGCTGCCCCGGATCGAAGGCGAGGGCCCGCAGGCGAGATTCGATTTTCAGGGCGAGAGCGATGCGATGATCGTGCAGGGCCTGATCGCGATCCTGCATGCGCTTTATTCCGGCCTGACGGTCGAGGACGTGCTGAAGGTGGACGCGCCCGCCGAGCTGGGCCGTCTGGGCCTGAACGACCACCTCTCGGCGCAGCGCTCGAACGGGCTGCGCGCGATGGTGGAGCGGATTCGCAAGCTGGCGGGTGAGGCCGTGGGGGCGTAAGGCCCTAGGTTTTCCAACTTTGACGATGCACGGGGCGACCAGCCCCGGGCCGCGCCCGACCCTCCCCCCGGGAGGGCGCATTGGCGATGTCATCGCGAGTGTCGCCGTCGTCCGTGCTTGCGAGATAAACTGCCCAGCCACATGCGAAGCACAGCGCCCACCCGAGGCTCGGGCGCGTCCCTCAGCGCCCATCACCCCAAACGAAAACGGCCGGTCCCTCGACCGGCCGTTTCCAATTTCCCTGCCCTGCCGATCAGTCGATCAGCGGCAGCAGCGCGTTCACCGAGTCCTTGGCGTCGCCATAGAACATCCGGGTGTTCTCTTTGTAGAACAGCGGGTTCTCGATGCCCGAATAGCCGGTGCCCTGGCCGCGCTTCGAGACGAACACCTGCTTGGCCTTCCACACTTCCAGAACCGGCATGCCGGCGATCGGCGAGTTCGGGTCTTCCTGTGCGGCGGGGTTCACGATGTCATTCGAGCCGATGACGATCACCACGTCAGTGTCGGGGAAGTCCTCGTTGATCTCGTCCATTTCCAGAACGATATCGTAGGGCACCTTCGCCTCGGCCAAGAGCACGTTCATGTGGCCCGGCAGACGGCCCGCGACCGGGTGGATCGCGAAGCGCACTTCCTTGCCTTGGCTGCGCAGTTTGCGGGTCAGTTCCGACACCGCCTGCTGAGCCTGCGCCACCGCCATGCCGTAGCCCGGCACGATGATCACGCTATCGGCGTCGCGCAGCGCGGAGGCCACGCCGTCGGCGTCGATCGCGATCTGCTCGCCCTCGACTTCCATCGCGGGACCGGAGGCGCCGCCGAAGCCGCCGAGGATAACGCTGATGAACGAGCGGTTCATCGCCTTACACATGATGTAGGACAGGATCGCACCCGAGGAGCCGACCAGCGCGCCGACCACGATCAGAAGATCGTTGCCCAGCGAGAAGCCGATCGCCGCCGCGGCCCAGCCCGAATAGGAGTTCAGCATCGACACCACGACCGGCATATCGGCCCCGCCGATACCCATGATCAGGTGATAGCCGATGAAGAAGGCCAGAAGCGTCATCACGATCAGCGCCCAGGCCCCTGCCCCGTTCAGGAAGGCGATCAGCAGGATCACCGAGAGGATCGCAGCCGTCGCATTGAGGATATGCCCGCCCGGCAGCTTGGTGGCCTTCGAGGTCACCTTGCCCGCGAGCTTGCCGAAGGCCACGACCGACCCGGTGAAGGTCACCGCCCCGATGAACACGCCGAGGAACAGCTCGACGCGCAGGATCGACAGTTCGACCGGCGTCTTATGCGCGATCAGAGCGGCAAAGCCCTTCAGCGCGTGCTGCTCTTCCGCGCCCATCGCGCCGACGCGCGCCATCTCGATATAGGCGTTGTAGCCCACGAAGACGGCGGCCAGACCGACCAGCGAGTGCATCGCGGCCACAAGCTGCGGCATTTCCGTCATCTGCACCCGGTTCGCGACGAACCAGCCGATGATGCCACCGCCCGCGATCAGGATGACCGAGAGAAGCCAAAGACCCGAACCGGGGCCGATCAGCGTCGCCAGAACCGCGAGGCCCATGCCGAAGATGCCATACCACACGGCCCGTTTCGCGCTTTCCTGCCCCGAAAGGCCGCCCAGCGAGAGGATGAAGAGAACTGCCGCGACAACATAGGCGGCGGTCGAGAATCCGTTTTCCATTACGCTCTCCCCCTCTTACGACTTCTGGAACATGGCGAGCATGCGCCGGGTGACCATGAAGCCACCGAAGATGTTGATCCCGGCCATGAACACCGACAGCGCGGCCAGCACGATCACGAGCCACGAGCCCGATCCGATCTGCAACAGCGCGCCGAGGATGATGATCGACGAGATCGCGTTGGTCACAGCCATCAGCGGCGTGTGCAGCGAGTGCGAGACGTTCCAGATCACCTGGAAGCCCACGAAACAGCTGAGCACGAAGACGATGAAGTGCTGCATGAAGCTGGCCGGCGCCACGAGGCCCACGCCCAGAAGCACGATCGCGCCCACGGCGAGCAGCGTCACCTGATTGCGGGTCTGCTTCTTGAACTCGGCCACCTCGGCGGCGCGCTTCTCTTCCGGCGTCAGTTCCTTGGCCTTTTCCTTCGGCTTTTGCGCCGCGATCGCGGCTACCTTGGGTTTCGGCGGCGGGAAGGTGATCTCGCCCTGATAGGCCACGGTCGCGCCACGGATCACGTCGTCTTCCATGTCATGGACGACGACACCGTCCTTCTCGGGCGTCAGGTCCGTCATCATGTGACGGATGTTGGTCGAGTAGAGCGCGGAGCTCTGCGTCGCCATGCGGCTCGGGAAATCCGTGTAGCCGACGATGGTCACGCCATTGTCGCTCACGATCTTCTCGTCCGGCACCGTCAGTTCGCAGTTGCCGCCGCGCTCGGCGGCGAGGTCCACGATCACCGAGCCCGGCTTCATCGCCTCGACCATGTCCTTGGTCCACAGCACCGGGGCGTCGCGGCCCGGGATCAGCGCGGTGGTGATGACGATGTCGATATCGGGGGCCAGTTCGCGGAATTTCGCAAGCTGGGCTTCACGGAATTCCGGCGAGGACGGCGCAGCATAGCCACCCGTCTCGGCGCCGTCTTTCGCGGCCTCCTCGAAGTCGAGATAGACGAACTCGGCGCCCATCGACTCGATCTGCTCGGCCACTTCGGGACGCACGTCGAACGCGTAGGTGATCGCACCCAGCGAGGTCGAAGCGCCGATCGCGGCGAGACCCGCGACGCCTGCGCCCACCACGAGCACTTTCGCCGGCGGAACCTTACCTGCCGCCGTCACCTGACCGGTGAAGAAGCGGCCGAAGTTGTTGCCTGCCTCGAGCACCGCACGGTAGCCCGCGATATTGGCCATGGAGGACAGCGCATCCATTTTCTGCGCGCGCGAGATCCGCGGGACCATGTCCATCGCGATCACGTTCGCACCGGTCTTCTCGGCGGCTTTCAGAAGCTCTTCGTTCTGGGCCGGGTAGAAGAACGAGATCAGGGTCTGGCCGGGCTTGAGGCGCTTGACCTCGGTATCGCTCGGCGGGCGAACCTTGATGACGAAATCCACCTCTTTGAACAGCGCGGCGGCGGTCTTGATGACGGTCACATTCGCGGCCTCGTAGGCCTCGTCTGTGAAGCCGGCACGGACGCCTGCTCCGGTCTCGATGAAGCACTCATGACCCAGCTTTTGCAGCTGCAAAGCCGAGTCGGGCGTCATGGCGACCCGCGCCTCGCCCTCGAAAATCTCCTTTGGAGCTCCGATTTTCACTCTAACTCCCCCTTGGATAGCGGTGCGTTTAGCCGATGGCCTGCGCACCCGGAATCTTGCGTCGTACTCCTTAGCATCGCGCAATAATGTTTCACAAGCACCGATGGGCCGTAAAACCTTGTTAATCGTTCACGGCGCAGCTCACCGGTTCGTGTATACCATTGAATACCGAACATCGGGGTGATTTATGACTTCATATCAGAGTGTTAGATCGTTTATTTCGCGCTGCGACCCGATTGCACCGGCTTCAGCTTTTTTTGCGGGCGCAGCATTATGCCGCGGCTCGATCAGAGCCAGCGGCGGGTCCGGGCGCGGTAGGCGGTGTAAGCTTCGCCGAAATGCGCGGCGATCCGGGCTTCCTCGCCGAGAATGTAGCGCTGCGTGATGAACCACATGAAGACCGGCACCAGCAGAAGCCCCAAAGGCGCGTGCCAGATCAGCGCCAGCCCCGCGAGCACCAGCGCGTCGCCGAGATAGATCGGGTTGCGCGACAGCGCGAAGACCCCGGAGGTCACGAGGTCGGACGGATCACGGCGCGGGATGAAGGTGGTGCGGTGAAGCAGCATCTGCCCCACCGCGGCCAGCATGAGTGCGAGCCCAAGCGCGATCGCGATCATCCCGAGCGCGCGATCATAGCGAAACGCCATCGGCACGACCTGCCCCAGCGCCCAGACCAGCGCCGCGAACAGCACCAGCCAGAGCGGCGGAATGTCGATCTCGCGCAGAGGGTTCATCGCGAACCGCTCAAAGCTTGTAGACGGTGAGTTCGGGCAGATCGGTCAGCGGCACCTCGAGCAGGCGCAGCGCCGGCAGCGACACTTCCGAGCCCGAGCCAGCCGCCTTGCCCGACGGGATCAGCGTGACCTTCGCGGATTTGCCGGTCTTCGGGTCTTCGATCCGGCCGGGGGTCTCGCTTTTGACAAGCCCGGTCTTCACCCAGAAGCCCGGATCGGCCGGATCGCCAAGGCTCGCGATGGTGGTGCCAAGCTTGGTCTCGCCGCCCACGGGTTTCTTCGCCGCCTCGGCGCGCTGTTCTGCCGTGGTGGTATCGAAGGAATCGGCGGTTTTCGCGCTGGGTTTCGGAACCGGGGTCGCAGTCGCCGCCGCGCCGGGCGCCGCTGCAGAGCCCGAGCCCGCGGCGTTCGGGCCGTTCAGCCCGAGCGTGGCGCAGCCCGCAATCGGCATCGTCAAAACGAGCGCGAGGATCGGACGAGCGAGGGTTTTGCGCATTCGAAGTCTCCTTGAATCTCAGCCGAGCCTATGCCCAGTCCGCAGCCAGTGTCACCCCCGCGCGGCCCCCGATCAGCTGCGATCCGCGCGACCACCCTTGCCGCCCCGCCCCCCGCACCTTACTTTCCGCACATGGATAACACGCCCCTCATCGACCCCTTCGCCCGCCCGATCGACTATTTGCGGGTCTCGGTCACCGACCGCTGCGACTTTCGCTGCACCTATTGCATGGCCGAACACATGCAGTTCCTGCCGAAAAAGGAACTGCTGACGCTCGAAGAACTGGACCGGCTCTGCTCGACCTTCATCCGCCTCGGCGTGAAGAAGCTGCGCATCACCGGGGGCGAGCCGCTGGTGCGGCGTGACATCATGACCTTCTTCCGCTCGATCTCGCGGCATCTGGAGACCGGCGATCTGCGCGAGCTGACGCTGACCACCAATGGCTCGCAGCTTGCGAAATTCGCCGATGATCTCGCGGCACTGGGCATGAAGCGGATCAACGTCTCGCTCGACACGCTCGATGCCGACAAATTCGCGAAGATCACGCGCTGGGGGCGGCTCGAACAGGTGCTCAAAGGCCTGGAGGCGGCGAAACGCGCGGGCCTCAAGGTCAAGATCAACACCGTCGCGCTGAAGGGCTTCAACGAGGACGAGCTGTTCACCCTGATCGACTGGTGCGCGGCGGAAGGCTTCGATCTGACCTTTATCGAAGTGATGCCGATGGGCGAGATGGGCGACGATCTGCGGCTCGATCAATACTGGCCGCTCTCGGATGTGCGCAAGGCGATGGCCGAACGCTTTACCCTGACCGATCTGGCGGAATCGACCGGGGGCCCGGCGCGCTACGTCCGGCTTGAGGAAAGCGGTCAGAAGATCGGTTTCATCACGCCGCTCACGCATAATTTCTGCGAGAACTGCAACCGCGTGCGGGTGACCTGCACGGGCGAGTTGTTCATGTGCCTCGGCCAGGAAGACAACGCCGATCTGCGCGCGCCCCTGCGGGCCAACGAGGACGATGCCGCGCTGGAAGCCGCGATCCGCGAGGCGATCTCGCGCAAGCCCAAAGGCCATGATTTCGACTATTCGCGCCAGAAGGTCTCGGGCCAGATGTCGCGCCACATGAGCCATACCGGCGGATGAGACCTGCCGAGCGTGCGTCGCGCGCGCTCGGCGCGGGTCTGATCGGCGCAGCGCTCGTGGCGCTTACGCTCTGGGCGCATCTGATGCTCGGCAATTTCGACACGCTCGCAGGGCTGGGCTATGCCGAGCGTGCGCGAGCGGTCACGGGGCTGAGCCTCGCATTCGATGTCGCAAAGGCCAGCGCCATCCTGATCCTGCCGCTTGCGCTTCTCGCCGCGATTTCCGGGCCGTGGCCGCTGCGGGCCCTTCTCGCGGCGCTGTTCGCCCTTGGCTGGTATTGGGTGGCCGAGCGTGTCGCGAGCGGCTTCGCCTCCGCCACGGGCGGCGGGTGGCTGCCCGGCGAGGCCTTCGCTTCCCTGATCTATCGCCCCGGTCTGACGCCCGCGCTCTGGGGCGGAGCGGTTCTCGCCTTCCTTTGCGTCATCTGGCGTCTTTGCCGCCGTCCGGGGTGACTCAAATCAATGCGCAGGGCCAGACCGTCTGGCAGGCTCCCGACAAAGAAAGGGAGCCAAACCAATGTATTCCAACATTCTCGTGCCCGTCGCCTTCGACGAAGATCACAACCCCGATGCCGCGCTCAATGTCGCGCGGGCGCTGGCAGGCGACGGAGCGCGCATCACCTTGCTGCATGTGATGGAAGACGTCCCCGCCTATGCGATCAACTACATGCCCGAGGGCTATGCGGAGGAATTGCGCAAGACGCTGGAGCAAGACCTCGCCACGCGCGCGGCAGAGTTCGACGCGGGCGCCTGGGCAATCGTCGAAGGTCAGCCCGGCCATGAAATCCTCGACTACGCTGAAAATATCGGGGCCGATTGCATCGTGATCGCGTCGCACCGTCCGGGCTTTGGCGATTACCTGATCGGCTCGACCGCCTCGCGCGTCGTGCGCCATGCGAAATGCGCGGTCATGGTCATGCGCTGAGGCTCACTCGGCAGGCAGACGCGCCTCGATCATGCCGACGAACCAGCTTGCGCCCGCAGGCAGGATCGCGTCGTTGAAATCGTATTCCGCGTGATGGAGCGGCGCGCTGGGGCCATTGCCGATGAAGCCATAGGCCCCGGGGCGCACCTCCAGCATATAGGCGAAATCCTCCGCCCCCATCATCGGATCGACATTGCGGTCGCAGCCCCCCGCCACGGCCTCGGCCACCTGCGCTGCGACCTCGGCCGCCGCCGCGTCGTTGCGGGTGACGGGATAGCCGCGCCGGTAGTCGACCTCTGCCGTCGCCTCATGGGTCGCAGCCACCCCCTGCGCGATCTCGCGCAGGCGGCGCTCGGCCAGATCGCGGGTCTCGGCGCTCATCGTGCGCACCGTCCCGCCAAGGCTCACCGAATTGCCGATCACGTTGAGCGCCTTCGAGTCGGTCTCCAGCGTCGTGACCGAGAGCACGATCTCTTCCAGCGGATCGCTCGACCGCGACACGATGCTTTGCAGCGTGAGGATCAGATGGGCGGAGATCGGCACCGGGTCGATCACCTCTTGCGGTTTCGCCGCATGGCCACCCTTGCCGGTCACCACGATGTCGAAGAAATCCGCCGCCGCCATCATCGCGTCGGGGCGGATGCCGAAACTGCCCGGTTCCATCCCCGGCATGTTGTGCAGCGCATAGACCTCCTCGATGCCGAAACGCTCCATCAGACCGTCCTCGATCATCGCCTTGGCCCCGGCCCCGCCCTCTTCGGCGGGCTGGAAGATCACCACGGCGCGGCCCGCGAAGGCGCGTGTCTCGCAGAGGTATTTCGCCGCTGCCAGCAGGGTCGACGTGTGCCCGTCATGGCCGCAGGCATGCATCTTGCCCTCGATCTCGGAGGCGTGTTCAGCGCCGGTTTTCTCGCGGATCGGCAGCGCATCCATATCGGCGCGCAGACCGACACAGCGTAGCCCGCCCTGGCGCGTGCCCTGCCCCTCGATCACGCCGACAACGCCCGAGCGCCCGATCCCCTCGACCACCTCATCGCAGCCGAATTCGCGCAACAGCTCGGCCACGCGCGCGGAGGTCCGCGGCAGATCGTAGAGCAGTTCGGGATTGCGGTGAAAATCGTGCCGCCATGCGGTGGCTTCCGCGTGCATCTCGGCAAAACGGTTCTTGATCGGCATGCTCGCTCCTTGGTTGCGCGCACCCTGCCTCGCCTTGCCGGCGGGTGCAAGCCGCGCTCAGCGGAAGGCCATCGGCAAGGAGAAGCTGTAGCTGGGTTTGCCCAAGCCTTGCGGCGCTGCGGGGAAACGGCCCGCCCGGCGCACGGCGTCGAGCGCCGCCCGGTCGAGCGCCGCATTGCCCGAGCTTTGCGCAACCGACGCGCCGACGAGCCGCCCGTCGCGCGCGATGTTCAACGCGACGACCACGCGGCCCGCGCCTGCCCCGGAGGGCGTTTGCTTGGCCCGCTCGATCCGGGCGCGGATTTCTCCGCCCCACGATCCCATCAGGGACCGGATCTGTCCCGCCGAGAGCGTCGCCGCCGGGGCCGCGCGCCGGTCGCCCGCCGCCCCTGTGTCGCCCTGCCCCTTCGCCTGCTGCTTGGGTTGGGCCGGGGCGGGCTGCGAGGCCTGTTTCTTCGCAGGTACTTTGGGCTTCGGCTTCGCCGGTTTCGGCGCAGGCGGCGTGGGCTTGGCCTCGGGCCGCGGCATGTCGGGCGGCGCGGGCTCGGCCTGTTCGGGCAGCGCGGCATCGGGCGCAGGTGGCGCGGTCAGCGTGGGGGCTGCGGCAGTCTGCGGCGCGGTCTCGACCGGCTCGGTCGGGGCTTCAGGTGCTTCGGGCGCGGTTGGAGCCTCAGGCTGCGTCGCCGCAACCTCCGTCGCGACCTCGGGCGGG
This sequence comes from Thioclava sp. ES.031, assembly GCF_002563775.1. Lineage (NCBI taxonomy): Bacteria > Pseudomonadati > Pseudomonadota > Alphaproteobacteria > Rhodobacterales > Paracoccaceae > Thioclava > Thioclava sp. ES.031. The sequence goes on along the minus strand of NZ_PDJO01000001.1, from coordinate 1,291,272 downwards.
CGCTCCCACTCAGCCACCTGCGCGGCCATGGACGGCGAAGACGGCGCAAGCGAGACGAGCGCCTCGCCCCCGTCGCCCGCCGATTGCGCCCCGCCCGCAGGCGCAGGTTCCCAGACCATCAGCACGCCCGCGTGGACTGCCAAAGCCGCGCCCAGCGCGCCCGCGAAAGCCAGCCCGCGCAGCGTCATTTGCCCTGCACCACGAGTTTGAGATCGGTGAAACCGAGACCCGCCAGCTGCGGCATCAGCTTGGCCAGCGCGTCGCCGGGAAGCTGACCGTCCGCGCGCAGGGTCAGGCTGTCGGCGCAATCGCCGCAGTCCGAGCGCGCATCCTGCGCCGCCGCCCCCAGCGCCGCAATCGCCGCATCGCCGCGCGCCTCTCCATAGGCGATCTCGCCTTCGTAATTCGCAAACAGGACCAGCGCGCCGGGATCGGCCTTGCCCTCGCCCGAAGCCTCGGGCGGGGTGACCTCGAAAGGCGTCGGCTGGGCGAGCGTCGCCGCCAGCAGGAAGAAGATCAGCAGCAGAAAGACCACATTGATCATCGGCAAGAGCGGCTCGGGCAGGCTGCGCCGCGGCGGATCACTGAAGAGCCTCATGGCACCAGCACCAGATTGCTCAGCCCCGCGCCACGCAACGCCTCGATCACTTGGGTCAGCGCGCTCAGATCGCCCTCTTTCGGACGCAGCACGACCGGATCGGAGGGCTGATCCATCAGCGGCTGCAGCGCGCCTGCCAGATCGGAGAGCGCGACCACCTGCCCGTTCAGGCTGACCGCGCCGCCTTCGCCCACATCGACGAGACGCGGCGGCCCGGACCAGTCCGCGCCCGCCTTGCCGCCACCCAAGGTCAGGTCCAGCGTGCGCTCCACCCCGAAGCGCGAGGCGAGCATGAAGAACACCAAAAGCAGAAAGACCACGTCGATCATCGGCGTCAGCGCCGGGCGACGGCGGGGGCGCGGTTGACCGAAGGCGAACATCGCGCGCGCCTCACTCGGCGGCGGCGCGGGGCCGCTCGGTGAGCGTGGCGGGCGCGCGGGCGAAAATACGGGTCGCGGCGTCTTCCATGTCGTGGCGCAGGCGGTCCACCACCGCATCGAAGCCCGACAGCGCGATCTGCGCCGGGATCGCAACCGCCATGCCCGCCGCCGTCGTCAAAAGCGCCTCCCAGATGCCGCCTGCAAGCGTCGCCGGATCGGCCTGAACGCCCGCCTCCTGCAGCGCGCGGAAGGCCGCGATCATGCCCGCGACCGTGCCCAGAAGCCCCAGAAGCGGGCCGATCACCACGGCCAGTTCCAGCGCGCGGAGCCCCGAGCGTGCGCGCGCCAGCAGGTCGCGCGCAACGCGGCCCGTCTCGGCCTCCGCCCCGGCACGATCAAGCTGCGGATCGCGCAGGCTCGCCATCGCCGCGCGGGCGAGCTGCGCGCGCAACGACCGCCGTCCCGCGAGAGCCGCCTCGGCCCCGTCGGGGTCGCCCGCAGCCCAGGCCGCGATTGCCGCCTTGCTATGCGCCCCGCCCGACCACGCACCGGCGGCCAGCAAATCCCAGATTTTCCAGAAAATCACCGCGAGCGAGATCACCGACAGCGCCGCAATCGCCCACATCGCCGGACCTCCCAGCACGAGCGCATCGAACATGCGCCCCGGAAGAGCTCCGGAAATCTGAGCAGTAGCTTCCATCGCGCCCTCCAATGCACGCCCACAGGCGCGGTGAGGTGGTGCCGGCGGAGGGACTCGAACCCCCGACCCCCTGATTACAAATCAGACGCTCTACCAACTGAGCTACGCCGGCGTGACGGGCCCGCAATAGCGCGGCTGAGAATTTCGCGCAAGACGCCGCTCAGCGTGCGCGGGCAAGATCGGCGCGGGCCTGATCCGCGCGGGCGAGGATCGCGACCGCGACCAGCCCCACCGCGCAGACCAGAAGTGCGGCGGGCGAGGCATCGCCCAGATTCTCGAGGCTCGCCTTTTCCTGCGTGCGCGTGGCCAATGTCTCGAAGTTGAACGGGCGCAGCAGCAGCGTCGCGGGCAGCTCCTTCACGCAATCGACGAAGACCAAAAGCAGTGCCGAGCCGACCGAGCCGCGCATCAAGGGCAGGTAGAGGCTACGCAGGACGCCCCCCGGCGTGCGCCCCAGCGAGCGCGCGGCCATCGGCAGCGAGGGCGGCACGCGCCCGAAGGCAGCATCGCTCGCGCCTTGGGCGATGGCGAAGAATCGCACGACATAGGCGAGGATGATCGCGAAGGCCGAGCCCGTCAGCAGCAGCCCGGGATCGTGGCCGGTGATCGCCAGCACGGTGTCGGCCAGCATGTGATCGAGACCGGCGAGCGGGATCAGGATGCCGACCGCCAGCACCGCCCCCGGCGCGGCATAGCCCAGCGTCGTCAGCGGCAGCACCGCGCGCGGCAGGCGCTGCCCCGACAGGCGCACCCCGTAGACCATGAACAGCGCGAGCGTCACCGTGATCACGGCGGCAGCACCCCCGGTCAGGATCGTGTGCCACAGCGCGAGCCCGAGGCCCCGGCCGAACCACGCCTCGGGATTGGCGAGCGCATGACTGCCCATCACCGCGACCGGCAGCACGAAGCCCAAAGCCACCGGGAGCACGCAGGCCAGCGTCGCCACCCAGCCAGCCACGCCTTTCAGACGCTGCGGCTGCACCGGGCGGGCCTGACGCGCGCTTTGGTAATAGTGGACGCGGCGGCGGGAGAGCTTCTCGAGCATAAGGAGCGCGAGCACGATCCCGAGGATCACCAGCGCGAGCTGCGCCGCCCCGCCCGCATTACCGCCCGAAAGCCATGTCGAGAAGATGCCGGTCGTCAGGGTCTGCACGCCGAAATGATCGACGACGCCGAAATCCGCCACCGTCTCCATCATCGCGATCGCGGCCCCCGCGGCGATGGCGGGACGCGCGAGCGGCAGGCCCACGCGCCAGACCATGCCCCAAGGCCCGGTGCCGAGGGCGCGGGCGACCTCGTAGCTCGCGCCGGATTGCTCGCGCAGGGCCGCGCGGGTGATCAGGTAGATATAGGGGTAAAGCGCAGCCGAGAGCACGACGACCGCCGCCTCGCGCGAGCGGATCTCGGGGAACCAGTAGTCACGCGCCGAGGCCCAGCCGAAAGCGCCGCGCATCGCGGTCTGCACCGGGCCGGAATAGTCGAGGAAATCGGTGAGGGCGTAGGCGCCGACATAGGCCGGGATCGCGAGCGGTAAAAGCAGCAGCCATTGCAATATGCGATGCCCCGGGAACCGATACATCACCACGAGCCACGCAGCCCCCGCCCCGATGGCGGACGCCAGCAGCCCCACGCCGCCCGTCAGCACTGCCGTGTTGATCAGGTAGCGGGGCAGAACCGTCGCGATCAGATGCGGCCAGATATTGTCGCGCGGATCGAGCGCCATCCACCCGACAGCCAGGATCGGCGCCAGCACCAGCACCGCGATCACCACGGCCCCGAGCGACCACAGCCCACCCGCCGCACGCAAGCGCCCGCGCCGGGCAGGCGCAGGGGAGACCGAGAGGGTTTGGGCAGATTTGGGCACGGGCTTTCCCGATCAGTTTTGTCGGAATTGTCTCGCCCCTCCTACCCCGAAACACATTTGCCTGTCCAGAACGGAGCGGCTAGAGTGAGCGCCAACAATAAAGGCTTGACCGGCCAGACGATATTGAGGCGCGCAGAATGAAAGTCGTTTTCCATCTCGGAGCGCATTCGACCGATGAAGATCGCATCGTGGGCGCGCTGTCGAGCAATGACCGGCTCCTCGAATCTCACCGCGTCGCCGTGCCCGCGCCCCGCAGCTACCGGATGGTGCTGCGCGATGCTTTGGTCTCGCTGAAAGGCGGGCCTGCGCCGCAGGATGTGCAGGACGCGATCATCGAGGCGAGCACCGACGCGCCGGTCCTCGACCGGCTGGTGTTCAGCCACGCGTTTTTCCTGTGCATCCCCGAGCGGGTGATCACCAAGCGCGGCTTCTACGCGATGGCGCCGGGCAAGCTCGCACCGCTCGCGAACCTCTTTCCCGATGCGGAGACCGAGTTCCATCTCGCGCTGATCAACCCCGCGAGCCTGATCCCGCAGCTGGTCGCCCGGCTGCCCAAGCGCAGCTACGAGCAGATCATGGAAGGCCACGACCCGCGCGAGCTGCGCTGGGAGCCGCTGATCCGTCAGATGGTGGAAGCCGCGGGCGGGCGGCGCTTCGTGATCTGGTGCAACGAGGATTTGCCGCTGATCTGGCCCGAGGTGCTGCGTTCGGTCGGCGGATTGCCGGAGGATCAGACGCTCAAGGGCGACATGATGGTGCTGCGTCAGATCATGCCCGAGGAGGGGATCGAACGGCTGCGCAGCTATTTCGACGCGAACCCGCCGAAATCGGTTCTGCACCGGCGCAAGATCGTGGCGGCCTTCCTCGACAAATACGCCCAACCCGAGGCGCTCGAGATCGAGGCACCGCTGCCGGGCTGGACCGATGAGCTGGTCGACGAAATCACCGCGCAATACGATGCCGACGTCGCCGCAATCGCGCGGATGCCCGGTGTGGAATTCATCGCCCCCTAAGCGAAGGGCGCGGTTCGCGCCGGATCATCGCCCGGCGCGCAGTGGCGCTCAGCCCATCCCCAGCGCGGATTTGTAGATGTCGAGAATCGCTTCTTCCTCGGCCACGTCATCCTTGTCGCGTTTGCGCAGGGCGACGATCTTCTTCAGCACCTTGGTGTCGTAGCCGCGGGCCTTGGCCTCGGACATGATGTCCTTCTGCTGCTCGGCGATGTCTTTCTTCTCGGCTTCAAGGCTCTCGAACTGCTCGACAAACTGACGCAGTTCATCGGCGGTGACATTGTAGGCGGCATCGTTGGGCATGGGCCTCTCCTGCTTGCGAACGGGGGTCGGCGCTCTGACTAGCCCGAGCGTCTGCGCGCATCAAGAGGCGGCGCGCGCGGATCGGCGGGTTATGGAAGGGTGCCCGCCCCTCCCGCTTATTCCCGGAAGATCGCGGGCGCCTGCGTTTTTCTTGCCATACCCCCCGCGACGGGATAGGCAGGCGCGCGCAACTTTCGGAGGCCGCAATGGAAAATCTGATCTGGGCAGGGGCCATCGTCTCGGTGATCGGGCTGTTCGGCATCCTGTATTGCATCGTCAAAGTGGCCAGCGCCAAGCGTGCCGGCCTGCCCGATGAAGAGCTGCGCGCACGGCTGCAAAAGATCATCGCGATCAATATGGGCGCGCTGTTCGTGTCGGTGATCGGGCTGATGATGGTGGTGCTGGGCATCTTCCTCGGCTGAGCCGCCCCTGCCCCAACACCCACGTCAACTCAAGCGTCGTCGAGATCGGCGAAGCATTTGCCGTTGCGGATCAGCACATCCCATAGCGTGACCGGCTCGGGCGCGCCCTCTTCGGCCAGCTCGCGCAGCAGCTTGCGCGTCCCGAGAAGGCCCGCGCGGTCGGCGGCGAACATCACGCCGCCCATCTGCGGCGCAAAGCCCAGCACATGGCGCGCCGCGACGTCGATATCGCCCGCCCGATGCGCCTGCGCGTGCTGCAAGAGCCCCGCACCGCAATTGGCAAGCTCGGCCAGAATCCGGGCGCGGATGCGCGCATTCGACAGACGGCGCGGCATGATCCCGGCCTCGTCGCGCAAAGCCGCCAGCGCCTCGGCCTGATCGGGGACCGGGCGCGGCGTGCCCTCGGACCAATCGTAAAAGCCCTGTTGCCGCGCGCCGCTCGCAGCGGCATCGAGCGCGAGCAGGCTGAGAAGCGGGCCGAACGGGCGATGCAGCCGCACGAAATCCTCCAGCACGGCGTCGACGCCCAGCCGGTCGGCCAGCTCCAGCGGCGGACGCGTGCCGCCCGCCTCGCGGACCGCCGCATCGACCTGCGCGACCGAGGCCCCGGCCAGCACCGCGCGCTCTGCCGCGGCGATATAGGCGACGCGCAGATGATCGGCGATGCCGCCCGCGCCCGGCCCGCCACGCAGAACCTGCGCCCCACCCTGCCGCAGCAGCCCCGCCATCGCGTAGAGATCGGCAGGCACCGCGCCCTCGGGCGGCACGAGTTCACACAGATCGCCGGTGCAGCGCAGCCCGAATTCCTCCGCGCCGTCGGGCAGATCCTCGGCGTTGCGCGCGCTCAGCGGCGCGGGCGGGAATGCCCCTTTGCCCGAAGCGATCAGCGCATCCGATCCCGACAGCCCCTCGCGGGTCATCGCCGCGCCAAGCCGCGCCCAATCGGCCTCGCGAATGTCGGGCGACAGCGCACCGGATTGCACCGCGATCTCCTGCTTGCGCGCGATATCGGCAAAGGCCGTCTCGATCGCGGCGGGATCGCTTGCGCCGAAGACGACCTCGTGCCCGGCGGCGAGCAAGCCCCCGGCCATCGCGGCGGGCTGATCCCAAAGGCCGATGCGCAGCGGCGCGGTCGCGGTGGGCGTGCCCTCGCTGGGAAGATGCGCGGCGCGACGCGTGACCCGTGCGGCGTAGCGCAACGCCTGCGACAACGACGCTTCAAGCAGTTCCTGCAAGGCCACCGCCTCGACATCGAGCGCCTCGTCGAGCGGCAGCAACAGCGCGCCCTCGACCACTTCGAACAGGCGCGCGCCGACCGGTGCAAGCGCGCCGCTGCCCAGCTGCGCGCGCAGCGGCGCGAGATCGTTGAGATAGGTTGCGGGATCGTCGAGCGCGGTATCGGTGCGCGGCACGCCTTCGGCGATCAACATGTCGAGGGCGGCGGCAATCTGGCTGCGATCGCTCGCGCCCAGCACGAGGTCGCATTGGCCCTGCCCCCGGGCGGGCTCGGCTTCGACCTCCTCGCCGGCGGCAACGATCGCAAGCGCCCGCGCGCCGCCGATCCGCCGCGCAAGCCGCACGAGGCCGCCTGCGCCGACGAAGCCGCCAAGCGCGAATTCTGGCGCCGCAAAACAGGTGTCGGGATCGGCGATGCGCAGATCGGCGGCCTGCGCCAGCGCCATCGAACCGCCCGCGATCCGCCCGGAGAGCCGCGCAAGCACCGGCAGGTCGAGCGCCCCGAGTCGTTGGCAAAGCTCCGACAGGCTCGGCACTTCTTCGCCCTTCGCGGGGCGCGGCGTGATCGCGTCGAAATCATCCAGTGGGTCGGGCGCGCAGGGCCAGCCCGCCGCACCGCCCTGCAGGACCAGACCGCGCAGGCTCTTGTCGCCTTCGACCCGGTCGAGCACGCCGCCGATCGCGCGGCGCATCTGGGCCGTGATACCGGCCCGCGCGCCCTGATCGTCGAGCGCTGCGAGCGTCAGCCACGCCAGCCCGTCCTGTGTGCGAAATTTCACCCGGTTCGCCATCGTCCCCCACTTGTGGCGGGGCATTCCGTGCGATCCACCGCCGCGCGAAGTTTAAAGCGAAGCAGGTTCAAAACAAAAGGGAAATCGCGCATCCCCGGGGGATGCGCGCAGGGGCAAATGACTGCCCCTGCCCCTTTGAAACGATAGGTCTGAGGTTACTGACGGGTCGCCTTCGCGCCCGGTGCATGCGCCCGGCAAAACGGCGTTGCGGGCAGCAGATCGAGCCGCGCCTCGTCGATGCGCTCGCCGCAGGTGACGCAAAAGCCGTATTCGCCCGCCTCGATCCGGGCCAGGGCGGCGTCGATCGCGCGGATCTCGGACTGCGCCGACTGGCCGAGGTCTTCGAGAACCTCGTCGCTTTCATGCTCGATCGCAGCGTCGTCCCAATCTTTTTCTTCGTGGCTCTCAAGCTCGGATTCGACCTGCGCCATCCGTTCCGAGAGTTGCGCCCGGCGGGTTTCGAGTTCGCTCTTGCGCGTTTCAATCGACTTCATCCTGTCCTCCTTGATCGATACAACCACCTAAACAGGCAAGCATTTCTCCGCTTTGACGCAAATCAACCGGTCGCACTCACGCACATATGCAGATATCAAATTGCTTGCACCGTCACGGGCGTGAGGTCTAGCATTACAACTCTGACGGGTCCGGGAGAGCCCGTTCGACACGCAATTGAGCACAGGGAGAGCTCATGCATCAAGATTGGATTTGGGGCCTCGTCGGAGGCCTGATGATTGGCGCGGGCGCGGGCCTGTTTCTGCTGGTCAATGGCCGGATCATGGGCGCAAGCGGCATTATCGGCGGGCTGGTCGACGGCTCGGGCCGCGAGACCGTGTCCGAGCGCGTGGCCTTCCTCGGCGGGCTGATCGCGGTGCCACCGCTTCTCGTGCCGCTTTACACAACAGTCGACACCCATATGACCAGTTCCGTCTGGGTGATCGTAGCCGCAGGCCTGATGGTGGGCCTGGGCACGCGGATCGCGAATGGCTGCACCTCGGGCCACGGCGTCTGCGGCATCTCGCGATTTTCGCTGCGCGGGATCGTCGCCACCGCCTTCTACCTGCTCGGCGGTGCATTGGTCCTCGTGATCTTCCGGCATTTTCTGGGAGTGATCTGATGCGCAACTTCTTCGCATTCCTATCGGGCGGACTGTTCGGCGCGGGGCTTCTCGTGGCGGGCATGGTCGACACGAAAAAGGTGCAGGGCTGGCTCGACGTGTTCGGCGATTGGGATCCGACGCTGGCCTTCGTGATGGGCGGCGCGGTGAGCGTGATGTTCTTCGTCTGGATCTTCGCGAAACGCCGCGAAACCTCGATGCTGGGCTCGCCGATGCCGGGGCCGTTTCCGCGGCTCGTGGACCGCAATCTCGTGCTCGGCTCGCTCCTGTTCGGCGCGGGTTGGGGCCTTGCGGGGCTGTGCCCCGGCCCCGCGATGGGCTCGCTGTCCTTCAATGGCTGGGAGGGCTGGCTGTTCTTGATCGCGATGGGGGTCGGGATGGCGCTCGCACCGCGGGCGAAAGCGTGGCTGAGCCTGTTGGATCGCAGCACGCTGGAAGTGCCGCCCTGCGAGAACGGGACCAAAGAGACGCCCGCGACCTCGGCGACGCGCGGCGCATAAGTCGCCGCCACAGCCTGCATTCGCGCCCCCAAGGCGGGGGTGCGATCACATGCCCGATTGGATCTTGAGCGGCGGCAGCGCGTCGTCGTCTTCCGTCGAAGAGAGCGCATCAAGATCGAGTGGCTCGCCAAAATCCATGTCGGGTTCAAGCCCGTCCAACCCGCGCGGCTCGGGCGCATGGGCGGCATCGACGCCCTCCTCCGGGTCATAGGCCGGATCGAGCGGATCGCCGAGGCTGGACAGGCCCGGCACCTCGTCGAGTGTCGGAGCCTGCGCATAGGGCGACGCCCCGGCATCGAAAGTGTCCGCCCCACGGCCAGCACCATTCGCCGCCTCGTCTTCCTCGCGCAGGCGCAGCGCGCGTAGCCCGTGGCTTTGGCCCAATCGGGCGAGCGAGAGCTTGCGCCGTCCCTGCGCCTCGAGCGTGATCTTCTCCAACGCGTCTTCCGGGATCGGGATCTCTGTGCCGGGGCGCAGCGCCAGCACGGTAGACAGCGGCAGCGTGACGCGGTGCAGGACCGCGTCGAGCTGCGCGGAGGCCGCCAGAATGGAGCGTTCGAACGTGTCGGACCAGTCGCGCGCGGGATCTTCGGGCGTGAAGCTTTCCGCCTTGGGCCCCGCACCGCCCTCCGGATTTTCGCCCGCAGCCGGGGACGCGCGGCGCATCGCGGCGCCCCGCCCTTCGCGCGGAACCGCCCAGAGGAAGCCGCCGCTGCGTTCGCCCCCGGTGCCGAAGCCAAGCTGCGCCGTCCAGACGCGGTAGCTGACATCTTCCAGCAGCAGGCCAAGCGGCCGGGGATCGTCGAGATGGGAGGCGAAGCGGAAGCCCCCGGCCCAGGAAATCGCCGGGTCGCTGATCAAACCCTCTTCGATCTCGGCCAGCACCGCATCGACGAAATCGGCGGCGATGGCGGCATCGATCCGGGTGGGTTTGCGCGGGGCGGGCATGGTCTTGCCGAACCGCCCCATCGTCTGCATCTCGATCAGCGTGGCCAGGGTGGCAGGCGGCAATGCGAGGACGCCAAGCGCCTCCCCCGGCCCTTCGATCACCGCGAGCAGCGACAGATCTTCAAGCATCTCGGGCAGATCGGCGAGAGACCGCGTCGCCTCCTCGATCGAGGCGACCTGTAGCGGCAGTTCGAGCATGTCCTGCGCGACCTTCGAAAGCGCGAGCGTGATCGCGCGCGCAGGCGTGATCGGGGCCGCGCCCGCAACCGCCTTCGCCGCCTCGGTCTTACGCCGCAGCACCGATGTCTCGCGCTCGTGAACCATGGTCTCCATCCACCCGCATTCGGGGTCTCATTGCCCAGCTTTGACAGATCGAGGTTTACAAAGCGTTGAAAATGCCCCGCGTTTCGCGGCTTAGCGCGAAAGGGCCGCGCTTTCCGAAGGCGGGTCGGAGGGCGCGCGCAGATCGCTGCGTCTCAGCGGCAGGGTGATGCGGAACGCGGCCCCGCCTTGCCCGGGCACGTAGTCGATCGTGCCGCCGAGATTGGTCATGATTTCGCGGCAGATCGCGAGGCCGAGGCCCGCACTGCCGGCGCGGCTTTGATCGGTCAGGCGGGCGAATTTCTCGAAGATCAGCTTCTGGCTCTTCTTCGGAATGCCCGCGCCGTTGTCGATGAAGTCGATCTGCACCCGCTTGCCCCGGCGCTTCACCTCGATCCGCAGCACCGCCTTCTCGGCATCGCAATATTTCCGCGCGTTCGAGATCAGGTTGATCATGACCTGCACCAGCCGGTCGGCATCGGTGAAGATCGGCATGTGCTCGGTCGGGAAATCGCGCTCGACCCGGAAGGCGCGGTCGGGCCGGGTCGAGGAGGCCGATTGCACCGCGCGGTTGATCAGATCGTGCAGATTGGCGACCGAGACGTTGAGCTGTGCGCGGCGGTTCTCGAGCACGGAGAGATCGAGCAGATCGTCGAGCAGACGCGTCAGGCGGCGCGCTTCCTCGTGGATGATCTCGGCATATTGCGCGCGCATCGAATCCGGCAGATCGGGCTCCATCAGGATTTCCGAGAAGGCGCGGATCGAGGTCATGGGCGTGCGCAGCTCGTGGCTGATCTGGCTAAGGAAGCTATCCTTCTGCACCGACAGATCCTGCAGCTTGTCATTGGCCTCGCGCAGCGCGCGCGCTACCCGCGCGAGCTCCTCGGATTTCGCCTCGAGCCGCGCGGTGTATTCCTTGGCCTCCGCCGTCTCGCCCGCCACGGCGATCAGATCCTGCATCGACACGGAGGTGCCCCCGGTGAGCTGCGCGATCATCGCATGCGCCGTCGAGGCCCCGACTGAGCCCGCCAGTTTCCGCTCCAGCCGGGCAAGGAAATCGGGCGTGGTGTCGGGCAGGAACCCGGCCTTGCCCTGCCCCGCCGCCTGCGCCTGAAAGAAATGTTGCGCAGGCTCGGCGCCCAGAATCCGCTGCGACATCGACAGCAGGTCTTCGGCCTCCGCGCCGCCTTGCACCCAAGAGCGCGCGGCGGGGCTTTGATCGTAGATATTGACGAAGGCCACGCCCTGCAGCCGCTCCATCGGGCCGGGGAAAGACAGCATCGAGAAGACCAGAAAGGCCAGCGTGTTGAACAGCAGCGACCAGAACAGCGCGTGCAGCAGCGGGTCGAGCCCCGCGATCCCGAATAGCGCATGCGGACGCAGCCATTCGAACCCGAACAGCCCGTGATCCAGAACGATCTGCGGTATCAGCCCGGCATCGCCGACCGAGGGCAGAAAGAGCGTATAGGCCCAAAGCGCGAAACCGATCACCAGCCCCGCCGCCGCCCCCACATGGGTCGCGCCGCGCCAGAAGATGCCGCCGATCAGCGCCGGCAGAACCTGCGCCGCGCCCACGAAGGCGATCAGGCCGATCGCCGCCAGCGCCTCGGAGCCGCCCGACATCCGGTAATAGGCGTAACCCATCGCCAGCACCGCGATGATCGAGACCCGGCGCGAGGCCAGAACCAGCCCGCGCACATCGCCCTGGGCGCGCGGGCCTTCGCGGCGTAGCGCCAGCCACAGGGGCGTCACGATATGGTTCGAGACCATCGTCGCGAGCGCAATGGCAGCGACGATCACCATCGACGTCGCCGAGGAAAACCCGCCGAGGAAGGCCAGCAGCGCCAGCTTCCCCTGCCCCTCCGACAGCGGCAGCGTGAGCACGAACAGATCGGGATTCGCGCCCTCGGGCATCCGCTCCAGCCCCATCACCGCGATCGGCACGACGAAGAGGCTCATCAGCATCAGATAGGCCGGAAACGCCCAGCTTGCGGTCGCGAGGTGCCGCTCGTCGACATTCTCCACGACGAGCACCTGAAACATCCGCGGCAAGGTCAGGATCGCGGCGGCGGAGACGAAGGTCAGCCCCGCGAAGCGTCCCGGATTGAGATCCCATTCCGCGATCTTCGAGGCGTCGATCCGCGAGAGCATGTCCATCGGGCCGCCGCCCAGCCCCCAGACGACGAAGACGCCCACCGCGACCAGCGCGACCAGCTTCACCACCGCCTCCAGCGCAATCGCGGTGACGACGCCATGGTGCCGCTCGTTCGCGTCGAGGTTTCGCGTGCCGAAGAGGATGGTGAAGATCGCGAGCCCGCCCGCGATCCACAGCGCCGTCGCGCCTTGATCCGGCAGCGCCCAGCCCTCGGGCGTGCCAGCCGCAAAGACGCCGAAGCTCAGCGTCACCGATTGCAGTTGCAGCGCGATGTAGGGCGTGGCGGCGGCGACCGACATCAGCGTGACGATGACGCCCAGCGTGTTCGACTTGCCGTAGCGGCTGGAAATCAGGTCCGCGATCGAGGTCACGCGATGGGTGCGCCCGATCCGCACCAGCTTGCGCAGCACCCACCACCAGCCGACGAAGACCAGCGTCGGGCCAAGGTAGATCGTCAGGAATTCCAGCCCCGAGCGCGCCGCGTAGCCGACCGCGCCGTAGAAGGTCCAGGCGGTGCAGTAGATCGACAGCGAGAGCGTGTAGATCACCGGCGAGCGCAGGAAGCGCAAACGGCGGCGCTGCGCGCGGCGTTCGGCCACGAACGCCACCGAGAAGAGCACGATCACATAGGTCAGGCAGACCGCGACGAGATTATTGAAGGGCATCTCAGCCCTCCGGCGGCGGCGCGTCCGACGCGCGGCTGGCGGTTGCGGCGTCGGTTGGGCCCTCGGCCTCGCCATTGCCTTCGGGCACGTCCTCTGCGTTGAGCACCGGGCCAAGCCCGCGGGAGATGGCGAAAGCCGCGAGGATCAGCACGATCCAGACCGCGAAAAGGTAGAGCCCGCCGCGCCCGGTATCGGGCACCGGGGTCTGCGCCGGATGCCACAGACCCGGCATCATGATCAGCACCAGCCCGACAATCGGCAAAAGCCGCGCCGCATCCATCAGGCGGCGGCGGCGATAGGAACGGCGGGCAAGAAAGAGCGGCTGGCCCGTCTGCGGCATCAGGCGGGCTCCCGGCGCGCAGCGCCCCCGCCGGTGATCGCTTCGAGCTGGTCGAGCACGTCGCCATTGGCAAATGGCTTGGCGAGGAAGGCTGTCGCACCGGCGCGGGTCGCGGCATCGCGGTCTCGCCCCTGCCCGCGCGCGCTGAGCATCAGAACGGGCAAATCGCGCAGCGCGGCATCCGCACGCATATCGGCAAGGATTTCGAGACCGGAGCGCCCCGGCAGCATCAGATCAAGGATGATTGCGTCGGGCGGATCGCCGGTGATGCGCGCAATTGCCCGCGCGCCGTCTTCGAGCACCGACACCGTCCAGCCCGCACGCGTCAGGATGAACCGGATCGCCTCCGCGATATGCGGCTCGTCCTCGATCAACAGCACCTGTCTTTGCGCCATAGCCATCCCCCTCACCCGACTATCGCCACCGTGTCGCGCCCTGTCAAACCCTCACGCCCTCCCCGCCGACGCATCCGCGACGATCGAAGGCTCGCGCCGCCCCGGACACTCGCCGCGCGGACAGATCCGGCACGACGCACCGATCGGGCGCGCCGGTGCATCAGCGCTCTGTGCAGGCGCTGGCAGGATCAGCATGGTGGCGCGCATCAGCACCGGACCGTCGAACCCCGTCGGGCGCGGCTCGGAGACGGCATAGGTCAGGAAGCGTTGCGGCAAGCGCCCCGCCATATCGACCAGCGCCCGGATCGGCTGCATCGGCCGTGCTAGCGCCTCATAGAGCGGCCAGAGCGGGCAGGCGGCGGCGAAGCGCGGCAGCAGAAACCCGGGGGCTGCGCGGCGGAAGGTCAGCGTGCCCGAGCCGTCGCAGATCACCAGCCCCGGCTGCCCCAAACCCGGCGCGCCTGCTGGCAGGGCCGCGAGCCGCCGCAACACCTGCGCGAGCGGCGCCGCGAAGCGCGCCGCCAGCGCGCCCGGATCGGGGCCGAGCTCGGCCAGCGCCGCCAGCACCGGATCGAGCGGCAAGGCACGCGCATCGGCGGCCTGCCACTGCAGATGGCTGCGGGCCAGCTCCCGCGCCGCGGCAGAGGCCAGTTCCGGTGCGCCCGCAATCAGCGCCTCCGGGTCGGTCCCCGCACCCTCCAGTTCCGGGAAATGCCAGCCGCGCGCTTCGAGCCACGCCTCGAGCTGCTCTTGCGGCGAGGACAGGCCGGTCTCGGCGGTTTCCATCTCGTCGAGATAGCCGACCAAAGCCTCCGCCGTTCCCGACAGGCGCAGGCTTTCCTCCTGAATCGTGTTGAGAAACCGCGCGCGCCATTCCGGCTCGATATCCTCGGTCTCGACAAGGATCGCGGCGGTGGAGCGCAGCGAGGTCACCGCCGAGAGTACCTCATGCAGCGAGGTCAGCAGGAACGGGTCCTGCGCCATGCGCTCGGCATAGGTTTCGACCACGCGCTCCAGCTCCGCCAGCCGCGCCTGACGGTTCACCAAGAGCGCGGCCCATGCGGGAAAGCGACCGACGAATTCCTCGATGCGGTCGAGATCGGGCGCGGCTTGGCTAGCGGTGCCCGCGCCATTGCCGTTACCTGTCTCGGCCAGTTCCAGCGACGCGACCGCTTCGCGCAGCCCTGCGAACAGCGCGCCCTCCGCCCCCTCGCCCAGCGTGACCGAATCGACGCCCATCGCGCCCGCGATCCGCTCGATCAGCGCATCGCTGACCCGGCGGCGATTATGCTCGATCAGGTTGAGATAGGCCGCCGAAATGCCGGAGGCCCGCGCCAGTTCGGCCTGCTTCAAGCCAAGCGCATTGCGCCGCTCGCGAATGCGGGTGCCGGTCAGCGGGGAACGGGCCATGTAAACTCCTCCTGCACCCGTTTTTACAAACAAGTGCAGAAGAAGAAAATAGTTTTACAGCGGTTTACAGGGCCTCAGCAGGGTCCCGTTCCAGAGGGTGTGACCGTGGCCATGCCCGACATACCCCCGACACCCGGCTCGCATTCCCCGATATCGCGTTCAAGCTGCGCACAGCCTGCAAGCGCGACCAGTGCGACGACGGCTCCAAGCTGTGCGGCGGTTGCGAAAAAGCGGTTTTTCATGGCTCTCTCCAATTCTCGGCATGGGACGATTTCCCTACGTGTCATTCTACATTCCCGGCCTGTTCGCTCTATGATCGACGTCAATTTCCGGCCCGATTTGACAGCTCCGCCCGATGCGCCATCATCAATGCGGCAGCGCAGCATAGCGCGCGGCAATTTGCGGAGACCCGAATGGAGCCCGAGACGATCGAGACCGAACTGGCCAGCGCCATCGATACGGCACAGAAATTCCTGCCGGACTGGGCCGTGGCGCTGATCGCCTATGCGACGGCGGCGCTGATCGCGTTGCTGCTGTTTAGGGTGTTGTTCACAGCGCTCAACCGCGCGGTGGCCGATCGCGATCTGTTCTGGCGCTCGCTGGTTGCACGCGGGGCGCAGCCGATGCGGTTGATCCTGCTGATCGCCGCGCTTGGCTTTGCAAACGGGCTCGCGCCCGCCAGCGCCGCAGTCACCAGTGCAATCACCCATATTCTGTTGGTCGCGCTGATCCTGTGCCTCGCCTGGATCGCCTATACCGCGCTCTACATCTGGACGACGATCCACCTGCGGCGCTTCAAGCTCGACGCGGAAGACAACCTGCTGGCGCGCAAGCACGTCACCCAGACCCGCATCCTGATGCGCGTGGCCAAGGTGATGATCGTGATCCTCGCGGTCGCAGCCGCCCTGATGACCTTCCCCGCCGTGCGCCAATATGGCGTGTCGCTTCTGGCGGCGGGCGGGGCCGCGGGTATCGTCGTGGGCCTCGCGCTGCAGCCGGTTCTCAAGAACCTGTTCGCAGGCATCCAGCTTGCCCTGACCCAGCCGATCCGCATCGACGATGCGCTGATCGTCGAGGGCGAATGGGGCAATGTCGAAGAGATCACATCCACTTACGTTGTCATCCGCATCTGGGATTGGCGGCGGCTCGTGGTGCCCTTGAGCTATTTCATCGAGCAGCCCTTCCAGAACTGGACCCGCGAAAGCGCCGATCTGATCGGCACTGTCATGATCTATCTCGACCACACGGCCGACGTCGCCGCGATCCGCGCGAAGGCCGAAGAGATTACCCGCGCCGATCCGCTCTGGGACGGGAAGGTCTTTGCCCTGCAGGTGACCGATTTCCGCGAGCGGGTGATGGAGGTGCGAATCCTCGCCTCCGCACGCAACGGGCCGCGCACCTTCGATCTGCGCTGCCATATCCGCGAGGAGCTGGTGGCGTGGATTCAGGCCAAGATGCCCCTCGCCCTGCCCCGCACCCGGGCCGATCTCTCGCCAGCGGAGGCTGCATTCCTCGGCGCGTCCTCCGGCGAAGCCGCACCTTCCGAGGCACGATCCGGCGAGATGCCGTCCACATAAGCGCTTGCCCCATCCGTCTTGCGTGAAGCCTGCGCATCCCGGCGCTAATCGAAGGCCCCGAAATGCGCCCCGTAATTCACGGCCCGGTTGGAGCAGGCAGCCATCGCGTCGACGAGCCATTGGCGATCTGGCACGGGTCTGCCAATGAGATGGTGCCCGAGCGCGTCTTCGCCCTTCGCGATATTGCCCGCGACATCGCCGCTGAAATTCAGTAGGCGTTGCAGCCAGAAATCCTGCGCCTGCGCGATATATCCCCCACTTCCGCCGCCCGAGAGCCCGCGTACTACGGCAAGGCAATAGGCCGCCTCGATCGGCTGGGTCGGCGTGTCGAAGAGATAGCTCGGCGGGGCCGCGAACTGGCTTTTCCAGGCAAGGAAGAACAGTCCACCGGCAACCCCGATCACGAGGACCGCGTAGAACGCGGTCAGGGCCGGGTGTGTGCGCTGCTGGCGCCTGCGGGCCCGTGCGCGGGCTCGCGCACGTTGCGCGGTCATTGATCGATCGGCCATGCGAATGCCTCCTGCCGCTCAGCAAAACCGATTCCTCTTAAGAAACCCCGAACATGAAAAAGCCCCCCGGCGCACCGGAGGGCTTCGTGTTTCGCGAGAGCGTCTCTCTTATTCGAGGCCAGCCTTGTCGGTCACCTCATGGGTCCAAGCGCCTTCCGGCTTCTTGGTGATGACCGGGTCCGAACCGCCCGACATCAGAACGTCGACGGTGCGCTCGTAATCGGCGGGGTCGAGCGTGCCGTTCGAGCCAGCGGTCAGCTTGGCGACCTCTTCCATCATGCCCTCTTGGTGCTCCATCGTCTGCGCACCGGTCTCGTCATTGTCGAGAATGATCTGCGCAGCTTCCTTGGGATGCTCCTCGGCGTATTTCCAGCCTTCCATCGAGGCCTTCACGAATTTCGCCATCTTGTCGACGAAGGCCGGGTCCTTGAGGTTCTCTTCGAGCACGTAAAGGCCGTCTTCGAGCGTCGCGACGCCTTCGTCTTCATACTTGAAGGTCACCAGCTGGTCGGGCTGAATGCCCGCTTCGAGCACCTGCAGATACTCGTTATAGGTCATGGTCGAGATACAGGCCGCCTGCTTTTGCAGCAGCGGATCGACGTTGAAGCCCTGCTTGAGCACGGTCACGCCATCGTCGCCGCCCTCGGTCGAGATGCCGAGATGGTTCATCCAGCTCAGGAACGGGTATTCATTGCCGAAGAACCACACGCCCAGCGTATGGCCGGGGAAGTCCTCGGGGGTCTTGATGCCGCTTTCCTTGAGGCAGGTCAGCATCATGCCCGACTTCTTGAAGGGCTGAGCGATATTCACGAGCGGCAGCCCTTTCTCGCGGGCCGCCAGCGCCGCCGGCATCCAGTCGACGATGACATCCGCGCCACCGCCTGCGATCACCTGCTCGGGCCCAATATCGGGGCCGCCCGGCTTGATGGTCACGTCGAGCCCCGCATCCTCGTAGAAGCCCTTGTCGAGCGCGACATAGTAGCCCGCGAACTGGGCCTGCGTGACCCATTTCAGCTGCAGCGTTACGTCCTCGTTGGCCCATGCGGCCCCCGCCATGGTGAGGCTTGCGGCCACCCCTGCGATCAGTTTCTTCATCTTTTACTCCACTGTTGGCCCCGGATCTTTACGCCCGGGATTTTAGGTTTTTCTCAGGCTCTTCCTTGCCCTTACGTCCGGGCCCGTTGCGACGGGTGCCAGAAAGTCACCAGCTTCTCGATCAGGGCGACAAGCCCATAGAAGCCCGAGCCCGCGAGGGCCGCAACGGTAATTTCCGACCACACGAGCGGCAGATCAAGCTGCCCCACCGCGGTCGAGATGCGAAAGCCCATTCCTTTCGTCGGGCTGCCGAAAAATTCGGCAACGATCGCACCGATCAAAGCCAGTGTCGTCGCGATCTTCAACCCGTTGAAGAGAAACGGCATCGCCGCAGGCAGACGCATTTTGAAAAGCCCCTGCCAATAGCTTGCGGAATAGGTCGCCATCAGGTCGCGCTGAAGCGCATTCGTGGCCGCCAGACCCGCCACCATGTTCACGAGAACGGGGAAGAAGACCATGACCACGACGACCGCCGCTTTCGACTGCCAGTCGAAGCCGAACCACATCACGAGGATCGGCGCGATCCCGACGATCGGCAGGGCCGCGACGAAATTCCCGATCGGCAGCAGCCCGCGTTGCAGGAAGGGCGAGCGGTCGATCAGGATCGCCACCACCACCGCCGCGCCGCAGCCGATGATATAGCCCGACAGCGCGCCTTTCAGGATCGTCTGCACGAAATCCTCGCGCAGCACATCGGTCGAGGCCATCAGGCTCGCCGCGATCTGGCTCGGGGCGGGCAGGATCACCGGGCTGATATTCAGCCCGCGAACCAGACCTTCCCACAGAAGCAGGAGGGTGATGCCGAACAAAGCCGGGATCAGGAAACGCGCCCAACGCTCCGAGCCGTGATGGCGCGCAAGCCAGGTATTGAGCGCCCAGGCCGCCAGCCAGAAGACGATTGCGAAAATAAGCCAGCTCATTGCACCATCCCCATCCGCTTGAGGGTGATTTGTTCGATGATGCCGACCACCACCACGAGGATCGCCGCGAGCGCTGCCGCTGCGAACAGAGCGGACCAGATCTGCACCGTCTGCCCGTAATAGCTGCCCGACAGAAGCCGCGCGCCCAGCCCGCGGGTCGCGCCCGCCGGCAGTTCGGCCACGATCGTGCCGACGAGGCTCGCCGCCACACCCACTTTCAGCGAGGCGAAGAGGTACGGCATCGACGACGGCAGCCGCAGCTTCCAGAAGGTCGCGCCCTGGCTCGCATTATAGGTCTTCAGCAGATCGAGCTGCATGTGATCGGGCGCGCGCAGCCCCTTCACCATGCCGACGAGCACGGGGAAGAAGCTCAGGTAAGCCGCGATGATCGCCTTGGGCAGCAGCCCGGTGATCCCGAGGCTCGCGAGAACCACGATCACCATCGGCGCGATGGCGAGGATCGGGATCGTCTGGCTCGCGATTGCCCAGGGCATCACGCTCAGGTCCATCGCCCGGCTATGGGTGATGCCCACCGCCAGCAGAATGCCCAGACCGGTGCCCAGCGCGAAGCCCGCAAGCGTCGCCGAGAGCGTAATCCAGCCGTGGAAGACGAGGCTGCGCTTGGAGGTGATCTTCTGCCCGGCCACACCTTCCCACAGCCCGACAGCCACCTGATGCGGGGCGGGCAGAACGGGGCGTTTCTGGGTCAGCGTGTCGGTGACAAGCTCGGAGAACGTGACCTCTTCACCGGCGCGTGCCGCCTGATCGTAGGTCCATTGCGAATTCATCCAGACGGTGGCTGCGTACCAAAGCAGCAGGATCGCGGCCAGAACCGTCAGAACGGGTGCGATCATCTTCATCAGACCGCCCTCCACGTCGGCTTGGCCGAACGCGCCTTTGGCGAGGCCCAGAGCGGCGCGCAGTCCCGCCCGGTCCGGGTGTCGGTCATGCGGTCATTCATCATAGGCATGCCCCGCCCGAAGCCCCTCGCGCACCCGGTGCGCGATCTGCAGGAATTCCTCGCTGTCGCGGATGTCGAGCGGACGCGGCCCTTTCGGCAACGTACTCTCGATCACCTCGTGGATGCGGCCCGGACGGGGCGACATCACGACGATCTTGGTCGACAGATAGACCGCTTCCGGGATCGAGTGGGTCACGAAGCCGATCGTCTTGTTGGTGGCCGACCAGAGCTTGAGAAGCTCTTCGTTGAGCTTGTCGCGCACGATCTCGTCGAGCGCGCCGAAGGGCTCGTCCATCAGCAGGATCTCGGCGTCGAAGGCCAGCGCCCGCGCGATCGAGGCGCGTTGTTGCATGCCGCCCGAGAGCTGCCAGGGGAACTTTTTGCCGAAACCTTCGAGGTCGACGAGCGAGAGCACTTTTTCAACACGCTCTTCCTGCTGCGCCTTGGAATAGCCCATGATTTCCAGCGGAAGCTTCACATTCCCCGCGATCGTACGCCAAGGATAAAGACCCGCCGCCTGGAACACGTAGCCGTAGCTGCGCGCCTTGCGGGCTTCCTCCGGCGAGATGCCGTTCACGGTGAGCGAGCCGCCCGTGGGCGTCTCCAGTGCCGCGATGCACCGCAGGAAGGTCGTCTTGCCGCAGCCCGAAGGGCCGATGAAGCTCACGAATTCGCCCTTCTCGATATCGAGATCGATATCTTTCAGCGCGTGAACCGAACCGTCCCCCGTCTGGAAAGTCAGATTGAGCCCGCGGGCCTGAATTACCGGTGCTGCCGTCATCCGCGCCTCCACAGGGTTTTATCCGCAATCTCGACGCTGTTGCCCGCCGGGTCGCGCAGGTAGATCGACCGCGCTCCGTTCGGCCAATAGAAGTCGGCCTCAATCTCCACGTTATTGTCCCTCAAATGTCGTTCCCATTCGTTCAGTTGTTCCGCCTCCGCCGCGAGACATACATGCCCCGGTCCGACCGCGCCATGCGGTGGAACGGGCAGCGCCGCCTCCGGGTCGGGTGGCTCCCGCGTGGCCTGAGCGATGAAGGTCAGGATCACGCTGTCGCCACAGCGGAAAAAGACATGCCGCCCGTCGCGACGGGTTAGCCGCTCGAGCCCCAGCAGCCCGCCGTAGAAGGCTTCGGTCGCGTCGAGATCCTCGACATAGACCGCAGCCTCCAAAACGCCGGAACTGACCGGGGCCGCCATGAAGCCTTATACCCCGGTCGCCGGGATACCGCTGCGTTCGACCGGACGCGGCGCGGTGAGCTCTTTCCAGGTGGACAGAGCCTTGGTCACCGGCATGCCTGGATCGCGCGCGACGAATTCACCGTGGCCCTCGGGCGTCTGGATCTTGCCATCGGCCCAGGCGACGACACCGCGGCTGAGCGTGTAGCGCGGCAGACCCTTGACCTCTTTGCCCTCGAACACGTTGTAATCGATGGCAGATTGCTGGGTCTTGGCCGAGATCGTCTTGGTCGCCTCCGGATCCCAGACCACGAGATCGGCATCCGCACCAACCAGAACCGCGCCCTTCTTCGGATAGACGTTGAGAATCTTCGCGATGTTGGTCGAGGTCACGGCCACGAATTCGTTCATCGTGATCCGGCCGGTCTCGACCCCATAGGTCCAGAGCATCGGCATCCGGTCTTCCAAGCCGCCGGTGCCGTTCGGGATCTTGGTGAAATCGCCCACGCCATAGCGCTTCTGCTCGGTCGAGAAGGCGCAGTGATCGGTCGCGACCACCGAGAGCGAGCCCGAGGCGAGACCAGCCCAGAGGCTGTCCTGATGCTGCTTGTTGCGGAAGGGCGGCGACATCACGCGGCGCGCGGCGTGGTCCCAATCCTTGTCGAAATACTCGCTCTCATCGAGCGTGAGGTGCTGGATCAGCGGCTCGCCCCAGACGCGCTTGCCCTGCATCTTGGCGCGGCGGATCGCCTCGTGGCTTTCCTCGCAGGAGGTGTGCACGACATAAAGCGGCACGCCCGCCATATCGGCGATCATGATCGCGCGGTTGGTGGCCTCGCCCTCGACCTGCGGCGGGCGCGAATAGGCGTGACCTTCGGGGCCGTTATTGCCATCGGCCAGCAGCTTCGCGGACAGCTCTGCCACGACATCGCCATTCTCGGCATGGACCAGCGGGATCGCGCCCAGCTCGGCGCAGCGCTTGAAGCTCGAATAGAGCTCGTCATCGTTCACCATCAGCGCGCCCTTATAGGCCATGAAGTGCTTGAAGGTGTTGATGCCGCGCTCGGTAACTTGCTTCATCTCGTTGAAGACCTGCTCGCTCCACCAGGTGATCGCCATGTGGAAAGAGTAGTCGCAATGCGCGCGGGTCGATTTGTTGTCCCAGCGCTTGAGCGCCTCCAGCAGGCCCTCGCCCGGCGCGGGCAGCGCGAAGTCGACGACCATCGTGGTGCCGCCGGCCAGCGCCGCGCGGGTGCCGGATTCGAAATCGTCGCTCGAATAGGTGCCCATGAAGGGCATCTCGAGATGGGTATGCGGATCGATCCCGCCCGGCATCACGTAGCAGCCGGTCGCGTCGATCTCTTCGTCGCCTTTCAGGTTCGGGCCGATCTCGATGATCTTGCCGCTGTCGATCAGCACATCCGCCTTGTAGGTCAGATCGGCGGTGACGATGGTTCCGTTCTTGATGACTTTGGTCATTGCTTACCTCCCACGAAGGTCTTCCGCCTTCGATTTGGTTCAAATATCCCGGGGGTGAGGCGCATAGCGCCGAGGGGGCAGCGCCCCCTCTTCCGCCCGTATCAGCTTACGATTTCCGCGGTTTCCAGCACGGCGTGGAACAGCACATCGGCACCCGCGCCTGCCCAGTCCTTGGAAATATCCTCGGCCTCGTTATGGCTCAGCCCGTCGACGCAGGGGCACATCACCATCGCCGTCGGCGCGACCGCGTTGATCCAGCAGGCATCGTGGCCCGCGCCCGAGATGATGTCGCGATGCGAATAGCCCAGACGCTCGGCGGCGCTGCGCACGGCGCTCACGCAGGCCGGATCGAAGGTGACGGGGTCGAAGCCGCCGGTCTTCTCGAATTCCACCTCAAGGCCCATCTCGTCGCAGATTTTCTTCGCCCCCTCGCGCAGCCGTTTTTCCATATCCTCGATCACGCTCAGATCGGGCGAGCGGAAATCGACGGTGAACACGGCTTTGCCGGGGATCACGTTACGCGAATTCGGGTAGATGTCGATATGGCCCGCGGCGCCCACCGCATGGGGCTTGTGCGACCAGGCGATCTCGTCGACCAGTTCCAGCACGCGCGCCATGCCGAGGCCCGCATTCTTGCGCATCGGCATCGGGGTGGAGCCGGTATGCGCGTCCTTGCCGGTGATCGTCACCTGCGTCCAGCTGAGGCCCTGCCCATGCGTGACGACGCCGATATCCTTGCCTTCGGCTTCGAGGATCGGGCCCTGCTCGATATGCAGTTCGAACATCGCATGCATCTTGCGCGCACCGACCTCTTCGTCGCCGACCCAGCCGACACGCTTCAGCTCGTCGCCGAACTTCTTGCCTTCTGCGTCTTCGCGATCGTAGGCCCAGTCCTGCGTGTGGATGCCCGCGAAGACACCCGAGGCGAGCATCGCCGGAGCGAAGCGCGTGCCCTCTTCGTTGGTCCAGTTGGTCACGACGATCGGGTGCTTGGTCTTGATCCCGAGATCGTTCATCGAGCGCACCGCCTCCAGCGCGCCGAGCACACCGAGGACACCGTCGTATTTGCCGCCCGTGGGCTGCGTGTCGAGGTGGCTGCCCATATAGACCGGCAGCGCATCGGGGTCTTCGCCCGCGCGGGTCGCGAACATGTTGCCCATCGTGTCGACGCCCATCGTCATGCCGGCGTCTTCGCACCATTTCTGGAACAGCGCGCGGCCTTCGGCATCCGCATCGGTGAGGGTCTGGCGATTATTGCCCCCGGCGACGCCGGGACCGATCTTGGCCATCTCCATGAGACTGTCCCAAAGGCGATCGGGATTGATGCGGAGGTTTTCTCCGGGTGCTGACATTTCATAACTCCCTGTCGGCTGCGTGGGGGTTATCCCCTCTTGCGACGAATCTTTTTCTGACCGTATGGTCAGGTTGAGTGGGCCACGGTCTGACCATTCGGTCAACAAAAATCAGGACGTATTTTGAATGAAAGATGATGAGAGCGGCAAGCGCACAAAAAATGGGCAAGCGAGCCGCGGTAGCCGCGCCGAGGCGCGGCGCGCCACCGAAGAGGCGATCCTGAAAGCCGCCGAAACGGTCTTCGCCGAAGCCGGATTCGGCGGTGCCACGATGCAATTGATCGCGGATGTGGCCGGGCTGCCGAAAGCCAATCTGCATTACTATTTCGAGACGAAAGAGTCGCTCTATCGCCGGGTCGTGGAGCGTATCTTCAACATCTGGCTGGAAGCGGCGGATGTGTTCGATGAGGCCAGCGGACCGGCCGAGGGGATCGGGGCCTATATCGACGCCAAGATGGAGATTTCGCGCAATCACCCGAACGGCTCAAAGGTCTGGGCCTCAGAGGTGATGCACGGCGCACCGGTGATTCAGGATTACCTCGAGACGACGCTGCGCGACTGGACCGAGGGCCGCGCGGTGATCATCCGGCGCTGGATCGCCGAGGGGAAAATGGCCGAGGTCGACCCGCATCACCTGCTCTACATGCTCTGGGCCACCACCCAGCACTACGCCGATTTCTCGCATCAGATCGAGACGTTGAACGACGGCGCACCGCTGAGTGACGCTCAGTGGGAAGAGGCGAAGACCTGCGTGAAAGGGGTTGTATTGCGAGGAATCGGAGTCGCCTAAAAGGTGAAATGGCTGAACTTATTGTTGTATTGATGAAACAGCCTCGATGTTGAGGCTGCATCACCCGTCCATAATGCGAGCCATGTTCACAGTATTGTGTCAACTCCCCACTGCAACGAGTGAAATCTGTAGGGATTTGGGACAATGAAAAAAATAATCGCAATCGCGGCGATCGCACTGATGGGGCTCGCGCAAAGCGCGGCGGCCGAAGGCCTCTATGGCTATGTTCTCGCCAACCGGACTTTCGCCAAGCCGACCTACAACTATCTTCCGGGCGATTCGACTTCGTTCGATGCCAATGGCAACGGCGTCACGGTGGGCTTCGGTAAGAGCCTGTCTCAAAATGTCGCCATCGAAGGCGACATCTCGGCCGGGGACTACAAATCCAACCATATCGAAGGCGGCACGACCCCGTGCCTTGTCGGCGAAGGCGGCTGCGAGATGAAGGCCGACTGGCTGGCCACGCTGCGCGTCACCGCGCGCACTCAGATGGGCAAGATGACCCCCTATATCACTGCAGGCATCGCTGCTGGCCATGTCAAAGGGATCGCAGATGCTGGCGCTTGCGGGTCCACCGATTGCGGATATTCGGACACCCAGACCGGCATCGCACTTGGCCTCGGCACCGATTACGCCCTGAGCGACCGCATTTCTCTCCGGGCAGAGCTGATGAACATCGTTCTGGACAGCCCGGACTTCAGCGCACCGAGCGTGACTTCGGGCGGCTTTGCCTTCTCCCAGTTTCGTGTTGGCATGAAGATCAACTTCTGAGCCAATTACGTATTGGGTATCCGGAAGGGGCGCGGGTTCGCGCCCCTTTTCATTTCTGCACCGCGACGCCTTCAAACGCCTCCGGCGCCGGGGCTTGCGAGGCCTCCTCCGATGCCTCGGGCGCGGCGGGCAGCGTCTCGGTCTCGACCGGGCGCATTGGCGCCCCGGCCACGCCCGCGGGCAGATGCGTCTCGGGCAGTTTCGCGCCCAGAAGCTCCGCCCCATCCGAGGTCGGCTCGACCGGATCGGCCTCCAGCCCCACCGCCTCGGCGCCGATATCCGAACAGACGTAAATCGCGCCACCCACGACCACCGCCGTGGCCGCGAGGGCTGGCGCCGAGGCCCCAGCCAGCACGCCAAGCCCCGCATCGCGCAGCTTCTTTTGCAGGCTGTCGGCCTGATCCGAGACGATCATGCCGCCGATCTTCTTGCCCAGAACCTTGCTCGCCGCATCGCCCACGGCGCTTTCGGCCTCGTCGCGCAGATCGCCTGCGGCCTTCGCGGTGCCCTTGATACGTTCGCAGATGCTTTTCGACGGTTTGCGGCAGAGCCCGTAGGCGTCGCGCTCGCCCCGGTCGTAGCCCAGATAGGTCTCGGCCTCCTTGTACCATTGCAGACAGAACGGGGCGCGGCTTTCGTCGTCCATCTCGGGCGTCAGCGCGCGCAGGGTGACCAGCGCCGGGCAGGTCACCTCCCCCTTCTCGCCAAACAGCTTCTCGCGCAGCGAGCGGCTTTCCTTCAGCGCCGCGTTCTCCGCGTCATAGACGTAGGAATAGGTCTTGCCGCGAATGGAGGTCTCGCAGGGCACCAGCTCGGCCATCGCGGGCAGCGGGCAGATCAGGGCGAGGAAAAAGGCTAGGCGCAGCATCGCGAGTCTCCGGACATTGCCGTGCAACATAATCCCCGCCCCCGCCACCACAAGATCGTGCAGTTTGGCGCGGCAGCGCTCGGCGGGGTTTCGCGCGGCACCGCACAGATCCTGTTTCTAGACCTGCGCCCAGCATGGGTTAACTTGGTCGCAAGAGAGATAGGGAGAAAGACATGCGCAAGATGCAGGTGCAGGGCGTCCATCACATCACGCTGACCGGAGCGGACCGGCAGAGCTCGATCGATTTCTGGGAAGGGCTGCTCGGGATGCCGTTCATCTTCGATCAACCCAATCTGGACAATGCCGACGAGGGGCATCTCTATTTCGACCCGGGCGACGGGCGGCTGATTACCGTTTTCACCAACGAGAGCCGCAAGCCCGTCCATGACCGCACCCCCACCGATCCGGGCTGCGTGCATCACCTCGCCTTCAACGTCTCGATGGCGACGCATCGGCAGGTCGTGGCGCGGCTCGATGCGCGCGGGATCGCGCATTCCGGCGTGAAGGATCGCGGCTTCATGGATTCGATCTATTTCAAGGATCCGCTGGGGCTGCTGATCGAACTGGCGACCTACAAGTTCGAGCCGCCGCGCGGATCGTCCCATGCCGAGGTGATGATCGAAGCGCATCGCATCCGGGTGGCGAGCGGCGACAAGGCGATCGGTGAGGAACATCTGGCCGATGCGATCGAGATGATCGTGGAGCGCTCGCAGCAATCTCGGTCCGAGGATCGCAGGGCGAAGAACCCGTATTGAGGGAGGCTCCTTCTCGTACGCTGGAATGGCGCGGGGCGACCAGCCCCGGGCCGCGCCCGACCTCCCCCCGGGAGGGCGCACTGGCGACGTCATCGCGGGTACGACCGACTTGCGGGCTTGCAAGATAAAGCGCCAACCCACCATCCGCGCATAGCGCCCACCCGAGGTCGGGCGCCGCCCTCAGCACCCCAAACAGAAAACGGCCGCGCAATCCCTGCGCGGCCGTCTTGCTACCTCGGCTTGAGCCCGATCACTCGACCTCTTCGAGCACCTCTTTGAGCGTGCCGACCAGCTCGTCGATCTGCTCTTTCGAGATGATCAGCGGCGGGCTCATCGCGATGATGTCGCCGGTGGTCCGGATCAGGATGCCTTTCTCATAGGCCTTCAGGAAGGCCGAGAAGGCGCGCTTCGTGGGTTCGCCCGCGATCGGCTCCAGCTCGACCGCGCCGATCAGACCCTCGTTGCGGATGTCGATCACGTTGCGCACGCCCTTGAGCGAATGCAGCGCCTCTTCCCAATAAGGGGCAAGCTCGGCGGCCCGCTCGAACAGCCCCTCTTCGCGATAGGTCTCGATCGTCGCGATCCCGGCGGCAGCGGCGATCGGGTTGCCCGAATAGGTGTAGCCGTGGAACAGCTCGATCATATGCTCGGGGCCGTTCATGAAGGCGTCGTGAACCTCAGCCGTCGCCAGCACCGCACCCATCGGGATCACGCCGTTGGTGAGACCCTTCGCGGTGGTCATCATATCCGGCACGACACCGTATTTCTCGGCGGCGAAGGCCGCGCCCGTGCGTCCGAAACCGGTGATCACCTCGTCGAATATCAGCAGGATGCCGTGCTTCTTGGTGATGTCGCGCAGCTTCTGCAGGTAGCCCTTCGGCGGCAGCAGCACCCCGGTCGACCCCGCGACCGGCTCCACGATGACAGCCGCGATGGTCTCAGCGCCATGCAGCGCGATGATGCGCTCGAGATCGTCGGCCAGATGCGCACCATGCTCGGGGCAGCCCTTCGACCAGCGGTTCTCCTCGGGCAGATGGGTGTGCGGCAGGTGGTCGACGCCCGGCACGAGCGGGCCGAAGACCTTGCGGTTTGTGACGATACCGCCGACCGAGATGCCGCCGAAGTTCACGCCGTGATAGCCGCGCTCGCGCCCGATCAGACGGGTGCGGGCACCGTCGCCGCGTGCACGGTGATAGGCGATGGCGAGCTTCAGCGCTGTCTCGACCGATTCCGAGCCGGAATTGGTGTAGAAGACATGCGCCATCTCGTCGGGCGCGATGTCGAGGATGCGGTTGGCCAGCTCGAACGCGATCGGGTGGCCCATCTGGAAGGCGGGCGCGTAATCGAGCTCGGCCGCCTGTTTCTGGATCGCCTCGGTGATCTTCGGACGGCAATGGCCCGCGTTGCAGCACCACAGACCGGCCGTGCCGTCGAGCACCTGACGCCCGTCCGAGGTGGTGTAATGCATATCTTTCGCGCCCACGAACATGCGCGGGTTCTTCTTGAACTGGCGGTTCGCCGTGAATGGCATCCAGAAAGCGTTGAGATCGTTGGGGGACTTGCGGTCGAGCGCCATGGGAAAAACTCCGGTCGGGCGGCCGGGTCGAGACGCGGCCGGATTGTCTAGTTTGACCGAACGGTCAGACTCACGCTAGCACAGCTTAGGAACCAGTCAAGCGGCCTTCAATGCGCTCTAAAAGCGCACTCTGCTGCCCCGTAGCGATTGATCCCGCAGTAACGCTTCGGTTAACATAAAACACGAACTGGGAGACGAATATTTGGCAGACGACCTCGACCCGCGCGACTTCACCAGCGACGATGACGGCAAGCGCCCGCTGACCCGGATACAGAAGGTCAATCGCGGCAAGATTCTCGAGGCGGCGCTGGACGTGTTCTCCGCGCATGGGTTCCGCGGCGCGACGCTCGACCAGATCGCGGCGGAAGCCGGGCTGAGCAAGCCGAACGTGCTCTATTACTTTCCCTCGAAAGAGGCGATCCACGCGGCGCTGCTCGAAGGGCTTCTCGATATCTGGCTTGCGCCGCTGCGCGCGATTGATCCTGCGGGCGAGCCGCGCGAGGAAATCATGCGCTACATGCGCCGCAAGCTCGAGATGAGCCGCGAGATGCCGCGCGAGAGCCGCCTGTTTGCCAACGAGGTCTTGCAGGGCGCGCCTCGGATGGGCGCGGGATTGTCCACCGACCTCAAGACCTTGGTGGACGAGAAAGCCAAGGTGATCGAGGGCTGGATCGCCGAGGGGCGTCTTGCCCCGGTCGATCCGCATCACCTGATCTTCTCGATCTGGGCGCTGACCCAGCATTACGCCGATTTCGACACGCAGGTGCGTGCGGTGCTCGGCCCAGGCAAGGATCCGATCGAAGGGGCGGCGCCGTTCCTCGATATGCTCTTCGCGCGGCTGCTCGCGCCGTGAGCGGTTAAGCCTTCCGTAACTATCCCCCAAGTTTCCGCCTGATCTTAACGGTCCGGTAACGCCCCCGGCGCAGTCTGAGGATGCGTGGGGGCGCAGGAATATGGAGCTCGGGATGGACCGGATTTCGGGGTTGATGCCTCAGGTCGGGTGGTCGCCTCTGTTGACGGTGGCGGCCCCGAAGACAGCGCCTGCCAGCACGGTGGAGGCGGCGGCGAATGCGGCCAATACCAACGGCGGCCTCGGCGCGAATGTAGACACGCAAACGTCGCAGGATCGCGCACAGCAAGTGCGCGCCTTGGAAGCGCGCGCGGCACGCGGCGCCAGCGCGCTGAAGGAGGAAGGACAGGATCGGGGCACGGAGGATGCAAACCAACCGTCCCGTTCACTTGGCAGACGCGACGGGGGCGCGCGACCCGACCCCGATGCCTTGACCGGCCCGATCCCGACATTCGAGGTCACGCCGCTCGAGGCTCAGGCCGCTGCGCTCTGGGCAGCGCCGGACCTCGTGGAGACCTCGGATGCCCCGGCCCCGGAGCCCGTGCAGCCCGCCGACGCGATCCAGACCACCGACACAACGACGGAGGAACGCGCGGAGGTCAAAGCGCCCGACACCGCCAAGGAGGTGCGTGCCGAGCCTGCGCCGCAGGCAGAAGTTAAAAACGACGCGCCCTCCGATAATCGGAGCGGCGCGTCGCAGGAGGGATGGTCTCAGGTTGCCCCGCAGGTCGCGCCGAACCTCGACGTGACCCGCTAGGCCCCTGCCCTTACTCGGCTGCCGTCGCAGCCGAGGGGTTGTTGGGATGGCTCGTCCAGTTGGCGTAGTCGCCGACCGTCTCGCCGGTGCGCGGATCCACCTCGCCCTTGTCCATCTTGCGCATCGTGATGCACTCGACCGGGCAGACTTCGACGCAGAGGTTACAGGCCACGCATTCCTCGTCCTTGACCGAGTAGACGCGATCTTCGGTCACCGCGATCGCCTGGTGCGACGTGTCTTCGCAAGCGGCGTAGCAGCGACCGCATTTGATGCAATCGTCCTGATTGATCTCGGCCTTGGTGACGTAGTTGAGGTTGAGATACTGCCAATCGGTCACGTTCGGCACCGCGCGGCCCACCAGTTCGGAGGTCGAGGTGAAGCCCTTGCGATCCATGTAATCGCTGAGGCCCGAGATCATTTCCTGCACGACCTTGAAGCCATAGGTCATCGCCGCCGTACAGACCTGCACATTGCCAGCCCCGAGCGCCATGAACTCTGCCGCATCGCGCCAGGTGGTCACACCACCGATGCCCGAGATCGGCAGACCGGCCGTGTCGGGATTGCGCGCGATCTCGGCCACCATGTTCAGCGCGATCGGCTTCACCGCCGGACCGCAATAGCCGCCATGGGTGCCTTTGCCGTCGATGGTGGGCTCCGGCGCAAAATCGTCCAGATCGACCGAGGTGATCGAGTTGATCGTGTTGATCAGCGAGACCGCATCGGCCCCGCCGCGCTTGGCGGCCTCCGCCGGACGACGGATGTCGGTGATGTTGGGCGTGAGCTTCACGATCACCGGCAGGCTGCAATATTGCTTACACCAGCGGGTGACCATCTCGATATATTCGGGCACCTGCCCCACCGCGGAGCCCATGCCGCGCTCGGCCATACCGTGCGGACAGCCGAAGTTCAGCTCGATCCCATCGGCGCCGGTTTCCTCGACCAGCGGCAGGATCGCCTTCCAGCTATCCTCGTCACAGGGCACCATCAGCGAGACGATGATCGCGCGGTCCGGGTAGTCCTGCTTGACCGCCTTGATCTCGCGCAGGTTGGTCTGCAGCGGGCGGTCGGTGATCAGCTCGATATTGTTGAGACCGAGCAGACGGCGATCCGCGCCATAGATCGCGCCATACCGCGGGCCGTTGACGTTGACGACGGGCGGACCTTCCGAGCCCAGCGTCTTCCACACGACCCCACCCCAACCGGCTTCAAACGCGCGGCGGACATTATATTCCTTGTCCGTCGGCGGCGCGGAGGCGAGCCAGAACGGGTTGGGGGATTTGATACCGATGAATTCAGAAGTCAGATCGGCCATCTCTTAGCCCTCCATCAGGAATTGGTGGATTTCTTCAGCCGCATCGCGCCCCTGCGCGACCGCCGTCACGGTCAGGTCTTCGCCGGCATGGGTGCAATCGCCCCCCGCCCAGACCCGCTCGATCGAGGTGCGGCCTGCGCCGTCCACCTTGATCTTGCCGCCCGCGACTTCGACCTTCGGAGGCATGTCGCCCAGCGTCTGACCGATCGCCTTGAAGACCTGATCGGCGGACAGTTTGAAGGTCGCGTCGGTCATTTCCAGACCGTCGGGGCCTTTCTTCGTGTAGGCGAATTCGACCTGACGCACCGCGCCGTTGCCATGGATGGCGATGGGGGCGGAGTTCTCGATGATGTTCACGCCATGGGTGAGCGCGTGCTCCTGCTCGACCGTACTGGCGGGCATCTCGGCGCGCGAGCGGCGATAAACGAGGGTCACGTTGAGCGCGCCCAGCAGTTTCGACTGCACCGCGGCATCGACCGCCGTCATGCCGCCGCCGATCACGACCACGTCGCGCCCGATCGGCAGCTCGGCCAGATCGGAGGCCTGACGCAGCTCCGCGATAAACTCGGTCGCAGGGCGGATGCCGTCTTTATCCTCGCCCTCGAGGCGCAGCGCGTTCACGCCCGACAGGCCCATCCCGAGGAAGACCGCGTCGTAGTCGCCCAGAAGCTCGGCCAGATCGCCGTCGCCGGCGCGGCCCAGCTGCCAGTTCTCGACGATAGTGATGCCGCCGATCTGCATCAGCCAGTCGACTTCCGCCTGCGCGAATGCGCCCGGCGCCTTGTAGCTGGCGATGCCGTATTCGTTGAGCCCGCCCGGCTTCGAGCGCGCATCGTAAACGGTGACCTCGTGGCCCTTCATCGCGAGACGGTGCGCACAGGCGAGACCCGCAGGCCCGGCCCCAACGACCGCCACCGATTTGCCCGTGCGCTCGGCGCGGGTGTAGGGGTGGCTTTGCTTGGCCATCAGCGTGTCGGTCGCGAAACGCTGCAGCGCGCCGATCTCGACCGGCTCGCCTTCCGAATCCATGCGGACACAGGAGCCTTCGCAGAGATTCTCGGTCGGACAGACACGGGCACACATGCCGCCCATGATGTTCTGATCGAAGATCGTCTTCGCCGCGGCTTCCGGCGTCCCGGTCGAAATTTGCCGGATGAACAGCGGAATGTCGATCGCGGTCGGACATGCCTCCATGCATGGCGCATCATAGCAGAAATAGCAGCGATCGGCCGCGATGCGGGCTTCTTGCGTCCCCAGCGGCGGCGCGTGATCGGCGAAATTGGTGCAGTAGCTTTCCGGGTCGAGCCGTGCTGGCGCGATCCCTTCGGTGAGCTGGCTATTGGACACTTGCGGGCTCCCTGTCAGTTTTTCTTGTTCCCTACGCTCGCACAGGATTGAATTTTATCAAGTGGTAAAATATGCCGCAGTGCGGCGGGTCGCCAATTCCCGCCCGATTGCCCGGTAGTTCAGCGCCCCCTACCCCACCCTTGCTCAATTATCGGGCAATCACGAGATCGCGAAACCCTGACATCAGGACGGCCGATGCGGCTTTTCACCGCGCGTTACCTCGCGTATAACCGCCTCCAGCACCAAAGAGCCCCGCAGAATGGGCTCCATTTCAAAGCACCCTTCGAGGACCGCATGACCAAAAATACCCGTGACAACGACGTGGCCTTCATTCAGGCCCTTGCCGAACTGCTCAACGCGAACGAGCTGACGGAAATCGCCGTGACGCGCGATTACGCGCAAGATGACAGCCTGAAAGTGCGGGTGTCGAAACAGACCAACATCGTGCACGCTGCAGCCCCCGCGCCCGCAGCAGCCCCTGCTCCGGCGCCCGCAGCGGCTCCGGCCGCGCAATCCGCAGCCGCCGAGCAATCCGCGCCCGTGCCCGTCGAAGACCCCGCCGATCACCCCGGCGCCGTGGCCTCGCCGATGGTGGGCACCGCCTATCTCTCGCCCGAGCCGGGCGCATCGGCCTTCGTGAAGGTCGGCGATCAGGTCAAGGAAGGCCAGACGCTGATGATCGTCGAAGCGATGAAAACCATGAACCACATCCCCGCCCCGAAATCGGGCACGGTCAAGCGCATCCTCGTCGATGACGGTCAGCCGGTCGAATACGGTTCGACCCTGATGATCGTCGAATAAGGGGGCCGGTATGTTCGACAAGATCCTGATCGCCAACCGGGGCGAGATCGCGCTGCGCGTGATCCGTGCCTGCCGCGAGATGGGGATCGCCTCGGTCGCGGTCCATTCGACGGCGGATTCGGACGCGATGCATGTGCGCATGGCCGATGAATCGGTCTGCATCGGCCCGAATTCCTCGACGCAATCCTACCTCTCGGTGCCCGCCATCGTTGCGGCCTGCGAGATCACGGGCGCGCAGGCGATTCACCCGGGCTACGGGTTCCTGTCCGAGAATGCCGCCTTCGTGCAGGTGCTCGAAGATCACGGCATCACCTTCATCGGCCCGTCGGCCGCCCATATCCGCATCATGGGCGACAAGATCACCGCGAAGGAAACCGCGAAGAACCTTGGCATTCCGGTCGTTCCGGGCTCTGCGGGTGGCGTGCCCGACACCGAGGCTGCGAAGCAGATCGCCGGTGACATGGGCTACCCCGTCATCATCAAGGCCACCGCTGGCGGCGGCGGTCGCGGGATGAAGGTCGCGAAATCCGAAGAAGAGCTCGAGGTCGCGTTCCGCACCGCGCGCTCCGAGGCGAAAGCCGCCTTCGGAAATGACGAAGTCTATATCGAGAAATACCTGCAGAAGCCGCGCCATATCGAGGTGCAGGTCTTCGGCGACGGCAAGGGCCGCGGCGTCCATCTGGGCGAGCGCGACTGCTCGCTCCAGCGCCGCCACCAGAAGGTGCTCGAAGAGGCCCCCGGCCCCTCGATCACCCCTGAAGAGCGCGCCCGTATCGGCAGCATCTGCGCCAACGCGATCGGTGAGATGGGCTATTCCGGCGCGGGCACGATCGAGTTCCTCTACGAGGATGGCGAGTTCTATTTCATCGAGATGAACACCCGTCTTCAGGTCGAACACCCGGTGACCGAGGCGATCTTCGGCGTCGATCTCGTGCGCCAGCAGATCAAGGTCGCCGCCGGCGAGCCGATGGAATTCGATCAGGACACGCTCTCGATCCGCGGTCACGCGATCGAAGTGCGGATCAATGCCGAGAAGCTGCCGAACTTCGCGCCCTGCCCCGGCAAGATCACCCATTACCACGCGCCGGGCGGCCTTGGCGTGCGGATGGATAGCGCGCTCTATGACGGCTATTCGATCCCGCCCTATTACGACAGCCTCATCGGCAAGCTGATCGTGCATGGTCGCGACCGCCACGAGGCCCTGCAGCGTCTGCATCGCGCGCTTGGCGAGCTGATCGTGGACGGGGTGGACACCACCGTGCCGCTGTTCAACGCGCTCCTGCAGGAGCCCGATATCCAGAGCGGCAACTACTCGATCCACTGGCTCGAACGGTGGCTCGAAAAGAATCTCTGATCGGTTCGAAATTTGTGAAAACGCCCCCGGTTTCGGGGGCGTTTTTCATTTCGGGGTCAGCAGGCAGGTGCCGCGCTTTTTCTCTTTGTCCTTAGGGCGATAGTAATCCCCGATATGCTGCCGCTTGCCTTGCCCGATCTGATCCCAGTCCAGCCAGTGACAGTCGTAGTCGAGCACATCGGCCATCGCACTCATCGCCGGGAAGGACGGGATGCCGATCAGCGCCTTTTCCTGGCCCTCGATCTGCGGAATCGAGTTCAGCTCGTTATCCGTGCGCTCGCGCATCAGCAGGATGACCGGGCCGGGGCGCTGCGCGAATTCGCTGTCCACGATCACCAGTTCCGGCCCCAGTTGGCGCACCAGCTGGAACAGCCGGAAATGGTCCATGACGTGATAGAGAATACCGAGGACGCCCACGACGTCGAAGCGCTCGCCCGCGTCGATCAGCTTCTGCATCCCGTCGAAGATGTCGTCGCAGATCAGCTTCACCTTCTCGCGCAGATGCGCGCGGGGGAATTGATCGAAGCGGTCAATCAGCTCCTGTCGCCCTTCGATTCCCACCACTTCCGACGCGCCCGCCGCCGCGAAAGCATAGGCCCAGCGGCCATCATGCGCCGCCAGATCGAGCACGCGCTTGCCCGCGATCTCCTGTTCCAGCGGCTTGATGATCATCTTGTGGCGCAGGTTCATCCGCTCCACCGTGCCGGGATCTTCAGCGTATCGGTCGATCTCGGGGAGGAAATCGTAGAAACCCATATTTGCGCTCGGCCCCGCTCTGGTTCATCTTGTTGGCGAGCCTAGGCGTAACGGGAAAACCGGGCAAGATAATGACGGACAGGTTGAGCGCGGAACTACTTTTGGCGGGCTATGCGCAGGGCATCTTTCCGATGGCCGAAAGCCGCGACAATCCGCAATTGCATTGGTTCGACCCGGCGCTGCGCGGGATCGTGCCCTTGGACAAATTCCACATTTCGCGCTCTCTGGCGAAGGTAATCCGGCGCGGCGATTACAGTATTACAACAAACGCGGCATTTCGGGGCGTGGTCGAAGGTTGCGCCGACCGGGACGAGACATGGATCAACGGCCCGCTCTTCACGCTCTACGATCAGCTCCACGCCGCAGGCTTCGCGCATAGCCTTGAGGTCTGGCAGGACGGTGAGCTCGCGGGCGGTATTTTCGGGATCACATTGGGCGGCGCGTTCTTCGGCGAGAGCATGTTCTCGCGGCGGCCCAATGCCTCGAAAGTGGCGCTGACCTATCTGGTGGACCGGCTGCGCCAGACCGGGTTCACCTTGCTCGACACGCAATACATCACGCCGCATCTGGCATCGATGGGCGCGATCGAAGTGACCCGGATCGAATATCGCGCGCGTCTGGCTCAGGCGCTGACGCGGGAATGCGATTTCACGGAAGGCGCGATCCCCGCGCCTCAGTCGCTTTTGCAGCGGATGACCCAGACGTCGTAACGCGGGTGATCGAGCGCCGAGAGCGCCGGGCTGGACGCGATCATCCAGCCTGCGAAATCCGGCTGCGGCTTGTCCTCTTCGGTCACCGTCACATAGGCATAGGCATCCGAGGACGGATCGTCGGCCGGGTAGCGGCATTCGCGCAGCGTCACCGTGATGAACCCGTATTTCACGCTCTGCCCGACGTTCAGATTGATATCCGAGGCCACACCCGAGACCTTGTCGAGCCCGCGCAGCATCGCACCCGTGCCGTCGGCGAGCCCTTTCGCGGGCTCATTTTGCGGGATCTGGTCATCCGGCGTCGCTGGCGTGAAGTCCTGCGCCGCAGCGAGCCCGGGAACGAGCGCCGCGATCAAAACCAAAGCGCGGATCATTGCGCCCCCTCCCCTGCGCCGTCGCCACTGCCGCCACCTGCAAATTTCAGCATCAGGTTCAGCATCGAGACCGCGCTTTGCGTGTCGAGAATTTCATCGCCGGGCTTGAGGTCGTCGATCGCCCCGCCCGGGATCAAGTCGATATAATTCGAGCCCAGGAGCCCGTCTTGGGTCACGGCAATCACCGTATCCTCGGGCAGCGCGACGCCGTTTTTCACCGAAATCGTCGTGTCAGCGAAGAAGGTCTTCGGGTTGAGCGCGACATCCGTCACCGTCCCGACCTTCACGCCCGCAAGCCGCACGTCAGTGCCGGGCACAACGCCCCCGATCGAGCGGAAGGAGGCATGCAGCGGATAAGAGCCGCCATCGGCGCCGATGCCCATGCCGCGCCCTGCCCAGACCAGAAAGCCCAGGGCCACGACCAGCACGATCGCGCCGGTGATGATCTCGGTGCGGTTTTCGCTCATAGCGGGGTGGCCTTACTCGGGCTGCCAAGCCTCGTAATCGCGGCGCTCGACCGGATGCGCGAGGCGAATCGACCCCGGCGGCACATAGGCCGCTTCGGTGCCGGTGTGGTTCTCCTCATGCGGCTTTTCCCAAGGCTTGTGGGCCAGCGGCTTGTCGGTCGGCGGCTCGTCATAGGTGAAGTGGATCCAGCCATGCCAGTCCGGCGGGATGCGGCTCGCTTCGCTTTCACCGTTATAGATCACCCAGCGGCGCTTGGCGTCCTTGGTGCGGTAATAGATATTGCCTTGCTCGTCCTCGCCAACTTTCACGCCCTTGCGCGCGGTGAAAAGCTGCGTGCCGACGGTCGAGCCGTTCCACCAGGTGAGAATTCGAAGCAGAAACTTCATGGGGCAACCTCCGCAATGCGTCTCGCCTGTTATATCCGCTGGGGCGTCGAGGTCCAGTGCCCGTGCGGGGATCAGGGCGTCTGCGAGGCGGAATTTGCCTGCGGAATTGGCTTGCGGCGCAGAATTCTCATCGCCGGACGCTCGACCCAGTGCCAAGACAGCACCGCGAGCGCGAGGGTGATCGGCGTGGCGAGCGCGATATTCGAAAGCGGGCCCATCTCGCCCAAGAGCGCCACGACCAGCCCCTGCATCGGGAAGGCGTAGATATAGACACCGTAGGAATAGTCCCCTGCCCGGTTGAACTCGCGCAGACGTCCCGAAGGCAGCCCCGCGAGCCAGAGCGCACCGTAGGAGGTGGCGAGCGCCATCGCAGGATACGCCAGAGGGCCATGCGCGGAGATCACCGCCACAACGACGAGGCCAAATGCAATGATCGCCGAAGCGGGAATACGCGCGCGCATCAGGTAAAGCGCCATGCCAAGGAAGAAGGGCAGCCCCGGATACCAGAGCGAGCGGAGCGCATAAGCGCCTGTAAACTCGAGCCCTTCGGTCTGGCGCAGCGCGAAAAGCCCCACCGCGACAGCCCCCATCAGCGGAAGCGGTTTGCGCAACAGGCCCAGCACCCCGATCAGCGCCACGACCACATAGAGCCGCATCTCGACGGGTAGCGTCCAGAGCGAACCCTGAACGGTCGGATAGGGATTATTCTCGAACACGCCGGGCAGATGGTAGTCGAGCCGGAGCAAGCTCACATTGCCAAGCCACGCCCGCCATGTGTCGGTCGAGGCGAGATAGTCCATCGGGGACAGCCGCGTGAGAACCGGCCCCATGATGAAGGTCACCAGAGAAATCGAGACGATCAGCCCGGGGTAGATGCGCGCGATGCGGGCGCGGACGTAGCGCCACGGGCTGCTGGAGCGCTCGAAGCTCGCCGAGATCAGAAAACCCGAGATCGCGAAAAAGACGAAGACCGCAAGAGCGCCGAGGCTGAAGCCGGTGGTCGCTTCCAGCGGCTCCAGCGCCTGCGGCCCGAGGCTGATCGGCCAGGCATGCGACACGAGCACGCAGAATGCCGCGACCAGACGGATCAGATTTAGATTATTGTCCTGCCCCGTCGCGAGCGGTGCAAAGCTCTGCCTCATGATAGTGCCCTTCTGCGCGGGGATTGCGCGCGAGATTAACGCAAACCGCGCCGCGCGAGAAGAAACATGTCGCAAACGCAAAGGGGCGAGCCGAAGCTCGCCCCTTGTCCAATCTTTGGCAGCGCCGCGATCAGCTCGCCGATTTGCCTTCTTTCTTGGCTTCGGCATAGATCAGCAACGGCTTGGAGTCGCTCTGGGTCACGGCCTCTTCGTTGACCACGACCTCTTCGACCTCTTCCATGCCCGGGAGTTCGAACATCGTGTCGAGCAGGATGTCTTCCATGATCGAACGCAGGCCGCGTGCGCCGGTCTTCCGCTCGATCGCCTTGTTGGCGATGGCGGTCAGCGCATCGTCGGTGAAGGTCAGCGACACGCCCTCGATCTCGAAGAGACGCTGATACTGTTTCACCAGCGCGTTCTTCGGCTCGGTCAGGATCGTCACCAGCGCCTCGGCGTCGAGATCGGTGAGCGTCGCGATGACCGGCAGACGGCCGACGAATTCCGGGATCAGGCCGAATTTCAGCAGGTCTTCGGGTTCGAGATCCTTGAACAGCTCGCCAATGTTGCGGTCTTCGCTGTCTTTCACATCCGCGCCGAAGCCCATCGCCGAGCCCTTGCCGCGCTGCGCGATGATCCGGTCGAGGCCCGCGAAAGCGCCACCACAGATGAACAGGATGTTCGTCGTGTCGACCTGCAGGAATTCCTGCTGCGGATGCTTACGCCCGCCCTGCGGCGGCACGGAGGCCACGGTGCCTTCCATGATCTTCAGAAGCGCCTGCTGCACACCTTCGCCCGACACGTCGCGCGTTATGGACGGGTTGTCCGACTTGCGGGTGATCTTGTCGACCTCGTCGATATAGACGATGCCGCGCTGCGCCCGCTCGACGTTGTATTCCGAAGCCTGAAGCAGCTTGAGAATGATGTTCTCCACATCCTCGCCCACGTAACCGGCTTCGGTCAGCGTGGTCGCATCCGCCATCGTGAAGGGCACATCGAGGATGCGCGCCAGCGTCTGGGCGAGAAGCGTCTTGCCGCAGCCCGTCGGGCCGATCAGCAGGATGTTCGACTTCGCCAGTTCGATGTCGGTCTTCGTGCCGTGATTGAGGCGCTTGTAGTGGTTGTGCACCGCGACCGAGAGCACGCGCTTGGCATGTTCCTGACCGATCACGTAATCGTCGAGCACCTGGCAGATATCGCGCGGGGTCGGCACGCCATCGGTGGATTTCAGCCCGGCCGATTTCGTCTCCTCGCGGATGATGTCCATGCACAGCTCGACGCATTCGTCACAGATGAACACGGTCGGGCCCGCGATCAGCTTGCGGACCTCATGCTGGCTTTTGCCGCAGAACGAGCAGTAGAGCGTGTTCTTGCTGTCGGAGCCGTTCGAGTTCGCCATCTCTTACCTCTGCTGCCCGGGCTGCCCCCGGGCTTCGTGAATTGGCCTGTCCCATCAAGACTAGGACAGGCCAACCGTCACCTCAATGTCAAAATCGCCCCGAAGTTAAGCCGGGGGATCACTTTTCTCCGTCGTCGCTGACGCGGCTCTCGAGGATCTCGTCGATCAGACCCCAGGACTTCGCTTCTTCGGCGGACATGAAGTTGTCGCGCTCGAGGCCGGCCTCGATCGTGTCGTAGTCGTTGCCGGTGTGCTTGACGTAGATTTCGTTCAAGCGACGCTTGAGTTTCTCGGTCTCGCGGGCGTGGATCATGATGTCGGTCGCCTGACCCTGATAGCCGCCCGAGGGCTGGTGCACCATGACGCGGCTGTTGGGCAGCGAGAAGCGCATTCCCTTTTCGCCCGCGGTCAGCAGCAGCGAGCCCATCGACGCCGCCTGCCCGATCACCAGGGTCGAGACCTTCGGCTTGATGTATTGCATCGTGTCGTAGATCGAGAGACCCGAGGTCACCACGCCGCCCGGCGAGTTGATATACATCGCGATCTCTTTCTTCGGGTTCTCGGCCTCGAGGAAGAGAAGCTGCGCGCAGATCAGGGTCGACATGCCGTCATGGACCGGCCCCGACAGGAAGATGATGCGCTCTTTCAGCAGGCGCGAGTAGATGTCGTAGGCACGCTCGCCGCGCGAGGTCTGCTCGACCACCATCGGCACCAGCGTGTTCATGTAAAACTCGTGGGGATCTTTCATCTCGGCCCTTCCTGGTCGTTCGACGCTGTTCATAGCGTGTGATCTTTACAGAAGTCTTAGTGACCGCATCGGGGACCTTCAAGGGCGCTGACCCCGCGCGAAGTGCTGCCGCGGCGCAAATATTGGCGGTGGGCGGGTGCGTGTTAATCGCATGGAAAGGGTCTGGACGTAGCGTGTCGGCGATTTTGCGGGAATGCGCCCGTGTGGAAAAATGAGGCGGACATGTCCAAATCCGAGGCTGGTGCAAGCGCCTGGCACACCGTGATGCTCAGCGGGGATCGTGTTCGCGGCGTTGATGACGCTGCTCACGATCAATTCGAACCATCGTCGCGCCAATGAGGCGGCGCGGGCACATCTCGACCAGATCCTGCCGATGCTCGGCGATTCGGTGACGGATTCGCTGATCACGGGGCGGGTTGCGGATGCGACGCATGAGTTGGAGAACGTGCTCGCGGGCTCGGACGGCGCTGGCCAATCCGCAGTCGCGCTCAACAGACGCGGCACGGTTATGGCCGAGGCTGGCGCGCCCGATCCCGCGCTTGTCTCCCTGGCCCAAAGCGCGCTTGAGGCCAACGACAGGGCGATCTCGGCAGATGGGCTGAGCGAGGCGATTCCACTGCGCATTTCCCCGGAGGATCCGCCGATCGCCGCGATTGCCCTGCGCTGGAGTCCGGCCCCCGCCATCGCTCGCGCTCAAAAGGACATGGTGCGCAACCTCTCTTTCACCGCGTTGATTTTCGCGGGCATTCTCGGCGGTGTGATGCTGGGCGTGCGC
Organism: Thioclava sp. ES.031; assembly: GCF_002563775.1. Lineage (NCBI taxonomy): Bacteria > Pseudomonadati > Pseudomonadota > Alphaproteobacteria > Rhodobacterales > Paracoccaceae > Thioclava > Thioclava sp. ES.031. The sequence goes on along the minus strand of NZ_PDJO01000001.1, from coordinate 1,249,112 downwards.
TGGCTGATCACCCACCCCCTCACCCGCGTGACGGAGGCGATGCGTTCCGTGGCCGGGGGACAGCTCGATACGGACATCCCCGCCACCGGTCGCCGCGACGAAATCGGCGCGATCGCCCGCGCTCTGGGGACCTTCCAGTCCGAGCTCGCGACCGCCGAATCGCATAACCGTGCTGCACGGATGCATAGCGCCGCGCTCGAAAGCGCCACGGTCGCGATCATTCTTACCAACAACGACCACGTCATCACCTTCGCCAATGAGGCGGCCGCGGATTTGCTGCGCCCCTTCGCTGCGGAAATCCGCGCCCACAACCCGGATTTCGATCCCGACAAGCTCTTGGGAACGCGCGCGGATCTCATCTTGCCGGCCGGCACGACAACGGCCGCCGCCCTCGACGATGGCGCGCGCGACACGCTCACGCTCGAAGGACGGATGCGCGCCGGGGCGATTCTCGCCCTCGTCAGCCCCGTCATCGACGAGGCGGGGGAGAAAATCGGCCATGTCTCGCAATGGCGCAACATCACCGAAGAACAGCGAAACGCCTCTCTGATTTCCGCGATCGACGCCAACCTGCTGCGGGTCGACCTGCGCCCTGACGTCACGATCGACTCCGTCAACGACGCATTTGCCGAGGTCTTTGGCGCGCCCCGCGCAAAGATGGAGGGAATGTCCGTCGCCGGTCAGATCACCTTCGAAGGGCAGCCAGTCTGCGAAATCCTCCAGCGCGATCCGCAGCCCTTTGCGGGTATGCTCGTGCTGCGCTGCGCCGATGGCCGTCAGGCCTGGCTCGAAGGCTCGGTCAACCCGATCCTCGACACGGACGGCAAGATGGTCATGTTCAGCGTTCTTGCGAGCGACCGAACGCAACAACATCTGGAAGCCGAAGCCCGGCGGGCCGAGCGCAGCGCGATGATGGCCGCCCAACAGAACATCGTGGAGACGCTGAAATCGGCCTTGGCCGGGCTCTCTGCCGGGGACCTCATGGCCGAGATCACCACCGAATTCGAAGGCGACTACAAGGCTTTGCGCAGCGATTTCAACAGCGCGATCGGCGATCTGCGGGGCGCGATGCGCAAGGTGCTCGAAAATGCCGGATCGATCCGCACCGAGGCGCGGCAAATCTCGTCCAGCTCCGACGACATGGCGCGGCGCACCGAACGGCAGGCAGCCACGCTGGAAGAAACCGCCGCAGCGCTCAACGAGATCACCGCCTCGGTTGAGGCTGCCGCCCGCGCTGCCGGTCGCGCCAACGACCTCGTCGAAACCGCCCGGCGCAGTGCCGAACAAAGCGGCCACGTCGTCTCTGAAGCCGTGCAGGCCATGTCGGAAATCGAACAAAGCTCGGAACAGATCAGCCGGATCACCAGCGTCATCGACGAGATCGCCTTCCAGACCAACCTGCTCGCCCTTAATGCCGGTGTGGAAGCCGCCCGCGCTGGCGAGGCCGGGCGCGGCTTCGCCGTCGTCGCCTCGGAAGTGCGCGCACTCGCGCAACGCTCCTCGGATGCCGCGCGCGAAATCGCCGAACTGATCGCGAACTCCTCGGCGCAGGTAAAGCGCGGCGTCGGCCTCGTGGGCCAAGCGGGCGATGCACTTGGTGGCATCCAGTCCTCCGTCTCAGATCTCCTCGCCTATGTCGCGGACAGTGCAAATGCGACGCAGGAGCAAAGCGCGGGCCTGACCGAAATCAACTCCGCCGTAACGCAGCTCGATCAGGTCACCCAACACAACGCCGCCATGTTCGAAGAAGCGCTCGCCGCGAGCCAGGTTCTCGAACGCGAGGCGATGGAACTCGGCGCGGCAATGGGGCAATTCAAACTTGGCGACGCCGCTCCGGATGAGGGGGTCGATAGCACATCGCCTGCAGAAAAAGCGGCTGTGGCAGAAGCCTTGCCCGAAATGTCCGGGCCCACAGCATCCGCGCCGCACCAATCAGCCCGACCCAAATCGGCTCAGCAGGTCGGTGTGTCGGGCAACACCGCGCTGGCGGTGCCGCCTCCGCCCACAGATGACGATTGGGAGGATTTTTAAGCGAAAAGGGAACGAGCCGACCGCCTCGGCGCGGGACGGCAATCAGGACGCGTTGGGATGGGGTGCAGCGATCGTGGCCTCCGCCCGATCCGTCTCGCTTGCTCGTTGCGTCCCGGCCTCGCCCGCCCGGAACCAAGCCCGGATGGCGGCGCGCTCCTGCGGCTCCATGTAGCTCAAATTCGCGGGGGGCATCGCATCGGTCAGCCCAGCTTGCACATAGATCTGCCGTGCGGCGGCGGCGATTTCGCGCGGCGTCTCCAGCTTGATGCCCTTCGGCGCATGACCGATCCCTTCATAGCCGGGCTCGTTCGCATGGCACATCGAACAGCGCCCCATGACGATCCCGCTCACCTCGTCGAAACCGGGCGCCGCGGCGAAGCGTTGCTCGAAGGGGGTAAGCATTGCGCTGTCCTCCATGTCCTCGCCAGCATCCGCTTTCGGGATCGAGGATAGCCAAACGATCGCGACGAACAGCGCCGCGGTCGCACCCCATGTCCACCAGGGCTTTCCCTTATGGGCGTGATGGGTGTTGAAGAAATGCCGGATCGTCACGCCCATCAGGAACACCAGAGAGGCGATCAGCCAGTTATACGCGCTCGCGAAGGCCAGCGGATAATGGTTCGACAGCATCAGGAAGATGACCGGCAGCGTCAGGTAGTTGTTATGCGTCGAGCGCTGTTTGGCGATCTTGCCGTATTTCGGATCGGGCGTGCGCCCCGCCATGAGATCGGCGACCACGATCTTCTGGTTCGGAATAATGATCAGGAACACATTCGCGGTCATGATCGTCGCGGTGAAGGCGCCCAGATGCAGCAGCGCCGCACGGCCGGAGAAGACCTGCGTATAGCCCCAGGCCATCGCGACGAGAATGACATAGAGCCCCAGCATCAGCCGCGTGTTATTCTCGCCAAAGCTCGACTTGCAGATCAGGTCGTAGAGGAGCCAACCCAGCGCGAGCGAGCCGATCGAAATCAGGATCGCCTCCCAAACGGGCAGCTCCATCACCCGCGGATCGATCAGGTAGAACTGCGCCTGCGTCCAATACAGAACCACCATCATCGCAAAGCCCGAAAGCCACGTCATGTAGCTTTCCCATTTGAACCAGGTCAGCCGGTCGGGCATCTGCGCAGGTGCGACGAGGTATTTCTGAATATGGTAAAAGCCGCCGCCATGGACCTGCCAGGCCGCGCCATGCACGCCCTTGGGGGCACCGGGCTCGGGCACCAGCCCCAGATCAAGCGCGATGAAATAGAAGGACGACCCGATCCACGCGATCGCGGTGATCACATGCAGCCAGCGTACCGCGAACTGCACCCATTCCAGAAAAAACGTGTAATCCATCCGTCATCCTTCGTTTTGCGCCCAGAGTTTCCCAAGCCACGCCCGAGCGCAAGCGATGGCGCGGCGGAACCGCCCGAATTTTGTCCGGTTGCTCAAATCGCAAGCAGATGGAGGACCCGCGCTCAGCTGCCGCGATAAGTGGAGTAGCCGTAAGGCGAGAGCAGAAGCGGCACGTGGCAATGCGCCTCGGCGTCATTCATGCCGAAGCGGATCGGGATTTCATCGAGGAAAAGCGGCTCTGCCGCCCCCTGCCCGCTCGCCCTCAGATAGTCGCCCGCGGCGAAAACCAGTTCGAACTTGCCGGTGCGAAACCGCTCCACCGGCAGGATCGGCGAGTCGGTGCGCCCATCGGCATTCGTCACCATCTCGGCCAGCGGCACACGGCCTGCCTCGTCGAGCGCGAAGAGCGTGATCTTGAGCCCTTCCGCCGGGCATCCCCGTGCCGTGTCGAGCACATGGGTGGTCAGATATCCTGCCATCGCGTTCTCCTTCGCCAATCGTCGAGACCGCGACCACTATGCTTACGGGTGAAACAAACCGCAAGATATCGTGCGCTCACCGGAAGTTGCTTAGTATTTCACATCCTTATGGTTGATCACCGCACAGCTGCCTCTAGGTGACATTACAGGTTCACGGAGCCGTCACATCCATGTCACGTCGAAAGGCGATGGGCAGCGCAGCAACGAGCGGAAGGACCCTATGGGCCATAACATACAGCCTGTGATTTTCCTGACTGTTTCCGCTCCGCTTCTCCGCGCAGGCGCCGGTTGCCTGCCCCTCCCCGCAGATCCACCGGAGATGTGACATGAGCCGATCGCGCCATCACAACAAACAACGCTACCGCAGCCTTTTCCTGTCGGATTTCCACCTCGGATCGCGCGGGTGCAGCCCCGGCCCGATCCTCGATTTCCTGCAAAGCGTTCAGGCCGACGCGATCTACCTCGTCGGCGACATCCTCGATCTCTGGCATGGCGGGCCCGTGCAATGGAGCGAGATCCATGCCGAGATCATCGAGACCCTCGAAGCCCATGCCGAGGCCGGGACGCGCATCGTCTATCTGCCCGGCAATCACGATGCGGCGCTGCGTGCGCCGGGGATGAATTTCCTCAGTTTCGAGCTGACCGAGACGGCGCTGCATGTCGGCGCGGACGGGCAACGCTACCTCATCGTGCATGGCGATCAATGCGACGCGCGTATCCTGCGCTGGCACGCGATGACCCGTTTCGGGAGCCGGATGGACGCGCTGTTTCGCGGCATCGATGCGTGGCTGCGCCGTCGCCGCGACGTGTCTGAGACCGAGCGCACCCTGATCCAGCTTGCGATCGAAGGCATCAATCAGCTGATCGCGCGCGGCTCGGGCTATGAGCATCGCTTGATCGCGCTGGCCTCCGAAGCCGGGGTCGACGGGATCATCTGCGGCCACTCGCACAAGCCTGCTTTGCGCGATGTCGACGGGCTGACCTATGCCAATTGCGGCGATTGGGTGGACAGCCTGACCGCCCTGGCCGAGGATAGTTCCGGCGCATTGCAACTTCTTCAATGGGGCGCGGAGCCCGCTGCGGTCACCGAGACCGGCACCCGCCCCGCCGTCGCAAAGGTTCGCGCATGACGATCGTTCTGCTCTCCCTCGCAGCCCTTCTGGGCCTCACCCTCACGGCGCATCTTCTCAGCGCTGCGATGACCGCATGGCGCGAGTCCCGCCCGCCGAAGCCGGTGCCCGACGACCTGCCTTTCATCGCGCTGATGCGCCCGGTCTGCGGGGTCGATCCCTTCGATGCCGAGACGCTGGGCTCCTCCTTCAACCTCGACTATCCGAATTACGAGGTGATCTTCTGCGCGCCGTCGGAGCGCGACCCCGCCTGCGCACTGGTCCGCCGCCTGATCGAAGAGAACCCGCAGGTGCGCGCACGGCTTCTGACCGGGCTCGACGCGGTGTCGGGCAATCCGAAGCTGAACAATCTGCACAAGGGGCTGTCGGCGACCGAGGCGGAGTGGCTCGCGATGGCCGACAGCAATCTGCTCTTGCCGCGCGACTACCTGCAGCGGCTGGCGGCGGAGTGGCGGCCCGGCACAGGGCTCGTATCCGCCCCGCCGGTGGCCGAGCGCCCGGGCAATCTCTGGGGCGCGGTGGAGGCGGCTTTCCTCAACACCAATCAGGCGCGCTGGCAGGTGACCGCCGACATGATCGGGATGGGCTTCGCGCAAGGAAAATCGCTGTTCTGGCGGCGCGACATCCTGATGGCGGGCGGCGGTTTCGCGGCGCTCGGGCGCAACATGGCCGAAGATGTGGCCTCGACCAAGCTGGTGCGCCGTCAGGGCCTGAAGGTGCGGCTGACGCGGCACCTTTTCGCGCAACCGATCGGGATGCGCTCGGCCCGCGCGGTCTGGGACCGCCAGCTGCGCTGGTCCAAGGTGCGCCGCGACGGGTTCGTGATGATTTTCGCAGCCGAGATCGCGCAGGGCCCGTTCCTGCCCTTCCTCGCCGCGCTTGCCCTGGCCGCGTTGGGCGCGATGCCGTGGATCGCCCTGCCGCTTCTGGTGGCGCTGTGGTACGGTGCCGAGGTGCTGCTCGCCCGGATCGCCGGCTGGCCTGCCTCGGCGCGCGACATTGCGGGCTTCGCGATCCGCGACGCGATGCTGCCCGCGCTGTGGCTGATGACTTGGTTCGGGCGCGATTTCACCTGGCGCGGCAATGACATGACCCACCGGGACGTCGCCCGCAGCGACGCCCCCGTCACGGAGTAACCTGATGATCGGCCTCGAGACGATCTCCGTATTGATGGCGAAACACGGCCTGGCCGTGCTGGCGCCGATTGCGGTGCTCGAAGGGCCGATCGTGACGGTGATCGCGGCGTGGCTCGCCAGCCAGAACATGTTCTCGGTCTGGTCGGTCGCGATCATCGTGATCCTTGCCGATCTCGTCGGCGATCTGGGGCTCTATGCGCTTGGCCGATGGGGGCTGAACCGGATGCCCAAGAAGTGGCGCGACAAGCTGGGCCTGAGCCGCGCGCGGCTCGTGAGCGCGGCGCGGCACTTCCAGAACAAGGGGATCAAGACGCTGGTCTTCGGCAAGCTGACCCATTCGGCGGGCGCGCCGGTGCTGGTCGCGGCCGGAGTCGCGCGGATGAATGTCTGGGTCTTCCTGCTCACGAACCTGATCGCCACGATCCCGAAATCGCTGGCCTTCGTGGCGCTCGGCTATTGGCTCGGCTCGCATATCGGGAAGATCGACAGCTGGCTGTCGAAAGGCTCGCTGATCCTGCTGGTCGTGATCATTCTCGGTGGCACGATCTGGTTCTATCGCCGCAAGAGGTCGCACACATGACGACGATCACCTGCATTCTGCCCGCCTATAACGAGGCCCCGCGGATCGGCGCGGTGCTGGAGCGTGTGCTGGACCATCGCCAGATCGCCGAGGTGATCGTGATCGACGACGGCTCGAGCGATGGCACCGCCGAGATCGCCGAAGGCTATCGCGACGCCCATCCGCATCTGCGGGTGCTGCGCCAGACGCAGAACGGCGGGAAAACCGCAGCCGTGGCTGCCGGGATCGCGGAGGCCGCAGGCAGCCACCTGCTGCTGCTCGACAGCGATCTGCTGGGGCTGACCCATGCCGATCTGGGCGCGCTGATCGCGCCGGTGGCGAATGGGGAGGCCGATGTCACGATCAGCCTGCGCCGCAACGCGCCGCGCATCTGGCGGGTGATCGGGCTCGATTACATCTCGGGCGAGCGAGTGATCCCGCGCGAGATGCTGGACGAACGGCTGGAGGCGCTCAACGCCCTGCCCCGCTTCGGGCTGGAAGTGTTCATGAACCGGCTGTGGATCGCAGAGCGCGCCCGGATCGCCGTCGTCTCCTGGCCCGGCGTCGACAGTCCGATGAAATCCGCGAAGCTGGGCAATTGGCGCGCGGGCGTCGCCGCCGACGCACGCATGATCCGCGATATCTTCCGCACCATCGCGCCGCATCGCGCGCTCGGCCAGATCGTGGCGATGCGCAGCCTGCGGGTTCGCGGCGAGGCGCAGGCTTTACCGCGCAAGTGGTTGGAACGTATACCTCGCTGAACGGTTCGGTTCACGACAGATCAGCGGAGGTTTCATGTCACAACACGCGCGCGTCGTTATCATCGGTTCTGGCTCGGCCGGGCTGTCTGCCCTGCGCGAAGTGCGCCATGCGACCGATGACTTCCTGATCGTCAACGACGGCCATTGGGGCACGACCTGTGCCGAAAGCGGCTGCATGCCCTCCAAGGCGCTGATCGAAGCCGCCAACGCCTTCCACCGCCGCCACGATTTCGAGGCCTTCGGGATTTCCGGCGCCGAGGCGCTGCGCATCGATGTGCCCGCCGTGATGGCGCGGATGAAACGGATGCGCGACGGGTTCACGAAATCCCCGCGCAAGGTCCCCAAAGCCCTTGGCGACAAGGCGATCTCGGGCCGCGCGACTCTCCTTGGTCCGAACCGGATCGAGATCGCGGGCCATGGCGAGGTCACCGCCGATGCGATCATCCTCGCGACGGGCTCGTCGCCGGTGCTGCCGGGGCCGTGGAAGACCTTTGGTGAGCGCATCCTGACCACCGATACGCTGTTCACTCTCGACGATCTGCCCAAGCGGATCGCGGTGATCGGCATGGGCGCGATCGGGGTGGAGCTGGCACAGGCGATGGCGCGGATGGGGATCGAGGTCGCGGGCTTCGATGCATTGGAAAGCGTCGCCGGCATGACCGACCCCGAGGTCGCAGCACTCCTGCGCGACGCGATCGCGGCGGAGCTGCCGCTGCATCTGGGCGCCCCGGCAGAGATTTCCGAAGGCAATGCGGGCAGCCTGATCGTGAAAGGCGCAGGCGGCGCGGAATTCGAGGCCGACGCCGTGCTCGCCGCGATGGGCCGCCGCCCCAATATCGCGGGGCTCGGGCTGGAGACGCTGGGCGTGCCGCTCGACGATCACGGGATGCCCGAGGTCGACGCCTCCACCACCCAGATCGGCGATCTACGAGTGTTCCTCGCGGGCGACGCGAACGCGATCCGCCCAATCCTGCACGAAGCCGCCGATGAGGGGCACATCGCGGGGCGCAACGCGGTGACCGAGACCCCGCGCTGCTATCGCCGCCGGACCTCGATGGCCATCGCCTTCAGCGCGCCCAATGCGGTGCGCGTGGGGCAAAGCTTCAAGGATCTGAACGGGCAGGACATCCTGATCGGCAGCGCGGATTTCGCGACGCAATCGCGCGCGCGGCTGGCCGAGGAAGCCTATGGAATGATCCGCATCTACGCCGTGCCCGAGAGCGGCAAGCTGCTGGGCTGCGAGATGGCGCTGCCCGAGGGCGAGCATTTCGCGCATCTCTTCGGCCTCGCGATCCAGTCGGGCATGAGCGCTTATGACATGCTGGCGATGCCTTTCTATCACCCGGTGGTCGAGGAAGGCCTGCGCAGCGCCCTGCGCGACATCGCCCGGCAACTGCCCGAGGAAGACCGGTCGGACCTCGCCGATTGCCCCGAGAAAGGGCATCCGGCGCTCGATTAAAGGGCTGCGATCTCGGCCACGCGCGCGGCGTTGTCGGGCGCGGTGGTGCCGTCCGCCATCACCAGCGAGTTCTCGAACCCGACGCGCGCCTTGCCACCCTTGGCGAGCGCATTGCGCAGGCAGTCGGTTTCGCCCGAACCGAAGGCGCAGATCGCCCAGTCGGGGGTGATCGCCTCGGCCTGCATCCAGTCGAGGAAGGGGTCGAGCATCGCAGGCGTCGAGACCTGCCCGGCGATATAGCGGCCCATCACGAAGATCAGTTGCAGCTCCGGATCGCGCAGCAGGCGGTCGGGCAGGACGCGTGCCAGCGCCTCGGCATCCTCGCGGGAATAGAGGATATGCTGGACCCTGATGCCGCGCTCGGCGGCTTCCTCGTAGAATTTCATCGCCAGCAATTCATGATCGCGCAGCATCTCGCGCGCCGAGACCGAGACCATCTTAGCGCCCGAGTTCAGCGCGACATAGCGCTGGTGTCCGGGTTCGTAGCGGCCCGCAGCCTCGGTGGTGATCTGAGTCGCCATCTCACCCAGAAGCGGACGCAGATGGGCCAGCGCCTCGGCATAGGCGCCACTATCGAGCAGGTGCCCGCCCGCATCGTCGCGCAGATGCAGATGCAGCGCCCCTGCCCCGGCGTCGCGGCAGGCCAGCGCGGTCTGCGCAATCTCGTCCAAGGTGATCGGCAGCGCCGGGTGGTCGGTCTTCGTCTTGGTCGCCCCGTTCGGCGCGACCATGATATGCGGCAGGCTCACCCGAGAACCTCGCGGATCGCGGTGCCGAGCTTTTCCACCAATTCCCCGATCTGGTCGTCGGTGATGATGAAGGGCGGCGCGAGCAGGATGTGGTCGCCGCGCTGGCCGTCGATCGTGCCCCCCATCGGGTAGCAGACGAGCCCCGCCTCGAAGGCCGCCGCCTTGAGCTTCTTGTTGATCGCCTTGGCCGGGTCCATCGGCTCTTTCGTGGCACGGTCGGCCACGATTTCCAGCCCGCGGAACATGCCGCGCCCGCGGATGTCGCCGATATTGGGATGCTGGCCGAACGCCTCACGCAGCGCCGCGTCGAGCACTTCGCCCTGCTGCGCCGCCCGCGCGACGAGCCCGCCCTCGGTCAGTTTCTTCACCACGGCATCACCGGCGGCGGTTGCGGTCGGGTGGCCGATATAGGTGTGGCCGTGCTGGAAGAAGCCCGAGCCGTTGACGAAGGCGTCGTAAATCTCGGAGGTGCAGAGCGCCGCCCCGATGGGCTGGTAACCCGCGCCGAGCCCCTTTGCGATGGTGACGATATCGGGCGCGATCCCGTCCTGCTCGCAGGCGAACAGCGTGCCGGTCCGGCCCATCCCGCACATGACCTCGTCGAGGATCAGCAGGATGCCGTATTGGTCGCAGATCTCGCGGATACGCTTTAAATAGCCCTTCACCGGCGGCACTGCGCCCATCGTGGCGCCGACGACCGGCTCGGCGATGAAGCCGATCACGTTCTCCGCCCCGAGGCGCTGAATCTCGGCCTCCAGCTCGTTGGCGACGCGCAGACCGTATTCCTCGGCGGTCTCGCCTTCCTCGCGCCAGCGGTATTCATGCACGGGCGCGATGTGGCTCACGTCGATCAGCAGCGGGTTGAATTTCTCGCGGCGCCACGCATTGCCGCCAGCGGCCAGCGCGCCCAGCGTGTTGCCGTGATAGGACTGGCGGCGCGCGATGAAATGCGACCGGCTCGGCTCGCCCTTCTCGACGAAATACTGCCGCGCCATCTTGAGTGCGCTTTCCACAGCCTCCGATCCCCCGGACGTGAAATAGACGCGGTCGAGGCTCCCCGGTGCGTGAGCGATAAGGCGGTCGGCTAGCCGTTCGGCGGGTGCGGAGGTGAAGAAACCGGTATGCGCGAAGGCGATATTGTCGATCTGATCCTTGATCGCGGCAATCACGTCAGCGTCAGAGTGACCGAGGCAGGACACCGCCGCGCCCCCGGACCCATCGAGATATCGCTTCCCGTTGGCATCGAGGATGTAGATACCGTCGCCCTTTACCGCCAAGGGCGCGTTGGACTTCGTGTGGCGCGGGAATACGTGACTCATGTCGGTCCCTCCTTCGGGACAAGAATGCGTGAGGATCGCTGATTGCCCCATGAAACATATGTTTTACGCATTGACAATATATGAAACAATTGAAACGGTCACCTCGACGCGATAACTGGTGATGGAACCTGGGGAGGGGCATTGTCCGGCAGTTTCGAACAGCGATTGGCTGCGCAATATGGCAACCTTTCCGCGCGCTTGCGTGAGGCGGGAGACTATATCGCAGACAACCCGGTGAGCATCGCCACCCGTTCGCTGCGCACGCTGGCGAGCGAATCGAACCTTGCGCCCGCGACCTTCACCCGCCTCGCCCATGCGCTCGAATACGAGAATTTCGAAGAGCTGCGCGAGACCATGCGCGACCAGATCGGTCGCCGTGTGTCCCCCTTCGCGGACCGCGCCGATCGGCTGCAGAAGGATGCCGTCGATCCGCAGAGCAGCTTCCTCAACCGCTATGCCGCGGCCACGCAGGACAATATCGCAGCCCTGACCGCCGCGATCGAGCCGGGGCGGCTCGAGGCCGTGGCCGACAAGCTCGCCGCTGCGCGCCGGGTGGTGCTGCTGGGCGCGCTCGGCTCGACGGGGATCGCGGAGTACACCGCCTATATCGCCAATTTCCTAGGCGATAACTGGGAGCTGGGCGCACGGGCGGGTTCGTCTCTGGGCGCCACGCTCGCGGGGCTCGACGAGCGCGACGCGGTTCTGGTGATCACCAAGCCGCCCTTCGCGCGCTCCACCATCCGCAGCGCGATCCATGCCCATGAACAGGGCGCCTATGTCGCGCTGATTACCGACAGCCGCAGCTGTCCGGCGCTGCACGCGGCCGATGAGACCTTCATCGTGCCCACCGACAGCCCGCATTTCTACACGAGTTACGTCGCCACGCTGTTCTTGCTCGAAGCAATTCTGGCGCTGGTGGCGAAGCGCGCGGGACCCCGCGCAACCGAACGGATCGCCGAGGTCGAACGGCGTAACAGGCTTCTCGACGAAGTCTATGTGCGCTGACCGAAGCGGGCCGTATTTTTGAACCGAGACCCAAAAACGACCAACGGGAGTTACTCAATGAAAAAGTTCTTCAAACTCGGGGCCATCGCGGCCGTCGCTGGCGCGCTGCTCGCGCCCGCGGCGAACGCAGCCGACGAGACCTTCATCACCATCGGGACCGGCGGTGTGACCGGCGTTTACTACCCGACCGGTGGCGCGATCTGCCGCCTGATGAACAAGAGCCACAAAGAAACCGGCGTGCGTTGCTCGGTCGAATCCACCGGCGGTTCGGTCTACAACATCAACACGATCCGTTCGGGCGAGCTCGACTTCGGCATCGCCCAGTCGGACTGGCAGTACCACGCCTACAAGGGCGACTCGAAATTCTCCGATCAGGGTCCGTTCAAGAAGCTGCGCGCAGTGTTCTCGATCCACCCCGAGCCCTTCACCGTCGTCGCGCGTGCCGATAGCGGCATCAAGAACTTCGCCGACCTCAAGGGCAAGCGCGTGAACATCGGCAACCCCGGTTCGGGTCAGCGCGGCACCATGGAAGTGCTGATGGACGCGATGGGCTGGAAAACCTCGGACTTCGCGCTCGCAACCGAGCTGAAGGCAGCCGAGCAGTCGAAAGCGCTCTGCGACAACCAGATCGACGCGATGGTCTACACCGTGGGTCACCCCTCGGGTTCGATCCAGGAAGCCACCACCTCGTGCGACGCGACCCTCGTGAACGTCACGGGTGACGCGGTCGACAAGCTGGTCGCCGACAACCCCTACTACGCGAAAGCCACCATTCCGGGCGGCATGTATCGCGGCAACCCCGACGACACGCAGACCTTCGGTGTGCGCGCGACTCTCGTGACCTCGGCGGATGAGCCCGATGACGTCGTCTACGCTCTGGTGAAGTCGGTCTTCGACAACTTCGACGAGTTCAAGAAGCTGCACCCGGCCTTCGCGCATCTGACGCCGGAAGAAATGGTCACCAAGGGCATCTCGGCTCCGATCCATCCGGGCGCTCTGAAGTACTATAAGGAGCAGGGCTGGATTAAATAAGCCCTGCGTATAACTGGGCGGGCGCGCTTGCGTGCCCGCCTTTTTTAGTTTCAGCTTTATGATCATGCCGGAACAGGCGGACGGCCCTGTGGGCCGCTAGGGGGAACGATGGCGGAAAATCGCGCCTTGAACGAACAGGAATTACAGGAGCTCGTCCAAGCTTCTGACAGCGGGGCGCGCAGCCCCAAAGGTTGGGTCGGGCTCATGGTCGCCGTGGTGGCGCTGAGCTGGTCGATCTTTCAGGTGCTTCTGGCCTCGCCCATCGGGCCGTATGTGCTGCCGGGCGACCTGATCAACAACGCCCGCCAGATCCATCTGGCCTATGCCATCTTCCTCTCGGCGATGGCGTATCCGCTGTTCAAATCCTCACCCAAGGACCATGTGCCGTGGTATGACTGGATCCTCGCGGTCGGCGGTGCGCTGCTCTCGATGTATGGCTATTTCTTTTACCAGAAGATCGTCGACAATGGCGGGCTCGCGGATATGCAGGACGCCTATATCTCCGTCCTCGGCATCATCTTCCTCTTCATCGCAGCCTATCGCACGCTCGGCCCGATCATGGTCCTGCTGGCGATTGTGTTCCTGTGCTACGTCTTCTTCGGCTCCTCCGAGTTCTTCCCCGAACAGATCCGCTGGGCCGGCGCGAGCCTGCGCAAGGCCATGTCGCATATGTGGATCACCTCCGAGGGGGTGTTCGGCATCGCGCTTGGCGTCTCGACCAAGTTCGTCTTCCTCTTCGTGCTGTTCGGCGCGCTTCTCGAGAAAGCGGGCGCGGGCAACTACTTCATTCAGATGGCCTTTGGTGCGCTCGGCCACCTGCGCGGTGGCCCGGCAAAAGCCGCCGTCGTGGGCTCTGCCGCGACCGGCCTGATCTCGGGCTCGTCGATCGCGAACGTGGTCACCACCGGCACCTTCACCATTCCGCTGATGAAGCGCGTTGGCTTCTCGGCAGAGAAGGCGGGTTCGGTCGAAGTGGCCTCTTCGGTCAACGGCCAGATCATGCCCCCGGTGATGGGCGCTGCCGCCTTCCTGATGGTGGAATATGTCGGCATCTCCTATCTGGAGGTCATCAAACACGCCTTCATCCCGGCGATCATCTCCTACATCGCATTGTTCTACATCGTGCATCTGGAGGCGGTGAAGAACCGGATGCCGACGATCGGCGACCGCGTGGTCTCGGTCTGGCGCACCGCCTTTGGCATGTTCGCCTTCTTCGCGGGCTTCGCGGCCCTGTGCTACGCTACCCAATTCCCGGTGCGCCTCATCACCTCGATGGTGCCCGAGGGCGCGGCCTGGGTTCTCGCCCTGCTCGTCGTCGTGGTCTATCTCGGGCTCGTCTGGGTCGCTGCGAAAGCCCCCGATCTGGAGCCGGACGATCCGAATTCGGAGATCGTGAAGCTCCCCGAGATCAAGGACATCTACAAGGCGGGCCTCTACTACCTGCTGCCGATCGTCGTGCTGGTCTATTTCCTGATGATCGAGCGCAAATCGCCGGGCCTGTCGGCCTTCTGGGCCTCGTTCCTGCTGTTCTTCATCCTGCTCACGCAGAAACCGCTCAAGGCGATGTTCCGCGGCGAGAGTGCGCCCATGAGCCGCTTCCGGGAAGGCGTTCTCGACCTGATCGGCGGCATGATCGACGGCGCGCGCAACATGATCGGGATCGGTCTGGCCACGGCCACCGCCGGGATCATCGTGGGCACCGTCTCGCTGACCGGGATCGGTCAGGTGATGGCCGATTTCGTCGAGTTCCTCTCGGGCGGCAACCTGATCCTGATGCTGGTCTTCGTGGCGATCCTGTCGCTGATCCTCGGGATGGGCCTGCCGACCACGGCGAACTACATCGTCGTCAGCTCGCTGATGGTGGGCGTGGTCGTCCATCTGGGCGCGCAGTCGGGCCTCGTGGTGCCGCTGATCGCGGTGCACCTGTTCGTGTTCTACTTCGGCATCATGGCGGATGTGACGCCACCGGTGGGGCTAGCCTCCTTCGCGGCGGCGGCGGTCTCTGGCGGCGATGCGATCAAGACGGGCTTCACCGCCTTCTTCTATTCGCTGCGCACGGTCGCCCTGCCCTTCGTGTTCATCTTCAACACCGACCTGCTGCTGATCGACGTGACCTGGTATCAGGCGATCTTCGTCTTCATCGTGGCGACGATCGGCATCCTCGTCTTCACCGCAGGCACGATGGGCTGGTTCGTCACCCGTTCGAAGATCTGGGAGACGGTGGCGCTGCTTCTGGTGGCCTTCACCCTGTTCCGTCCCGGCTACTTCATGAACATGGTCGAGCCGCCCTATAACGAGGTGCCGCCTGCCAATATCACGCAGCGTCTCGACAAGGCGCCGGTCGGTCGCGAATTGCGGCTGGTCTTCTCGGGGCCCGATTATACGACGGGCGACCCGAAGGACATGACGGTGCTGGTCAAGGTGCCCGAGGGCGCGACGGGTCAGGACAAGCTCGACAAGCTCGGCCTGAGCTTCACCGAAACCGACGGCAAGATGGTCGCGGACGAGCCGATGTTCGGCACGGAGCTGCAGACCAAACTGCAGGGCTTCGACTTCTACGGCGACAATCCCGTCACCCTGTCCAACGTGAAGGTGCCGAACGATCAGCTTCCAAAAGAGCTGATGTTCATCCCCGCCTTCGCCCTTCTCGCGCTCATCGCTTTCCTGCAATATCGACGCAAGGAAGACGACGACGCGGCCTTTGCTGAAGGAGAACCGGCATGACCAATACCATTCTCTGCGCGATCGACATGAACCGCCCCAAGACCGAGCGCAAAGTGCTCGAATGGGCGGCGCGGCTGGCCAAGATGGAAGACGCACAGCTCGACGTCGTCACCGTGGTGCCCGATTACGGCTCGGCGGTGGTCGGGGCCTTCTTCTCGGACGATCACACTGCGAAGGCGAAGGAGCATGCGCATGAGCTGCTGCATGATTTCGTCGCCGAAGTGGTCGGCCCCGAGGTGAACGCGAAGGTGCGCCACATCGTGGGCGTCGGCACCGCCTATCACGAGATCCTTTCGCTGGCCGAGAAGGACGGCGCGGACATGATCGTGCTCGGGGCGCACCGCCCCGATCTCAGCGATTACCTGCTCGGGCCGAACGCCGCGCGGGTCGTGCGGCACTCGAATTGCAGCGTCTTCGTCGTGCGCTGAGCGCGCGACCGACGCCGAAGATCAGGGCGCGCCCGGGCGATGGGCGCGCCCTTTTTCTATCCCACCCCACATCACGCGGCGGTGTGCAACTGGCGCGGGGCCGACTGGGCTGCCAGCACGTAGGCCCCGGCCATTTCGCGACGCCGCTGGGTGGAGTATTCCGCAGGCATCCGCAGCGCGGCATATTGGCGCCCGTCCTCGTCGTTGCGATAGGCCGGACCCATCCGGCTCACATCGTAGCCAAGCTGGCGCAGCGCGCGCATCAGGGCGAGCGAGGAGAGGCAGATCAACTCGTCCGCTCCACGCTCCTTGGCGCGCTCAACGAGACCGTCGACGATGAGCCGCAGACAGGTCGCCCGCTCCGCCTGCTTGGTGAGCGCATCGGAAATCACCAGACGCGTGCATTCCCAGACCGTGTCGTTCGCGATTTCGGTCGGCAGAATCTCCGCCGGGATATGGGCTAGTTTCCCCAGATGCGCGTCGCGCAGCATGTAGGTATTGGGCCCCCAGATCGCTGCGGTGGACATTGCCCGTGCCCCGCCCACCACCCGCCCGTCCTTCAACACAAGCGAGTAATGCGCCAAGGGCGTATCGTATTGATCCATTTCCACTTCGTCATTATGCGGCACGTCCCATCCGAGCGTGTCGACGAAGACCTCCTTGCGCAGGCGCAGGAAGTCGTAAAAAGCGGTGCCGAAGCGGTGAAGTTGCGAGAATTCAAAAGTGCAGTTCTGCATTGGAGCCTCCTTCTGGATAGCTCCATCGAAACCACGAAATTGTGAAAAATTCACTCTTTTAGGTTGTGCGCGCCTAGATCAATCGCCTTGAGGTCGCAATCGCGAGCATCTCAATCGCGTTGCGCGCGCCCAGTTTTCGGCTCGCAGAAGACAGCCGCGCTTTCACGCCGCTCTCGGAAATTGCGAGCTTCGCGGCGATCTGTTTGATCAAGAGCCCGTCGGCCCGGTAGCGGATCGCCTCGAGTTCGGCATCCGTGAGCGAGCGTTGCGAGGCGTCGACATGCAAGGTCTTAAGCATCTGGAAAGCTTCGTGAAGTTCGGCATCGGTGAAGTCGCGATCCGACCGGAACAGGACCGCGTGACTGCGCCGCCCAGCATCGCTTGACGTGTTGTAGGAGATCGTGGCGCCGAAGAGCAGCCCCATCTGCCGCGCCATCTCGACGACGCCGCGGGGATCGTCCTTCAGGTCGGACCAACGTACGTAACCGACATTGTGGTAGATCCAGTGCATCGACGGATCCTGCACGACCAAACCTTGTTGGGTGTACATGTCGACCCAGTCGTCATTCAGACGGTTGAGTTCGGCTTCGGGGAATGCATATCCAACCCTAAGCGCGAGATAAAACCCGGCAGGGGCGATTTCATTCAATCGCGTTTCACAATCCCTCAGTTCCATAGTCTGATGGTCAATTCACTTGCACTCACTGCGGTCACAGCCTACCGTCGCGCCGGAGTCTGCCGCCCTGCACCAACAACCTAAAGACGAATTCCCGTGATGGAAACAGCAAACCGCAAGGAAATCGCCTGCCTACTCGAGCAGCTCGGTCAAACCTGCGACACCGGTTTCGCCTTCGCTCTGCACATCCGCTTTACCCGTCCGAACATCCTTTATCGAACATATCCCGAACCTTGGATCGAGGAATATAGCGAAAAGGGCATGATGATGGACGATCCCGTCGTGCTGTGGGGCATGCAACATGTCGGCATGGTGCGCTGGGACGATCTCGATGATCCCAAAGGGGTTCTCAAGGGGGCGAGATCCCACGGCCTGCGGAATGGTCTGACCTGCGCGGTTCTGGAGAACGGCTCGCGCTCGATCTCGGGCTTCACCCGCTCCGGCGAGCCCTTCTCGGAGGCCGAGGCGCAGGAGCTGCTGGAGATGACCCGGGAGCTGCATAATCTGACCGAAGGCCTTTCCGACCTCTAGGAAAAGACGGGCCGCCGCGCCCTCCCGCTTCGATTGTCCAAGTCGAATCAAGGGATAGGCGGGAAGACGCAAAGTCGAACCCGAAACGCCACACTCAACCTTAGCGTGTAAACTTCATCTAATGGAAGGTTGGATTTTTTCGGCCTTTCGATTTTCGGTCGAAAAGCTTTGCTTTCGCTTGATCGGCCCGAAAATCGCCCCCTACCCTTTTGAAATATCTGTAATCGGGATCGACGGGCCTGGTCCGGCCCAGAGCGATTAAGTTGACCTGAAACCGGACTAGGCAGTCGTTGCCGTTCTTCTGTGGGGGGAGAACATGACGCAGCTGCCACGTTTCGAGACGAGAGATATCTCTTGGACGCCGCCGCGCCGGCATAAGGGGCAGTTGCGCTGCCTGGTTGCCGGAGGGGCCGGATTCCTGGGATCGCATCTGTGCGACCGGCTGATCGAGGCCGGTCATTCGGTGATCTGCATCGACAACCTGCTGACCGGGCGGACCCAGAACATCGCTTATCTCATGGGGCATCGCGATTTCACGTTCCAGAAACATGACATCATCGCGCCGCTGCAGATCAATGGCGAGATCGACCGGATTTACAATCTCGCCTGCGCGGCCTCGCCGCCGAAATACCAGCTCGACCCGCTGCACACGTTCCAGACCTGCATCGCCGGGTCGCTGAACCTGCTCAGCCTCGCCGAGCGGACCGGCGCGCGCATCCTGCAGGCCTCGACCTCCGAGGTTTATGGCGACCCGGAGATTTCGCCCCAGCGCGAAGACTATCGCGGTCGGGTGAACACCACCGGCCCGCGCTCGTGCTACGACGAGGGCAAGCGCGCGGCGGAGACGCTGTTCCACGACCTTCAGGCCATTCGCGGCATCGACACCCGCATCGCGCGGATCTTCAACACTTACGGGCCCCGGATGGACCCCGAGGACGGGCGCGTGATCTCGAATTTCGTGACGCGGGCGATCCGCGGCGCGCCGCTCGAACTCTATGGCGGCGGCACGCAGACGCGCTCGCTGTGCTATGTCGATGACCTGATCAGCGGTCTGGTCGCCCTGATGGAAAGCGAGACGGTCGGGCACGATCCGGTCAATCTTGGCAATCCGGGCGAATATACCGTCGCCGAGCTGGCCCATATCGTGCGCGACATGTGCGAGAGCCGGGCGCCGCTCGTCGTCTCGGATCTGCCGCTCGACGATCCGATGCAACGCTGCCCCGACATCACCCGCGCCGAGACCCGGCTGGGCTGGCGTCCGGAAATCGCGCTGCGCAGCGGCCTCGTGCCGACCATCGCCTATTTCCGCGCAGAGATTGCGGGCGCCGAGACCGAAGCCGCCCCGCTCACCGCAACGGCCGCCGAATGATCCAGCGCCCCGACATACGCGCTGCGATCGAGGCTGGACACCTCGCGCCCATCCTCACACCGAGGCAGGCATTGCGCTATCGGGTGCTGTTTACACTGTGGATACTGGCGACGGTCTATTTCTGGAGCTGGTGGCTGACACCGTCGCATATCCTTGCGACGGTTCCGTATTTGATACTCACAGGAGTGCTGATCTGGCTTCTGGCAATGCAGGTCTATTTCTTCGTGATCTTCCTGCAGGCGGTGCGACCCTCGTCGCCCCTTCCGGAGCCGGGTCGGTGGCGCGTCGCGATGATCACGACGAAAACTCCGTCCGAACCCTTTTCGGTCGTTCGTCGGACGTTGGAGGCGATGCTCGCGCAGGACTATCCGCATGACACATGGCTCGCCGACGAGGCGCCCTCGCCCGAGACGCGCGCGTGGTGCAAGATCCACGGCGTGAAGATCTCCAGCCGCCACGGCATCGAGGCTTACCACCGGCAGGAATGGCCGCGCAGGACGCGCTGCAAGGAAGGAAACCTCGCCTATTTTTACGACCATTGGGGCTATCGCGAGTATGACATTGTAAGCCAACTCGACGCCGACCACGTCCCGCAACCGGGCTATCTGCGCGAGATGTTGCGCCCCTTTGCCGATGAGGCGGTGGGCTATGTGAGCGCACCGTCGATCTGTGCGTCCAATGCCAAGGAAAGCTGGGCCGCGCGCACGCGGCTCTATGCCGAAGCTGCCTTTCACGGCGTTTTGCAGACGGGCTATACGGGAGCGCTCGCGCCGATGTGCATCGGCTCTCATTACGCTGTGCGCACCTCGGCGCTGAAGGCGGCCGGTGGTCTCGGCCCCGAGCTTGCCGAAGATCACTCGACGACGCTTCTCATGAACGCGGCCAGCTGGCGGGGCGTTCACGCGGTGGACGCGATTGCGATCGGCGATGGTCCGGCGACGGTGACCGACCTGATCACCCAGGAATTCCAGTGGTCCCGCTCGCTGCTGAGCCTCCTTCTGCGCTACACCCCGGACTATGTCGGGAAAATGCCATGGCGGCTGAGGTTCCTCTTCGTGCTTTGCCAGAGCTGGTATGTCTTCTTCGCGCTCTCGATGTCGATGATGTATCTCGCCCCTATCATCGCCATCAGCTTCGACATGCGCTTTGCCGACGTGACATTCCCCGCCTTCATCGGACATGTGCTGCCTGCAGGAACGGTGGCGCTGATCTTCGCCTTCATGCTGCGCCGTGATCAGTTCTTCCGTCCGCGCGACGCCAAGATCATCGCGTGGGAGAAAGCACTTTTCGTGATGATGCAATGGCCTTGGGTGCTATGGGGCTGCATCATGGCCGTCTATGACAGGCTGTCGGGAAAATTCGTCGATTTTCGGATCACACCGAAAGGCGAAGCCGCCTCGACGATGCTACCCGAGCGGATCATCGCCGTTTACGGTGGACTGGCCCTGGGGGCCTTGCTGCCAGTGCTCTTGATCGACGACGTCATCGAGGCGCGCGGGTTTTACCTCCTCTCCATGTTCAACGCCGCGTTCTATTTCGTCTTGCTGAGCGTGATCTTCGGCGCGCGCGCGCGCCGCGTTCAGATCGACTGGCGCGGCTGGCCCCGCGATATGGCGGTTCAGATGGGCACGCTGAGCGTCATCGTCTCGCTGAGTTTCGGGGCCCTTTGGCTCCGCGGCGGCGAAAGCGTCTACGCACTCATGATCGGGCTGAAATCGGTTCAGCTCGCAAAGGTCGAATACATCGTCTCGGGGGCCGGCATGGGCGCTCCGGGACGCGCGAAGTTCCACGTCAAACCGAGCTGGAAGTAACGGGGCTTCGCACCCAAAAGGAGGAGACTGATATGGCTTATGATCTGATGACCCGTCGCGAGTTGATGGCCGGTGCCGCGGCGTTGGGACTGACAGTATCGGCGCGGCCGGCGTTCGCTGCGGATGTCAGCGTGCCGCCCGGCTCCTTGCCGTTCGGGGTCTATGATCCCGATGGTGACTTTGCGGATCTTTCGGGCGTGGTGATCGAGCACCTGTTCCTGCCCTGGGAGGACGTTTTCCTTCCGTCGCTGAACGATGCCGACAGCTATGCGCTCGAACGAAACCGCGCGCTTCTGGTGACACTGGAGCCTTGGACATGGTCGCGCTCGGAGCGCAACACGGCGCAATATCTGCGCCGCGGCATCGAGCGGGGCGAATACGACGCCAACATGATCGCGGTGGCCGATGTGCTGGCGACGCTGCAAAGCCCGGTCACGCTGCGCTTCGCCCATGAGATGGACGACAAATCCGGCCAGTTCATCTGGTCGGACTGGAACCCCGACGACTACATCGCGGCCTATCGCCGGATGACCGACGTCGCCCGCGACAGGGCGCCGAAGATCAACCTGATGTGGTCCCCGCTGGGCGACGAGAACATGGGCGACTATTACCCGGGCGACGATTACGCTGATATCGTGGGCCTCACGGTCTTCGGGCTGCAGGCTTGGGACCAGGCCAAATTCGGGCGCGATCAGACCTTCGACGACATCTTCGCGCCCCGCTACGCGCGGGCTGCAACCTATGGCAAACCGGTGGCAGTGGCCGAGCTCGGCTATGTCGGGAACCAGTCCTACGTCTCGATGTGGCGCGACCGGGTGCGTCAGGAATTGCCGGACTATCCGAGCCTCGTCGGTGTCAGCTACTTCAACCAGCGCGAGGTTTACCCGTGGCCCGAAGGCTTCGGCGCGCCGGATTGGCGAATCAAGAACCAGGTCCTGACCTGAGCCACCATAGGTAGTGGCGATTTTTCGCCTACAACACCACTGCTAGACAAGACATTGAAGCTGCGCGGGAATTTCTCCCGCGCAGCCTCTTTGCATTTCGCCACAAATCCGCCTGCTTCCCGCCACGTCACCTACCAACTTGACCCGTAGGCTGAGTTCGACCAATCCTGCTGCCATGAGGACGCAATCGGCCCTCTTCCGCGCAGACGGGAGGGGTCAGACCGCAACGTGAGCAGACAGGATTACAGTTCCGATGACGTTTTTATCCGTGAAAGCGGCCCGCCTTGTCGTGGCCGGCCTGATCTTTGCAGCCCCGCTGAGCAGCGCCCATGCGCAACAAGCTGGCATGCTGGACCTCAAACCGATCCGTGTTTCCGCCAAAAGCACCGCCGGTCAGGGCGGCGCAAAATTCGACTGGCTCGCCGGGCGTGCCAGCAAAGCGCAAGCCACTCCGCGCGTCGTTCAGACCCGGTTCATCGGCAAGGGCAAATGGATTTGCTCGCCCGCAGGCTTCAGCAAGAAGGCACGCTGCTTCCAGCGCTGAGTTCTTCTCCAGTCAATGGAAATCCCGGCTCGGGAAAAGCCGTTTCGCCTGCTCGCGCGGATGGCGCGCAGTGGTCTGCGGACGGGGGCGCGGGGCGTCGTCCGCCTGGGGTGTAGTGAGGCCCAGAACGTCGTCGAGCGGGTGCCCCAGATCGGCCAGTCGCGGGGAGAGATCCTCGATCTTTTCGGCGATCAGATGGACCACCACCCCCTCCCGTTCGAGCCGCCCCGAGACCCGCAGAAGACGCCCGCCCATCACCGCCCGGCGGAACCGTTCATAGAGCTTCGGCCAGACCACGACATTGCTCACGCCGGTCTCGTCTTCCAGCGTAATGAAGATCACACCGGAGGCCGTTCCGGGGCGCTGGCGGGTGATCACGAGGCCGCAAACCGTGACCCGATTTTGCCGCGTGCCGACCAGTTCGCAATGCGGTGTGAGGCCGGAAATCGAGGGGCGCAGCAGCTCCATCGGATGGGCGCGCAGGCTCAATCTGAGCGCCACGTAATCCTCCACGACCTCCTCTCCCAGATGCATCGCGGGCAGCTCTACAGCCGGTTCGCGCCCCCCTTCCCCGTCCATCGGATCGGCGAAAAGCGGTAGCGGCGCGGGGGCGCGGATCGCTTTCACGGCCCAGAGCGCATCGCGCCGCGTGAGGCCAATTCCGGCAAACCCATCGGCCTCGGCGAGGCGTTCGAGCACATGCGGCGGCGTGCCCGCGCGCAGCCAGAGGCTCTCGGGATCGGGGTAGCCATTGCCCCGTGCAGCGACGATCCAGCCCGCGTCCTCCTCGCGAAATCCCTTGATCTGGCGAAAGCCCAGACGCAGCGCCAAAGCCCCGTCCGCGCGGCGTTCCAGCGAGCTGTCCCAGCCCGAATGGTTGACGCAAACGGGCCGCACCTCGACCCCGTGTTCCCGCACGTCGCGCACGATCTGGGCGGGGGCGTAAAAGCCCATCGGCTGCGAATTCAGCAGCGCGCAGGCGAAGATCGCAGGGTGGTGGCACTTCAGCCAGGAGGAGACATAGGTGAGATGCGCAAAGGCCGCCGCGTGGCTTTCGGGGAAGCCGTATTCGCCGAACCCCTCGATCTGGGAGAAGCAGCGATCGGCGAAATCGGGCGTGTAGCCGCGTGCCAGCATGCCTTGCACGAAGCGCTCGCGAAAGGTGCCGATCGTACCCATCTTGCGAAACGTCGCGAGCGAGCGGCGCAGGCGATCGGCCTCCTCCGGCGTGAAGCCCGCAGCCACCACCGCGATCTGCATCGCCTGTTCTTGGAACAGCGGCACGCCGAGGGTTTTGCCCAGCACGCCTTCCAGCTCCTTGGAGGGGAAATCTACCTTTTCGCACCCCTGACGACGGTTGATATAGGGGTGGACCATGCCGCCCTGAATGGGACCGGGACGGACGATGGCGACCTCGATCACGAGGTCGTAGAAAGTGCGTGGACGCATCCTCGGCAGGAAGTTCATCTGCGCCCGGCTTTCCACCTGAAACACCCCCACCGCATCGGCGCGGCACAGCATGTCATAGGTCGGCATGTCCTCCTGCGGGACGGTGGCGAGCGACATATCCAGCTTCTCGTGACCCGCCAGAAGGTCGAAGCTCTTGCGGATACAGGTGAGCATCCCGAGGCTGAGCACGTCGACCTTCAGGATGCCCAGCGTGTCGATATCGTCCTTGTCCCATTCGATGCAGGTGCGCCCCTCCATCGCGGCATTCTCGATCGGACAAAGCGCGTCGAGGCGGCCTTTCGTGATGACGAAGCCGCCGACATGCTGGCTGAGATGGCGCGGAAATCCGATGATCTCGCCGATCAGTTTCAGCGTCTGCGACAGCCGCCGGTCGGTGGGGTCGAGGCCCAGCTCACCCATCCGCGCATGGTCCGGCCCCTTGCCGGAAATCCCCCAGATCTGGCCCGCGAGGCTCGCCGTGACATCGGCGCTCAGCCCCATCACCTTGCCCACCTCGCGGATCGCGGCGCGGGTGCGGAAATGGATCACGGTGGCACAAAGCCCAGCGCGGTCGCGGCCATAGCGCTCATAGATCCACTGGATGACTTCTTCGCGGCGCTCATGCTCGAAATCGACGTCGATATCAGGCGGCTCGCCGCGATATTTCGAGATGAAGCGCTCGAAGACCATGCCGATCTGATCGGGGCTGACATCGGTGATGCCAAGCGCCCAGCAGATGATCGAATTGGCCGCCGAGCCGCGCCCCTGACACAGGATGCCGCGGCTGCGGGCGAAGCTCACGATGTCATGGACGGTGAGGAAATAGGCGGCGAAGCCCAGTTCGGAGACGAGGCGCAGCTCTTTCTCCAGCAGGCCTGCGTGACGTTCCGAGATGCCCCCCGGAGAGCGCCGCGCCAGCCCCTCGCGGGCGAGCCGGTCGAGCCGGTCCTGCGCGGGCTCGTTCTGCGCCACCTCATCGGGATATTCGTAGCTGAGTTCGTCGAGATCGAAACCGCAGCGCGCCGCGATCTCGCAGCTTCGGCGCAGGGCTGCGGGGTGGCGACGGTAGAGCCGCGCCATGTCCTGCGGCCCCTTCAACCGGCGCTCGGCATTGGGCAGCGCGCGGGTGCCAAGCGCGTCGATGGTGCAGCCCTCGCGCAGGCAGGTCAGCACATCGGCCAGCTGCCGGCGCGACCCGCGATGCATCAGCACGTCGCCAGTCGCCACCATCGGCGTCGAGGCCCGGAGCGCGAGCGCCGCGCAGGCGTCGAACCAGCGCTGATCCGAGCCGTCATAGCGCGGCGGCGCGCCAAGGAAGACCTGTCCCGGAAAGCGCCGCCGCATCTCCTGCAGCGGGCGGTAGGCACGGGCCAGATCGGCGGGCGGCAGGGCGATCAGGATCATCCCCGCGCAGCCCTCCAGAAGGTCCGCGCGGGTCAGGTGACACTCCCCCTTCCCCGCCCGGCGCTTGCCGCGGGTCAGAAGCTGGCTCAGCCGGTGATAGGCCGCGCGGTCGGTGGGAAGCGCCACCCACTCGACCGGGCAATCGCTCAGCACCAGCCGCGCGCCGACGATCAGCTTCGGCAGTTTCGCGGTTGTGGGTCGGGCCAGATCCTGTGGCGATCCGATGGGCTGGCGGGAGCTTTCGTCGCGCTGGACTTCCGAGCGGATACGCAAAGCCTCTCCGATCTCGCGCTTGAGTTCCTTGAGTGCGGAGAAAGCACGCACCACGCCCGCGAGCGAGTTGCGGTCGGTGATCGCGATGGCCTCGAGGCCCAGCTCGGCGGCGCGCACCATCAGCTCCTCGGGGTGGGACGCGCCGGTGAGGAAGGTGAAATTGGAGGTGGTGCAAAGCTCGGCATAGGCGAGCGGAATGGCGGGGGTGTTGGCGGTGGTCACGACCGTCGAGGGGGCGCTTCCCCCGCGCCCGTCGGGCGCCCCCCGGGATATTTCGGCCAAGGCGAAGGGAGCGGTCATGCGAAGACCCCCTCGACATACCAGCCGGGATCCTGCGGCGTGTGGAACATCCAGAGCCGCAGCCCCTGCCCGGTCTCGACGCGCCAATAGTCGCGCATCCCGCGCCGCCAGTTCGGGTCGTCGAACCACCATTCCGGGGTCAGCCGTTCCGGCCCCTCGATGCGTTCCGCGCTGAGCGACTGACGACGCCAGCGGAAGCGGCGCGGCGGATCGGGCGCGTCAGAGATGAGCGGCTCGGGCGGGAACAGCCGCAGCGGACGGGGATGCGGCTGGTGCCAGTTGCCCTCGGGCTCGGTGAAGGCGGCGGGCGCGATCAGGAAGCTGCGCTCGGGGATATGGCTGTCGGCGGGCAGGTAGCGCTGAACGTTCTCCAGCCCGATGCGCAGCCCGATCCGGGTGATCAGATCGCCCAGCTTGTCGCGCCGCTCGGTGGCGATGGCGCCGATCTGGCGGGCGGGCAGTGCCTCGACCTGCGTGGCGGCGAGGCGCATCTGGTCGATGCCGAAGCCCGCGTCGATATCCTCGATGCCACGCGCGAAGAGGGCCGCGATCCGGGCGGGGTCGCGGAGCGGGGTGGCGAGGCGCAGCTCGACCTCCTGACTGGCCTGATCGACGCGGCGCAGAGTGAGGCAGAGCACCCGCGCGCCGGTCTCGTTTTCCTTGAGTTTGGTGCAGAGTCGGTCGAGCAGCCGCTCGATCCCGGCCATCACATCGGCCTGCTGGCCGATCGGTTCGGGCAGGGTCAGGCGGGTGCCGTAATGGGGCGGATCGGCCACGGGCGAGACCTGTTCGGGCAGATCGCCCAAGGCCTGATCGAGCCGCGCCATCAGCCCCGCCCCGAAGCGGCGCACGAGCGGCGCGCGCGGCGTGCGGGTCAGATCGCCGATCTCGCGCAGGCCCAGCCGCTGCAGCCCCGTGACCGTGTCATGCGGCAGGCGCAGCGCAGCCACCGGCAGCTTGCCCAGTGCCGAGAGACGCGCGCCGGGCGCGGCCAGGCCGGGGGCGAAATGCGCCAGCGCCCAAGCCGCGCCGCGCGTATCGGCGAGGCCCAGCCGCGCGGTGATCCGGGCGCGCTCCAGCCGGGCGGCCATCTCGGCCATCATCGGCTCCTCCCCGCCCCAGAGGTGATCCGAGCCGGTGATGTCGAGCACCAGACCCTCGTCCTCCAGCCCCACCCAAGGGCAGTAGCGCGTGGCCCAGCGGCGCAGGGTTTCGAGAAATTGCGCCTCGCGGGCGGGATCGGCGGGCGCGGTCTGCAGCGCGGGGCAGAAGGCGCGGGCCTCGGACAGCGCCATGCTGCGCGCCAGCCCCTGCCCCTCGGCGGCGGCGTTCAGGCAGTGCAGCCGGTCGGTATTGCCCTCGCGCATGACCAGCGCGAAGGGCCCCTCAACGGGGCGCGCGCGAAGAACCCGGTCGCTCGCCAGCCGGGGAAACCAGAGAGTGAGAATACGCCGTGTGCGCCCGTCGAGCATGTCGCTGAGCCTAGGGTTCGAGTCACTTGTTCGTGCTTTGTTCTTTTTAGGTCTCGGGGGCTGCGGAGTCGAGTCCGTCTCGCGGAAGGGCGCGTATCAGGGTGTGGCGATCGCGCCCTCGACGAAGGCGATCAGGCGCGGCAGGCAATGGGTGCGCAGGTCGTAACGCTCGCACATATGGGCGCGGGCTGCCTCGCGCATCGGGGCGAATGTCTGCGGAGTCGCAAGCCCTTCGATCAGTGCCCTCGACCAGCCGGGGATGTCGAAGAAATCCACCAGCCGCCCGGTCTGCCCGTCGGTGATCACCTCGCGCACCGGGGCGGTATCCGAGGCCACGATGGCGCAGCCGGCAGCCATCGATTCCATCAGCGACCAGCTGAGCACGAAGGGATAGGTCAGGTAGGCATGGGTGCGGCTGACATGGAGCATGTCGACGTAATCGCCGTAAGGAATACGACCGAGGAAATGCACGCGGCTCATGTCCAGCCGGTCGCGAACCTCGTCGAGGAATTTCTGTTTCCAGCTTTTGGCGTCCTTCGGCGGGGCGCCATAGCTTTGCCCCTCCTCGCCCACGATCAGCACATGCGCCTCGGGCCGCGCGGCGAGCACTTCGGGCAGCGCGCGCATGAAGGAGTGATAGCCGCGATAGGGTTCGAGCGAGCGGTTCACGAAGGTCAGAACCTCGTCGCCGGGGCGGAAGGTGAGCGTCGTTCCGGGCACCGTAAAACGCGCCTGCGGGTTCGGTGCGAGGCGGGCGCAATCGACGCCGTCATGGCAGATGGTGAGCTTGGCGCGCAGCTCCGGCGGGAAGGTCTCGGCCTGAAACTCGGTCGGGGCGAGCCCCGCATCGGCCTGCACCATCGACTGGATCAGATGGGCCGAGCGCGCGGTGGTAGAGATGCGGGTCTCGAGGCCGGGGCGCTGGAACTCCGCGTCGAAGTCCGTGTCCATGCCGGTCGTGCGATACATCAGCTCGGCATAGACCAACAGCTTCGCTTCGGGCCAGACCTCGCGCAGGAACAGCGTCTCGCCCCAGCCGGAATGGCCAAAGATCACGTCCGGCACATAGCCGTGCTTGTCGCGCAGCTGCCGGGCGGCCAGCGCAACCTTCGCCCCGCGCGCGGCGCAATCGGCGTAAAGGCGGGTGAGCCGCGAGGACATCTCGACCGGCGCGGGCTTGCGATATTTCACCACCTTCACCGGCGAGGGGCGCTGGTTCGTCTCGACCGTCAGGGCGAGAATGTCATGCCCGCGCGCGGCCAGAGCCGGTGCCAGATGTACGAACTGGCCCGGGAAGTTCTGGTGAACGAAGAGGATCTTCATGCAATCTCGGGGGTCAGCGAACTCTCCCCCAAGGCGGCCACCATCAACTGGCGGGTATAGGCGGTCTGCGGATTGGCGAAGACCTCCGCCGCGTTGCCCGCCTCGACCACGTCGCCGCGCTTCATCACCATGATCTTGTGGCTGAGCGCGCGCACCACCCGCAGGTCGTGGCTGATGAACAGATACGCGAGCCCGTGGCGTTCCTGCAGATCGCGCAGCAGGTCCACGATCTGCACCTGCACCGTCATGTCGAGCGCCGAGGTCGGCTCGTCCAGCACCACCACCTTGGGACGCAGGATCATCGCGCGGGCGATGGCGATCCGCTGGCGCTGGCCACCCGAGAATTCATGTGGGTAGCGCTCCATCATCGACGGATCGAGCCCGGTTTCCTCCATGATTTCGGCCACCATCTCGCGGCGGTTGCGGCCCGGATCGACGCCGTGGACGGTCAGACCTTCGCCGATGATCTGCTCCACCGTCATACGCGGCGAGAGCGAGCCGAACGGGTCCTGGAACACGATCTGCATGTCGCGGCGCAGCGCGCGCAGCTTGTTCGCCTGCCAGCTGGAGATGTCCTGGTTCTCGTAGATGATCGGCCCTTCGGAGGCGATGAGCCGCATGATCGCGAGCGCGAGCGTGGTCTTGCCCGAGCCGGATTCGCCCACGATGCCCAGCGTCTCCCCTGCCCTCACCGACAGCGAGGCGTCGTTCACCGCCTTCACATGGCCGATGGTCTTGCGCAGCAGACCGCGCTGGATCGGGAACCAAATTTTCAGATGCTCGGTGCGCACCAGTTCGGGCGCGTTCTCGGGCACCGGTTCGGCGCGGCCGGTGGGTTCGGCCTCCAGAAGTTTCTTCGTATAGGGGTGTTTGGGGTTGGCGAAGATGTCTTCGGTCTTCCCCTGCTCCACGATCTCGCCATGCTGCATGACGCAGACCCGGTCCGCGATGCGCCGCACCACGCCGAGGTCGTGGCTGATGAACAGAAGGCTCATGCCCATGTCGCGCTTCAGATCGGCCAGCAGCTCGAGGATCTGCGCCTGAATCGTCACGTCGAGCGCGGTCGTCGGTTCGTCTGCGATCAGCAGGTCGGGCCCGTTGGCGAGCGCCATCGCGATCATCACGCGCTGGCGTTGTCCGCCCGAGAGCTGGTGCGGGTAGTCCTGCAAACGGTCCGCCGGGTTCTGGATGCCGACCTTGTCGAGCAGGTCGATGATACGTTTCTTGGCCTGCTCACCCGTCACGCCCTGGTGCAGCGCGAGGCTTTCGCCGATCTGCTTTTCCAGCGTGTGCAGCGGATTGAGCGAGGTCATCGGCTCCTGAAAGATGAAGCTGATATCGTTGCCACGCACCTGCATCAGCTCGCGCTCGGTCGCGCCGACCATCTCGCGGCCCTCGTAGCGGATCGAGCCCTCGACCTTGGAATTGCCCCCGACCAGCGCCACGGTCGACAGCGCGGTCACGGATTTGCCCGAGCCGGACTCGCCCACCAACGCGACGGTCTCGCCCGCATTCACGGTGAAGCTCACGCCTTTCACGGCCGGGGTGAATTTGCCCTCGGAGCTGAAGGCGACCTTCAGGTTTTCGACCTCGAGAACCGGTTTCATCGGAACACCTTTCTGGGATCGAACGCGTCACGGATGCCCTCGAAGACGAAGACCAGAAGCGAGAGCATGATGGCGAAGGTGAAGAAGGCCGAGAAGGCCAGCCACGGCGCTTGCAGGTGCTGCTTGCCCTGCAGCGCAAGCTCCCCAAGCGAGGGCGCCGACGACGGCAGCCCGTAGCCCAGATAATCGAGCGAGGCGAGCGCGCCGATCGCGCCGGTGATCACGAAGGGCAGCATGGTCAGCGTCGCCACCATCGCATTTGGCAGGATGTGGCGGAACATGATCACACGGTCCGACACGCCAAGCGCACGGGCGGCACGGACATATTCGAAGTTGCGCGCGCGCAGGAACTCGGCCCGGACGACGCCGACCAGCGCGGGCCAGCCGAAGAGGATCGAGACCATCACCAGAAGCCAGAAACTTCGGCCCAGGATCGCGAAGAGGATGATGATGACGTAGAGCGCGGGTGTGGAGGACCAGATCTCCAGAATGCGCTGGAAGAACAGGTCCACCTTGCCGCCGAAATAGCCCTGCACGGCGCCTGCCGCGATCCCGATGATCGAGCCGATCCCGGTCACGATCAGCGCGAACAGCACCGAGGTGCGGAAGCCGTAGATCACCCGCGCCAGCACGTCGCGCGCGGTGTCGTCCGTGCCCAGCCAGTGATCGGCATCGGGGGCCGAGGGCGCGGTGCCCACATCGTTGATCGTGTTGTAGCTGTAGGGGATCGGCGGCCACAGGAGCCAGCCCTTCTCGATCTTCTCGCCATCGACCTCGCCCGCCTGCAGCGCCTGTTTCGCGAAGGCGTTCGGGTCGTCCGCGTCGAAGCAGCCCTCGGTGCCGCCCGTCTCGATCAGGCATTGCACGGTCGGGTCGCGATAGATCGCCTCGGTGCGGAAATCGCCGCCGAAAGCGGTCTCGGGGTAGAAGTTGTAGATCGGGAAATACAGCTCGCCGCGATAGCTCACCACGATGGGTTTGTCGTTCGCGATGAACTCCGCGAACATCGCGAGGACGAAGAGCACGGCGAAGATGATCGCCGACCAGAAGGCGCGGCGATTGGCCTTGAAGTTGCGCCAGCGACGTTGGTTGAGAGGAGACAATGCCATCAGCCGGACCTCTTCTCGAAATCGATCCGCGGGTCAACGAAGACATACATCATGTCGGAGATGATGTTCACGACGAGCGAGATCAGCCCGAACATGTAGAGCGTACCGAAGATCACCGGGTAGTCGCGCTCCACCGCCGCCTGGAAGCCCAGCAGGCCCAGCCCGTCGAGCGAGAAGATCGTCTCGACGATGATCGAGGCGCCGAAGAAGATGCCGAGGAACTGCGCCGGGAAGCCCGCGATCACGATCAGCATCGCGTTGCGGAAGACATGGCCGTAAAGCACCTTCTTTTCGGCCAGACCCTTAGCGCGGGCGGTCATCACATATTGCTTGTTGATCTCGTCGAGGAAGGAGTTCTTCGTCAGCAGCGTCATCGTGGCGAAGCTCGCGATGGTCGTGGCCGTCACCGGCAGCGCGATGTGCCACAGGTAATCGAGCGCCTTACCGATCATCGTCAGCTGGTCGAAATTATCCGATGTCAGGCCGCGCAGCGGGAAAATCTTGAAATAGCTGCCGCCCGCGAACAGCACCATCAGCATCACCGCGAAGAGGAAGCCCGGGATCGCGTAGCCCACGATGATCGCGCCGGAGGTCCAGGTGTCGAAGGGCGTGCCGTCGCGCACCGCTTTGCGAATGCCCAGCGGGATCGAGATGATATAGGCGAGGATCGTCGACCACAGGCCCAGCGTGATCGAGACCGGCATCTTGTCGATCACGAGGTTCACGACGCTCTCGTTGCGGAAGAAGCTGTTGCCGAAATCGAAGGTCAGATAGCCCTTCATCATGATCGCGAAGCGCTGCCAGGCCGGGATCTTCTCCTTGTGGCAGGCCGGGTCCGCCAGATCGGGCGTGCCGGTGAAGCCGTCATCGCAGACGATCCGCGCGAAGCCCATCTGCACTTCGAGCTGATTGAGCAGTTCCGGAGAGATGCCGCGCGCGCCCTGATAGCCGCTGTCCTCGACGCCGCCCTGGTTCTGCGTGCCCGCATCCCCGCCGCCCGAGATATTGCGCATCGAATCCGCCTCGCCCTGCACGCGGGCGATGACCTGTTCGATCGGCCCGCCGGGGACGAATTGCGTCAGCGTGAAGTTGATGATCATGATTCCCAACAAGGTGGGGATCACCATCAGCAATCGCCGCAGGATATAGGCGCCCATGTCCGGCCCTCTGCTCGTTTATCGGCGGTCGCTCAGAGTGCGCCGCTCGCTTTCAGTTTCTTGGCCTTGTCGGCGTCATACCACCAGAAATCCAGCTCTCCCAGAGCGTAGGGCGGCAAGTTTTTCGGGTGATCGTACATATCGTAGTAAGCGACCGTATAGGTGGGTTTGAACCATTGCGGCACCCAGAAGCGCAGGGCGCGCAG
Organism: Thioclava sp. ES.031; assembly: GCF_002563775.1. Lineage (NCBI taxonomy): Bacteria > Pseudomonadati > Pseudomonadota > Alphaproteobacteria > Rhodobacterales > Paracoccaceae > Thioclava > Thioclava sp. ES.031. Next base: position 1,216,047 of record NZ_PDJO01000001.1, on the reverse strand, counting down.
GCTGCGGTCCAGCGCGTGGACGCGCGGCAGCAGCTCTTCTTCGGTGTTCGCCTCTTCGACCATGCGGATCATCTTGTCGATCGCCGGATTCTTCAGCCCCATCGCATTGAACACGTCATCGGTCGAGCCCGAGCCGAAATACTGCTGCAGGTTCGAGCCGGGGATTTCGTCCTGACCCAGATGGGTGGTGATCATGTCGAAGTCGTGGCTGCGACGGCGGTTCTCATATTCGCTGTCATCGACGCGGTCCATTCTGGCGTCGATGCCGAGCGCGCGCAGGTTCTGGACATAAGGGTTGATGACACGGTCGAAGGTCTGGCTGTCGTTGAGGATCGCGACTGTCAGTTTCTCGCCCTCGGCGTTGCGACGCATCCCGTCATCGCCGACGACCCAGCCCGCCTCTTCCAGCAGCTTCGCCGCCTTGCGCATGTTCTTGCGGTCCAGCTGACGCTTGCCCGAGACCGGCTGGATCACCGCGTCGTCGGTGAGGATGCCGTCGGGCAGATCCTTGGCGAGCGGCTCGAGGATCTTCTTTTCCTCCGCCGAGGGCTTGCCCTGCGCCTGCAGCTTGGAGTTTTCCCAGAAGCTCTCGACCCGGTCATAGAGCCCGTAGAACAGCGTGTCGTTCGACCATTCGAAATTGAACGCCAGATCGAGCGCCTCACGCACGCGGAGATCGTCGAATTTCGGCTCGCGCAGGTTGATCGCGAAGCCCTGCCCCGAGGCGATGTTGCCGTTGGGCAGTTCCGCCTTCACGACCTCGCCCGTCTGCATCGCCGGGAAGTCGTAGGCGGTGGCCCAGATGATCGAGCTGGCCTCGTTGCGGAACGTGTAGGTGCCGGATTTGAAGCCCTCGAAGGCCGACTGGTAATCGCCGAAATACTCGACGCGGATCTTGTCGAAGTTGGAGCGCCCCTTGTTGATCGGAAGGTCCTTGCCCCAATAGTCGGGGTTGCGCTTCCAGGTGATCGCGCGATTGCTTTTGACGCTGTCGAACACGTACGGCCCCGAGCCGATGAAGGGCACCGGCGAGGTTTGCGACAGGTCGATATCTTCCTTCTCGAACTGCGCCTTGGAGAAGATCGGCAGCGACGCCACCGATTGGATGATATCGCGGCGCGGGTAATCGGGCTGGAACTCGAAACGGATGTGCTTGTCGTCGATCGCCTCGGCCGATTTGACCTGCTGGGCGATCACCGCGCGGAAGGAGCTCAGCCCTTTGTCGCGCAGCTGCTCATAGGAGAAGACCACATCCTGCGCGGTCAGCGGCGTGCCGTCGGAGAATTTGATCCCGTCGCGCAGCGTGAAGACGACCCAATCCTTGCTCGGCGGATATTCGAGGCTCTTGCAGAGCAGGCAATACAGCTCCCCCACCGTGTCGGCGGTACCCTCCATCAGCGATTCCAGCGGAACAGAGGACAGCGCGGCGGCGCGGCCCTGAATCGAATAGGGATTGTAGTTGTCGAACCCGCCCGGCGCCCATTCCGAGATCTCACCGCCCTTGGGCGCATCCGGATTGACGTAGTCGAGATGGGTGTAGTCGGCGGGATATTTCAGATGTCCGAGCGTCGCGATCCCGTAGGAGGTGATCGTGTCGCCGCTTTGCGTGCTGTCTTGTGCATGTGCGCCGAAGGCCAGTCCCGCCCAGATCAGACCCGCTGCAACCAGCCCGCTCAGCGCGCGCGGCGCCACCTGCGTCCAATCCGTATCAATCGCTTTACTCGCCACTCGCGCTTTTGCCATGCACACCTGCTCCCTGCTCCAAAGCGTTTTCGCGTCTGCCTAGCTAAAAGCCTAAGTGCGCAGGGAGCAAGTTACGAATCTGTAAAGCAGGACGGGAAATGCAAAAGGCCGCCCAAAGAGGCGGCCTTGAGAAGATTCGAGAGGGGTTTGCCTCAGTTCGAATGCTCTTGCAGATAGGCGATCACGTCGTTGCGGTCTTCGGGCTTCTTCAGACCGGCAAAGGACATCTTGTTGCCCGGGATGTAGTCCTTCGGGTTCTCAAGCCACGAGTTGAGCGCTTCGAGCGTCCATTCGCCGCCATGGCTCTCGAGGGAGCCCGAGTAGGAGTAGTCGCCGACTGAGGCGACCGCGCGACCGACCACGCCGTCGAGATGCGGGCCAACGCCGTTCTTGCCTTCCATCGAGTGGCAGGCCTTGCACTTGCCGAAGATCTTCTCGCCCTTGGCCGCGTCGCCGGTGCCAAGCTCGATCTGTGCGACTTCCTCTTCCTGAGCCGCGCCATCGCCTTCGTCCTCGGTCGCCAGCAGATCACCGGGGGCTGCGGACATCATGTCCTTCATCTCGTGCTCGCTGCCGCCCGAAGCGTCATGGCTCTCGCCAACGGTGTAGAGCGCGCTCGAGGCCCAGGCCGTGAGCAGGAAGAACAGCAACGCGCCCAGAAACGCGCCCGCCGCCTTGGTAAAGGTCATGGTATTGAACATGTCTCGTCCCTGATATGCGTCGTCGTCCCGCGCATCTATCCGCACAGGGACTTTCAGATCAAGGGAACTTTACCAGATGTGATCGGATTTTCAGAGGGTGGATAATGAATGACGCAGCGTGAGCCTCCCGCGCCCCGGCCCTTCCCTTCCGCGCGGGCACGGGCTAGGCAGGGCGCAAGACAAGATCAGTGCGGGGGATTGCACATGAGCCGCCAAGGACAAACGCCGAAAACCGGACGGATCGCCTTTCAGGGCGAGCTGGGCGCCTATTCGCATCAGGCCTGCCGCGACGCGCGCCCGGACCTCGAGCCTGTCCCCTGCCGCACCTTCGAGGACGTGATCGCCGCCGTGAAGAAAGGCGATGCCGATCTCGCGATGCTGCCGGTGGAGAATTCGACCTACGGGCGGGTGGCCGACATTCACCGCCTGTTGCCGGAATCGGGGCTGCATATTCTCGATGAGGCCTTCGTGCGCGTGCATATCAGCCTGATGGCTCTGCCCGGCGTCGAGATCGAGGAACTGGAAAAGGTCCGCGCGCATCTGGTGCTTCTGCCGCAGGCGGCAAGCTTCCTGTCGCGCTACGGCATCCGGGGCGAGGCGGCCGCCGACAGCGCGGGTGCCGCGGCCGAACTCGTGCAGGCGCAGACCCGCAGCGTCGGCGTGCTGGCTTCCGACATGGCCGCCGAGACCTATGGCCTCAACATCCTCGCGCGCCATATCGAGGATCACGCGCATAACACCACGCGCTTCCTGATCATGGGCACCGAGCCCGACACCCGTCCGCGCGGCGAGAAGATGATGACCACCTTCGTCTTCCGGGTCCGCAACATCCCGGCCGCGCTCTACAAGGCGATGGGCGGCTTCGCGACCAACGGCGTGAACATGACCAAGCTGGAAAGCTACATGGTCGGCGGGCATTTCACCGCGACCCAGTTCTATGCCGATGTCGAAGGTCACCCGGACGATCCGGCGCTGGCGCGTGCGCTCGAAGAACTGGACTACTTCACCAGCTATCTGGAAATTCTGGGCGTCTATCCGGCCGCCCCGGAACGCGACAGCTAAGGCGAACGCGACAGCTGAGGATCAGGGCGTCAGGCGCTTTTCTCGTGCTGACGCTCGATATCCTGGGCGAATTGCTCGATCCGCTCCTTGAAGCGGCGTTCCAGATTGCCCTTGCCGAGCTTGGCCGACTGGATCATCAGCCGCGCGCCGAGGCTGCGCGGCCTCAGGTCCAGCCCGACCTGCAGACGCGTGCGCGTCTTCGACAGATCGGTCAGATCGAAATCCATCACCGCCTCGAAACTGTTCGACACGCCCTCGTAGATGATCAGTTCCGGCACCTCGAAATGCTTCACATCGGTGATCATCTGGCGCTGCTTGCCGCGAAAGCGAAAGCCGATATCCCAGGACATGCCCGCGCCGGGTTCGCTCAGCGTATCAAGCCGTTTCAGCGTGATCCCGCGCCGCATCGCCACCCGCTCGAAGCTGCCGAAATCCGCGAGCCGCTCGAAGACGAAACCGGCGGGCGCGGAAATATCTGTGCGGGTCGACAATTTCATAAAGCGGAGTCCTCAGGGCAGATCGGAGGCCGGGGAGTGGCGCACCGTGCGCGGCAAACTGGCCTCATTCCAGCCGATCTGCAAGCCACTCGCGCATCAGCCAGCCGGCAATCGCGCCTTGGCGTGGCGCAGATATCTCAGGATCGCGCCCGGCCACCACCTGCAGCAGCCGCTCGCGGCTGATCCAGCGCGCATCGGCGATCTCGACCGGGTCGATGGTGATCTCGGTGGTGGTCGCCATGCCGCGACAGCCCAGCATCAGCGACGCCGGGAAGGGCCAGGGCTGCGAGGCCACGAGAGAGACCTCGCCCACCTCGACGCCGCTTTCCTCGAAGACCTCGCGGCGCACCGCGGCCTCCACCGTCTCGCCCGGCTCCATGAACCCCGCGAGGCAGGAATACATCGTCTCGGGCCAATGCGGGCCGCGCCCCAGGAGCAGTCGGTTGCCGTGGGTGATCAGCATGATGACCACCGGATCGGTGCGCGGGAAATGGTGCCGTTCGCAGACCGGGCAGCGCCGATGCCAGCCCGCCTGTTCGGGTTCGCTCTCGGCCCCGCAGGTGGAGCAGAAGCGATGCGTCCGGTGCCATTCCACGAGCCCGCGCGCGGTGGCGGCGATCTCCGCCTCGACCGGGCTGAGGAAACCCATCCGCCCGCGCAGTTCGGCGAAGACGATATCGTCGGGCAGATCGGGATGGCGCTGCTCGGAGGCGTCGAAAAAGGCGGCACCATCGGGTCGTTCGCCCTCGGGCTCGAAGGCCGAGACATCGCGGGAAAACAGAGCACACGCATCGTGACACCCGAGGAAAATCTCCGGTCCCGGCATCGCCTCGAGCGCCGCCTCGCCCGCGCGCAGAAGATGCAGCCCCTCGGGTCCGAACAGCGGACGCCCGCGCCAAAGCGCAACCACCCGCGCAGTTTTGCCTGCGCGCAGCTCCGCGAGCCGCTCTGCATCGCCCCGCAGATGGGCCGCGCGCTCCAACGCGCCCGGCGCTTCGGCGAAGGCCAGCCCCCGCGGATCGAGCGCAGGCCTTTGAGACAACCGGGCGGGTTGAGAATTCGGCTGTAGCGCGTCGGCGAGGGAATCGGGCGGCATGAAAAACTCCTGCGGATCGCCCTACCCTTGCCACGGGCCGCCAGCCGGAGACCAGTGCCGATCAGGTGACGCGCAAGCCAGAGCCGCCACGCGCCCTGACCTCGCAAACGCGTTACGTCAATTTAAAACTTGGCAAACGACCGACCTCTACTCTAGGTTGCGTATGGGGACACGCGACCGTCAAGAGGCGGCATTTCAACGATAAAAGGTCAATTACGGGCCAGGGGGAACTCATGGGGAAACTGTCTGACCGGGATTGGCCCGGCCAGTTTTCGGGTCAGCGCGTCACGCTCGCGCTGAGGCTTCTTGAGACGACCGATTTGCATGGTCAAGCTCGGGGCTACGATTACTTCAATGACCGCCCAGCCCCGCGCAGAGGCTTGGCGGCGCTGGCGTCGGAAATTGCGCAAGCGCGCAGCGAAGCCCCGAACTGCCTTCTGTTCGATTGCGGCGATTTTCTTCAGGGCACGCCGTTGACGCAGCTCTGGAGCGAGCCATGCAAGATCGCAGGCTGCCACGACGGCGAAAATCCGATGATCGCGGCGATGAACGCTCTGGGCTACGACGCGGCGGCGCTTGGCAATCATGAGTTCGATTTCGGGATCGGGCCGCTCGTTCAAGCGTTGGAAGCGGCGAAATTTCCCACGCTCTGCGCCAATCTGCGCGCCTCCATCGGCACGCCGATCCGCCCTTGGGCGATGCTCGAACGCCGCCTGCTCGACAGTCACGGCATGGAGCGGACCCTGCGCATCGCGGTGATCGGCGTGCTGCCGCCCCCCAGCCTCGCCTGGCTCGAGACCCGGCCCGGGGCCGAGCTTTCGACCTCTTCGCTCCTGGAGGCGACGGAGGCACAGCTGCAATTGATCCGCGCCTCGGGCGCCGATCTTGTGATCGCCCTCGCCCATACCGGGATTTCGCCCCTGCCGCCGGGCAACGAGGCATCGCAAGATCCCGAACACTCTGCCGAACGGGCGGCGCTTGCGATCGCGCGGCTCGACGGGGTCGACGTCGTGCTGGCCGGGCATGACCATCACGGATTTCCCGACGCCACACGGCCGGCCTTCGTGGGGATCGACCCCGTTCTCGGCACGCTTCACGGCAAGCCCGCGCTCAATGCGGGCGCGCGCGGCACACATCTCGGGGTGCTCGACCTCGTGCTGGAGCAGACGCAGGACGGCTGGAGACTCGCAGCGCATCGGGCGGAACTGCGCCCGGCGCAGCAAGAGACCGGGCCGGACAGCGCGGCGGTGCTTGCCGCCTCCGAGCCTGCCCATCGCCGCACGCTCGATCACATCCGCCGTCCCATCGGCACCACTGCGGAGCCGCTGCACAGCTATTTCACACAGATCGCGCCGGACCGGACGCTCGCGCTGATCAGCGCGGCGAAACAGCGCTTCGCCCGCGAACGGCTCGCCGGTCGCCCCGAGGCGGACCTGCCCCTCCTCGGGGCTGCGTCGAGCTTCAAATCGGGCGGCGCGGCGGGGTCGGCCCATTTCATCGACATCCACCCAGGCCCGCTGCGTATGAGACATGTCGACGATATCTACCTGTTCAACAATACGGTCGGCGCGGTGGAGCTGAACGGCGCGGAGCTGCGCGACTGGCTCGAGCAGGCGGCCTCGATCTACAACCAGCAGCATCCCGATGGGCAGTTGCGGATGCTCTGCGACCTCACCTTCGCGAGCTACCATTTCGACGTGATCTCGGGGATCACCTACGAGATCGACCTCTCTCAACCCCCGCGTTTCCGCCCCGATGGCAGCCTGCGACCCGCCGCGCCCGGTCGCATCCGCGACCTGCGCCATGAGGGCGCTCGGATCAGCAACACCGACCGCTTCATCGTCGTGAGCAATGATTTCCGCCTGTCGGGCGGCGGCGGCTTCAAGCGGCGGGGCCGTCCCGTTCCAATCGATCCGGAGCCGGTGCTGGTGCGCGATCTGTTGCTCGAAGAGATCGATGCGCAGGTGGGGCCGCTGCATCTCGACGCGCCACCGATCTGGCGGTTCTCTCCCTTGCCCGGCGCGCGTGCGCTCTACCATACGGGTCCCGGCGCCGCGGCCTATCTCTGCGAACTGGAACAGGCGGGGCTGCGCGCGTCTTCCGGACCGGTCGACGCGACCGGGTTTCTGCCCCTGGAGATTTTGCTCTGAGCGCTCGCCGATGCCGCGCCTAATTTTCTTGCATTCTTGCAGCACCCCGCCCAAAACTTAATCACGGAACCGTGAGCGCCCCGCCTGTTCGCATGGCGTGCGCGGTTTGAGTTTACCCCCGCGCGCCGCCGGTCAGGATCGGGGCGAAAACGGATTAACGAAGTGAGGGATATCATGCTGCACATCAAACCGGGGCTTTTCGCGGCGCTCGCGCTCGGCCTCTCGGCCACGCTGGCACAGGCCGAAACCAAGATGCCTTTCGCGCTGGACTGGAAATTCGAAGGCCCCTCGGCGCCCTATTTCCTCGCCGTGGACGAGGGCTATTATGGCGAGGCCGGGCTCGACGTCGAGATCGCAGAGGGCAAGGGCTCGCTCGACGCGATTCCGAAAGTGGCGACCGGCGCCTATCCGGTGGGCTTTGCCGATATCAACTCGCTGATGAAATTCCTCGACCAGAACCCCGGCGCACCCGTGACCGCGGTGATGATGGTCTACGACAAGCCGCCCTTCGCGGTGGTCGGCCGCAAGTCGCTGGGCGTGAACGAGCCGAAAGACCTCGAAGGCAAGGTGCTGGGCGCGCCGCCGCCGGATGGTGCCTGGGCACAATTCCCGATCTTCGCCAAGGAGACCGGCCTCGACATGGACAAGATCAAGGTCGAGCCCGTCGGCTTCCCCACGCGCGAGCCGATGCTGGCCGAGGGCAAGGTCGATGCGGTCACCGGCTTCTCCTTCTCCTCGACGCTCAACCTCAAGCGCCTCGGTGTCGGCATGGATGATCAATCGATCCTGCTGATGGCCGATTACGGCGTGGCGCTGTACGGCAACGCGATCATCGTGAACACCGATTACGCGAAAGCACATCCCGAAGAGATCACGGGCTTCATCAAAGCGACCGCCGAGGGCTGGAAAGCCGCCGTGGCCGATCCGGGCAAGGCGGTCGACGCGCTTCTCAAGCGCAACCCCGCCGCCGACAAGGATCTGGAGACCGAGCGCCTGCAGATGGCGATCGATGCCAACGTCCTGACCGATTACGTCAAGGAAAACGGCATGGGCGGGATCGACGCGGACCGCATGGCCACCGCGATCGAGCAGACGAAAACCGTCTACGAGTTCCAGAACACGCCTGACGCGGCGCTCTATTTCGACAGCGAATACCTGCCCGACGCGGCGGAGCTGAAGATCGACTGATCCGTCATCGTCTCAGGGGCGGGCGCCGCAGACGCGCCCGCCCCTTTTCTCTGCCTTCTCGCGCCGGACCCTCATGGAAAACCTTATCGACATTCGCGGCGTGACCCACGCCTATCAAACCAAGCATGGCCCCCTGCCTGTGCTCGACCATCTCGACATCCGCGTGCCGCAGGGCGAGTTCTGCGCCGTGGTCGGCCCGTCGGGCTGCGGGAAATCCACCCTCACCCGTCTGGTGGCGGGGCTGATGAAGCCCGATCAGGGCGAGGTCTGGCTGCATGGCGAGAAGGTCACCAGCCCGCGCAAGACCGTCGGCATGGCGTTTCAGAACCCGGTGATGCTGGAATGGCGCTCGATCATCGAGAACGTCATGCTGCCCTTGGAGATCGTGGCTCCGGGCATGGCGAAATCCGAGAAGGTCGCGCGCGCCGAGCATCTGCTGGACATGGTGGGCCTGAAGGGGTTCGAGACCAAGCGCCCCTCCGAGCTGTCCGGCGGCATGCGCCAGCGCGCCTCGCTGTGCCGCGCCATCGTGCATAAGCCGGATGTGCTGATCATGGACGAACCCTTCGGCGCGCTCGACAATTTCACCCGCGAGGACCTGTGGCAGACGATGCGCGATCTGCGCGCCGCCGAGCCCTTCACCGCCGTGCTGATCACCCATGACCTGCGCGAGAGCGTGTTCCTCGGCGATCAGGTCATCGTGCTCTCGGGCCGCCCGGCACATACGCAATATGTGCTGGATGTGGACCTGCCGAAGGATCGCACGATCGACATTCTCTACGAGCCGAAAGCCGTCGACATGCTGCATTTGCTGCGCGACCAGATCCGGATCGCTCAGGGCCGCGACGAGGAGATGCACTGATGGACTTCAAGAAAATCCTCACCCCGATCCTGTCGATCATCGCCTTCCTCGCGATCTGGGAATTCATCGTCTGGGCGAATGGCTGGCCGAATTACGTCATGGCCTCGCCCTCGGACCTGCCCGCCGCCTATATGCGCTACTGGAACCTGTTCCTGATCGACAGCTGGCAGACGCTGTGGCGCACCGTGGCGGGGCTTGCGATCTCGATCGTGTTCGGGACGTTCCTCGGAATGGTGATGGGCTTTTCGCGCACCGCGCGCGATGCGCTCTATCCGCTGCTGGTGGGCTTCAACGCAGTGCCGAAAGCGACCGTGGTGCCGGTGCTGGCGCTGCTGTTCATCGGCGCGCATGACTTCAACACCGTACTGATGGCCTTCATGATCTCCTTCTTCCCGATCGCGGTGTCGGTGGGGATCGGCCTGTCCACGCTCGAGCCCGAATATCGCGATATCCTCGGCGCGCTCGGGGCCTCGAAATTCACCATCTTCCGCAAGATTGCCCTACCGAAAACGCTGCCCGAGTTCTTCGGCGCGCTGAAGGTCTCGGTGACGCTCGCCTTCATCGGCACCAACCTCGTCGAGATCATCTCGCCGCATGGTAAAGGCCTCGGCGCGCTGTTCCTGTCGGGCCAGACCAACGGGGATTACCCGCTGATGTTCGCGGTGCTGATCGCCTTGGCCTTCCTCGGGATCCTGCTCTACTACGCCGTCGTCGCGCTGGAGAAGATCTTCGCAGGCTGGGCGGAGAGGCAACCGGGCTGAGGGGGCCTGCCCCCTCGGGCTTCGCCCTCACCCCCGGGATATTTTCGCCAAGGCGAAGGGGGCGCCGGCGTGAGGCAACGCCTCGGTAGAACCGGTTGAGAAGAGGTTTTCAGAGTAGCCTCTTTCTCACGCGAGATCTGATCTTGCGCACCTGCCGAGCGGCGTGTCGGTTCCACCACCGGAGTTTCAGCTTGGCGACGCCGCGCGCGGTGGCATCGACCAGCCCGTCCTGCCGCGCGGGTGCGTTCTTGCTCGCACGCAGATCCCGCAGCACAGCGGGGTCGCAATTCGCAAACAGGATATCGAACGTGTCAGGCGCGGCGCGCATGGCGACGACGAGTTTGGCGAAACCCGAAAATTGTCCGCGCCTTTTCGTTCCGTCGAGCTGGGCAAAGAGAAACGTCCGCGCGCGCACCATCGCAAGAATTTCCGTCAGCAGATCGAGGTTCGCGGCATGGCGATCCGCCAGTTCCGTCTTATGGAGTGGCTGACCCTTTGTGTCGGGAGGTTCCGCAATCGAAATGACGTGAACCCGGTCGCCCAACAGGCGCGGCGCCTGTTTCTTGACCTCGGCGCTGTCGGTGCAGATCAGCAGCCTTCGAGCCGAGAAGACCGGAGCGACGCGCTGCAAAAAGCCTTTGAAATCGGTTCGGTAGTCGGAATGACGGATATGCACCGCATCGTAATCCGCGTTCAGCGTCAGGAGCCTGCGCGCAATCTCCGAGGCGACATCCGCGCGCAGGGATAGGCGACGAAGGAGCCGGAGCGAGTCCAGACCACCGCCCGCGCGTTCCTGAACGAGCAGGGTTTCAGGGTGATCGCGCTTCAGATCCACGCTCGTGAGGGCGTTGCTCTGGGTATCGCGATGCAGCCGTGTCGCATCGTCATAGACGGCCCGATACGTACTGATGCGATGCGCCAGCGCCTCGGGCTGCACAGAATTGATCGTGTCGAGTGCCTTGCCGATCTCCGGGATCCAGAAGACGACGGGACAACCGAAAGTCTCGCGCGGCGCAAAGAGCGTCTCGAACCCCGCCTGCAGCCCCGATCGGTGGGTATCGATGATCAGGGTCCGGTCGAATGTCTCGGCATGCCGACGGGCGCGATCCAGTTGGACGAGACAGTCGTTGAAGCCACCGCAGGGACGCGCGAGCAGGTAACGCTTGCCCGGCTCGATCACGAAAGGCGTATCGTCGTCATTTTGAGCCATTTCTTCTTCCAGTAAGCGCCCCTGAGGTATTTCCGCTCATTCCGAAAACTCTGCTTTTGGCGCCTCTTATACTCCAGATGCAACTGTGTTCTGAGATCGCCAAGTGCCGAAATATCTTCGTCTCCAGTTGGATGATCGACAAGACGCGGATCCGAGCACAGCACCCCCAAGGGACGCAGATCACAGGGCCAGTCCGCCGGGGCGCGCAGAGGGATCGCGCGCTCCAGTATGAAACTGGCGGCGTGACGGTTGATCGCATAGCCGGTCGAGAGGAGAGCATTGCGCGCGAGACGCCTGAGCGTGCAGCTTTCGATCAGCAGGGAGCGCCCCATGATCCGTGGGATGCGCGCGTGGTGATGATCGAGCTGGATGAGAGGTGCTCGCTCGTAGCCGCGCTCTCTCAGGAACTGCACGAAGCCTTCGCCGAGGATCGCGTCGTCTTCGAGGACGATCGCACCGGGGAGGTCTCTGTCGAGAATGAGGCGATAAATCGCGAGATGCGAAAGGGCGCAGGCATATTCGCCGTCGGTCATTGCGCGGCCGAGATGCCTCTGGGTTCCGATGCGGTCGATGCTGGCTTCGTATTCTTCAGGCAGCCCGGCACGCCCGTCGATCGCGTCGAGGAATTCGAATGGCAGATCGAGTGCGCCTAATTGCCGAGAGATCATCTCTTTTCGCGCAGCCGCGTCAGGCAGCGAAATGACCACGATGGGCCAGTCGGTTTCGGGCAGGGTCGAGAGAGACATCGATTTCAATTCGCCCTTAGCAAATGGGGGGGAAAAGACTGCCTGCTCCACCCGAATATGTGCTTGTTTCTGGAGGAGCGACCGGGCTGCGTCAACGCTGTTGGTGCGGCCTTGCGCCGTTCGATGGGGGGAACGCCGCCCGCATATGGAAAACCGCCCGCACGAGAGAGACGTGCGGGCGGGTTTGCGTTTCAGGTCGGTGACCGGATCAGGTCTTGAAGATCCGGTAGATCGCCGGGATCACGAGCACGGTCAGCAGGGTCGAGCTGAGCAGACCGAACAGCAGCGAGATCGCGAGACCCTGGAAGATCGGGTCGGCCAAGATCACCACCGCACCGATCATCGCCGCGATCGCGGTCAACAGGATCGGCTTGAAGCGGATGGCCCCCGCCTCGATCAGTACCTCGGTCGGCGATTTGCCCTCGTGGCTGCCGTGGCGGATGAAGTCCACCAGCAGGATCGAGTTGCGCACGATGATCCCCGCCAGCGCGATGAAACCGATCATCGACGTGGCCGAGAACGGCGCGTGGAAGATCCAGTGGCCGAGCATGATCCCGAGGAAGGTCAGCGGCACCGGCGTCAGGATCACCAGCGGCAGGCGGAACGAGCCGAACTGCGCGACGACGAGGATGTAGATCCCCAGAAGCGCCACCGCGAAGGCTGCGCCCATGTCGCGGAAGGTCACCCAGGTCACCTCCCATTCGCCGTCCCACAGAAGCGTCACGTGGCTCTCGTCCTGCGGCTGGCCATGCAACGACACGACAGGTTTCTCGCCCTTGGGCCAGTCCATGTTGTTGATCGCGTCGTCGACGGCGAGCATCCCGTAGAGCGGCGCCTCGAACTTGCCGGCAAGCTCTGCGGTGACCATCTCGGCCTCGCGCCCGTTATGGCGGAAGATCGGATAGGACGCCTTCTCCTTGTCGACGCTGACCACGTCGCCCAGCTCCACCACGCCGCGCGCGCCGGGCAGGACATTGGCCGGGATCGGCGTCGAGAGCGTTGCCTCGTTCATCACCTTGTTCGACTTCGAGCGCTCCATCACGATCGGGATCGGCTGGCGCTCCTGCCCGCGATGGGAATAGCCCACCGTGGTCGAACCGTTCAGCATCCCCAGCGTGTCCCAGACATCGCCTTCGGAGACCGAGTAGAACTCCAGATCGTCGGAATTGACCGTGGCGCGCAGCTTGTCGGGCTGGATGCCGAAGCTGTTATCCACGTCGACGATATAGGGCACCTGCTTGAACGCCTTCTCGATCCGGCGGGCCGCGTCACGGCGCATCTCGGGCGTCGGGCCATAGACCTCGGCCAGAAGCGTCGCGATCACCGGCGGACCGGGCGGCGGTTCGACCGTCTTCAGGCTCGCGCCTTCGGGCAGCTTGATCGCCTTGATCTTGTCGCGGATCTCCAGCGCGATTTCGTGGCTGGTGCGGTCCCGTTCCCCTTTCGGCGCGAGCTGAAGCTCGACATCGCCCTGATTGGGCTGCGCGCGCAGGTAGTAGTGGCGCACGAGCCCGTTGAAGTTGAACGGCGCGGAGGTGCCCGCATGGGTCTGCACCGAGAGTACCTCGGGCAGCTTGGTCACGATCTCGGCCACCTGCTGAGCGACCGCATCCGTGCCCTCGACCGAGGTGCCCGCAGGCATATCGACCACGACCGAGAGTTCGGACTTGTTGTCGAAGGGCAGCAGTTTCACGGTGACATGCTTGGTGTAGAGCAGCCCCAGCGAGCCGAAGGACAGCACGGTCACGACCAGCAGGAACAGACCCGAGCGGCCCTTGGTCTTCAGGATCGGACGCGCCACGGCGCTATACATCCGACCGAGCTTGCCGCCCGCATGTTCGCCGCCATAGGCGTCGTCATCGCCGTGATGGCCATGCAGCTGCGCCTTGCCTGCAACCTTCACCATCAGCCACGGGGTGATGATCACCGCCACGAAGAAGGAGAAGATCATAGCCGCCGAGGCCACCGCCGGAATGGGCGACATGTAAGGCCCCATAAGGCCCGACACGAAGAGCATCGGCAGCAGCGCGGCCACAACGGTCAGGGTGGCTACGATGGTGGGGTTGCCCACCTCGGCCACGGCCTCGATCGCCTTGGTCACACGGCTGCCGGGCGTTTTCATCGCCCAGTGTCGCGCGATATTCTCGATCACCACGATGGCGTCATCGACGAGAATACCGATCGCGAAGATCAGCGCGAAGAGCGACACCCGGTTCAGCGTGAAGCCCATGATATAGGCCGCAAACAGCGTCAGCAGGATCGTCACCGGAATGACGACCGCGACCACGATGGATTCCCGCCAGCCGATCGCGACCAGCACGAGGCCCACGATGGAGACCGTCGCGAGGCCAAGGTGGAACAGCAGCTCGTTGGCCTTCTCGTTCGCGGTCTCGCCATAGTCGCGGGTGACCTTCACCTCGACATTGTCGGGGATCAGCTGGCCATGCAGCTCGTGCACGCGGTCGAGGATATGCTCGGCCACGACCACGGCGTTGGAGCCTGCGCGCTTGGCGATGGCGAGCGTCACGGCAGGCGAGCGCTCGATCTTGCCATTGGCGTCGCGCTGCACGTTGGAGACGATATGGTCCGAGGCGTCCGGCACATAGGAGACCTTCGCGACATCGGCCACATAGACGGGGCGGTTGTCGCGCGTGGTCAGCAGAAGGCCCGCGATCTCGGAGGGCGCGGTCAGCGTCTCCCCTGCCGAGAGGCTGATCTGCTTGCCCTCATGGCGGATATTGCCGGTATTGAAGGCGCGGTTCGCCTGCGTGACCTTGTTCGAGAGCTGCTGCAGCGTGACGCCGTAGAGCGCGAGCTTGTCGGGCTCGGGCTCGATGCGGATCTCGCTCGTGGCGTCGCCCACCAGATAGGTCAGGCCGACGTTCTGGATCTTCGTGACCTCGGTCTGCAATTCGCGCGCGACACGGGTCAGCTCGTCGCTGTCGACCTGCGCGCCGTCCTTGCCGGTCAGCGTCAGCGAGACGATTGCCACATCGTCGATCCCGCGGCCCACGATCACCGGATCGGGGATGCCTTTCGGGATCTTGTCCATATTCGCGCGGACTTTTTCATGCACGCGCAGGATCGCGGCATCCGAAGAGGTGCCGACCTTGAAGCGCGCCATCACCAGCGAGTAGTCGTCCTGCGTGCGCGAATAGACGTGTTCGACCTCGTTGATGCCCTGCACGATGGTTTCCATCGGCTCGGTCACCAGCTTCATCGCGTCCTGCGCCTTCAGGCCCGGCGCCTGCAGGTGGATATCCACCATCGGCACGGAAATCTGCGGCTCTTCCTCGCGCGGCAGCGAGATCAGCGCGACCAGACCCACCGCGATTGCGGCGAGGATCATCAGCGGCGTCAGCGCGGAGCGGATGAAGGACTTCGTGAGTCCCCCCGCGATCCCCAGCTTGACGTGGATTTCGTCGTCTTCGGGCGTCTCGGGCCCGGTGCCTTGGTTATTGCTCATCGTTCGGCACCACCGTGTCGTCGGCGTTCAGACCGGTAAGAACTTCGACCATGTCCTGGCCGTCGATATTGACCTTAACGCCCGGCACGACCGTGCGCAGATAGGTGCCGTCCGCTTCCTTCACGCGGACGAAATCGAGCCCGGTGCGGTTGAAGACATAGTCCTGCGGGATGACAATCGCGTCACGCTCGCCCATCGGCAGCTTCACCAGAAGCCGCGCGCCGACGAAGCGCGAATCCAGATCGGGCACTTCGACATCGGCCTGCACCCGACCGCCCTCGATCTCGGGGTAGATCTTGGCCAGCTTGCCCTCGATCTCCTTGCCGTCGGGATCGGTGATCATGATCGTGTCGCCCATGTGCAGCGTGTCGGCGTGGCGCTCGGGGATCGACAGACGCAGGAAGAACCCGCCACCGCCGATCGTCGCGATCGTCTCGCCGCCCATGATGACGGCGTCCTTGGTGACCGGAACGGTCACGACCTTGCCGTCGATCGGCGCGGTCACGGTGCCGAATTCCTGCTGCTGTTCATAGACTTTGCGCTGCGCTTTCTGCGCCGCGATCTGGCCCTCGTAGACATTCACCTGCGTCTGAAGCTGGTCGACATTCTGCGAGGTCGAGACGCCGCGCGCCTGCAATTCCTGCCCGCGCTTGAGCTCGGTCTTGGCGTTTTCCAGCTGCGCTTCGAGCGCATTGATCTGCGCATCGACCGCGCCGATCTGATAATCGAGCGTCTGGTCGGTGATCTTGCCGATCTCCTGACCGGCCTTGACCTCGTCGCCCTCGGTCACGTCGAGTGCGGTGATCGTGCCGGAAATCCGTGCACGCGCCGCAATCGTGTTCTTTGCCTCGACCTGCCCGTAGACAGATTTCCAATCGGTCACGACCTGCGGTTCGACCGTAATCGCCCCGTCCTGCGCCAACGCGATTCCCGGCAGGATCAACGCGGCGAATGCCAACGGCAGAAGCTTCAACGTCATCTCGGGTTCCCTTCCCTTACCGGCGCGCCCCTGCGCCTGCAATTTATATTCCGGTTATTGAATATGTATTCACCCGACAGAATACAACCACTCCGCAGGTTTGAATTCATTGACCTGTGTCATGGTCGCATCGCCGGGGGTTTTCGCTTTCACAATCATGCGTTAAAGCCAAGTCCGCAACAGTCTTGGAGATGGTGAGATGCACGATATCCGCGCAATCCGCGAAAACCCCGAAGAATTCGACGCGCAGCTGGCGCGGCGGGGGCTATCGCCGCTCTCGCCCGAGATTCTCGCGATGGACGAGGCGCGCCGCACGGCGATCCACGCTGCCGAGACCGCGAAAGCCGATCAGAACGCTGCGTCGAAGCAAGTCGGCGCCGCGAAAGCGAAAGGCGACGAGGCCGAATTCGAACGCCTGCGCGCGCTGGTGACCGAGAAGAAAGCCGAAGTCGCGCAAATGCAGACCGAGGCGGGCGAGCTCGACGCCAAGCTGCGCGATCTGCTGATGACGATCCCGAACCTGCCGCTGGCCGATGTGCCCGATGGCGCGGATGAGGACGAGAATGTCGAGGTGAACCGCTGGGGCACGCCGCGCACCTTTACCTTTGATCCGAAAGAGCATTTCGAGCTGTCCGCCGTGGGCGGCGAGATGGATTTCGAGATGGCGGCGAAGCTGTCGGGCTCTCGTTTCGTGGTGCTCAAGGGCGGGGTCGCCCGCGTTCACCGGGCGCTCGCGCAATTCATGCTCGACCTGCATGTCGACAAACATGACCTGTCGGAAAACATCACCCCCGTGCTGGTGCGCGACGAGGCGATGATGGGCACCGGGCAACTGCCGAAATTCGCCGAGGACAGCTATCAGACCACGAATGGCTGGTGGCTGATCCCCACCGCCGAGGTGACGCTGACGAACTACGCCAATGGCGAGGTCATGGACGCCGCCGCCCTGCCCCAGCGCATGTGCGCCCATACCAACTGCTTCCGCTCGGAAGCCGGGTCCGCAGGCAAGGACACCTCGGGCATGCTGCGTCAGCACCAGTTCGAGAAGGTCGAGATGGTGACGCTCTGCACGCCCGAGACCGCGATCGACGAACATGAGCGCATGACGAAATGCGCCGAAGCCGTGCTGGAGGCGCTGGAGCTGCCCTATCGTCGCATCGTGCTCTGCACCGGCGACATGGGGTTCGGTGCGCAGAAGACCTACGATCTCGAGGTCTGGCTGCCGGGTCAGAACACCTATCGCGAAATTTCCTCGGTCTCGACCTGCGGCACCTTCCAGGCGCGGCGGATGAACGGGCGCTACAAGCCCGAGGGTGGCGGCAAGCCCGAATTCATCGCGACGCTGAACGGCTCGGGCCTCGCGGTCGGTCGCTGCCTGATCGCGGTGCTGGAGAACGGTCAGGAAGAGGACGGCTCGGTCACCCTGCCCGCCTGCCTGCACCCCTATCTGGGCGGCAAGACCCGGCTGGTCGACGGCAAGCTGGCCTGACGCTGCGACCCGGCGACGCAAGACTCCGGCCGGGAACGTTGTTAACGTTTCCGTGTTCGAAGTGAGTCGCCGGGAGAGCTGCACATGTCCGTAACAGTCACGCACAAGCGGGATAGCGTCTTGATGAGCCGTATCCTCGAGATCGGCGAAGACCAGATCCCCGCGCAGATCATCGCGATGCGCCGGGAAAAGACGCTGTCGAAACTGATGGCGGAGATCAATGCGAGCGTGCTTTCGGACTCGAGCGAAGAGCGCGCGCGCGCCCAAGCGGCACTCGATCGGCTGGGCTTTCTGTAAAGCGCGTCGGCATCGCCGAAACGAAAAACGCCCGCCGGAGATTGCGACATCCTCCGGCGGGCGTTTTCTTTCAGGATTAAAGGCTTACTCGCCCTTCTTCGCCTCGCGCGCTTTCCGCGCCGATTCCTTATGGGCCGAGCGCTTCTTCGCATCGACGTGTTTTTTCAGGCGCGACGGGATCGACTTCTTGCGATCCTTATAGGGGTTGGTCTTGCCCTGATCGCGCATGTAGAGGCGGATCGGGGTGCCCGGCATGTCGAAGCTCTCGCGCAGACCGTTAACCAGATAGCGCTCGTAGCTTTCGGGGATCTTGTCGGTATGGGTCGATTTCACCACGAAGCCCGGCGGACGGGTCTTCGCCTGCGTGATGTAGCGCAGCTTGATCCGACGGCCGCCGGGCGCCGGGGGCGGGTGCGCCTCGGTCATCGCGGTCAGCCAGTTGTTCAACTTCGCGGTCGGCACGCGGCGGTTCCAGACCTCATGGGCCTTCAGGATCGCATTGTGCAGCCGGTCGAGCCCCTTGCCGGTCTTGGCCGAGACGGTCACCAGAGGCGCGCCCTTGAGCTGCGGCAGCAGACGCTCGAACGCCTCGCGCAGCTCCTTCAGCTTCTCGGGCTTGTCTTCTTCGAGATCCCATTTGTTCGCGGCAACCACGACGGCGCGCCCCTCGGTCTCGGCGAAATCGGCGATCCGCAAGTCCTGGGTTTCAAAGGGAATATTCACGTCGAGCAGCACCACGACGACCTCGGCGAAGCGCACCGCGCGCAGGCCATCGGCCACGCTCAACTTCTCGACCTTGTCGGTGACCCGCGCCTTCTTGCGCATCCCTGCCGTGTCCCAGATCCGCATCGGCGTGCCCATGAAATCGGCTGTGACCGAGATCGCGTCGCGGGTGATGCCAGCCTCGGGGCCGGTCAGCAGGCGGTCTTCGTTGAGGATCTTATTGATCAGCGTCGACTTGCCCGCATTCGGGCGCCCGATCACGGCAAGCTGCAGTGGTTTCGCGGCAGAGGGCGGCTGGTAGGCGGGGATGTCGCCTTCCTCGAGCTCGTCCTCGATCACGATGTCGGTGACGGGAGCGTTCGCGGCATTGCGTTCGGCGAATTCGTCGGCCAGCGGCACCAGCGCGGTATAAAGATCGTCCAGACCTTCGCCATGCTCGGCCGAGATCCGCAGCGGCTCGCCCAGACCAAGGCTCCACGCCTCCATCGCGCCCGCATCGCCCGCAGCCCCTTCGGCCTTGTTGGCCGCGAGGATGACGTTGGCGTTCTTCTTGCGCAGGATATCGGCGAAAATCTCGTCGGCGGGCGTCACGCCTACGCGCGCGTCGATCATGAAGAGGCAGATATCGGCCTCTTCCACGGCGCGCTCGGTCAGGCGGCGCATCCGGCCCTGAAGGCTGTCGTCTTCGGCCAGTTCCAGACCGGCCGAGTCGATCACAATGAAACGCAGATCGCCCAGACGCGCATCGCCCTCGCGCAGGTCGCGCGTGACGCCGGGCATGTTATCGACAAGCGCGAGTCGCTTGCCGACAAGCCGGTTGAACAGCGTCGATTTTCCGACATTCGGGCGGCCCACGATGGCCAGGGTAAAGCTCATGATGCCCTCCTTGGGCGGTCGTAAGCGGCCCCCTTACACCCTAAAGGGCTCACTGAAAAGCGTGCAGTTTCCCATCGCCGCCGACGACGTAGAGGGTGCGCCCCGCCACGACCGGATCGGTCGCAGCCCCGCCCGGGATCTTCGCCTGGCCGATCAGGCTGCCGTCGATCGGGCTGAAGACGCGCAGCACGCCGTCGGAAGACGCGACGAACAGCTTGTTGCCAGCGAGAACCGGGCCGTAGCTCGCGACGATGTCGCGCTGCCGCTTCGGCTTGTCCTTGGTGTAATAGGGCAGATCCTTGGACCAGATCTGATCGCCGGTCTTGGCATCGAGACGCACGATCTTGCCCTGATCCGAGACGAGGAAGATCGAGCCGCCCGCAACCTGCACGGGGCTGTTCGCCCCTTCGGTCGCGGTCCAGATCCGCTCGCCGGAATTCACGTCGAAGGCTGCCAGCTTGCCCGCAGAGGAGCCCGCATAGACGGTGTCGCCCACGACGACCGGATCGCCGGTCAGATCGACGATATTCGCATAGCCCACGCCCGGACGTGCGCCCGGCACCTTGGAGTTCCACATCTGCATCCCGCTTTTCGGCAGGACGCCGCTCAGGAAGCCCGAGGAGAACGGGAAGATCACCATGCGGTCGGTGACGGCAGGCGAAGAGACGCCGGTCATGCCCGAAGCCGACGGCGCGCCCGGCACCTGCCAGATTTCCTTGCCGTCGCTGGCGCGGATCGCCCAGGCCGAGGAATCGCGCGCGACCACATAGACCACGCCGTTCTTCACGGTCGGCGCACCGCCGATGCCAGCGTCGAAATACTGCCGCCATTTGATGCCGCCGGTGGCTGCGTCGATCGCGACGAGCTCGGCGAAATCGGAGGTCACGTAGACCGTGCCGTTGGCATAGGCCACGCCGCCGCCCGAAGCATCGCCCTCGCGGTCGCCCGGAGGCGTGATGTCGGTCTGCCAGACGCGCCCGCCATTCGTCGCGGTCGCGGTCACGCGGGCCTGACTGTCGAGTGTGTAGATCTTGCCGCCGCCCACGATCGGGTCGGCGGTGATGCGGTAGCGGCGCGCATTGCCCGAACCGATATCGGCGGACCAGACCGGCGTCGTGCCGTTGCCGAGCGCCGCATTGAACAGGCTATGCGTGGCCGAGCCCGCCCGCTGCGGCCATTCGGCATTGCTCACCTGACGGGGCAGCGAGATCGGCAGCGACTTCTGGGCGGGCGCATCGGCCAGCGGCAGCCCCTCTTCGGCGCGCAGCGCGTCGCGGGGCGAGAGACGCTCGCCGGGGAGGATCGTTTCCTTGGTACAGCCTGCCACGAAAGCCGCCACACTCAG
Source organism: Thioclava sp. ES.031 (assembly GCF_002563775.1). NCBI lineage: Bacteria > Pseudomonadati > Pseudomonadota > Alphaproteobacteria > Rhodobacterales > Paracoccaceae > Thioclava > Thioclava sp. ES.031. The sequence goes on along the minus strand of NZ_PDJO01000001.1, from coordinate 1,194,856 downwards.
CATGCAGATCGTCTTGCTCAGCTTCACGCCCGTTCCCCCTGCCTGTCTCGGCTCTCTTGCAGCGCCCGCGCGGCCGATAAAGACGCGCCGGTTCAACCCTTTACTCTTGCGGTGCCGGAGCGGTCTGCCCCGGCTGGGTCGGCACTTCGCCACCCAGCGCCACAATCAACTCTGTCGCGCGTTGTTGCAAGCCCGGCGTGAGGCCGGCGTCCTGAAGAATCTGCTGGGCGATCGAGATCGCGCCGTCCCTGTCGCCGGACGCGACGGCTGCGGCCGCCTGCTGCTCCATCGCCAGAAGGCGGTAGGGCGCGCCGGGGGTGGCGAGTTCCTGCAGCGTCGCGTCGCGCTTGGCGGCATCCATCTTGTCGCCGGCCGCGATCACCGCCTTGAGCTTCGCGAGATCGCTGATCGAACGCGGCAGGCCCTGCTCGGCGCTGACCGCGTCGAAGAACTTGATCGCCTCGTCGGGCTTGCCCGCCTCGATCGCGGCGTCGCCCTGCATGATCTTGAGAACCGCGGTGCGGCCGGGACCGTCGGGCGTGACCTTGGCGAGATCGGCGCTGGTGGCGTCACCGTTCACGGCCGCCATTACCTGATCGCCAAAGGCGCGCGCATCGGCCTCGGTCTTTTCCTTCTGCCACGCATTCCAAGCGGTGCCGCCGACGATCGCGAGGATGATCACCGCGCCGATCCAGCCCCATTTCTTGAACGCCGCCCAGAGCTTGTCCTGACGCACGGCATCGGTGACTTCGTCGATGAAACTGTCGGTATCACTCACGCGCGGGTCTCCTCGTAGCTTTGGCGCCCCTCTTACACGGCTCCCCCGGCGCTGCCAAGGGCCGCACGAACCGCTCTGGTCACGCGCGCGCCGGAGGAACGCAAGCCTTGAGATCACGCTTCGCTCTCGGTAAGTTGAACCCTGCGGTTCAGTCCCCATTTTGGCGAGACGCCGTGCCCACATACAGGAGCCCGCCGATGCGTCCGGTCCCGATCCTTAACGCGATCCTCGTTCTTGTCGCGCTCTACCTTCTGGTGTTCGAGCGCGACCGCCTGATGGGCTATCTCGGCGATGCCGCGACGCCTGCCGAGCAAGCGCAGCAGGTCGAAGAGACCGGCACCCCTGCCGTGCCGGTGCAGGCGATGGTCTCGACCGCGCAGCCGCTCGATCAGGGCGTTCTCACGCGCGGGCAAACCGAGGCCGCGCGCCGCGTAGAGGTGCGTTCCGAGACGACGGGCAAGGTGATTTCCGAGCCGCTCGGCAAGGGCGCGCAGGTCGAAAAAGGTCAACTGCTGTGCAAGCTCGACCCCGGCACGCGGCCCGCAGCACTGGCCGAAGCGCAGGCCCGGCTGGCGGAAGCACGGCTCAACGCCACCGCCGCCGAGAAGCTGAAAGAGGGCGGCTACCGGTCGGAGACCTCCACCGCCTCCGCGCAATCGGCGCTCGAAGCGGCCAGCGCCGCCGTCGGGGCCGCACAGACCGAACTCGCGCGGCTCGAGATCACCGCGCCCTTTGCCGGGATGATCGAGGAAGACACCGCAGAACTGGGCTCGCTGCTCTCGGCGGGCGGGCTCTGCGCCACCGTGATCCAGCTCGATCCGATCAAGCTGGTGGGCTACGTCCCCGAGACAGAGATCGACCGTGTGCAGTCCGGCGCGATGGTCGGCGCACGGCTTGCGACCGGGCGCGAGGTGATGGGCAAGGTCACTTTCGTCTCGCAATCGGCGGATGCCGCCACGCGCACCTTCCGCATCGAGGCCGAGGCGCCCAATGGCGACCATTCGATCCGCGAAGGGCAGACGGTCGAAATGATCGTCGCCGCCGATGGGACCAAGGCACATTTCCTGCCCGCCTCCGCGATGACGCTGAACGATCAGGGCAAGCTGGGCGTGCGGCTCGCGGTGGACGGCGTGGCCCGTTACGCCCCGGTCGACTTCCTGCGTGACACGCCCGAGGGCGTCTGGCTGGCGGGCCTGCCGGAGAGCGCGACGGTGATCGTGGTCGGGCAGGACTACGTCACCGAGGGCTCGCCCGTGGCCGTGACCCTCGTCGATCACGCGCCGGGCGATGCGGCCCAAGACACGCCCGCCCCCATGACGCCCGCCCCGCAAACCGATAGCGACACCACAGACGCCACCGACGGGGCCGCGCAATGACCGGCATCGTCGATTGGGCCGCAGCACGCGCGCGGATGGTGATCGCCTTCGTGGCGATCTCGATCCTCGCGGGGCTGACCGCCTATCTGAGCCTGCCCAAGGAGGGCGAGCCGGATATCGAGATTCCGATGCTGTTCATCTCGGTCCCCTTCCCCGGCATCTCGGCCACCGATTCCGAGAAGCTGCTGGTCAAGCCGATGGAGACTGAACTGGCCGGGCTCGACGGGCTCGACAAAATGACCGGCATCGCGAAGGAAAATTACGCGGGGCTGATGCTCGAATTCGACTTCGGCTGGGACAAGACGAAGATCATCGCCGATGTGCGCGACGCGATGAACACTGCAGAGGGCAAGTTCCCGGACGGGGCCGAGAAATATTCGATCAACGAGATCAATTTCTCCGAATTTCCGATCGTCGTGGTGACGCTTTCGGGCAACGCGCCCGAACGCACCCTGCAACAGCTTGCCCGCGAATTGCAGGACGAGGTCGAGGGGCTGGAGCCGGTGCTGGAAGCCCAGATCGCGGGCCAGCGCGACGAGATGCTGGAAGTGGTGATCGATCCGCTGAAGCTCGAGGCCTATAACGTCACCGCGCCCGAGCTGATCAATGTCGTGCAGGCCAATAACCAGCTGATCGCGGCGGGCGAGGTGGAGACCGATGGCGGCGCGTTCTCGGTGAAGATCCCCGCGACCTTCGAGACCGCGCAGGATGTCTATGCGCTGCCGGTGAAGAAGAACGGCGAAAGCGTGGTGACGCTGGGCGATCTGGCCGATATCCGCCTGACTTTCGAGGACCGCACCGGCACCGCGCGCTTCAACGGCGAGCCGACGGTGGCTTTGCAGATCGTGAAGCGCAAAGGCTACAATATCATCGACACGGTGAACCTGCTGCGCAAGACCGTGGCCGAGACCGAGAGCCGCTGGCCCGAGCCGCTGCAGCGCGCCGTCGATGTGGGGATCTCGCTCGATCAGTCGAAGACGGTGGGCGCGATGGTCAGCCAGCTGGAAGGCTCGGTGCTGACCGCGATCGCGCTGGTGATGATCGTGGTACTGGCGACGCTGGGCACGCGCTCGGCGCTGCTGGTGGGTTTCGCGATCCCGACCTCGTTCCTTCTGACTTTCCTGCTTCTGGGCGCGATGGGCGTGCCGATCTCGAATATCGTGATGTTCGGCCTGATCCTCGCGGTGGGGATGCTGGTCGATGGCGCGATCGTGGTGGTGGAATATGCCGACAAGCGGATTTCCGAAGGCTCCGGCCCGATGGCCGCCTACACCGAAGCCGCCAAGCGCATGTTCTGGCCGGTCGTGTCGTCCACTGCGACCACGCTTTGCGCCTTCCTGCCAATGCTGTTCTGGCCGGGCGTGCCGGGCGAGTTCATGGGGATGCTGCCGGTCACGATCATCTTCGTGCTCTCGGCCTCGCTGGTCGTGGCGCTGATCTACCTGCCCGTCGTGGGCGGCGTCGCGGGCCGCGTGAGCCGCAGGTTGGATTACGGCGCCGCGCACCTCAAAGGACGCCCCTATTGGCTGCGCCTGCTGCTGGCCGTGATCTCCGCCGCGCTCGTCTTCCTCGGCGCGTTGCTCACGCTCAACCCGGCCTTCTTCACGGGCACCCATACCGCTTCGGGCAATCTGCTGGCCTCGCTGCCCGGTGTGATCCTTTTCGTGATCGCGACGCTGCTCAGCTCGATCACCTTCACGGCGGCCAAGCCCCAAGGCAAACCCAAGCCCATCGATGCGGGCTATCGCCGCCGCCCCTTCGGCCATTTCACCGCCGCCATCGCGGGCAATCCGATCATGCCACTGATCGTGGTCGCGGTGATCGTGACCGGCGTCGTCATGACCTTCGGCTATTACGGCAAGAACAATAACGGCACCCAGTTCTTCACCGATAGCGAGGTCGAACAGGCGATCGTCTATATCCGGGGCCGCGGCAACCTCTCGCTGACCGAGAAGGACGCGCTGCTGCAGGAAGCCGAGAACATGGTGATTGGCACGCCCGGCGTCGGCGCGGTCTTCTCCTTCGCGGGCGAAGGTGGGTTGAACCAGAACAATGGCGGGGCCAGCGCGCCGCGCGACACGATCGGTCAGATTCAGGTCGAGATGATCCCCTGGGCCGAGCGCAAGGACGATCCGGCGCTCGATGGCGATGTGGTGATGGAGAAGATCATGGCGAAGATCGCCACGATCCCCGGGATCCAGTCCGAATATCTCGCCCAGGATCGCGGACCGTCCTCCGGCAAGCCGATCCAGTTGCGGCTCGAGGGCGACGATTTCGCAGCGCTCGACAAGGCCGTGCGGCAGGTCGAGGCGCATATGGCGGATATGAAGGGCGTCACCGCGATCGAAGACACCCGCCCCCTGCCCGGCATCGACTGGGTGATCGACGTGGACGTGACCCGCGCGGGCCGTTTCGGCGCGGATGTGGCGACCGTGGGCGGCATGGTGCAGCTGGTGACGCGCGGCATCCTGCTCGACACGATGCGTGTGCCCTCGTCTGACGAAGAGATCGAAATCCGCGTGCGCCTGCCCGAGGAAGACCGGGTTCTGTCGACCCTCGACACGCTCAAGCTGCGCACCTCCGAGGGGCTGGTGCCGCTCGCGAATTTCATCACCCGCACGCCCGCCCCCAAGCTGGGCCAGATCGACCGGATCGACCAGACCCGCTATTACGACATCAAGGCCGGGGTCGAAGAGGGCCTCACCAATGACGACGGCCAGCCGATCACCGGCAACGGGCGGATCGCCGCACTGGGGGAGTGGCTCGATACCGAGGCCGCGCTGCCGCCGGGCGTCAGCTACGAATGGTCCGGCGATCTGGTCGAGCAAAACGAGAGCCAGGATTTCCTGATGACCGCTTTCGGCGGCGCGCTGGCGCTGATGTTTGTGATCCTGCTCGCGCAGTTCAACAGCTTCTACAATTCGGTGCTGGTGCTGCTGGCGGTGGTGCTGTCCACGGCAGGCGTGCTGATCGGGATGCTGGTGATGGGCCAGCAATTCTCGATCATCATGACCGGCGTCGGCATTGTCGCGCTGGCGGGGATCGTGGTGAACAACAACATCATCCTGATCGACACCTATCAGGAATTCTCGCGCTACATGCCCGAACTCGAAGCGATCATCCGCACCGCCGAGGCCCGCCTGCGCCCTGTCCTGCTGACCACAATCACCACGATGGCGGGCCTGACGCCGATGATGTTCGGCCTGTCGCTCGATTTTCTTCATGGCGGCTATTCGATCAACAGCCCGACGGCGCTTTGGTGGAAGCAACTGGCGACGGCGGTGGTGTTCGGCTTGGGCACCGCGACGGTGCTGACGCTTGTGCTGACGCCCGCGCTGCTGGCAATCCGGGTCTGGTTCAAGACTGGCGCCTACCGCTCGACGCGCGCGCTTTCGGCACTGATGCAAGGCGCGGACAGCCGCGCCGCGCGCGATCTGGCGCTGGAACGCGCGATGCGCAAGATGCGTGGCCGCGAGATCATCTGGGACGAGGATGCGCCCGAAGGCGGCGTGAAGCCGCATCTGGTGACACGGCCCGACGCGGCGGAGTGAGTGCGAAGGGGCGCGCCCGGCCCTCGGGTGGGCGCGTCGCATCGTCGGTGGCGTGGCGCTTCATCGTGCAAGCCCGCAAGTCGGTCGTGCCCGCAATCTCCTCGCCAATGCGCCCTCCCGGGGGAAGGGTCGGGCGCTGCCCGGGGCTGGTCGCCCCGAGCTCAGATGGCTGACAACGGAAGGCTTACGCCGCCCCCTGCTCCGCCTCGTCTTCCTCTTCCGCCGATTGCCGCGCCCACATCGAGGCATAGCGCCCGCGCTGTGCCAGCAACTCCTCGTGGCGTCCGCGCTCGATGATCTCGCCCTTGTCGAGCACGAGGATCTGATCCGCATCCGCGATCGTCGACAAACGGTGCGCGATGGTGATCACGGACCGCCCCTCACCCATCGCCTTCAGGCTCATCTGGATGTCGCGTTCGGTCTGCGTATCGAGCGCCGAGGTCGCCTCGTCCAGAAGCAGAATCGGCGGGTTCTTCAGGATCGTGCGTGCGATGCCCACCCGCTGCTTCTCGCCGCCTGAGAGCTTCAGCCCCCGCTCGCCCACGGCCGTGTCATAGCCTTCGGGCAGGCTCAGCACGAAGTCGTGGATGCGCGCCGCCTTCGCCGCCGCGACGATTTCCTCGTCCGTGGCATCGGCGCGGCCATAGGCGATGTTGTAGCGGATCGTGTCGTTGAAGAGCACGGTATCCTGCGGCACCACGCCGATCGACTGCTGCAAGCTCTCCTGCGTCACATCGCGCAGGTCCTGATCGTCGATGCGGATCGCGCCGCCAGTCACCTCGTAGAAGCGGAACAGCAAGCGCCCGATCGTCGACTTGCCCGAGCCCGAGGGCCCGACCAGCGCCACCGTCTGCCCGGCCGGCACGTCGAAGGAAATCCCTTTCAGGATCGGCCGCGTCGGGTCATAGGCGAATTCGACATGGTCGAAGCTGATATGCCCGCCTTTCACTTTCAGAACATCGGCGCCTTCTTTGTCCTGAATTTCGGCCGGTTGCTGCAACAAATCGAACATTTCGCCCATATCGACCAGCGCCTGACGGATCTCGCGATAAACCGTGCCGAGGAAGCCCAGCGGCATTGTGATCTGGATCATGTAGGCCTGCACCATGACGAAATCGCCGACCGTCAGCGTGCCCGCCTGCACCTGCATCGCGGCCATGACCATCACCGTCACGAGCCCGATCGTGATGATCAGCGTCTGGCCCGCATTGAGCGCCGCGAGCGACTGGCCGGTCTTCACCGCCATCGACTCGTAGCCCTTCATCGAGTCGTCGTAGCGTTCCGCCTCGCGCTTGGCCGCGCCGAAATATTTCACCGTCTCGAAGTTCAGCAGGCTGTCGATCGCCTTCTGGTTCGCCGCCGTATCGGCCTTGTTCATCTCGCGCCGGATGTTCACGCGCCATTCGGTGACCTTGAAGGTGAACTTGATATAGGCCGCGATGGTGACCAGCACGACCGCCGCGTAGCGCCAGTCGAAGACCACTGCAAAGATGATCGCCACCAGCGTCAGCTCGACGATCAGCGGGCCGACCGAGAACAGCATGAAGCGCAGCAGGAACTCGACGCCTTTCACCCCGCGCTCGATGATCCGGCTGAGGCCGCCGGTCTTGCGGGTGATGTGATAGCGCAAGGAGAGCTGATGCATATGGGTGAAGGTCTGCAGCGCCAGATGGCGCAGCGCGCGTTGCGCCACCTTCACGAAGATCGCATCGCGCAGCTCGCCGAAGGCCACCGTCATCAGGCGCGCGACGCCATAGGCCACGGTGATCGCCACCGCCCCCATGCCCAGCGCCCAGGCCGCCGAGGTGCCCTCGCCCGAGAGCGCGTTGACCGCCTCGCGATAGACGAAGGGCGTCGCGACCGAGATGATCTTGGCGAAGACCAGCATCACCATCGCGAAGACGACGCGGCGCTTCACCCACGGGGCTTCATGCGCCCAGAGATAGGGCAGCACCGCGCGGATCGTCCGCCAGCCGCGGGCGCGCTCCTCGGCATTCATCTTGCCCTTGGTCGTGATCTGTGCCGGAGGCATCGCGCCCTCCTCTTCCTCTTGGCTAAAATATCCCGGGGGCTCCCGTCAGGGAGCGGGGCAGCGCCCCTCACGGGGCAAACCTGCGCGCAACCTACTCGGCGGCGCGCAGGAGTCCAGCCATGCAAGCGGTCTGTGCGCTACTGCGCAGCCTCGGCAGGTTGTGCATCGGGGGCGGGAATATTGAAGACCTGCCCCGGATAGATCAGGTCGGGGTCGCGGATCTGGTCGCGATTGGCATCGAAGACCCGCACATAGAGGAACCCGTCGCCATAGACCTCGCGCGCGATCGCCCAGAGCGTATTGCCCTTCACGATCTGCACCACCTTCACAGCGTCGCCGACCTCGCCGGTCGCGCGCACCGAAGCCGCCTGCGCACCGGTCGGATCGGCGGCGTTGGCCACGAGGATCTCGTCGGGCTGGTCGAAGCCGGTCTCGGCCCGCGCGACCACCTTGCCGGACGCATCCTGCGCATCGATCCGCAGCTTATGCTCGCCCGTGCCCAAGCCAGGCAGGTTAAGCGACCAGCGCCCATCCGCGCCCGGCTGCGCCTCGGCGACGAGCGTGTCGTCGAGATAGGCGCTGAGCGTCGTGCCCTCGGGCGCGCCGCGCCCTTCGCTGCGCGCAACCTCGCCCGAGCCGAAGGAGATCGTGTCGATCACCAGATCGTCGCTTTTCGGAGCAAGCAGCCGCGCGCCATCGGCATCCGCGATGAGCGGGGCTGCCGGCGGCGTGGGTGTGGAGGGGGCCGCGTCGCTCGCGGATGCGGCGGACGCGCCTGCGTCAGTGCCGGTCATTGCCGCACCATCTGTCGCCGAGGCAGTCGCCCCGGCGCTACCATCTTTCGCACCATCCGCAGCCGCTCCGGACGTCGCACTCTCCCCTGCCGAAGCGAGGCGCTCCTGTTTCGGCTGGCCGCGCAGCACGAGCGTCTCGGCGCTGTCACGCGTGATGCCATCCGCGCCGGTCACCCGCAGCGAGAGCGCGCGCGGGCCATCGGAAGGCGGGAGATCGAAGAGCGAAGCGAAGCTGCCACTGCCATCGGCCAGCGTGCTCGCCACGACTTTCCCATCCACCAGGATATCGAGCTTGGCGCCCGGTTCGGCCCGCCCGGCGAGCGTCACCGATCCGTCGGGCGTGGCCCGCAGCGCATCGAATTGCACCTGAGAGAGCGCCTTGTCGTCACCCGCCGCCCTCGCAGTGGTGCTGTCAGCCCCCGCCTCGGTCCCGGTGGCGGACGCCGCGGCCGTAGCCTCCGCGCCCTGACCGTCGACCGTTTCAACAAGCTTGTCGGTGGGCTCCTCTGCCAGCGGAGCCACGGCACTTGCCGCCTCTTCCGCTTCCTGAGCCACGGTTTCCACGCCTTGCTTTTGTGGCGCGGCAGTGCCGGAGGCCGTCTCCGCGCCCCCCTCTTGTGTCGTTTGCGGCGCCCCTGCGGAACCGGTCGCGGCAGTGGTATCTGTCCCCGATGGCTGCATCCCTTCGCGTTCCACCGGGCGCAGAACGCCCCAAAGCACCAGCCCCAAGACCACGAGGAGCAGTGCGACCGCCCCCCCTTTCACCGCCCCGAGCCCGGTGCTCTCGACTGGTTGATCCGTCACGTTTTCATTCATTTAAGTCCCGCCTTCACGTCATCCCTCGGGGCCTGCCGCCTGTTCTTATGTGCGGCTAGGTCACCCGGTCCCTTGAGGGAACTTATCAACCCCGGTATCACCGCTCAATAACAATGCATTTTCGGAGACACCGTCATGACCCTTCCCCGTTCCGTCTGTGTCTATTGCGGCTCTCGTTCGGGCGCGAAGCCTGCTTATGCGGCAGCAGCGCAGGAAACCGGAGAGATGCTCGCCGCGCGCGACTGGCAGCTGGTCTACGGCGCGGGCGATGTCGGGCTGATGGGAGAGGTCGCGCGCGCGGCGCAAACCGCGGGCGGGCGCACCTTCGGCGTGATCCCCGAGCACCTCTTCCCGCGCGAGGTCGGCAAGCGCGATCTGACCACCTTCGTCGTCACCGAGACGATGCACGAGCGCAAGAAGGTGATGTTCATGAATGCCGATGCGGTGGTCGTGCTGCCGGGCGGTGCGGGCTCGCTCGATGAGCTCTTCGAAGTGCTGACCTGGCGCCAGATCGGCCTGCATGAGAAGCCGATCTATCTGCTCAATATCGAGGGCTACTGGGCCCCACTCGAGGCGCTGATCGACCATGTCATCGGCGAGGGCTTCGCGGATGCGTCGCTGCGCGATCTCGTCGTGACGGTCGACAGCGTGGCGGAGCTGGAACGCGCGCTCGTCTCAGCTTTCGCCTAAACCGCGCTGCGTGACGGGCTGTGCCGCAGGCTGCGGGCGGCGCATCCGCAGGTTGGCGCTGGAATAGAGCGCGAGCGCCGTCCAGATCAACCCCAGAGCGATCGCGTGCCAGATCGTGACCGTCTCGCCGAAGGCCAATGTCGCCACGGCGAATTGCAGCGTCGGGTTGAGATATTGCACCAGCCCCACGGTCGCCATCCGCACGCGCTGCGCCGCATAGGCGAACAGCAGCAAAGGCGTGCCGGTGAGCGGGCCGGAGAAGATCAGGAGCAGCGTCGTTTTCCAGTCGCCGCCGAAATGGCCCGCACCGGGCGCGCTGCCCCACCAACCCGCGTGATAGCCCCAGAGCACAATCAACGCGACCGGCGAGAGCAGCAGTACCTCGGCACAGACCGAGACCATCGGACCCGCGCGCAGCCCCTTCTTGATCAGCCCGTAAGTGCCGAAAGTCGCGGCAAGGATCAGCGAGACCCACGGCGCAACGCCCAGCCCGATCGTCAGGACGATGACCGCCGTGGCGGCCAGCGCGACAGCCATCCACTGCCGCGTGCTCAGCGCCTCGCGATAGACGATCAGCCCGAGGACGACGGCCACGAGCGGGAAGATGTAATAGCCCAGCGACGCCTGCACCGCATGGCCGAAATGGACCGACCAGATGAAGGTGAACCAGTTGGCCGAGATCATGAGCGCCGCCGTCGCGATCACCAGCGCCCCGCGCCCGCGACGTTCCGCCAGCGCGATCCAAAGCTCGCCAAGGCGGCCTTTCAGCCCGAGGATCACGGCGAAGAACAGGAAGGACCAGAGCGTGCGATGGGCGAGCACCTCGATCGGCGGCATCCCGTCGAGCATTTTGTAATAGAGGCCCGACAGCCCCCAGATGACGCAGGCCGTCACCATCGCCCAGAAGCCCTTGACCGCCTCGTTCATCGAAATTCCCTTCTCTCAACCGCGTGACCCTGACCGATTGGCGGGCGAAAGGAAAGGCCGCGGCTCACGGGAACCTGTGCGCTTGTCCACGCATTGGGTCTGCGTCAATTCACAGTACCGAGAGAGACCGCCAATGTCCGCCACCGACAGCCACGACCCCGACGATTTCGCCTGGGCAGTGCCCGTCATGCGCACGGGCTACGGGGGGCGCGGGCTGGTCTATCTCGTCGTCGCCGGCGTCTCGCTCTGGTCGCTGTTTCATGGCGGCAGTGCCGAGGGCACCAAGCAGGTGCTGCAGAAGCTCTCGAGCGGCTGGGGCGCCGTGGTGCTGGTCGCCATCGCGCTCGGCATGGCGGCATATGCGATCTGGCGTGTGGTGGATGCGCTCTGGGACCTCGAAGCCTATGGCTCCGAGATGAAGGGGTGGGTCGCGCGGATCGGCCTCGTGGTCAGCGGCCTCGTCCATCTGGGCATCGGCGGTATCGCCGTGACGGCTCTGGTCGCCCGCGCTAGCGGCGACAACGGGACAAGCAAACTGGTCTCCACGATCCTGAGCGCACCGATGGGCCGGATCGCGCTTGGCGTCATAGGGCTGATCGTGATCGGCGCGGGCGGCTACTACCTCTATAAGGGGATCACCAAGGCCTACCTGAAACATCTGCAAGCCAACGAGGTTACCCGGCGCGCCAATATCGTGCTGCAGGCGGGGCTTGTGGCGCAGGGCGTGGTGATCGCGCTCATGGGCGCGCTGATCGTCTATGCCGCCTATAGCTACGACCCGTCGAGCGCGGGCGGCCTCGGCAAGGTGTTCGACTGGCTGCGCGGACACCCGTTCGGACAATTTCTGACCGGGGCGATCTGCGTGGGCCTTCTCGGGTTCGCCGTGTTCTGCTTCGTCAACGCCGTCTATCGGATCGTGCCGCGCGCCAGCGACCCCGATATCGAGACGCTCAAGCAGAGCCTTGAGAGCGACGAATGAGCCGCCTAGATCCTCCCCAACCAACCAACGCCGCGCGGGTCTCGCGCGGCGTTTTTACTTTGCTCGACAGACGGCCGGAGACGCATGGCGGGTTGAACGATCCGTGGCGTTCTGACCAACAGCGCAAGGCCCCACTCCCCTCTCGAATTCCCAATGAAAAAGCGCCGCGCGAGACCCGCACGGCGCTTTTCCTGTCATCTTGGCGAGGCGCGGCTCAGGCGGTCGCGAGTTCTTCCTTCACCAGCTTCTCGATCTCGTCGCGAGGGTGATTGGTCAACGTCTTGTCGATCTCGGCCACCACCACGTCGGAGACTTCCTTATGCAGTGCAGAGCGGATCTCGCCCAGGACGCGCGGCGCCGCAACGATCACCAGCCGCTCGATCCGGCCCTTATGAACCATCTTGTAGAGCCGCTCTGCCAGATCGTCGGCGAAGCGCATTTTCGCCAGCTCGTGCCAGTCGGTCTCCTGGAAGGCCGAGCGATGGCCGGGGCCGTCATCGGCCATGCGGCCGGGGCTGTCGGTGCCCTGCTCGTGATCCGGCGGGTTCTCCTGCTCGTCGATGCGGCGCACGACGAGGTTGGGATCCTGGTCGTCCATCATGTTTTCAAGAAACAGCGCCTTCTCGCCATCCGCGATCACAACCCAGGTGCCTTTGGAAAGCTTGGTCATCACATCTTCTCCTTTTCACCGCTGTCGCGCTCGTCGCCGCCCAACGGACGGGTCGCGCCTGCCGAAGTTTCATCCAGGCGTTTCTTCTCGTCGCGGGTGCCGACCTTGCGATTGAGGTTCCCGCCCGAGCTGCCTTGCCCCTGCGGCGTGTCGATATTCTCGGGCTTCTCGCCGAGGACCTCTTCGGTTTCGCGCTTGCCGTCCTTGGAACGAATACGCTCTGCCATCATATCCTCCTCTTGGTTTCTGGTAGCTGTCAAGAAAACCGATTTGGCAGGGTCGCGGTTCCTGCTTTGCAGACTTTCCGTTCCGGCAATCATCACCGGCACAAAAACGAAAAAGGGCGCCCCGCAGGACGCCCTTCCAATTCGTATCGCGCGCGGAAATTACATGCGCGACGCGACGTTTTCCCAGTTCACCAGCTTGTCGAGGAAGTTCGACAGGTAGGCGGGGCGCTTGTTGCGGAAATCGATGTAGTAGGAGTGCTCCCACACGTCGCAGCCCAGAAGCGCGGTCTGGCCGAAGCACAGCGGGTTCACGCCGTTCTCGGTCTTGGTCACTTTCAGCGACCCGTCGGTGTCCTTCACGAGCCATGCCCAGCCCGAGCCGAACTGGCCCGCGCCTGCGGCGGCGAAGTCTTCCTTGAACTTGTCGACCGAGCCGAAGCTTTCGGTCAGCGCCTTTTCCAGCTCGCCCGGCATGGCCGAGGCGCCCGGACCCATCATTTCCCAGAACTGGGTGTGGTTCCAATGCTGCGAGGCGTTGTTGAAGATGCCGCTCTGCGCAACCGCGTTCGGCTGGTAGGTGCCCTTCACGATCTCTTCGACCGACTTGCCTTCCCATTCGGTACCGGCAATCGCCTTGTTGCCGTTATCGACATAGGCCTTGTGGTGAATGTCGTGGTGATATTCGAGGGTTTCCTTCGACATGCCGAGATCCGCGAGTGCGTCGTGGGCATAGGGAAGATCGGGAAGTTCAAAAGCCATGATGTCCTCTCATTAGTTCGAAGGTACGTGTGTCAAACACTAAAGAAGCGCTGGAGGTTCCGAGGTCAAGCCGTTTCCGGCCCGAAAATCCGAGAGATGCGCTCAGGTTTTTCGCCTCAGCGAGAGGGCGATCCCGCCGATCACCAGCGCCGCGGCCAGCCAGAAGCGTTCCGAAGGCGTCTCCGCGAGCAAAACCGCCCCGCCCAGCGCCGCGATCAAGGGCACGGAGAGTTGAGCGATGGCGGCGAGGCTCGCGGGGATTTGGGGTATCACGCGATACCACAGCGCATAGCCCAGCCCCGAGGTGACCGCGCCCGAGAGGATCGCAGGCGTCCAGCCCCAGCTTTCTCCCTGCCCCCAATCGCCCGCGCCAAGCATCCAGATCAGCGCCAGCGGCGTGGCGAGTGCGAAATTGAGTGCGGTGGCGACCAGCGGATCGCCCGTGCGTCGTCCGTTGAGCGAATAGAGCCCCCAGCCGATCCCGGCCAGCGCCATCATCGCAAATCCGCGCGGGTCGATATGAGCGGCACCCGAGGCGGGCAGCAGCAGAACAGCCAGCCCCGCAAAGGCCAGCCCCGCCCCGATCCAGCGCCAGAGCGAGATCGCCTCTCGCAGCCATAGCGCGCCTGCGAACATGGTGATCTGCACCATCCCGAACAGCGTCAGCGCGCCGACGCCCGCATCGATCAGCCCGCTCGCGATGGAGAACCCGAAGATATAAAGCGCGAGCGTCGCGACCCCGGCCGCCAGCACCGCGCCCGGCAGCCGCAGCCCGCGCGCGCCTTTGGCCCGGATCGCAAGGATCAACAGCACCAGCGCCCCCGAGGCGAGCCGCACGAAGCCCGTCGTGGCAGGGCCCCATCCCGCATCATGCACCGCCATCCGGTTGAGCACCGAATTGGCCGCGAAGGCGACCATGACGAGGGCGGTAAGGGCGAAAAGGCGCATGCTCAAGTCATCGCCGCGCCACGCGGCGCTGTCCAGCCCGACCTTTGGCCGACGCGAAAACAATGGCTTCGACGCCCGGCCCTATACATCGCGGGACCGTTGCCGCACGATGCTATTGCTAGGGATTGACACGGAGGAGCCTGATCATGGCGAAGAAAGCGAAGCTCAAGGAGCTGAAACAGGAAGTGAAGACGCGCAAGGCCAAGGTCGAGCGTCAGGAAAAGAAGCTGAAAGAGGCGAAGAAGGCGCTCAAGAAAGCCTCGTAACCCGGCGCTCGGGCTCGGGCGCAATGAAAAAGGCCCGGATCGCTTAGATCCGGGCCTTTTTCTTGTCTCGGGCGAGCCGCGGATCAGTCGCGGGTGTACATGCCCTCGTAGATAGGTACGAGCGTGTCGGTCTCGAAGAGCGACGACACGGACGTGCCCGACCAGGTATTGAGTATCGCCTGCGCGAACATCGGTGCGGTCGGCACGATGCGGATATTGGGGCAAGCTTTCACGGCGTCGGTTGGCTCGATCGAGTCGGTGATGACCAGCGACTTCAGCGCCGAATTGGTCACGCGCTCGACCGCCGGGCCCGACAGGACGCCGTGGGAGATATAGGCGTGAACCTCGGTCGCGCCGTGCTCCATCAACAGATCGGCGGCTTTGCAGAGCGTGCCCGCCGTGTCGACCATGTCGTCGACGATGATGCATTTCTGGCCCTTCACGTCGCCGATCACGGTCATGCCGGCCACTTCGCCCGCCTTCTCGCGGCGCTTGTCGACGATGGAGAGCGGTGCGTCGATCCGCTTGGCCAGCTCACGCGCGCGGGCCACGCCGCCGACGTCGGGCGAGACGACCATGATATCGTCGGTCTGGCCTTTGAAGTTGTGCAGGATATCGAGCGCGAAGACCGGCGAGGCGTAGAGGTTATCCACCGGGATATCGAAGAAGCCCTGGATCTGGGCTGCATGCAGGTCGAGCGTCAGGATGCGGTCGACCCCGGCTTCGGTCAGCAGGTTCGCAACCAGCTTGGCCGAGATCGGCGTGCGGGCCTTGGTGCGGCGATCCTGACGGGCATAGCCGAAATAGGGGATCACGGCGGTGATGCGATCGGCCGAAGAGCGTTTGAGCGCGTCGGTGATGATCAGCAACTCCATCAGGTTGTCATTGGCCGGGTTCGAGGTCGGCTGGATGATGAACATGTCCTCGCCGCGAACGTTCTCGAAAACTTCGACGAAAATCTCGCCATCGTTGAAACGCTCGACCCGCGCATCCACCAAACCGACTGACATGCCGCGATGCATCGACATGCGCCGCGCGATGGATTGCGCGAGCGGTTTGTTGGAATTTCCGGAGATGAGCTTCGGTTCAGTGACGACGGACATGGGCCAGTTCCTTCGTGACGCCGGTCAGTGCCGGCGGGATTCGCTTGATTGCGCCTGCCTTAGCACCGGGGTAGCGTGGCGGCAATTTCGACTGTCAAGAAAGTGTTATGAATGGCACGGATCGACTACTATTTCGGCACGTTCAGCCCCTGGGCCTACCTCGGCGGACCGCGATTCGAAGAAATCGCGACGCGTCACGGGGCCGAAGTCACCTATAAACCGCTCGATCTTCTGGGCCTGTTCGACCGCACCGGCGGGGTGCGCCCGGCGCAGCGCCACCAGAGCCGGATGGAATACCGGATGCAGGAGCTCAAGCGCTGGTCGGCGCGGCTCGGGATGGAGATGAACACCACCCCGCCCGGCTATCCGCCGAACCCCGCACCGTCCTCCTACGCGATCATCGCGGCGCAAAAAGCCGGTGGCGGCGATGTGGGCGGTCTGGTGAACGCGATCCTGCGCGCCTGCTGGGCCGAGGATAAGGACATCGCCTCGGACGAGGTGATCCGCGCGGCGCTCGAAGCCAACGGCTTCGACGGCAATCTGGCGACCACCGGCCTCTTCGATGGCGCGGTCACCTATGAGAAGAACCTCGAGGACGCGGTCGAGGCCGGGGTCTTCGGCTCGCCCTTCTATATCGTGACCGATACCGACGAGCGGTTCTGGGGTCAGGACCATCTGGAGCTGCTCGACGACTATCTGGGGACGCTCTGAATGCCGCGTGATCAACGACAAGGGGCGGAAGTGTTCTGGCAAAGCTTCGGTCAGGGCGAGCGCCCCGCCATCGCGATCCATTGCACGCTCGGCAGTTCGAACCTCTGGGCGAAGGCGCTGATACCGCTCGGCCAGCAGATCCATGCCGTCGCCTTCGATCAGCCGAGCCACGGGCAATCCGCGCCGTGGCGCGGCGATGTGAGCGAGCCGGGCGGTTTCCAGACGCAGGTGACGCGCATCGCGGCGAGCTTCATCGAGCGCCCCGTGGACCTGATCGGGCATAGTTTCGGTGCCTCGGTCGCGCTGCGTATCGCGGTGGGCGCCCCCGAGGCCGTCCGCTCGCTGACCTTGATCGAGCCGGTGCTGTTCGCAGCCCTCCCCGAGGACGACCCGGATTGGCAGGACCTGCGCGCCAAGCAGGACCATTTCGAGCAATTGATAGAAGCGGGCGATTACGAGCCTGCCGCGCGCGGCTTCATGCGCGACTGGGGCACCGGTCAGCCGTGGGACAGCTATTCCGAGACGCAGCGCGAGCGCTTCACCGCGTGCATGCCGATGGTCGAGAACATCAGCCGCGCCAATTTCGAAGATCCGGCACAGATCGCGCGGCCCGACGGGATCGAGCAGATCGACGCGCCCACGATGATCATCCACGGCGACCGCTCGCCCGCGACGATGCCGAAAGTGGCCGAGGCGATCGCTGCGCGGTTGCCCGATGTGGGCGTCGCCTGTGTCGAGGGCGCGGGCCATATGCTGCCCGCCACCCATCCCGAGCAATGTGCGAGCCTGATCGCCGCCAATCTGGACCGCAGCTGACCTTATGGCCAAGCAATCCGCGATCTTCCGCTGTGCCGAATGCGGCGCGACGCACGCCAAATGGTCCGGGCGTTGCGACGCCTGCGGGGCGTGGAACTCGATCCACGAAGAAGCGCCGATCTCGACCACGCCCGGCTCTGGGATGAAGGGCGCGAAAGGCAAGGTGATCCCGCTCACCGCGCTCGACACGAAGGAAACCCCGCCTGCCCGCGTGAAATCGGGCATGGAGGAATTGGACCGGGTCTTGGGCGGCGGTCTGGTCGCGGCCTCGGCGGTTCTGGTGGGCGGCGATCCGGGCATCGGGAAATCGACGCTTTTGCTGCAAGCGACGGCCAGCTTCGCCCGCAAAGGCGTGAAGGCGCTCTATATCTCGGGCGAGGAAGCGGCGAGCCAGGTGCGGATGCGCGCGCAACGTCTTGGGCTTGCCGATGCGCCGGTCGGTCTGGGCGCGGAAACGTCCCTGCGCGACATCCTGACGACGCTGGAAACCGAGCGCCCCGACCTCGTGATCATCGATTCGATCCAGACCATGTGGTCGGACAATGTCGACAGCGCGCCGGGATCGGTGAGCCAGCTGCGCGCCGCTGCACACGAATTGGTGAGCTTCGCCAAAAAGCGCGGCACCGCCGTGATCCTCGTGGGTCATGTGACCAAGGAAGGCCAGATCGCCGGCCCGCGCGTGATCGAGCATATGGTCGACACGGTGCTCTATTTCGAGGGCGAGCGCGGTCATCAGTTCCGTATTCTGCGCGCGGTGAAGAACCGCTTCGGCCCGGCTTCCGAGATCGGCGTCTTCGAGATGACCGGCGCGGGTCTGGCCGAGGTCGCCAACCCCTCGGCCCTGTTCCTGTCCGAGCGCGGTCAACCCGCACCGGGCTCGGCGGTTTTCGCAGGAATTGAAGGCACGCGACCGGTGCTGACCGAGATTCAAGCGCTGGTTGCACCCTCCACGCTCGCCTCGCCGCGACGCACCGTGGTCGGGCTCGACAGCGGACGGATCTCAACCATTCTCGCGGTGCTGGAATCGCGCTGCGGCATCCCGTTTGCGGGGCTCGACGTGTTCCTGAATGTCGCGGGCGGCATGAAGGTCGTGGAGCCCGCAGCCGACCTCGCCGCTGCCGCAGCCCTTCTCAGCGCGCGCGAAGATGTGGCACTGCCTGCCGATATGGTCATTTTCGGCGAAATCAGCCTGTCGGGCGCGCTGCGTCCCGTGGGTCAGGCGGAAAACAGGTTGAAAGAAGCGGCGAAACTTGGTTTTTCACAGGCGATCGCACCCTCGGGAACGAAAGCCGAAGGGTCGAGCGGGATGGCATTGCGCAAGCTGGGCGATCTCGTGACATTTACCGGGGAGATGTTCGGCGCCGGTTAACGCCGAGAACATAGGAGCGCAAATGGACGGGTTCACCATTGTCGATGCCATCGTGGCGGTCGTCATCATTCTTTCGGCGATCCTCGCCTATTCGCGAGGCTTCGTGCGTGAGGCGCTGGCCATCGTCGGCTGGATCGCAGCGGCGATCGTCGCCTATATCTTCGCCAACGAGGCACGCCCGCTGGTGCAGCAGATCCCCGGCCTCGACAAGTTCATCGGTCAAAGCTGCGAGCTGGGCATGATCGGCGGCTTCGCAGTGGTCTTCGCCGTCGCGCTGGTCGTGTTTTCGATCCTCACGCCGCTCTTCGCCTCGGCCGTGCAGCGCTCGGCGCTTGGCGGGATCGACCAGGGTCTGGGCTTCCTGTTCGGCGTGCTGCGCGGGGTGGTCCTCGTGGCGGTGGCCTTCGTGGTCTATGACCGCGTGATGAGCAACGACCCCGTGCCGGTGGTCGACGACTCACGTTCGGCCAAAGTGTTCTCGCGCGCCTCGGGCCAACTCGACGAATCGATGCCCGCCGATGCACCCGGCTGGATCGTTCAGCGTTACGAACAACTTGTGGCCGCCTGCCCCGCCCCTCCGGGTGCGGATGCCCCGGCCCGGACGGACGAACTGCCTCCGGCGACCGACAATTGATGTCAGTCACATGACGGTTTTACAGGCGCGAGGGGTTAACACCTCTCGCGTTTGTCTATAAATGGGCCAAAGCGCCCTCCCCTAGCGTCACACGGAGCTGATGACATGTCCTGCCCCGCCGCCCAGAAGACCCACTACGCCCACCCTTTCGACGACGACAAGCTCAAGGAAGAATGCGGCGTCTTCGGTGTTGTCGGCATTTCCGACGCCGCGAATTTCGTGGCCCTCGGTCTTCACGCCCTCCAACACCGCGGTCAGGAAGCGGGCGGCATCGTCGCCCATGACGCCGCCACCGGCTTCAACTCGGCCCACCGTTTCGGCTATGTCCGCGACAACTTCACCAAGTCGAGCCTGATGGAAACGCTGCCGGGCGATGTCGCCATCGGCCATGTGCGCTACTCTACCGCAGGCTCCAAAGGCGCGGTGATCCGCGACATCCAGCCCTTCTTCGGCGAGTTCTCGATGGGCGGCTGCGCGGTCGCCCATAACGGCAACCTGACCAATGCCGACGCGCTGCGCCGCGAGCTGATCGAACGCGGCGCGATCTTCCAGTCGTCGTCGGACAGCGAATGCATCATCCACCTGATGGCGCGCTCGATCCAGCGCAAGCATGCCGACCGGATCGCCGATGCGCTGCGCCGTGTGGAAGGCGCCTTCTCGATCGTCGCGATGACGCGGACCAAGCTGATCGGTGTGCGCGACCCGCTGGGCGTACGCCCGCTGGTGCTGGGCAAGCTGGGCGAGCATGGCTATGTGCTGAGCTCGGAGACCTGCGCGCTCGACATCATCGGTGCGGACTTCGTCCGTGAGATCGATCCGGGCGAGATGGTCGTCATCCAGGACGGTCATATCGAAAGCTCGCGCCCCTTCGGCCCCTCCACCGGCCGTTTCTGCATCTTCGAGCATGTCTATTTCTCGCGCCCCGACAGCATGATCGGCGGCCGCTCGGTCTATGAGACCCGCCGCGCCATCGGTGTGGAACTGGCCCGCGAGGCCCCGGTCGAGGCCGATCTGGTCTGCCCCGTGCCCGACAGCGGCACCCCGGCGGCAATCGGCTACAGCCAGGAAAGCGGCATCCCCTTCGCGCTCGGGATCACCCGCAACCAGTATATGGGCCGCACCTTCATCGAGCCGACCGAGCAGATCCGCAACATGGGCGTGCGCCTCAAGCTCAACGTCAACAAGTCGCTCATTCGCGGCAAGCGGGTGGTCCTTGTCGACGACTCCGTCGTGCGCGGCACCACCTCGCGCAAGATCAAGGATATGATCCTCGATGCGGGCGCGAAGTCGGTGCATTTCCGGATCGCCTCGCCGCCGACCGCATGGCCGTGCTTCTACGGCGTCGACACGCCCAACCGCGACAAGCTGCTGGCGGCTCAGATGACAGAAGAAGAGATGCGCAACTGGGTCGGCGTGGACAGCCTGAAATTCATCTCGCTCGACGGGCTGTATCGCGCCGTGGGCGAGGCCGAGGGCCGCGACAATTCCTGCCCGCAATATTGCGATGCCTGCTTCTCGGGCGAGTATCCGATCACGCCGTCGGATCAGCTGGAAAAAGGTTTCGAAATGAAGGCGGCCGAGTAAGCGCGCGACGCTTCAGGTTACCCGAACGAACAAGACGAGGGCCGCCGCGCTGATCCGCGTTGCGGCCCTTATTCTTGGCGGCAGGCCCTGAGCAGCGGTTGCACCTCGCCATCCTCGGCGATCCAGTCGAGCATCGCCTGCGCGCCGCGCGTCCACCAGACATAGCCGGCTTCGCCCTCGCCATCCTCGGCATATTTCGCACCGTCGGCGGAGCGGATATGGCTCATCACAACCAGCCGCCCCTGTAGGAAGACGACTGCGCGTTGAGGGTCGGTGTCGTTGAGATAGGCGGCATGCACTTCCGCGCCGCGTTCGCAGTGATAGGTGGCGGTCAACACCGCCGGGGGGCCGTCGCCGACGATCGGATTGAGCGGCTCCAACCGCTCGACCGATCCGTCATCCGGGGCCGTGCCCTGCACCGCGTCTTGCGCCGCGACCGGTCCCGCCAGCGCGACACTTGCGAGCGCCGCGCCAAACAGCTCCCGTCTCACGCGTCGTCCTCGACCCGGTCGGCAAGCGACTCCGCGCGCGCGGCGATCTCGGCCAGCGTTTCGGTCACTTCGGGCGGCACGATCGGCACCTCGACATGCGCCGGGTTCGACTGCAACTCGTCGATCTTCGCCTGCAATTCGCCCAGACGGTTCATCGCGTCGCGCAGCTGGTCCTCGATACCTGCGGCCTTGTCGGCCAGCATGAGCCCCGACATCAGCAGCATCCGGCTCTCGGGCACCCGCCCGATCTGGCCCAGAAGCACCTGCGCCTCGCTGTCGAGCATCCCGGCGGCAGAGCGCAGGAAATGTTCTTCACCCTCTTGGCAGGCGACCTGAAAATCGCGGCCGCCGATGGAAATCGTCACCTCAGGCATCGGTCTCCTCCTCGCGGTTCGCCGCTTCGATGATCGGGTCGAGACCCGCGATGATCTGCTCCAGCTCGGCGCTCTCGCCATCGCGCGCGGCGCGCAGGCTTTGCAGCTCGGCCATCAGCGCCTCCTCGGAGAAGGCCACGCCCTCGTCCATCAGCTTGCGATTGGCCGCGACCAGCGCCGCGTTGGCTTGCTTGAGGGCGGCGACTTCCTTGAAAGCGGCTTCCTGCGCGCGCACGGCCGCGCCGTATTTGCGCTCCATCGCGCCCAGCGTGGTGTCCTGTTTCTCGCGGATCGCGCGGACGCGCTCAGAAAGCTGCGCATTGGCTTCCTGCTCGGCGGCGAGCGCGGCTTTCAGCTCGGCCACTTCGGCGGGATCGGCGACAACTTCGGGCGGCGCCTCCGGCACGGGAGGCAGCTCTGCCTCGGCAGGCGGTGCGGTCTCCGGCTCGGGCTGGTGCGTGGCATCCTGCGCGCCTTGCGCCTGCAATGCCTCGCGCTGCTTGAGCGCTTCGACCCCGCGCCCGATCCGTTCGAGCGCGAAAGCGATGCGGCGTTCGTATTCGGCTATGTCACTCATACGCGCCTCCTCGTCCTCATGTTTTTCGCTTGCCATGGCCGAATCGCGGCCGACTGCGGGTTTGGTTAAGTCTAACCTTTTGCGACAGGGCAAGCCCACCCTTTTGCCTCAAGCACTTGTGGGCCGCGCTTGATCTTGGGCCGATCCCTGCTATCAGGGGCGCGGACCCATCCAACAGCTGCCCCGCGAAAGGACGTTTCATGGAAATCGAAGAGCTGCGCGCCGCCCATCCTGAGCATTGGAAACTTGCCTCCGCGATCCGCGCACTGGCGATGGATGCGGTGCAGGCCGCCAATTCCGGTCACCCCGGCATGCCGATGGGCATGGCCGATGTGGCGACCGTTCTGTTCCAGAACCACCTGAAATTCGACGTGAAAAACCCGAAATGGGCGGACCGCGACCGGTTCATCCTGTCGGCGGGCCACGGCTCGATGCTGATCTATTCGCTGCTCTATCTTTGCGGCGACGAGCAGGTCACGCTCGACCAGATCAAGAACTTCCGCCAGTCGGGCGCGCTGACCGCGGGCCACCCCGAGAACTTCCTGCTCGACGCGGTGGAGACCACGACCGGCCCGCTCGGTCAGGGCGTCGCGACCTCGGTCGGCATGGCCATCGCCGAAGAGGCGCTGCGCGCGCAATGGGGCAAGAAGCTCGTCGATCACCGCACCTGGGTCATCGCGGGCGACGGCTGCCTGATGGAAGGCATCAGCCAGGAGGCCATCGGCCTCGCCGGGATGCAGGAACTGTCGAACCTGATCGTGCTGTGGGACAATAACGACATCACCATCGACGGTCGCGTGTCGATGTCCGACAAGACCGACCAGCGCAAGCGCTTCGAGGCGTCGGGCTGGACGGTGTTTGCCTGCGACGGCCACGATCCGGCCTCGATCGACGAGGCGCTGACCAAGGCGAAGAAAGCCAAGGGTCCGGTTCTGGTCGACTGCAAAACCATCATCGGCTTCGGCGCACCGACCAAGGCCGACAGCTATTCGGCCCACGGCTCGCCGCTGGGCGACGAGGAAATCGCGCGCACCAAGGCGATCTATGGCTGGGATCACGGTCCGTTCGAAATCCCCGCCGACGTGAAGTCGCAATGGGAAGCGATCGGCACCCGCGGCGCGGCTGAGCGCGCCGAGTGGGAAGAACGCTTCGGCAAGCTCTCGGCAGCCAAGCAGGCCGAGTTCACCCGCATCATGGAAGGCGGCGTCTCGAAGAAGCTCACCGGCGCGATCCGCAAGTTCAAGAAAGAGCAGGCCGAAGCCGCGCCGAAAGTCGCGACCCGCAAGGCGTCCGAGATGGTGCTGGGCGTGATCAACGCCGCCTGCCCCGAGACCATCGGCGGCTCGGCCGACCTGACCGGCTCGAACCTCACGAAGTCGAAGGACATGACGGTCTTCAACCCGGAGAACCGCAAGGGCCGCTACATCCATTACGGCATCCGCGAGCATGGCATGGCCGCGGCGATGAACGGCCAGTGGCTGCATGGCGGCGTGCGCCCCTATGGCGGCACGTTCTTCTGCTTCACCGACTACGCGCGCGGCGCGATGCGTCTGTCGGCGCTGATGAAAGTGCCGACCGTCTATGTCATGACCCATGACTCCATCGGTCTGGGCGAAGACGGCCCGACCCACCAGCCGGTCGAGCATCTCGCGATCTGCCGCGCGACGCCGAACACGCTGACCTTCCGCCCCGCCGATGTCATCGAGACCGCCGAGGCATGGGAAATCGCGATGAACCAGGAGGGCACGCCCTCGGTTCTGGCGCTGTCGCGTCAGGGTCTGCCGACGCTGCGCACCGAGTACAAGCCGCAGAACCTCACCGCGCGCGGCGCCTATGTTCTGGCCGAGGCCGACGGCAAGCGTCAGGTGATCCTGATGGCAACCGGCTCGGAAGTGGAAATCGCGCTGAAAGCCCGCGAGATGCTGCAGAAGGAAGCGATCGGCACCCGTGTCGTCTCGATGCCCTGCATGGAACTGTTCGCCGAGCAGGACGAGGCCTATCGCAAGCGCGTGTTGCCGCCGAACTCGGTCCGCGTGGCCGTCGAGGCTGCCGTGCGCCAGCCGTGGGACCGTTGGCTTCTGGGCGAGCGTGGCCGCGAGGCGAAAGCCGGCTTCGTGGGCATGGAGGGCTTCGGCGCCTCCGCCCCCGCAGGCGAGCTTTACGAGAAGTTCGGGATCACCCCCGAGGCCGTGGCCGAGAAGGTCAAGAGCCTCCTCTGATGGCTCTGCCCGGCTTGAAAGCGACTGCGAGGGGGCCCGGCGTGGCCCCCTCTTCACATCCCGAGGGCGATCGTCCCGGGATGGGGATCGCGCTGATGCTTGGCGCGTTCTCGATGCTGACGCTGATGGACGCATTCGCGAAGCTTCTCGGGCAAGGCTATCACCCGCTCCTCATCGTCTGGGCGCGCTTCGCGGTGAATGCCGCCGTGCTCGCCTTCATCTATCGTGGCAGCCTCCCGCGCAGGCTCCGCAGCGCACAGCCGAAGTTCCAGCTGGGCCGGGCGCTGTTCCAGATGGGCGCGATCGTGTCGTTCTTCTACGCGCTGAAACATGTGCCGCTGGCCACTGCTACCGCGCTTGGCGACCTCAACCCGGTGATCGTGACGCTGGGCGCGGCGCTGTTTCTGGGCGAGCGGCTGGGCCCGCACCGCATCTTCGGCATTCTGGCGGCCTTCATGGGCGCGATGATCATCCTGCGTCCGGGTTTCGGCGGGCTGCATCCGGCGGCGTTTCTGGCGCTGCTGGCCGCGTTCAGCTTCGCAGGCGCGGTGCTGCTGACGCGCTACCTGCGCGGCGATAGCGCGGCCACCTCGCAGCTTTGGTCGGCCTTTACCGGGCTTGCGCTTTCGTCGCTCGCCCTGCCCTTCATCTGGCAGCCGATCGCGCTGTCGGACCTGTGGATTTTCCTCGGTCTCGGGCTTGCCGGCAGCATGTCTCAGTTCCTGCTGATCCGCGCCTTCGCACTGGCCGAAGCCTCGACGCTCGCGCCCTTCGGCTATTCGGGGCTGCTGTTCGCATCCTTCTGGGGATGGCTGATGTTCGGGCAGTTCCCCGACGGGTTCACGATGGCCGGGGCGCTTGTGATCGTGGGGGCAGGCCTCTATGTCTGGTCGCGCGAGCGCCGTGCCGCGCGCCAAGCCAGAGCCTGACACTCGACACGATGAAAAACCGCGAACCCACCCTGTCCGACCGTGTCTCGAACGCCCTCTTCGTGGCGGTGATGCGGCTGGTCCAGCGCCTGCCCTACGAGCGGCGCATTCCGGCGGCGGGGCGGATGGTCGCGCGGCTCGCCCCGATCCTCGGCTTCACCCGCAAAATCCGCGAGAACCTGCGTATCGCCTGCCCGGACCTGTCGGAAGACGAGATCAAACGGCTGCAGCGCGAGATGCCCGACAATCTGGGCCGGATGCTGGCGGAGATCTATTCGGGCGAGGAATTCGTTGCCCGCGTGCGCGATCTGCCGATCGAAGGCCCCGGGGCGGAGACCTTGGAAGCCGCCCATCGCGAGGGTCGCCCCGTCGTCCTCGCGGCAGGCCATTTCGGCAATTACGACGCGTGGCGCGCAGCGCTGGCCGGGCGCGGCTACCGGGTCGGCGCGATCTACCGCCCGATGAACAACCCGCTCTTCAACGAGCAATATGTCTCGACCATCTCGGCCATTGCCGAGCCGCTGTTCTCGCGCTCGCGCCGGGGTCTGGGCGACATGATGAAATTCCTGCGCGACGGTGGGATGGTGGCCTTCGGCTTCGACCAGCACTTCAAGAAGGGCGCGGAGCTGAGCTTCTTCGGCCTGCCCGCCTTCACGCCGCTGTCGGCGGCGGAAATGGCGCTGAAGATGAAAGCCGATCTGGTGCCGATCTACGCGATCCGGCAGCCTGACGGGCTCAACTTCAAGATCTATGCCGACAAGCCCGTCCCGCACAGCACCCCCGAGGCGATGACGCAGACGCTCAATGACGGGCTGGAGGAGATGATCCTCAAGCACATGGAGCAATGGCTCTGGATCCATCGCCGCTGGAAGGTGAAGCGAGTATAGGAAAGGCGCGCGAGTTTCCCCGCGCGCCCTTTTGTCATTTCGCAAAGGCTCAGTTGCCGCGCTGGATACGCTCCATCAGCGCACCGGTCTCCTCGGCGGGCAGCGCCGCGCGCAGCGCGAACCAGATCACCACCAGCGACCACACCGAGACGAGGCCCATGCCGTTCCAGAAGTTCAGCACATTGAGCGCGTGATCCGAGGTACCGAGTGCGGTGATCACCCAGAGCCCGCCGAACCACAGCGCCAGCCAGCCGATATGGCGCCAGCCGAACTCGGAGGCGGATTTCTTCTGCACGACGTGGAAGACGACCGCATAGACCGCGAACCCCCCGAGCAGCATCCCGAACAGGATCGAGTCGGTGTAGAAACCCGTCCAGTAGATGACGAGGTTCGACGCGATGAAGGCCAGCGGCGCAAGGAACTCCGCCCCTTTCAGGCGGAAAGCGCGCTCGGCATCGGGTTGGCTGCGGCGCAACACCATCAGGACGATCGGACCGAGGCCATAGGTCAGAACCGTGATCGAGCTGATATAGCCCACCAGAAGTTGCCATGCCGGGAAGGGCAGCAGGAAGAACACGCCCACGGCCCACATCACCGCGACCGCCAGCCACGGCACGCCGTGACGGGTCGTATGGGTCAGCGCGCTCGGCCCGCTCTCGGTGTCGCCCACCGCATAGAGGATACGCGAGCCGCCGGTGACGTAGATCAGCCCCGTCCCGCCGGGAGAGACATAAGCGTCGACGTAAAGGAGCAGCGCCAGCCATCCCATGCCCAGCGTCGCCGCGAGACCGGCGAAGGGACCAGCGGAGCCTTTGAAGCTCAACGACGACCAGCCATTCGCCAGATCGCCCTGCGAGAGCGCCATGATGAAGGCAACCTGCAGCAGAACGTAGACGATCGCGGCCAAGATGACCGACCCGATGACCGCCATCGGGATATTGCGGCCCGGATTGGCGCTCTCGCCGCCCAGGTCGATCGCAGTGCGGAAGCCAAGGAAGGAGAACACGATCCCCGCGGCGGGAATGGCGGTGAACATGCCCTGCGCCTTGTAGGTGCCCGGTGCCGCATGCCAGACGCCCCAATGGGACGAGGCCGCGATCAGGCCGACCACGGTGATCAGCGGCACGGCGATCTTCCACCATGTCACGGTGTTGTTCACCTTCAACAGCGCCTTGATCGCCAGCAGGTTCAGCAGCGCCAACACGCTCAGGAGCAGCGCGGACGTGATGAAGCCCACCAGCGTCAGCGTGCCCGACCCGTCCCCGCGCAGGAAATACGGCAGGTAGTTATTGGCATAGGTGACGATGCCCTCGGCCTCGACCGCAGGCACCGGCGCATAGCTGAGAAACAGCATCCACCCCCAGAGCCGGCCCAGCGTCGCGCCGTGGCTCGCATGGCTCATATGGACGAGCGCGCCGGATTTGGAGAACATCGTGGAGAGCTCGGCGAAGCACAGCGCGATCAGCATGATGATCGCCGCCCCGACGACCCAGGACCAGACCGAGAGCGGCCCTGCGATTTTCGAGGCGTGATAGGCCCCGAAGAGCCAGCCCGAGCCGATCATGGAGGTGGTGGACGCAAAGAGCAGCCCGATGACCCCGGCGTCGCGCCGCAGTTTGCCTCCTCCGGCCATCGTTTCTGTTGATGCCATTGGTTAATCCCCTGTTTCTTATTAATCACAAGGGCTCAACTAGGGCGCGATCTCGCCAATCGGAGCGATTACACAGGCTTGTGGCGGAACGCGATCACGCGTGAAACCTGCAGCCGGAATTAGCGCAGGAATTTCTGGGCGAGTTTCGCCATGCGCCCGCTGCGATAGGGCGGCATCAGCATCGAAAGCGGCGCGAACCGGTTCTCGAGCACGGGCTTGAGATGGGTAAAGGCCTCGAAGCCCCAATGGCCATGCGCCGCCCCGACACCCGAATTCCCGATCCCACCGAAGGGCAGGTTCTGGTGCAGGTAATGGACCAGCGCGACATTGACGCCCACCGCGCCCGAACTGGTCGCGCGGCGCAGCCGGTCGATCAACCCGCGGTCGCGCTCGAAGATGTAAAGGGCGAGCGGCTTCGGCCCGGCCTCGATCCGCGCCACCACATCGGCCGCATCGTCGAAGGGAATGACCGGAAGAACGGGGCCGAAAATCTCCTCCTGCTCGACGCGCATCGACGGGTCGGTGCCCATCAGAACGGTCGGCGCGATATAGCGGCTCTCGGCCTCGCTGGTGGCACCGGTCAGCGCCTTTGCGCCAGCGGATTGTGCGCTCTCGATCATGCCCATGAGACGCGCGAAATGATCCGGGTTGATGATCCGCGCGAGGTCGCGCGACGCCGCCTGCGCCTCTTCCGTCTTACCATACATCCGCGCGATCGCGGCTTTCAGCTCGGCGAGGAACGGGGCCTCGATCTGCTTGGCGACATAGACGTGATCGGGGGCGATGCAGGTCTGACCTGCATTCGCGAACTTGCCCCAGGCGATCATCCGTGCGGTCTTTTTCAGATCCGCACCGGGGCCGACGATGACCGGGGATTTGCCCCCCAGCTCCAGCGTCACCGAAGTCAGATGCTTCGCCCCCGCCGCCATCACGATCTTGCCCACCCGCGGCGAGCCGGTGAAGAAGATATGATCGAAGGGCTGGTCTAGCAGTTCCTGACTGACCTCGACCCCGCCCTGCACCACGCGCACGAGATCGGCGGGCAGCGCCTCCTCCACGATCTGCGCGATCACGGCGGCGCTGGCCGGGGCCAGCTCAGACGGTTTGATAATCGCGGCACAGCCCGCCGCGATGGCCGAGACCAGCGGCCCGAGCGACAGCGCCAGCGGGTAATTCCACGGCGCGATGATCAGCGCAGTGCCCTTCGGCTCTGGCACGATGCGCGCGCGGGTGCCCAGCATCGCGCGGGTCGGGCGGACCCGGCGCACCCGCGTCCACGTCTTCAGATTGCGCAGCGCGTGGGAGATTTCCGCCTGAACGGGAAGGATCTCTGTCAGGCGGATCTCGGCCTCGGGCTTGGCGAAATCCTCCGCCAGCGCCGCGAGGATCTCCGCCTCGCAATCGTGGATCGCCCGCGAGAGCGCCTGCAGCGCCGCGCGCCGCTGCGCGGGATCGAAAGCCATGCGGCGCTGCGGATTGCCTGCGGCAAGGTCGATGAACGCCTGCGCCGGGGTCTTGAAACTGCGGTGATCCATCGGGGCTCCTTTGCCGCCCATCTCACCGCGCGGGAGGGGAAATGGCAAGCGGCAGCGCGGCTTAGCGCGCGCGACGCAGCGGCAAGGACAGCACGAAAAGCACGGTCGAGGCCGCCACGATCGACGGACCGGCGGGGGTGTCGAACTGCAACGAGCCCCAAAGCCCCAGCAGCACCGAGGCGATCCCCACCCCGGTCGCGCCCGCCGCCATCGCCTCGGGCCCGCGCGCGAATTGCCGCGCCGTGGCCGCCGGGATGATCAGCAGTGCCGCGATCAGCAGCGCGCCGACGATCTTGATCGCCACGGCCACGGTCAGCGCCAGCGCGATGGTCAGCGCCATCTGCTCGCGCCGCGGGTCGAGCCCCGAGGACATCGCCAGCTCGTCATTGATCGTTGCGGTCAGCAGCCCCTGCCAGCGCCATGCCAGCAGCGCCACGACCACCGCCGAGCCGCCCCAGACCACGGCCAGATCGCTGCGCGACACGGCGAGGATATCGCCGAACAACCATGCCGACAGATCGACCCGCAGCCCCGATTGCAGCGATGCCGCGACGAGGCCGAAAGCCAGCGCGGAATGGGCGAGCACCCCCAAGAGCGTGTCCATCGCATGGCCGCGCCCCGAGAGCCGCGCAACGGTGAGCGCCATCGCCAGCGCCACGCCAAGCGTGCCCAGATAGACCGAGATACCGAAGGCGAAGCTCAGCGCCACGCCGAGGATCGCCGCATGGGCGGTTGCATCGCCGAAATAGGCCATCCGCCGCCACACCACGAAAGAGCCCAAAGGCCCAGTCGCGAAGGTCAGGCCGATCCCGGCCAGCGCCGCGCGGAAAAGAAAATCGTCAAACATGCGCCTGCCCGTGGGTCTGAGTGTCGTCCTGCGCCGCATCATGGGCGTGATCGTGATCGTGGCTGCAGGTCGCGTGATCCGCATGTTCGCCATGATCGTGGCTATGCTGATAGAGCGCGAAGGCCCCTTGTGTGCCCATCCCGAACAGCGCGCGATATTCCGGCGCCTCCGAGACGACTTTCGGCGTGCCCTGACAGCAGACATGGCCGTTGAGGCAGATCACCCGATCCGAGGCCGACATCACGACGTGCAGATCGTGACTGACCATCAGCACCGCGCAGCCGGTTTCCTGACGGACTTCTTCGATCAGCTTGTAGAACCCTGCCGTGCCTGGCTGGTCGAGCCCCTGCGTCGGCTCGTCGAGGATCAGGATCTGCGGCTCCGACAGCAAGGCGCGCGCCAGAAGCACCCGTTGGAACTGCCCACCCGAGAGCCGCGAAATCTGCCGCCCGCCCAGATGCGGGACGCCGGTGCGTTCCAGAGCGGCCTCGGCGCGCGCGTTCGAAACGCGCTTGGGCAGCGACAGGAAGCGGCGCACCGTCAGCGGCAGGCTCACATCGACATGCAGCTTTTGCGGGACATAGCCGATCCGCAGCCCAGCCTGACGGTTCACCTTGCCGCGCGCGGCACGCTCCAGCCCGATCAGGGCGCGGATCAGCGTCGATTTACCCGAGCCGTTCGGCCCGACGACGGTGACGATCTCGCCCGAGGAAATCGTGAAGTCGACGCCGTGAAGCACCTCGACCTCGCCATGACGCACGCTCAGGCCCTGCGCCGTGATCAATTCGCTCATTGCGCCTCCTCTGCAGCGCAGTTTGGGCAGAGCCCCAGCGCCTCGACGGTCGCCCGCTCGACATGGAAATTCAACCGCTCGGCCGCGCCCTGCAGGGCGCGGCGCACCTCTTCGGCCCCCTCTTCGGGCCCGGCCTCGGCGACCTCGCCACAGTTGCGGCAGATCAGGAAGAACGGCGCATGTTCCTCGCCCGGGCTCATACAGGCGGCGAAGGCATTCAGGCGACGCACGCGATGCGCAAGGCCGTGCTCGACAAGGAACTCCAGCGCGCGGTAGGCCACGGGCGGCTGCTTGCCGAACCCATCCTCTGCGAGCCGATCGAGCACCTCATAGGCGCCCATAGCCCGATGTTCTTCCAGCAGAATTTCCAGCGCGCGCTTGCGCACCGGGGTCAGACGCGCGCCCCTCTCGGCGGCGACAGCCTCGGCGCGCGCCAGCGTGGTGCCGGCGCATCGGCTGTGGTCATGCGGCGTGAAAGCCTTGGCGGAAGAGGTCGAAGATCCCACGAGAGCGTTACCTTATCACATTTCTTCTTGACGAGTGATTTTATAACATACATCTTCCGCTCCTCAGATCAAGTTGGACAGGAGACATCCGATGCGCCCCACCCTTCCCGTTCTCGTGAGCGCCCTTGTCGCGCTGCCCGCACTCGCCCAAGCCGAGGTGCCCAGCGTCGTCACCGATGTGCCGCCGGTGCAGTCGCTCGTCGCGCAGGTGATGGGCGATCTGGGCCAGCCCGAAGTGCTGCTCGGTCAGAATTCGGACGCGCATCACTATCAGCTGAAGCCGAGCCAAGCGCGCGATCTGCAAGATGCCGATCTCGTCTTCTGGGTCGGCCCGCGCCTGACGCCGTGGCTCGAACGCGCCATCGAAGGCGTCGGCGTGAAGGGGCAATCGGTCGAATTGCTTCACGCGCCCGGAACGACGCTGCGCAGCTTCTCTGCGCAAGACCCGCATGATCACAGCGCCGATCTCGACGAGGACGAGGGTCACGCCGAGGCGGGGCACGACGACCACGCCGAGGTCGATCAGATGACCGATCCCCATGCGTGGCTCGACCCCGACAATGCGAAGCTCTGGCTCGGCCTGATCGCCGAAGACTTCGCCAAGGCCGATCCCGAACATGCCGACACCTACGCGGCCAATGCCAAAGCGGCGCAGACGCGGATCGAGACGCTCGACGCCAAGCTCAAGGCTGAATTCGCCCCCGTCGCGGACAAGCCCTTCCTCGTCTATCACGCGGCCTATGGCTATCTGGCCGATCACTACGGGCTGACCATCATGGGCGCGCTCTCGCCCAGCGATGCCTCGACCCCCGGCGCGGCGCATCTGGTGAGCCTGCGCGACGAGGCCTCGGCAAAGAATGCCGTCTGCGCCTTCCCGGAAGCGAACCACGACCCGAAGATGGTCGAAATCCTCGTCGATGGGACGCCGGTGACGCTCGGCAAGTCGCTCGACCCTTCGGGCACCGCGCTGACCTATGGCCCCGGTCTCTATGAGGACCTGATGCAAGGAATGGCGGACACGATCACCGCCTGCCTGTCGCAGGGTTGATCCCGCAAGACCTCCGTGCGATCTGATGCGCCATGGCTGATTGGATCGCACTCACGGAAGAATTCGGGCGCTGGCGCGCCGCACATGTCTCGGACGGGGCGGTGAGCGACCGCAAATCCGGCCCCGCCGCCCGCCCGCTCTTGCCCGACGGGGCCGCTGCGATCGTGGCGGCCTCCACTGCAGGCCCCGCCCCGCGCGCCCTGCCCTGCACGCCGCGCGCTGAGGGCGCGCTGCCGCTGACCGAGATCGGCGGACAAAGCTATCCGGCCCTGCCCGGCCTGATCCAAGACAGCGACGGCACCGAGATCACCGCCCCCGAGGCGGCCCGGATCGCCGGCATCCTCGCAGGCCTCCCGCAATTCGATGGCGTGATCTGGATCTGCGGCGCAAGCGCGATCTGGGCGCATATCTCGGCGGGTGAAGTCGTCAGCGCGATGCGCGCAGGCTCCGCCGCGATGCTGGCCGCGCTTGGCGCGCCGCTCGAGGCGGGCGACGGGTTCGACGCAGCCCTCGCCGATACCCTTTCGCGCCCCGAACGCCTCGCCCGCGAATTGGCCCCGCTCAGCCTCGGACGCCCCACCCCGCGCGCCGCCGGTGCCGTCCTCGGCGCGGAACTCGCCGCGGCGAAACCGTGGTGGCTCGGGCAAACCGTGCTGGCTCTGTCCTCCGCCTCCGCCCCCGGCTGGTCGGAAATTTGCGCCCGCGGCTTGCAAGCGCAGGGCGCGCAGGTCACTTTGGGCGACGGGGAGGCCGCGCTGATCGCGGGGCTGTCCGCGGCGCGCCGACCCAGCGCGTAACCGAGCGGCGAAAATAGGCGGCAGAGGATGGATGCATGAGTGAAACCGAACTGCCCGAAGCCTTCGCCGAACTCGCCCCCCGTTTCGGATTTTCCCGCCCCGCGGGCCGCTGCCTCGGCGCGATCTGGCGCGCGGCGCAAGCGCCCTCGGCCGACGATCTGGTAGCGCAGCTTGGCCTGTCGCGCTCGAATGTCTCGACCGCGTTGAAGGAATTGCGCGATGCGGGTCTCGTGCAGGCCGCACGCTCGCCGGGCTCGCGCAAGGATTTCTTCGTCGCCCCGACCGAGCCGTGGGAGTTGGCGCGGCTGATGCTGGCCGAGCGTGAACGCCGCGTCATCGGCCCCGCGCGCGACCACCTGTCCGCCCTGGAAGCCCGCAGCGCCGATCCGCGCGCGGCGGCCTTGTGCGAGCTGCTCGACGCGGCCTCGGGCTACATCCAGACGCTGATCCGCCTCGACCCGGCCGAGCTTGCCCGCCAGATCGACCCAGCCCGCGGCGGCGGCAAAGCCGAAAAACACGCGCCTAAGCCATCGAAGAAGAAAAAGAAAAAAGCCGCGCAAAGCTGAGCGCGGCTTTTTCGATTTCGAGCTTGAGACCGGTTTACACCAACCGGCTCTGATCCCGCGCGGCTTTGATGAAGCCCGCAAACAGCGGATGCGGCGCGAAGGGCTTCGATTTCAGCTCGGGGTGGAACTGCACTCCGATGAACCACGGATGGTCCTTGTGCTCGACGATCTCGGGCAGGCGGCCATCGGGCGACATGCCGGAGAAGGTCATGCCGCATTTCTCCAACGGCTCGCGATACTTGATGTCGACTTCGTAGCGGTGGCGGTGACGCTCTTCGATATCGGTCGAGCCGTAGACCTCGGCGACCTTCGAGCCCTCTTTCAGCGCGGCGGAATAGGCGCCCAGACGCATCGTGCCGCCCTTGTCGTCGGTCACCTTGCGCTCGACCCGGTGGTTGCCCTGCACCCATTCCTTGAGGTGATAGACGACCGGGGTGAAGCGCTTCTTGCCCGCCTCGTGGTCGAACTCCTCAGAGCCCGCATCGCTGACGCCCGCGAGGTTCCGCGCGGCCTCGATGACGGCCATCTGCATACCCAGACAGATGCCCAGATAGGGCACACCCTTTTCGCGCGCGAATTGGGCCGCCCGGATCTTGCCTTCCGTGCCGCGTTCACCGAAGCCGCCGGGCACGAGGATCGCGTGGTAATTTTCCAGATAGGGCGCGGGGTCTTCGTTCTCGAAAATCTCCGCGTCGATCCATTCCGCCTTCACGCGGACCCGGTTCGCCATCCCGCCATGGGTCAGCGCCTCGGCGATCGACTTGTAGGCATCCTCCAGCTGGACATATTTGCCCACGATCGCCACGCGCACCTCGCCCTCGGCATGGTCGAGACGATCCATCACGTCTTCCCAGCGGCTCAGTTCCGGCTTCGGCGCGGGCGAGATGCCGAACGCGTCCAGCACCGCCTGATCGAGACCCATGCGGTGATAGGCCAGCGGCGCCTCGTAGATCGACTTCAGGTCATAGGCCGGGATCACCGCCTCGGGGCGCACGTTACAGAACAGCGCGATCTTGCCGCGCTCTTTTTCCGGAATCGGCTGCTCCGAGCGGCAGACCAGCACGTCGGGCTGCAGGCCGATCGAGCGCAGTTCCTTCACCGAGTGCTGCGTCGGCTTGGTCTTCAACTCGCCCGACGCCGCCAGATAGGGCAGCAACGTGAGGTGCATGAAGATACATTGGCCGCGCGGACGGTCCTGGCTGAACTGGCGGATCGCTTCGAAGAAGGGCAGGCCCTCGATATCGCCGACCGTGCCGCCGATCTCGCAGAGCATGAAATCGACCTCGTCATCGCCGACATCGAGGAAGTCCTTGATCTCGTTGGTGACGTGCGGGATCACCTGGATCGTTTTGCCCAGATATTCGCCACGGCGCTCCTTCTCGAGCACATTGGTGTAGATCCGCCCCGAAGAGATCGAGTCGGTCTTGCGCGCCGAAACACCTGTGAAGCGTTCGTAATGGCCAAGGTCGAGATCGGTCTCGGCCCCGTCATCGGTGACGAAGACCTCGCCATGCTCGAACGGGCTCATCGTGCCCGGATCGACGTTGAGATACGGGTCGAGCTTGCGCAGCCGAACCGAAAAGCCGCGTGCTTGCAGCAATGCCCCCAGGGCGGCGGATGCCAAACCCTTGCCGAGCGACGAGACAACGCCGCCGGTAATGAAGACATAACGTGCCATAAAGACCCCCGTGATCTGCGAAATTCGAATGGTTTCCCTGCCCCAAAGAGGGTCAGGATCACGGGATTTAATGCTTACACGATTCGCGGCCTGCCCGCAACCAGACCGCAAGCTATTGAGTTTGGATTGGACGCACCCGCAACTTTTTGTGGGTGCGAACCGATTGTCGGCTGAAGTGACGGCTTAGTTGGCGGCGGGCGGCGTAACCGGACCGCTTTGCGTATCCGTCGTGGTTTCGCCCGCGTTCCCGCCGGTCGAGGAATCCGACCCGCTTGCCGGCGGCGGCATCACCACATCGAGCGACGGCGTCGAGCCGGTCGTGTCAGTGGCCGGCGCGGTCTCTGCCGGAGCGCTTTGCTCGGGCGCGGCGCTATCGAGCACCGAGCTGCTGCCCGCTTTCTGCGCGGCCAGAACCGTCAGCGTCACCGAGGTCGCGAAGAAGCCAGCGGCCAGAACCCAGGTCACGCGAGTCAGCGCATTGGCCGCCTGCCGACCGGTCATCAGCCCGCCGACACCGCCGCCGGAGCTGTTGGACGACCCCATGCCGAGGCCACCCCCTTCGGAGCGTTGCAGCAGCACCACGCCAATCAGCAGCAGTGCGAGGATCAGATGGATCGAGAGAACGACGTTTTCCATGAACGGGTCGGGCCTTCTTTCTTGCGACGCGCCTATCTAGGCGGATGAGACTGAGGGTGCAAGGCCGCAGAGGTGGATTTTCGGCTTTCGCGGGGTCAAATCGGCACAGCCGCGCTGCCTGCCTGCGCCCTCCCCTTCGTTTTGGCCCAAATATCCCCGCCGGAGGCGCCTGCCCCCTCGCGCGCGCGTCACGCGTGGATAGAGCGAAGCACCTCTCGCAAATGCGGGCTTTCGCACCGCGCGCTCAGCCGCTATACCTCGCGCGGTTTTACACCTGCCAAGGAGAGAGCAATGGCCAATGTCGTCGTCGTCGGCGCCCAATGGGGTGACGAGGGGAAAGGCAAGATCGTGGACTGGCTCAGCGAGCGCGCGGATGTGATCGCGCGGTTTCAGGGCGGTCATAACGCGGGCCATACGCTCGTGATCGACGGCAAGGTCTACAAGCTCAACGCGCTGCCTTCGGGCGTGGTGCGGGGCGGCAAGCTCTCGGTGATCGGCAATGGCGTCGTGCTCGACCCGTTCCACCTGCTCGCAGAGATCGAGAAGATCCGCGATCAGGGCGTGGAGATCACCCCCGAGACGCTGATGATCGCAGAAAACACCCCGCTGATCCTGCCGATTCACGGCGAGCTCGACCGCGCCCGCGAAGAAGCGGCCTCGAAAGGCACCAAGATCGGCACCACCGGTCGCGGCATCGGCCCGGCCTATGAAGACAAGGTGGGCCGCCGTTCGGTCCGCGTGGCAGACCTCGCGGACGACGCGACGCTGGAAGCCCGCGTCGACCGCGCGCTGCAGCACCACGATCCGCTGCGCAAGGGTCTCGGCATCGAGGCGATCGACCGCGACGCGCTGATCGCAAAGCTCAAGGACGTCGCGCCCGAGATCCTGAAATACGCAGCCCCGGTCTGGAAAGTGCTCAACGAGAAGCGCAAGCAGGGCAAGCGCATCCTCTTCGAAGGCGCGCAGGGCTCGCTGCTGGACATCGATTTCGGCACTTACCCCTTCGTGACCTCGTCGAACGTGGTCGCGGGTCAGGCCGCCGCCGGCACCGGCATGGGTCCGGGTGCGATCGATTTCGTCCTCGGTATCGTCAAAGCCTACACCACCCGCGTCGGCGAAGGCCCCTTCCCGACCGAGCTGGACGACGAAGACGGCAACCGCCTCGGCACGCGCGGCCATGAATTCGGCACCGTCACGGGCCGCAAGCGCCGCTGCGGCTGGTTCGACGCGGCACTGGTGCGCCAGACCTGCGCGATCTCGGGCGTGAACGGCATCGCGCTGACCAAGCTCGACGTGCTCGACGGGTTCGAGACGATCAAGATCTGCACCGGCTATGAGCTCGACGGCGAGACGCTCGACTATCTGCCGACCGCCGCGGAAGAGCAGAAGCGCTGCATCCCGGTCTATGAAGAGATCGAGGGCTGGGCCGAATCGACCGAAGGCGCGCGCAGCTGGGCCGATCTTCCGGCGGCAGCGATCAAATATGTTCGCCGGATCGAGGAGCTGATCGACTGCCCGGTCGCGATGCTCTCGACCTCGCCTGAGCGCGACGACACGATCCTCGTGACCGACCCCTTCGCGGATTGATCCGATGGCGCTGAGCTACAAGGCCCGTCGCCGCCTCTCGCTGCTGGCCCTCGTCGTGGGGCTGCCCGCCTATATCGTCGTCGCGGTGACGGTGGTGAACTGGGCGGGCGCGCGCTGGGGGCGGCTGCCGATCTGGGCCGAGTTCGGCGTCTATGTCGTGCTTGGCCTGCTGTGGATCGCGCCGCTCAAGCCGATCTTCAAAGGCGTCGGCAAGGACGATCCCGACGATCCGTCGCAGCCGTGACACCCTCTGGCGGGCGCGCCGAAAAACGGGCAAATTAGCCCGATGACCAGCGCGCCCTCCTCCCTCCCGCCCGACAGTCTGACCAATTCCGACATCGCGGAATTTACCGCGTGGCGGCACCGTCTGCATCAGGACCCCGAGCTTTCCGGCGAGGAACGCGACACCGCCGCGCGGGTGGTCGCGATGTTGCTGCCAACCGCGCCGGACCGGACGCTGACCGAGCTTGGCGGCCACGGGGTCGCCGCGATCTACGAGGGTGCGGAGCCCGGTCCGACGGTTCTCCTGCGCTGCGAATTGGACGCGCTGCCGATCCACGAGACCGGCACGCCGCCTTACCGCTCGAACTTTCCCGGCAAGGGGCACTTATGCGGCCATGACGGTCACATGGCGATTCTCGCAGGGGTGGCGCGCTGGCTGTCGCGCAATCGTCCCGCGCGTGGCCGCGCGATCTTGCTGTTCCAACCCGCCGAAGAGACCGGCGCGGGGGCTGCGGCCGTGATCGCCGATCCGCGTTTTGCCGAGATCGCGCCCGATCTGTCCTTCGCGCTGCACAATATGCCCGGCGTGCCCTTCGGGGCGGCAGCGCTGCAGGACGGGGTGATGAATTGCGCTTCGCGCGGCATGAAAATCACGCTCACCGGGTGGACTGCTCATGCCTCGCTGCCCGAAAGCGGTCGCTCCCCCGCTCCGGCACTGGCCCGACTGCTGAGCGATCTGACGGCGCTCGGCAACGAGTTGCACCAGAGCGATCCCGATTTCGCGCGCGTGACGATCACCCATGCGCGGCTCGGCGAGCCCGCTTTCGGCGTCGCGCCCGGCGCGGCGGAGCTTTGGGCGACCCTGCGCACCCAGCGCGATGCGGGGATGGCGGGGCTCGTGGAGAAAGCCGAGGCGATGGTGCGCGAGGCCGCCGATGCGCTCGGTCTGGAGCGCGAGATCACCTATCACGACGTCTTTCGCCATTGCGAAAACGCTCCTGAAGCGAACGCCATCCTGCGCGCGGCGCTGCGGGCCGAGGGGATCGAGACCACCGAGACCGATCTACCGATGCGCGCCTCCGAGGATTTCGGGCGTTTCGCCGATCACGGCCCTGCCGCGATGGCGCTTCTGGGCGCGGGTGACCGCCCCGCCCTGCACAATCCTGATTACGATTTCCCCGACGCGCTGATCGGCCCTGGCGCGCGCGTGCTGATCCAGTGCCTGCGCGCACGGTTATACTGATCCAATGAGAAAGGGCGGCCCCCCAGGACCGCCCCTTCTGATCTGTCGCCGGGGTTACTGCCCCGAGGCCATCTTCGCCTCGTCCCAGTAGCGCGAGGCTTCGGTAATCGCGTATTGGCCGCGCTTCACCTTGGTGATCTTGCCCTGGCGCAGCAGGCGACCGAAGACGCGCATCCGCTCTTCGCGCGGCACGTCAGCCGCATCGTCCATGACCGACAGCTTGCGCATGATCTGCGGCGGCGAGAAATGCGGGCGCCCTTCCACGGCCGAAGTATAGGCGGCGGCGGCTTCCAGCAGATCGGAGAGGCCCTGCGTGCCGAGGCTTTCCGCGAATTCGGCGAAGCTGGTCGCCTGCTCGGGGTTCATCGGCGTGGCTTCGGATTCGTCGCCTTGGGCAACGGCGAACTGACCTGCCGAGACACGGCGCGGACGGATCGCGGCAGCGGGCTGCGCGGCGGGCTGCTCGACCTCCTCGACATCAGAGGCTTCCTCCGCATCGACGCGCTGTTCGGAAACCAGCACCAGCGGCGCGGGGCGCAACGGATCGGGACGGCGCGATGCCGTCTCGCCCGAGCTGACCGGGCGGCGCGGGCGCACGGCCTGGGTCAGATCGGCACGGTAAGGCTCGGACCCGTCCTCATCCTCGACGCCCCCTTTCGCGGTGTCCTGGCCCTTGGCCAGACGATCCGCGACGGTGGCGGCGACGGCGGCCTTGAGATGCGCGATCGCGGAGAAGCGGCGACGGGTTTCAACGACTTCGGCCTGTTTGTCGGCCTCGGCCAGAAGGCGATCCACCTCGGCTTCGCGGTCGGTCCCCTCCGCGGAGAGCGACGCGGCCTCGCGCGCGGCAACCTCGGTCGGGGCCTCCGCCTCTTCCGTGTCTTCCGCATCGGCGGTCTCGACGGTTTCGGCCTCTGCTTCCGCGTCCTCGGCTTCGGTCTCTTCTGCGACCTCGGCTTCAAATTCGGGTGCGAAGACGTCGGCGGAGATATCCTCCACCTCGGCCTCAGCTTCGGCCACGGTGTCGTCTTCCGACGCTTCGGCTTCGGTCTCTTCGGCGATGATCGCGTTGCCCAGAACCAGCACGTTTTGCGCGTCGAGCGATGCGGCTTTGGTGGCCGCTTCGGGCTCTTCCGCCTCGGGCGCGGCGGCCTCGTCTTGCGTCAGAACCAGCGGCGCGTCGACCGACTCGTCTTCCAGATCGGACAGGTCGATATCGGGCAGCGCCAGATCTTCGTAAACATCTTCCTGCGCAACCGCCTCTTCCGGGGCTTCGTCAGCAGTCTCGATCTCGGCGCCGGTGAAGAGGTTCTCCATCTGCAGCGCGGCGAGTTCGCGCATGAGATCGGCTTCGGCCTCGGGCGAGAGGCGACCCGGCCCACGGCTGTCGCGGTCACCTTCGTCCTGCGCCTGAGGCTGTTCTTCCTGCGACGCGACCGCAGCGGGGCTTGCCTCCTGCGACGAGACGTTCAACTCGGCAGCCAGACGTGCGGCGAGGTCGTCATCCTCGGCCTCTGCCTCCAGCTCGGCCTCGGCTTCGACGTCTTGCTCGGCTTCGGCAGCCACTTCAGGCGCCTGTTGCGCGGCGTCTTCCTCGACCTGTTCGGCGACCGGGATCGACTGATCCTCTGCGCTGTCTGCCGTGACCGCGTCGCCGGTCTGCGCCGGAAGCTCTTCCGAAGCGTCCGCAGCAACCTCCGCAGCGGCGGCTTCGATCGTTCCGCGGCGGCGCACCTTGATCACACGCGCGCGCATTCGCGGCGCGGCGGGCGCGTCGGCCTCAACGGTGGTGTCAGCCGAGGTCTCCTCGGTTTGGCCCTCGGCCTGCTCGACCGTTTCCTCTTCGGTCGCACCGAGTTCTTCGGCTGCGGCCTTGAGCGCTGCGATGCGCTTGGCACGCTTCGCCGAACGGCGCGCGCGGCGACTTGCCTGACGGCGCTGCATGTGATCGTCGGTCGGGCCAAACGCGACTTCGGCTTCGGCTTCGGCTTCGGCTTCGGCTTCGGCTTCGGCTTCGGCTTCGGCTTCGGCTTCGGCTTCGGATTGGTCGGCAACCTCCTCTTCCGAGGCAACGGTTTCGGCTGCTGCGATGTCTTCGGCTTCAGCCTCATCCGCTTCGGCGACGGGCTCTTCCTCGGTGACGACGTCTTCGTCTTCGCGAGCAACTTCCGCCGCTTCTTCGTTTTCTTCCGCAATCTGTTCGAGTGCGGCGTCTACCGCTTCTTCTTCTGCCACCTCCGCCTCGGGCATTTCGGCCTCGGGCTGCGTGGGTTCGGAGGCTTCGGGTTCGATTTCCTCGGCGCTTAGCGGGCCGGAAATGTCGAGGTCATAGCCGAAATCTTCCGCTTCGCTCGAGGCTTGCGTCTCGAAGCGGCCCAGAAGCGCCTCGGGGGCGGAGACCGGTTCGTCTTCTTCGGAGAAGCTGTCGGCCTGAACCTCGCGGGCGCGGGCTACGGCTTCGCGGATGCGCTGCAGCTTGGCGGCGACGGTTTCCGGCTGCGCGAAGCCTGCTTCGGGTTCGGTGGGCTGGGATTGAATCTCGGGCGCGGGCTGCTCTGCGACCGGCTCGGGCGCGGCTGCCGGCTCGGGCGTCTCGTCGACCTCCGGCTGCGCGGGCGCTTCGGCGGCAGGCGCGGCTTCTTGCGGCGCTTCCGACGTCACCAGCGGCTCTTCCTGAGCGGGCGCGGGCGCTTCGTCTGCTGCAGCCTCGCCACCCAGAAGTGTGTCTTGCTGGCGCAGAACAACGCCGTTTTCTTGAATTTTCGCTTCGACCCGGCGCTGAATTTCGCGCTCTGCGATACGGTGAAGCATCTCCGCATCAGGCTGGGGCGGCTCTGCACCGAAATACCGGTCGTCGGCAGCCAGATCGCGGAAATACTCCGCAATCGCCTTCATCGTGTTGAAAGGCTCATCAAATCCTTCCAAGGTGCACGAAAAGGTGCCGTAGGATACGGTCAGGATCTTGCTCGCACCAACCATGGACCACTCGCTTTCTATTGGACCTCAATGCGTCGACATTCCTGTCCAACTGGTTCTTTCGCGTGGACGAAAGAAGGCATTTGAAAGGTTTTTTACCGGTCTCGATTGTCTTTCTTTGCCACAATCGTCATCAATCAGCCCATGATTAGCAGTATTGTCCATTCGTCAACCGGGGTTTCGCTTCTCGGCGCCGGCGCAGTTAACCATGCGGATGTTGACGAAGCGTTGACAATCGCCCCCTGTCTCGTGGCCGCCGATGGCGGTGGAGATCGGGCCTTGTCGATGGGTCTCGAGCCCGAAGCGGTGATCGGCGATCTCGATTCCCTGTCGGATGCGGCGCGCGCCACACTTGGCCCGCGGGTGCATCCGGTGGCCGAGCAGGACAGCACCGATTTCGCGAAATGCCTGCAACGCATCAAGGCGCCGTTCATCCTGGCGCTCGGCTTTACCGGGATGCGGCTGGATCACACGCTGGCCGCGATGACCGACCTGATCCGCACGCCGCACCGGGTCGTGATGCTGGCCGAGGAAGAGGTGATCTTCCGCTGCCCGCCGTCCCTCTCGCTGGATGTGACGGAAGGCACGCGGGTCTCTTTGTTTCCATTCGGCGAGGTAAAAGCGCGATCGGAAGGGCTGCAATGGCCGCTGGACGGGATCGGCTTCACGCCCGCCGAACGGGTCGGCACGTCGAACCGGGCGACGGGGCCTGTACGGATCATGCTGGAGGGGCCCGCCCTGATGATGCTGCCGCGCGAGAACCTCTCCGCCGCGCTGGAAGGTCTGGGGATCGGCTGAGGCGCTAGCCTTCTTCAACCCGCAACGTCTCATCCAGCCACGGCGCTTCCGCCAGAGCCGGTTCGACCACGCGTTCTTGCAGCAGCGCCCGCAACCGGGCGGCCACTTTCGCGGGCCAATCCGCC
The DNA here is from genome assembly GCF_002563775.1 of Thioclava sp. ES.031. NCBI lineage: Bacteria > Pseudomonadati > Pseudomonadota > Alphaproteobacteria > Rhodobacterales > Paracoccaceae > Thioclava > Thioclava sp. ES.031. The sequence goes on along the minus strand of NZ_PDJO01000001.1, from coordinate 1,151,341 downwards.
ATCATCCCGTCGCGCGCCGCCAGCACGATGCGCCTGGTCAGAGGCGGCCCCTCGAGCGGCGAGAGCGCCAGCCCCGCGCGCGGCGCATGACGCACCGCCGAGGGCGTCAGGATCGTCCAACCCCGCCCCGCCGCGACAAGCGCGAGGATCGCAGGATAGCTGTCGAGTTCCAGTTGATGCGGCGGCGCGTTGCCCGTTTGCGCGAGATGCGCGGCGATCTGGCGCCCCATCAGCGTGCGCTGGGAATAGTGGATCAGCGGCAGCGGCGCACCGCTTTTCGCAGGTGCATCGGTGGGATGAATGGCGAGGAATGGTTCGGTCAGAAGCGGGTGCAGCTCGATCCCGTCGAGCGCCGCGCCCTGCGGCTCGGCGGCGACGGCGACATCCAGACCCCGCGCTTCGAGCTTCGACAGCAGCCGGTGGCTCGGCCCGGTTTCCAGCTCGAACCGGCAGGTGCTGAGCTCGTCGGCCATGCCCGCCAGCAGAAGCGGCGTCACCTCGGCCTCGAAATCCTCGATCATGCCGAGCCGGAAACTCGTGAGCCCCGCCGGATCGGCTTGCCCCACCCCGGCGCGACCGCGGGCCAATTCGTCCAGCATCGCCTCGGCATGAGGCAAGAAGGCCCGCCCGGCAGCCGTCAAAGCGAAAGGCCGCGCCGAGCGGTCCACAAGCTCCGCGCCCAAAGCGCCCTCCAGACCCGCAAGCTGCTGGCTGACCGCCGAGGCCGAGACGCCCAGACGGCGCGCGGCGGCGGTGGTCGCGCCTTCTTCCGCCGTGGCCACGAAGACCTCGACCGCCCAAAGGCTGATGCGGGGATGGGCGGCGGGCATGGGAGGCTCCGTGATCGGGGAGGCGGTAAGGGTTGTGGCGCAGACTGCCCTGCCCCGCCCCGGCGCGCAAGCCATGCGACATCCTGGGACATCGCGGACCATTGACGCCGCCCGCGCCGCGGATAGCCTCGCTTTCATCCATCGCCCATCCCGGAGGAGTCGCGAGATGAAAGACCAAAGCTGGCAGGCCCGCGCCGATGCGCATAGCTTCTACGGTTTCACCGATCTGCCCACGATCCATGACCGCGGCGCGGTCGTCGTGACCCATGGCGAGGGCCCCTACATCTTCGACACCGAGGGGCGGAAATATCTCGATGCGAATTCGGGGCTCTGGAACATGGTCGCGGGGTTCGACCATCCCGGTCTGATCGAAGCGGCGCAGGCGCAATATGCGCGCTTCCCCGGCTATCACGCCTTCTTCGGGCGGATGTCGGATCAGACGGTGATGCTGTCCGAGAAGCTGATCGAAGTCTCGCCCTTCGCGGACGGCAAGGTGTTCTACACCAACTCCGGCTCCGAGGCGAATGACACGATGGTCAAGATGCTGTGGTTTCTGCATGGGGCCGAGGGCAAGCCGCAGAAGCGAAAGATCCTGACCCGTAAGAACGCCTATCACGGGGTCACCGCCGTTTCCGCTTCGATGACCGGCAAGCCCTATAATTCGGTCTTCGGCCTGCCGCTGCCGGGCTTCCTGCACCTCACCTGCCCGCATTTCTGGCGCGAGGGGCAGCCCGGCGAGACGGAAGAGCAATTCACCCAGCGCCTCGCCAATGAGCTGGAAGCGACGATCATCAAGGAAGGCGCGGACACGATAGCGGGCTTCTTCGCCGAGCCGGTGATGGGCGCGGGCGGGGTGATCACGCCGCCGAAGGGCTATTTCCAGGCCGTGTCGAAAATCCTGAAGAAATACGACATCCCGCTGATCTCGGACGAGGTGATCTGCGGCTTCGGACGCACCGGAAACACTTGGGGCTGCGAGACCTATGAGTTCCAGCCCGACGCGATCATCTCGTCGAAGAACCTCACCGCCGGCTTCTTCCCGATGGGCGCGGTGATCCTCGGCCCGGAATTGTCGGACCGCCTGCAGGCGGCCTCCGAGGCGATCGAGGAATTCCCCCATGGCTTCACCGCCTCGGGCCACCCGGTCGGCTGCGCGATTGCGCTGAAGGCCATCGACGTGGTGATGAACGAGGGGCTGGCCGAGAGTGTCCGCCGCCTGAGCCCGCGGCTCGAAGCGGGCCTCGCCCAGATCGCGCAGAACCCCAATATCGGCGAGCTGCGCGGCGTGGGCTACATGTGGGCGCTGGAAGCAGTGAAGGACCGCGAGACCAAGACGCCCTTCGACGGGTCGCTCTCGGTCTCGGAACGCATCGCCAATGCCTGCACCGATCAGGGGCTGATCTGCCGACCCTTGGGGCAATCGGTGGTGCTGTGTCCGCCGTTCATCCTGACGGAAGCGCAGATGGACGAGATGTTCGAGAAGCTGGAAACGGCGCTGAAGAAGGTGTTCGCCGAGGTCGGGTGAGCCTCCAAGCCGCGAGAACACCAGTTCTCCCGATGGGCGCCCCGGCACATAAGTAACCGCAAGTGACCACAAATATGCTATTTTTACCTTGTCCCCGAAGGGACGAGGTAAATTACGTTGGTCGGGGGGAACACGCATGAACCGTCTTCTCAAAGCACTGACCTGCGCAGCCTTGGTCGCCTTCGGTGCGCTCGCACCAGCCTATGCCGCCGATAGCATCGGCCACGTCGGGACGTGGAGTGTCTTCGAAGAGAGAAGCGGCTCCATGAAGACCTGCTGGACGGCGACGGCAAACGATCGGCGGGTTCTGCTGAACGGCTCGCTTCTCTATGTCGCGGTGACCAGGCATTCGGGGAGGCAACCGGAACTGTCCGTCTATGCCGACCGACGGCTGCCCCGCTCTGGCGGAATGACCATACGATCGGAAAGAGCACATTCCGCCTGCGCTCGACCGGACAATATGCCTGGCTTGACCAGCGCGATGACAAGCTTGCGATCAACGCCCTGAAACGCCTTGAAGCCACAGGCGGGAAAGCGAGTTTCAGCGTCTCAATTCCGAAAGTGGGCGTATTCGGCTTCTCCGCGAAAGGCTTCACTGCCACGCTGGACATGACACTGAAGCGGTGCAGATGATGGCTGCGGATATCCGAGCGCGGCGAATGCGCTGCGGCGGTGGGGTGACGCCCGAAAGGTGACGGCCTTATTCCGAGCGCGACGCCATGACGAGGAAAATCACGAAGAGCAGCACGAAAGAGACTGCCGTATAAAGCGACATGGCCTCGAGAAAATCGGTGCCTGCCTGACTTCCCTGTTGGAAATTGTGGATACCGAAGATCGCGAGGATGCTCACCAGCCCCGACATCGCCAAAGTCAGCGGCAATTCGCTGTGACCAAGCAGGGGATGCGCGAGCTCAAGAATGATCACGGCACCAAGCAGGATGCCGAAGATCGTGCTGATCGACATCCGATCACCGGGCGCGCGGTTCGACAGAAAATGATCGAGATCGGACAGCCCCGTTAATTCGAATGCGAGATTGCCGCTCGCAATCGTCGCGGCGCAGAGGGCGCAAATCCGGGCAAGGCGGCGGTTCGCGGTCTGCCCGAGCAGGATCAGGGCTGCCATAAACAGGAGACCGAGGCTCGCTGCGGTGCTGGGCATCATGGCTGCGCCGTCCATACCCCAACGCACAAGGGCCTGATTGTCAGTGGCCCAGCCGATTACATTCGCGCATAGGCCGACCAAGACCAAAACACCGAGCATCATGCTCAAGCGGTGTGTAACCTGCCGCGCGTTTGACATGGTCATACGTCTCCCCATTGACGCCACGGAATCTCCGTTCCGCTTATCGATACGACGGAGCGCCGAAACGGACCAATGAAAAGCGCGCGGAGCGAGGCGTTTTTCCAAATAACTTTGGCTTATGAGGCAAGCATCCGGCTCGGGGTAATTTCATCCGCGGAATACGTCGCTCAGCCGCCTTGATCGAAGAAGATTAGGCCAAAGAAAAAGGCCGCGTCCCTCGACGCGGCCTTTCCAAATTTACGCGCTCGCAGCGGCTGCATTGCGCCGGCGCGGGCGACGCCGCTTCGGCGTGGCGTTGCCGCCGGCATCGACCTTGGGCTTGGCCTCGCCGCGCGGTTTGGACTGAGCTTGGGCGCGAGCCTGACCTTGCGGCTGCCCCTGCCCCTGCGGTTTGCCCTGAGGCTTGCCGCCGCGACCTTTGTTGCCACCGCGCGGACCGCCGCGACCGCGGCCACGGGCTGCGCGGGCAGACGGGCGCACGGCCTCGGACGGGCGTTCGCCGCTCGCGGTCGGGATCTCGATCTTCATCAGCTTTTCGATCTGCAGGAAGTTATCCGCCTCATCGGGGGCGCAGAAGGCGATCGCCTCGCCCTCGCGACCGGCACGCGCGGTGCGCCCGATGCGGTGGACATAGGCGTCCGGCACGTCGGGCAAGTCGAAGTTCACGACATAGGACACGCCCGGAATGTCGATCCCGCGCGCGGCCACGTCGGTCGCGACCAGCACGTTGACCTTGCCATCGCGGAAGCCCTTGATTGCGCGGTCACGCTGGCCTTGGCTCTTGTTGCCGTGGATCGATTCCGCGTTGTAGCCGTCGGCGCGCAGGCTCTTCATCAGCTTTTCCGCGCCATGCTTGGTGCGGGCGAAGACGAGCGTCAGCGCACCCATATCGGCCGAGAGAATATCGCGCAGCTTGCGGGCCTTCTCGGCCTTGGAGTCGAGGAAGTGCACCGACTGGGTGATCTTGTCGGCGGCCTTGCCGGGGGGCGAGACCTGCACGCGCTTGGGATCGGTAAGGTAGGCCTGCGATATCTCCTCCATCTGCTTCGGCATCGTGGCCGAGAACAGCAGCGTCTGGCGCGGGGTGCCCAGACGCGGGGCGATCTTGCGCAGCGCGTGGATGAAGCCGAGGTCGAGCATTTGGTCGGCCTCGTCGAGCACCAGATGGCGGGTGTAGCGCAGGTCGACCGCGCCACGATCCATCAGGTCGATCAGACGGCCCGGGGTCGCGACGAGAATGTCGTTGCCGCGATGCATCTGGGTGATCTGGCGGTTGATCGACTGGCCGCCGACGACCGTCGCGACATTCATCTTGGTGCCCTGAACGAGCCCCGCGAGGTTATCGGAGATCTGGTTCACCAGCTCGCGGGTCGGCGCGAGGATCAGTGCCTTGCAGGTCTTGGGCGAGGGTTTGCCCGGCTGCGCCATCAGCTTGTCGATGAGCGGCAGGCCGAAGGCCAGCGTTTTGCCGGTGCCGGTCTGGGCGAGGCCCAGCACGTCATGGCCCGCAAGAACCAGCGGGATCGCCTTTTCCTGAATCGGGGTCGGCTGGGTGAATTTTGCGCGTGCGAGCGACTTGAGAATGGCCGGGGAGAGCCCCAGCGAAGAGAAATCGGACAATGCCTATCCTTTATGGCCGAGGCTCCCGACGCGGGGATGCGCACGGCGATCAGCCCGGACGGGATTGTCCGGAGCGCAGGTTGACGCAGACCTCGGGACAGGCGGGCGTTTCCCGCGTGGTCCGGTCTTGCGTGTCAGAACCCTGCGTGAATGGGAACTCGGGAGGTATCGCCGATGCGCCTCTCTCGGGCGCGGCTTGCTCACGCGGCAGCGCGGCGATGTGGGCTAAATGCGCGTGATCCGGGGAAAAGTCAAGGGGGCGCGCGTTTTGAGGGCGCGCATCGCGCCGCGAGGGCAGCGCCCGACTTCGGGTGGGCGCAATTGCACGAAAAGTGGTTTGCACTTTATCGAGCCACATCCGACTGACGCCCGTGCGCGCGATGACGATGCAAAAGCGCCCTCCCGGGGGGAATGAAGTGGGACCGTCGCGCCAGTGGCGCGGCGTAAGCCCGACGAATGGGCGCTGCCCGGGGCCGGTCGCCCCGGGCGGGGGGCATCTGCGCGCGGCGTCTCTTCCTCAGCAATTCGGCACGTTCACCGCCAAGCCGCCGAGGCTCGTCTCCTTGTAATGCTCGTGCATGTCGCGGCCCGTCTGGCGCATCGTCTCGATTGCCGCGTCCAGCGGCACGAAATGCGTGCCGTCCCCGCGCAGCGCCAGCGACGCCGCCGACACCGCCTTGATCGCGCCCAGACCGTTGCGCTCGATACAGGGCACCTGCACCAGCCCTTTCACCGGATCGCAGGTCATGCCGAGGTGATGCTCCAGTGCGATTTCGGCCGCGTTCTCGATCTGCTCAGGGCTCCCGCCCAGTACAGCGGCCAGTCCCGCCGCCGCCATCGCCGCTGCCGATCCGACCTCGGCCTGACAGCCGCATTCCGCCCCCGAGATCGAGGCGTTGGTCTTGATCAGCCCGCCAACCGCCGCCGCCGTCAGCAGAAAATCGGGGATCTTCGCGGAAGAGGCCGACTGCACATGATCCAGCCAATATCGGATCACCGAAGGCATGACGCCCGCCGCCCCGTTCGTGGGCGCGGTGACGACCTGCCCACCGGCGGCGTTTTCCTCGTTCACCGCCATTGCATAGGCCGAGATCCAGTCATTGATCTGATGCGGCGGCGCGAGGTTCTGGCCCCAATCCGCCTTCAGGCTCTCGTGGATCGCCTTGGCGCGGCGCTTCACGCGCAACCCGCCGGGCAACTCGCCCTCGCTGGTCAAACCGCGCTCCATGCAATCGCGCATCGTGATCCAGATTTTCTCGAGACCTTCGTCGATTTCCTTCGGGCCGCGGAAGCGCGCCTCGTTGCGCCGCTTCATCTGCGCGATGCTCTGCCCCGAGGCATGGGCCATCGCCAGCATCTCTTCGGCGGTCTTGAAGGGGAACGGCACCGGGCTCGGCGCGTCGCGGGCGGCATCGTCGACGGCGGCCAGTTCGGCCTCGGTGCGCACGAAACCGCCGCCGATCGAGTAATAGACCTCGTGCATCAACACGTCGCCCTGCGCGTCGCGCGCCTCGATCACCATGCCATTCGCATGGCCGGGCAGCGACGTGTCGTAGTCGAAGATCAGATCGGCCTCGGGGTCGAAGACCAAAGGCGGCAGCCCATCAGGCTTCAACAGATGGTCGCGCGCATTCGCGGCCAGCAATTTCTCGGCCAGATCGTTGTCGTAGCTCTCGGGCACCACGCCCGCGAGCCCGAGGATCGCCGCCCGATCCGTCGCATGCCCCTTGCCGGTAAAAGCGAGCGAGCCGTGCAGGCGCACCCGCACCCCATGCGCGGTGAAAGGCGAGGCCCGGAGCGCGTCGAGAAACCGCGCGCCCGCCACCATCGGCCCCATCGTATGCGACGAGGACGGCCCGACGCCGATCTTGAAGATATCGAAGACGCTCAGAAACATGCGACCTCCCTGCCCTGATTTTCGCCCAGACTGCCGTGTTCGCCCCCGGATCAACAGCCCCAAAACGACCCCGGCATGCGCAAAAGCAACATCGTTGACGCGATATTCAGGATTATCGCGCAGCCTGAGCGGCGAAAGGCTGTGGTGGGCACGATGCCGATTTTCGGTGCATGGCAATTTTCGGACCTGATCGTATCGGGTCCGGACCCGTTCGGGTCGAACGCGTCGGCGAATTCCGACGCGGTGGGTGCGACCAGCTTCACGATCGAGGCTGACGCTGCGGTGCAGATGATCGATCTGACCGATGACGACGCCAATCTCGAAGATGCCGACGGCTCGCAGGAACTCACCCTACCCACGACATTCGACGGCATCGCCTGGGGCGCAGGTGCGGCGGGCGATGTCGAAATCGAATACAGCTATGTCATCCGTCCGACGGGCTCCTCCGATCCGGCCGACAATATCACGATCTTCGTGCTCGAATTCGAGGGCGACGTGCATGGCATCGCCTCGTCCGAGCGTCTTTTCGCGGGGCAAACCTACGACATCGTCGCAATCGACAGCAACGATCCGGTCATTCCCTATGCCGATCTTGCGGTCTGTTTCGCCCGCGGCACCCGGATCGCGACCAAGCAAGGCCCCGTCGCGGTGGAGGATCTGCGCCCCGGCATGAAAGTGCAGACCGCCGATAACGGCTATCGCGAATTGATCTGGACTGGCCGCTGGCGGATGACCGGGCGCGACGAGAACGCGCCGATCCGCGTCGCGAAAGGCGCGCTTGGCAATGACCGCGCCTTTGAAGTCTCGGCCCAACACCGGCTGCTGGTTCGCAGCCGCGCGGGCGTCCTTGGCGGGCGGGAGCTTCTGATTCCGGCCAAGGGGCTGCTCGACCTGCCGGGGATCGCGCGGGCACTGCGTCCGCGCATCGAATGGCTGCATCTGCTGTTCGAGGCGCATGAGATCGTCTTTGCGGACGGAGCCGCGGTCGAAAGCCTCCTGCCCGGCCCGATGGCGCTGCGCGGGGTCGGCCCGCAAGAGGCCGCGCGGCTGCGCGCGCTGATGGCGGAGAACCCGCTGCTTACCCAGCCCGCGCGTCCGATCCTGCCCCCGGGGCAGGCGCGACGCCACGCCAAGCAAGCGGGCGGGATGCGACAATTCCTCCTGCGATGAACACAGACTGACAAAGCCCTCGCCTGAGCGCCCTTGATTGCCTATAAGCGTCGGCAACTCAGACTGCCCATGAATGGAGCGCCAAATGGCTGCCGACCTCTCCCCGATCGACAAGGCGAAATTCGCCGCCGCCCGCCGTGCCGTTGACCTCATTGAAGACGGGATGCGTGTGGGCCTCGGCACCGGCTCGACAGCCGCATGGATGGTGCGCTGCCTTGGCGAGCGTATCCGCGACGAAGGGCTGCAACTGATCGGGGTGCCCACCTCGACGCGCACCGCTGATCTCGCCCGTCAGGTCGGCATCAAGGTCGTGGCGCTCGACGAAGCGAAATGGCTCGATATCACGATCGACGGGGCGGACGAATTCGACCCCGATCTGAACCTGGTGAAGGGTGGCGGCGGCGCGCTGCTGCAGGAAAAGATCGTGGCCACCGCGTCCGATCAGATGATCGTCATCACCGACGCCTCGAAGGAAGTGAACCATCTGGGCGCCTTCCCCCTGCCCGTGGAGGTCGTGCCCTTCGGCTGGCAGGTCACCCGCGCGCTGATCGAGGAACTGCTCGACTCGATGGACGTGATGGGCCGCCAGACCTCGCTGCGCCTGAACGGCCAGCAGCCCTTCGTGACCGATGAAGGCAATTACATCGTCGATCTGCATCTCAACCGCATCGGCAACCCGCGTCAGCTGGCGCTGGTGCTGAACCAGATTCCCGGCGTGGTCGAGAATGGCCTGTTCATCGACATCTGCGACAAGGTCATCATCGGCGGCACCGACGGCAAGGTCGAAATCCGTGACATCAACGAGGGCACGGTGGCCAATGAGACCATCGAGTTCGCCGAGGACGAGAACATCTTCCGCGATATGGACTGATCTTCGCGCAGGGCGCGCGCCTCGGGGATGCAACGCTGTGACGCATCCCCGCCTTGCGCGCGTCTTTCCGTCCCCGCCTTGCTCCTGAGCGCATGGACCGCTAAGCCAAGACGCAAGGAATATCAGGAAGGAAGGCGCCCCCATGAGCTTCGACTACGACCTTTTCGTCATTGGCGGTGGCTCGGGCGGGGTGCGCGCGGCTCGGATTGCCTCGGGCCATGGCGCGCGCGTCGCACTGGCCGAGGAATACCGGATGGGCGGCACCTGCGTGATCCGCGGCTGCGTCCCGAAGAAACTGATGGTCTTCGCCTCCACCGCGCCGGCGGCCATCGAAGAGGCCCGCGCCTATGGATGGAGCGCGGATGCGGGTCAGTTCGACTGGCCCGGCTTCCGTGGCAAGCTGGATGCGGAGCTTGACCGGCTCGAAGCGATCTATCGCAAGGGGCAGGAAAACGCGGGCGTGAAGGTCTTCGACCAGCGCGCCACCGTGTCGGGCCCGCATGAGATCACGCTGGCCGATGGCACGAAAATCTCGGCCAAGCATATCCTCGTCGCGGTCGGCGGACGGCCCTTCGTGCCCGAATTCCCGGGCTGCGAGCTGGTGATGACCTCGAACGACATCTTCAAGCTCGACACCCTGCCCGAACGCATCCTGATCGTCGGCGGCGGCTATATCGCCTGCGAATTCGCCTGCATCCTCAACGGCCTGGGCGTTCAGGTCACGCAATATAACCGCTCGCCCCTGCTGCGCGGCTTCGATGGCGAGGCGCGCGACCTGATCGTGGATCAGATGCAGGCGAGCGGCATCGACATTCACACCCATGTCGTGATCACCGAGATCGAGAAGACCGAGAACTGCCTGAAAGTCACCTGCGGCGACGGGCGCGAGGACGAGTTCGACGCGGTGCTCTACGCGACGGGCCGCACGCCGAACACCGAAGGGCTCGGCCTCGAGACCGCGGGCGTGGAGCTGGGCGAGCGCGGCGAGGTCATGGTCGACGAATGGTCGCAGACCAACGTGCCCTCGATCTTCGCGGTGGGCGACGTGACCGACCGCATCAACCTGACCCCGGTCGCGATCCGCGAGGGCCACGCCTTCGCCGATACCGTCTTCGGCGCCAATGCCCGCCCCTCCGATCATGAGCTGGTGGCCTCGGCCGTCTTCACCCAGCCCGAATTCGGCACCGTCGGCATCACCGAGGAAGAGGCCGAGGAACGCGGCAATGCCGAGGTCTACGTCTCGAGCTTCCGGCCGATGCGCTCGGGCTTTGCAGGCTCCGACGCGCGGGTGCTGATGAAATTGATCGTTTGCCGCGAGACGCGCTGCGTGCTGGGATGCCATATTGTGGCCCCCGAAGCGGGCGAATTGATCCAAATGGTCGGTATCGCCGTCAAAATGGGGGCAACCAAGGAACAGTTCGACGCGACTTGCGCGGTCCACCCGACCATGGGCGAAGAGCTCGTGACCATGCGGAACCCTGTAAGACATTATTGAAATCACGGAAAAGATACCCAACTGTCCGACAAGATAACGGAAAGGTGAGGAGCATATGAGCAACGGAGGCCCCTGGGGCGGCGGAGGCGGTGGCGGCGATGACCGCGACGACGACCGCGAAGACAAGCGTCCCGGTCAGCGACGTCCCGGCGAGGGCGCGCAAATCCCGGAAATCGAGGAATTCATGCGCAAGGGCTCCGAGCAGCTCCGCGTGCTGATGGGCGGCAAAGGGGGCGGCAATCGTCCCAACCGTCCCAATGGCGGCGGAGGCGGCAAAAGCCCGTTCCCGATCAAGTCCGCCATCGTCATCGGCCTTGTGGCCGTGGTTGCGATCTGGCTCGGCTCCTCGCTCTACAAGGTGAACCCGGAAGAGCGGTCGGTGGAACTGATGTTCGGTCGCTATTATGAGACCAAAGGCCCCGGTCTGAACCTCGCGCCGTGGCCCATCATCACCTATTCCAAGGTTCCGGTGACGCGCGAACAGACCGTCGATATCGGCTCGGGCCGCGCAGGCACGAACGATACCGGCCTGATGCTGACGGGCGACCAGAACATCGTCGATCTCGAATTCCAGGTGGTCTGGAACATCAGCGATCCGGCGAAATACCTGTTCAACCTCGGCGATCCGCAGGACACGATCCGCGCGGTGTCGGAATCCGCGATGCGCGACATCATCGCACGTTCGAACCTCGCGCCGATCCTGTCGACCGCACGTGGCGAGATTGCCGCCGATCTGCGCACCGCAGTGCAGAAGACGCTCGACAGCTATGATGCGGGCATCAACATCGTCCGTGTGAACTTCAACCGTGCCGACCCGCCGCGCGAAGTGATCGACAGCTTCCGCGAAGTGCAGGCCGCCCAGCAGGAGCGGGACCGCCTCGAGAAGGAAGCCGACGCCTATGCCAACAAGGTGACGGCAGGCGCTCGCGGTGAGGCCGCTCAGGTCAAGGAAGAGGCCGAAGGCTACCGTGCGCAGATCGTGAACGCCGCCGAAGGTGCCGCCGCGCGCTTCAACTCGATCCTCACGGAATACGAGAAAGCGCCCGAAGTGACCAAGCGCCGGATGTTCTACGAAACCATGGGCAAGCTGCTTCAAGACGTCGACAAGGTCGTCGTGGATACCAAAGACGGCGCTGGCGGGGTCGTGCCCTATCTGCCGCTGGATCAGCTGCGCAAGAACTCCAGCTCGTCGTCCAGCACAACCAACTCGACCGCTAACACGGGAGGAAGCAACTGATGCGCGGACCTATCGCAATTGCCGTTCTCGTTGTTCTCATCTTCCTCGGACTGAATTCGGTCTTCGTGGTGGACGAGCGTGAAAAGGCCCTCGTGCTGCGCTTCGGTGAGGTGCAGCAGGTGAAGACGGAGCCCGGTCTCGGGTTCAAGATTCCGGTCGTGGACACCATCGTGAAATACGATGACCGCATCCTGAGCCTGACCACGCAGCCGCTCGAAGTCACGCCCGAGGACGACCGTCGTCTCGTGGTCGACGCCTTCGCCCGCTGGCGCATCGTCGACGCGGTGAAATTCCGCGAAGCCGTTGGCGCGGGTGGTGAGACGACCGCAAAGAGCCGCATCGACGGCATCCTGAATAACGCGATCCGCGAAGTTCTGGGCTCGGTCCCCTCGACGGCTGTGCTGTCGGATGACCGGACGCCGCTGATGAACCGCATCCGCGATCTGGCAAGGCGCGAGGCGCTGTCGCTGGGCGTGGACGTGATCGACGTGCGTCTGACGCGCACCGATCTGCCCGAGCAGAACCTCGCCTCCACCTATGGCCGGATGCGGGCAGAGCGTGAACGCGAGGCCGCCGACGAGCGCGCCCGCGGCGCCGAGGCCGCACAGCGCATCCGCGCAACCGCCGACCGTACCGCGGTCGAGGTCACATCCGAGGCCAAGAAACAGGCCGAGATCGTGCGCGGTGAAGCCGATGCGCAGGCCAACAAGGTCTATGCGGATGCTTACGGCAAGGATCGCCAGTTCTTCGCATTCGTGCGCGCGCTGCAATTCTACGCGCAATCGATGAAGACGCAGACCTCGTCGCTGGTGACGCAGCCCGACAGCCTCTACTTCGATTACGGGCGCTTCCTGCGCTCGATCGGGGAGAACCCGGGGCCCGAAACCGGTGCAGGCCGGGGCAGTGCATCGGCGAGCCAGGTCGGCCAGTGATGGCGATGCTTTTGACCGGTCTGGGACTGGTCCTTGTGATCGAGGGGCTGGCGCTTGCGCTGGCCCCTTCTCGCATCGAGGAGGCGCTGGATATGCTGCGCGCCATGTCGGCGGGCCAACGTCGCGCCCTTGGCCTTGCGGCTCTGGCGACGGGTGTGGCGATCCTCTGGGCGCTGCGGCAGTTCGGATAACCGCCTTTCTCTCGTGCCTTGAGCGCAAGAGAGCGCCATTGTCCGCCCCCTGCGACGCAATTTCCTGTCGTGAATTTTGGCGAATAACTTCCCTTCGCCCCTCCCTGCTCCTACATTTCAAATCAAAGAGAGCATCGCGCCGGTCTCCCGCACCGGCGAAGCAAGGGAGAGCCATATGACAATCCTCACCGGACCCGGATCCATGCTGCGCGCCGGATTGAGCGCCGCCACGCTTGCCGTGGCGCTCGCCTGCGCCCCTCTGGCCGGGCCCGCCTATGCCCGCGCCGCCCCGGAAAGCTTTGCCGAACTCGTCGATCAGGTCTCCAATTCGGTGGTGAACATCACCACGTCGACCACGGTGGCCGCGCCGACCGGTGACATGCCGAACTTCCCGCCCGGCTCACCCTTCGAGGATCTGTTCCGCGATTTCGGCCTGCCGAACCCGAACGCCCCCAATGGCCCGAACGGGCGCGGTGCGCCGCGCCGCTCGAACGCGCTCGGCTCCGGCTTCGTGATCTCGGAAGACGGCTATATCGTCACCAATAACCACGTCATCGAAGATGCCGACGAGATCGAGATCGAGTTCTTCTCGGGCAAACGTCTCGACGCGAAACTGGTGGGCACCGATCCGAAAACCGACATCGCGCTCTTGAAGGTCGAGAGCGATTCCCCCCTGCCCTTCGTCGCCTTCGGCGACAGCGACGCCGTGCGCGTCGGCGACTGGGTGATGGCGATGGGCAACCCGCTGGGTCAGGGCTTCTCCGCCTCGGCCGGGATCATCTCGGCGCGCAATCGCGAGCTGTCCGGCAGCTATGACGACTATCTGCAGACCGACGCCGCGATCAACCGCGGCAACTCGGGCGGTCCGCTCTTCGACATGGAAGGCGAGGTCGTCGGCGTGAACACCGCGATCCTGTCGCCCAATGGCGGCTCGATCGGGATCGGCTTCTCCATGGCCTCGAACGTGGTCGCGAAAGTGGTCGATCAGCTCAAGGAATACGGCGAGACGCGGCGCGGCTGGCTGGGTGTGAAAATCCAGGACGTCACCGCCGACATGGCCGAGGCGATGGGACTCGAGGCCCCCGAAGGCGCGCTTGTCTCTGAAGTGCCCGATGGCCCCGCGAAAGAGGCCGGGATCGAGGCGGGCGACGTGATCACCTCCTTCGATGGCGGCGAGGTCAAGAGCACCCGCGATCTGGTGCGTCGCGTGGCCGACGCGCCGGTGGGCGAGAAAGTCCGCGTGACCGTGATGCGCGATGGCGAGGCCAAGACGCTTCTGGTGACGCTGGGGCGTCGCGAAGCCGCCGAGGGCGAACAGCCCCCGAAAGCCGTGCAGGCTCCGCAGGAGGTCGAGAAGGACATGCTCGGCCTGACCGTGACGCCGCTGACGGATGAACTGCGCACCGAGATGGGCCTGACGAAAGAGGCCAACGGCCTTGTCATCAAGCAGATCGACGAGACCTCCTCGGCCTATGAAAAAGGGCTGCGCGTGGGCGATCTGATCACCGAGGTCGGGCAGAAGCCGGTCTCCGCGGTCGATGATTTCGAAGAGCGCGTGCAGGCGGCGAAGGATGCGGGGCGCAAGTCGATCCTGCTGTTGATCCGCCGCGCTGGCGAGCCGCGTTTCGTGGCCCTCCCCGTGGAGTGATCCGCACCGCTCACGACGATAGAGAAGGCGCCCCGCGGGGCGCCTTTTTCAGTAAATGGTGCGCGTGAGAACCTTGAAGGCTCGAAGCGCAGTGGCCGCATCGGGCCCATAGTGCAAAATGCTGCGCGATAGACAGATGACCGATTTGCCAATAACTTAGCCTTGCCAATCTTACGCATCAGCTGCTTTCTATTTACGGTGCACAAAGCAGGGTAAGGGTACTTTGGATATAAGCGAGATTGTTGTTGGCGTTGTAGATGTCGGTGCGCCAAAGAATATTGGCTGGGCAATCAAATTTCGCGGTCAGGATGAAACAGGCCAAAACTTAGATGACTTTATTGGCCGCTACCGAGAATTGGTGACGCATCACCCCGGCGTTCTGGGTTTTGAAGCACCTCTGTTCATTCCAGTTAATCGCCAATTGGCAAAGATTACCTCTCAGCGTTGCGGAGAGGCCGGTCGACCTTGGTCTGCTGGGGCGGGTGCTACTGTCACAACTATCGGTCTCGCTGTTATGTCACATGTATTCGAGGGGCTACGAAAAAACTTGGCGGACTCGTCCTTCACTCTTGGTTGGCACGATTGGTCGCCCGAAGAATCCATTTTGGTTTTCGAGGCGTTCGTTAGCGGTGTGGCACATGCTGGTAAAGGGGATCATCATTTGGATGCCTTGAAAGCGGCTAACATGTTCTCTTCTGCATATCCTGATCTGTCAGCGGCCAATGCCGTAGAAGAAACGCGTGTTTTGTCACTTGCAGGAGCCTGTATGCTACGCGCTGGAGTCATCGTCGAAGAACAAGACGCACTGTCTGCCCCAGTGCTTGTTATCAAGCCTTAGGCAGGGTCTTTCCCGAAAGCGGACAATTGAAAACCGCGGAGCAATGGCAGCTTCGTCCTGCTTAGCCGACGTCCGCCGCAGACCGCTCCCGAAGAACTTGTCGGGAGCTGCCGATCCACATGGCGTTGCGCCTACAAGGCGTCCGGCCTCACGCTGCATCATTTACTGCGAAGGGCTGGCCCGCAGGGCGCCTTTTTCATTGCGCCGTTTCGCGTGCCCGCACCCGGCGCGAGGCGATCGTCAGGCTCCCGGCGGCGATCACGCACCAGACCGCCATGCCCAGCATCTGGGTCGGTAGCTCCACGCCCATATCGATCAGCACGCCAGTGATCCCCGGCCCCACCGCGGTCGAGAGCACCATCGAGGCCACGATGATCGCGCGGATGCCGCCGAGGTTCTTCACCCCGTAGACCTCGGGCCAGAGCGCGCCCATCAGCGTCCCGGAAAACCCGTTCGACATGCCAAGCAGCGCCATGAAGGCATAGACGCCCCAGACCGGCGTGACCAAGGCGACCGTCAGCGAGGCGAAGGTCAGCGGGGCCAGAACGAAGGGCAGCAGGCGCAGCGCTCCGAAGCGGTCGATCAACCCGCCGCAAACGAAGCCGAAGCCCACGGTCGCGAGGGACATCACCGGGAAGGCGGCTGCGAAGGCGAGCGGGGAGTAGCCGCGCAGCTCGGTCAGGTAGCCTTGGTGGAAGAAGATCACCGTGCCGATGAAGGGCGGCGCGAGCAGCCCCGCCAGCAGCATGTAGAGCACCGGATCACGGATCACCTCCGCACGGGTCCAGTCGCGCGCGGTGCCAGAGGCGCTCGATTGCACCTCGGTCGCGTTGGGCACCCGCTCGACCTGCATCAGCCGCATCAGGAGCGGCCAGGCGATCAGGACCAGCACCCCGGCCGAGAGCCACCACGCGAGATGCCAATTGCCGCTCACCTGCGCGATCAGCACCACCAGAACCGGCAGCACCGCAGAGCCGAAAGGCTGGCCCGGCACGATCAGCGACATCGCCTTGCCGCGGCTCGCGACGAACCAGCGGCCGATCTCGGTGAAAGCGATCTCGGTCATCATGCCCTGCCCGAAGAGCCGCAGCATGTAGATCGCGAGCGTCAGGAAGATCAGGTTCGGCGCGAGCGTGATCCCGATACAGGCCAGCGCGAGCAGCGGAATGGTGAAGCGCACGACCTTCCAGCCGGGCATCAGGTCGAGCGTGCGCCCCAGAAACGGCAGCGTCGAGGCCGAGGCCAGCGTCGCCACCATGTAGAGCGCTCCGAAGGTGCCACCCGACAGGCCGAAGGTTGCCCGGATGTCATTGCCCGACAGGCCAATGAAGAAGGTCTGCCCGAAGGACGAGAACAGCGTCAGCAGGAACCCCGCGCCGAGCCAGCGGGCATTGTCGCGCATGAAGCGCAGGTTGCTGCCGAAAAGCTTTTGCATGATGCCCCCTGATCCCTTGGCCTCCGGTTAGAGACCGTTCCCCCCGTGGGCACAACCCCGCCGCCTGCGCAAAGGGGTGTGCGGCGCTGCGATGGCAAACGCGGACGGCCTCAGTTTGACCAGATATAGAGGCCCAGTTCCTGCGCGGCGCGCACCGAAAGCGTCGGGCTATCGAGGCCGCGCGGTGCCTGATAGGCCGCGATTGCACGGCCCGTCGCCGGGTCCAGCTTGCCGTCGGCGGGGCCGGAATAAAGCCCGCGCAGCGCCAGCGCACGCTGGGTCATCGCAACGAAAGCGGGTGTCAGATCCTCCGAGCAGACGGATTCGAAATAGCGCGGCTTGCCGCTATCGACGAGCTTCTGGCCGCTCAATTCGCGATAGATCGCGGGCTGCGTGACCTTGCCGGTCTTCGGGTCGCGCTGTTCGGGGAGCACCTGCACCTGCCCGGTCACGGTCTCGACCTTGGCCGGGCCTTTGAGTTGGGTGAAACAGCCCTGCGCGTCGTCGGCGGGCGGGCGGCTTTGCAGCACATGGGCGAGCGTCTTGGCGGGCGGATCTTTCGGCGCGGCCTCCGAGCCCTGCGCTGTGGGATGACAACCCGCCAGCCCCATCGTCACACCCAGCGCCACCAGCACCGCCCGCGCCGTGCCGAAGTTTTCAGCGATCTGCCGCATTCTCGTCTCCGCCTGCCTTGGCCGGCACACTAGCCGATATCTACGCTGCGGCAATCCCTTGCCCGTGACAGCCCACCTCTGGCCAAATCGCCGAAAGCAGCTTAGATCACTTGCGACCGGCCCCGCCGGCAAGCGCGTTTTGATTACGAACAAGAGGCCCCGAGCTATGGCGAAAATCACCTATGTCGAATTCAACGGCACCCGTCACGAGATCGACGTGAAGCCCGGCATGACCGTGATGGAAGGTGCGCGCGACAATGGCGTGCCCGGCATCGACGCCGATTGCGGCGGCGCCTGCGCCTGTTCGACCTGCCATGTCTATGTCGACAAGGACTGGATCGAGAAACTGCCTCCGCGCGATCCGATGGAAGAGGACATGCTCGATTTCGCTTACGAGCCCGACCCCGTCACCTCGCGCCTGACCTGCCAGATCAAGGTCACGGACGAGCTCGACGGCCTGATCGTCAATCTCCCCGAAAAGCAGATCTGATGCGCCGCGCGGTGGCCCTCGCCTTCGCGCTGGTCACCGCTGCCGCCCTGCCCGCGCGGGCCGAGATGTCGGTCGCTGCGCGGTTCACCGAGCCGACGGACCGCTATGGTCACGGCGCGCTCGGCCCCGATCAGGAATTCGCAAATCTCCAGATCGACGTGACCCGCAAGGCGGGCAATCCCAAGGGGCTGTTCTCGGGGCACAGCACCCTGACCTATGAGCTGCGCCTCGATCCCGACATGGTCTATGAGGACACCGCCCCGCGCCTGAGCGACCTCGACGGCGACGGCATCGCCGAGGTGATCGTGGTGCAATCGCATCTGAAGTTCGGCTCGCGGCTCCTCGTGCTCACGGTGAAATCGGTCAAGCCGGAATTCCTCGCCGCGACCGATTTCGTGGGAGAGCCGAACCACTGGCTCGCGCCCATCGGCGTCGCGGATTTCAATGGCAACGGGCATCGCGACATCGCGCTGATCGACGCGCCGCATCGGTTGGGCGTGCTGCGCATTTTTGAGTATCGCGACGGCGCTTTGCAGCCCCTTTTCGCGGGCGGCTCGTTCACCAATCACCGTTTCGGCTCTGACACGATCCTGGGTGGGGTGCGCGATTGCGGCTCTGGTCCCGAGATGATCGTCGCCAGTTTCGACTGGTCGGAACTGCTTTCGCTCTCGGTCACGTCCGCGAACGCGGTGAACTGGACGCGCCTTGGCCGCGACACCTCGCCAGCGGGCTTCGCGACAGCGCTGAACTGCAACGGCTGAACCCTGCCACACCGGCCTCGCGGAACCGCCCTACCCTCACCCTTGTTACCCCTGCATCACGACACCGGCGCGCGGTCGTTCCTCCCCGTCGCGCGCCCAGCTGCAGGATCCCATCCATGGCCGAAGCGCAAGCCTCCGAAGAAAAGCCGATTGCCGTCTATGGGGCGCTCGCCGCGAACCTTCTGATCGCCATCGCGAAATTCGTGGCCGCGGCCTTCACGGGCAGCTCGTCCATGCTGGCGGAGGCGTTCCACTCGGTGGTCGATACCGGCAATGAGGGGCTGCTGTTGCTGGGCCACAAGCGCAGCAAGAAGAAACCGGATGAGAAACACCCGTTCGGCTATGGCAAGGAGCTGTATTTCTGGTCGCTCGTCGTCGCGATGCTGCTGTTCGCGATCGGCGGCGGGCTCTCGATCTATGAGGGCATCGTTCATATCCAGACCCCCGAGCCGATCGAAAAGCCGATCTGGAATTACGGCGTGCTGCTCGTGGCCTTCCTCGCCGAGGGCACCTCCTGGGTGATCGCGATCCGCCAACTGCTGAAGCAGCGCAAGCCGGGCGAAGGCTATTTCAAGGCCTTCCGCCGCTCCAAGGACCCGTCGATCTTCGTCGTCGTCGCCGAAGACAGCGCGGCCCTTCTGGGCATCCTCGCGGCCGCGCTTGGCGTCTATCTCTCGGTGACCTTTGAGAACCCGTTCTTCGACGGCGCGGCCTCCATCGTGATCGGGGCGATCCTGATCGTCGTCGCCATCATCCTCGTCTACGAGACCCGCGCACTGATCATGGGCGAGGCCGCAGACCGCGACGTACGCAGATCGATCCGCGAGATCGCGACCGGTTTCGACGAGGTGGCGGAGGTCAAACGCCTTCTGACGATGCATTTCGCGCCCGATCAGGTGCTGGTGAATATCGAGCTGAAGATGAGGAACGGCCTTTCGCCCGACGCGATCTTCCACGCGGTGGAGGCGGTGCAGAAGAAAATCCACGAGGTCCACCCGGAGGTTTCGAGCGTCTTCCTCGAAATCGAGTCTCTGCGCGGCACGCAGCCCGAGGGCGCTGCGGCCTGAGGCCGCGCGCTTCGCCCCCGACGCGATGCCGCTTTTCACCGCAACGCCGTCGCTTTCTCCCGCGCCCCTCCCCGGACTCGGGGTGATTGTGTCCCCACCCCCGGCGCGCTAGGAAACCGGGCGAAAGATCAAAAGGGATGCGACATGACCCAGACTGCCGACGCTTACGTTCTCACCGTTGCCTGCCCCTCGACGCGGGGAATCGTCGCGGGGATCGCGAACGTGTTGGCCGATCAGGGCTGCAACATCACCGACTCGCACCAATATGACGACCCGAAGACGGGCCAGTTCTTCATGCGCGTCAGCTTCGTCTCCGAGAAGGGCAAGGATGCCGAGGCTATCCGCGCCGCCTTCGAGCCGGTCGCCAAGGATTTCGAGATGGACTGGGCGGTGCGCAGCTCGCGCGAGAAGATGAAGGTTCTGGTGATGGTGTCGAATTTCGGCCATTGCCTGAACGACCTTCTCTATCGCTGGCGCATCGGTGCGCTGCCGATCGAGATCGTGGGCGTGGTGTCGAACCACATGACCTATCAGAAGGTCGTCGTGAACCATGACCTGCCCTTCCACCACATCAAGGTGACGAAGGAGAACAAGCCCGAGGCCGAGCAGCGTCTGCTCGACGTCGTCGACGAGTCGGGTGCCGAACTGATCGTGCTGGCGCGCTACATGCAGATCCTGTCGGATGCGCTGTGCCAGAAGATGTCGGGCCGGATCATCAATATCCACCACTCCTTCCTGCCGAGCTTCAAGGGCGCGAACCCCTACAAGCAGGCTTACGAGCGTGGTGTGAAGCTGATCGGGGCGACCTCGCATTACGTGACTGCCGATCTCGACGAAGGTCCGATCATCGAGCAGGACACCGTGCGCATCACCCATGCGCAGAGCCCGTCGGATTACGTCTCGCTGGGCCGCGATGTCGAGGCGCAGGTGCTGTCGCGCGCGATCCACGCCCATGTGCAGCACCGGGTCTTCCTGAACGACAACAAGACGGTCGTCTTCCCGGCCTCGCCCGGCGCCTACGCCTCCGAGCGGATGGGCTGATCAAAGATGTAGGATGCCCGCCTCGGTCACGATCATGTCGAGCGGCTGATCGGTCGGCTCGGTGGGCACCTCCGGCACTTCCTGCGCCGCGAAAGCAAAGCCGATCGCGGTGACGGGGCCGCGGGCGCGCAGCCCCTCCAGCGTGCGGTCGTAAAAGCCGCCGCCATAGCCCAGCCGATAGCCCTGTGCGTCGAAAGCCAGCAGCGGCACGATCAGCACCTCGGGTGTGATCTCCTCACCCTCTGCCGGGATATGCGCCCCGAAAGCGCCCGCGATCATCTCGGTCTCGGGCGTCCAGCGGTGAAAGACCAGGGGCTGCGCCTCCGCGACCACCACCGGCAGACAGAGCGGCCCGCCATGGGCGACCATCGCCGGGCGCGGATCGGGCTCGGTGCGGATCGGCCAGTATCCCGCCAGCACCTTGCCCGCGAACGGCTCCAGCGCCGCCGTCAGCGCACGGGTCGCCGCGCCATCATCGGCAGCATGGGCGGCTTTGCGCGCCGCGAAAGCGTCCTTGCGCGCGAGATCCTTGCTCATAGCAGAACCACGGAGGCCAGCCCGAGGAAGGCGAAGAAGCCCACCACATCGGTCATCGTCGTGACGAAGGTGCCCGAGGCCAACGCCGGGTCCGCGCCGAGTTTCTCAAGCGCGAGCGGGATCAGGATGCCCGAAAGGGCGGCCACCACGAGGTTGATCACCATCGCCAGCCCAATCACGATGCCAAGCTGCGCGCCCGAGAACCAGAAGGCGGCCACCGCGCCCATCACCACAGCGAAGGCCAGACCGTTGAGCAGCCCCACGATGGTTTCGCGTCGCACGACCCGCCAGACGTTGCTGTCGGTCAGGTCGCGGGTGGCCAGCGCGCGCACCGCCACGGTCAGCGTCTGGGTGCCCGCATTGCCGCCCATCGAGGCCACGATCGGCATCAGCACCGCGAGCGCCACAAGCTGCTGGATCGTGCCTTCGAAGATCGAGATCACCGCCGAGGCGAGGATCGCCGTCAGCAGGTTCACGAAGAGCCACGGCAGGCGCTGACGCACGGTTTCCAGAACGGTATCCGAGATCGCGGATTCGTCGCCCACACCGGCGAGGCGCAGGATGTCTTCCTCGTGTTCCTCGTCGAGCACGGACATCGCGTCGTCGATGGTGATGACGCCGACCAGGCGGTCGTCTTCATCCACGACCGGGGCCGAGATCAGGTGATACTGGTTGAACGCATAGGCCACGTCGCCCTCGTCCTGATAGGCCGAGATCTTGCGGAACTCTTCCTCGCAAATCTCGATCAGCTTCGAGGCGCGCGGGGCGGACAGGATGCGTCCCAGAGTGACATTGCCGACCGGGTGGTGGCCCGGATCGACGAGGGTCACATGATAGAACTGGTCGGGCAGCCATTTGGCTTTCCGCAGAAAGTCGATCGTCTCGCCCACCGTCCAATGCTCGGGCGCTGTCACGACCTCGCGCTGCATCAAACGACCGGCGGAATATTCGGGATAGCCCAGCGATTTCTCGACCGCGGCCCGGTCGGTCTCGTCGAGCGCGCCGAGGATCACTTCCTGCTGCGGCTCCTCGAGGTCTTCGATCAGGTCGACGACGTCATCGGAATCGAGCTCACGGACAGCGTCGGCCAGAACTTCCGGCGGCAGGCTCGCGAGAACCTCCTCGCGGATGCCCTCATCGATCTCGGTCAGGATCTCGCCGTCGATCTGGCGGCCCCAGAGGCGCAGAATCTCGCGCCGCTCATGGCCGGAGACCTGTTCGATAAGGTCGGCGATGTCGGCGGCGTGCAAAGGCTCGAGCAGCTCGCTCAGGCGACCTGCATCTTCCTGCTCGACGGCATCGAGAATTTCCTCGACCAGCTCACCGCTCAGCCGATAATCCTCTTCCTCGCGCTCTGTCTCTTCGGCAAGTGCTTCGGCCATGTCGCCCCCGTTCGGATCGCGCGTGAAACATAGCTGTTTTCTCGCAGATGGACAGGGGGGCGATGGCGAAAAAGAAGCGCCGCGACGGCAGAGATTTACCTTCGCCCCGCCCCGCCCTAGCATGGTGCTTCTGACAGGAGAGAATGATGGCTGAGCTGCATCTGGGGCAGGTTCTGGAATACCGTGGCGATGCGCTTGTCGAAGGGCCGGAAGCGGTCACGCACCGGCGGCGCGGCGGTATGCTGATCGACGGCGGTATGATCGCCGCCGTGGGCGAGGCCGACGATCTGCGCGAGGCCCATCCGCAGGCCGAGATCATCGATCATGGCGACCATCTCCTGTCGCCCGGTTTCGTCGATGCGCATGTGCATTACCCGCAGACCGCGATCATCGCGAGCTGGGGCAAGCGCCTGATCGACTGGCTCAACACCTATACTTTCCCCGAAGAGATTTCCTTCGCCGATCCCGCCCATGCCGAAGAGATCGCGACCCGCTATCTCGATCTGGCGCTGATGAACGGCACGACGTCGATGTGCAGCTATTGCACGATCCATCCCGCCAGCGTCGAAGCCTTCTTCACCGCCGCCAAGGCCCGCGGAATGCGCGCCGCGGCGGGCAAGACCTGCATGGATCGCCACGCCCCCGAGGCTTTGCGCGACACCCCGCAATCGGCCTATGACGACAGCCGCATCCTCTTGCAGAAATGGCACGGGACGGGCCGGCTGAGCTATGTCATCACGCCGCGCTTCTCGCCCACCTCTTCTGCGGATCAGCTTTGCGCCTTGGGCGCGCTCTGGGCGGAGCATCCCGATTGCCTGATGCAGACCCATCTGAGCGAGCAGGTGGACGAGATCGCCTGGGTGCGCGAGCTATATCCCACCGCGCGCGACTATCTCGACACTTACGAGACCTATGGCCTGCTGGGCGAGAACGCGCTTTACGGCCACGCGATCCATCTGGAACCGCGCGAGGCCGACCGGATCAAGGAGGTCGGCGCGGCGCTGATCCATTGCCCGACCTCGAACACTTTCATCGGCTCGGGACTGTTCGACTGGCCGACGCGTCTGGCCGAGGGGCAGCGGATCGGTCTGGCCACCGATACCGGCGGCGGGTCGAGCTTCTCGATGCTGCGCACGATGGCCGCCGCCTATGAGATCGGGCAGCTGACGCATCAGCCGCTGCATCCCGCGCAGCTCTGGTGGCTGGCCACGCACGGCTCGGCCCAGTCGATGCGGATGGGCGACAAGATCGGTGCGCTGGCGCCGGGGATGGAGGCGGATTTCATCGCCGTCGACCTCGCCTCGACGCTTGCCATCTCTCAACGCGCGGCGCGGGCGGAGGATATCTGGGAAGCGATTTTCCCGACGATCATGATGGGCGACGACCGCGCGATCGCGGGCACCTGGATCGCGGGCAAGCGGCTGCATTGAGCGATCCGGCTTTCGAGAGGATCTACGCCCGCGCGCCTTTCACGGTCGATTTCCTAGACGGCGGCGGTGGTGATCTGGTGATCTCCTTCGCCTCGATCGGCCATGACCCCAGCCGCCCGCCCGCGCCGGAATTCGTCGCCACCGCCACGGGGCGCGGCACGCCCGGATTCCCGCGCCGAGCGCTGTTCTTCAGTGATGACAGTCGCAGCTGGGCGAATGATCCGGGTTTCGCCCCTGCCCTGCGCGCCGCCTTGGCAGAGGTGGCGCGCCGCCGCCCCGTCGCCCGCATCGCTGCCATTGGCCTCTCGATGGGCGCGGTCTCGGCGCTGGTCGCGGCGGAGGTGATCCCGGTCGACGTAGTGCTCGCGCTGTCGCCGCAAGCCTCGGTCAAACCGGGCGTCGTGCCGGGGGAGACGCGCTGGAGCGAATGGACCTCTCGGATCGACCATTTCGCCCGCGAGGCCACGCCGCTTCCGCCCGCGCCCTGCTGGGCGATCCTGTGCCACGGCGCGCATGACGATCTGGATCAGGCGCTCCCCTTCCCGCGCGCGCCCAATGTCGATCACCTGATCTTCCCCGATCTCGGCCATTCCGACCTCGCCCCGCATCTGAAGGCGCGCGGCGGGCTATCGGGGCTGATGGAGGCTGCCCTTGCAGGCGACCGTCGCCGCCTGCTGCGGATCGCCAGCGCCGCCGGGGCCGTGCGGCGCGAGAAATTCAGCCCATAAGCGCTGATGCGAGGCGGTTTTGCGTCTCGATCACCCGCGGCAGGTCGATCGTCACCACCCGCCCGTCGCGCACCACCTGACGGCCCTCGACGAAGAGATGTTTCACCTTGGGCGGCCCGCAGAGCACCAGCGCCGCGACCGAATCCCAAGCCCCCGCCGCCTCAAGCCCCGAGACA
Organism: Thioclava sp. ES.031; assembly: GCF_002563775.1. Classification (NCBI taxonomy): domain Bacteria; kingdom Pseudomonadati; phylum Pseudomonadota; class Alphaproteobacteria; order Rhodobacterales; family Paracoccaceae; genus Thioclava; species Thioclava sp. ES.031. Next base: position 1,126,063 of record NZ_PDJO01000001.1, on the reverse strand, counting down.
TCCCAGATCGCCACATCCGCGCGTTTTCCGGGCGCGATCACCCCGCAATCGGGGCGGCCCAGCACCTGCGCCCCGCCCAAAGTCGCGATTTCCAGCGCCTCGCGCGCGGCCATCGCGTCGGCGCCGTTTTGCACCCGCTGCAGCAGCATCGCCATGCGCGCCTCGCCAATGAGGGAGCCTGCATCGTTCGAGGCCGAGCCATCGAGGCCCAGCGCCACCTTCACCCCCGCATCGCGCATCTGCCGCACCGGCGCGATGCCCGAGCCCAGACGGCAATTCGAGCACGGACAATGCGCAACCCCCGTCTTCGTGCGCGCGAACAGGTCGATCTCGCCCGCATCCAACTTCACGCAATGGGCGTGCCAGACATCCTCGCCCGTCCAGCCGAGGTCTTCCGCATATTGCCCCGGACGGCAGCCGAACTGCGCCAGAGAATAGGAAATATCCTCGTCATTCTCGGCCAGATGGGTGTGCAGCATCACGCCCTTGTCGCGCGCCAGCAGCGCCGCGTCGCGCATCAGTTCGCGCGAGACGGAAAACGGTGAGCACGGCGCGATCCCCACCCGGCACATCGAGCCCTCGCCCGCATCGTGGAACGCGTCGACGACCCGGATGCAGTCGTTCAGGATCGCGTCCTCGCGCTCGACCAGACTATCGGGCGGTAGGCCACCATCGCTCTCGCCGATGCTCATCGCGCCGCGCGTGGGATGAAACCGCAGGCCCAGCTCGGCGGCGGCGTGGATCGTGTCCTCCAGCCGCGCGCCATTCGGATACATATACAGGTGATCGGAACTGGTGGTGCAGCCGGTCAGCGCCAGCTCCGCGAGCCCCACCTGCGCCGAGACGCGGATTTCCTCGGGACCCATCTTCGCCCAGATCGGGTAGAGCGTCTGCAGCCAGCCGAACAGCAGCGCATCCTGCCCACCCGGCACCGCGCGGGTCAGCGTCTGGTAGAGATGGTGATGGGTGTTCACGAGGCCCGGCGTGACGACGCAGCCCTTGGCCTCGACCACCTCGCCCGTGCTTTCGAGCCCCGGCCCGACGGCGGCAATCTGCCCGTCGCGCAGCAGCAGATCCGCGCCCTTCAGCTCGCGCCGGGTGCCGTCCATCGTGACGATCACCTCGGCGCCCCGGATCAAGATCTCGCCCATCGCGCGCTCCTACTGACTGATTTCGCCAGAGCCTAGACCGCGCGGATGGGCGAAGACCAGAGGCGCTCAGCGCCCCATCGCGTAGAACTCGGGGTTCGGCGGGATCGCGGCCATGTTCACCAAGCGGTTCGACAGGCCGAAAAACGCGGTGATCGCGCCGATGTCCCAGATATCGTCATCGGTGAAACCGTGGGCGCGCAGCGCTTCGTAATCGGCCTCCTCGACCTCCTGCGCGCGCAAGCTCACCTTCATTGCGAAATCGAGCATCGCGCGCTGGCGCGGCGTGATCTCGGACTTGCGGTAATTCACCGCGACCTGATCGGCGATGAGCGGGTTCTTGGCGCGGATGCGCAGGATCGCGCCATGCGCAATGACGCAATACTGGCACTCATTGGCCGCCGAGGTCGCCACCACGATCATCTCGCGCTCGGCAATGGTCAGGTTGCCGGGCTTCTCCATCAGCGCGTCATGATAGGCGAAGAAGGCGCGGCACTCGTCGGGCCGGTGCGCCAGCGCGAGGAAAATGTTCGGGATGAACCCGGCCTTCTCCTGCACCGCCTCGATCCGCGTGCGGATATCCTCGGGCATGTCTGCGAGTTTCGGCACCGGATGCCGGCTGATCTTGTCTTGCATGTGGGGTCTCCTCTCTTCCGCCGCCACTATGCACAGTCGCGACGGGGCCGAGGAAATGACGTTGCGGCAATCGCGCTCAGAGGTCGAGCGTGATCCAGACCGGCACGTGATCCGAGGGCTTGTCGCGGCCGCGGATTTCCTTGTCGATGCCGACATCGCGCAACAGATCCGCCGCCTGCGGGCTTAGCAGCAGATGGTCGATCCGGATGCCGTTATTCTTCTGCCAGGCGCCTGCCTGATAGTCCCAGAAGGAGTAATGCCCCGGCCCTTGGACCCGGGCGCGGAACGCCTCGGTGAAGCCGAGATTGAGGATACGACGGAAGGCTTCGCGGCTTTGCGGCAGCGCCAGCGCATCACCGCGCCACGCCTCGGGTTTCGCGGCATCCTCGTCCTGCGGGATGATGTTGTAATCGCCCGCCATCACGAAGGGCTCTTCCAGCGCCAGCAGTTCTTCCGCGCGCGCCTTCATCCGCGCCATCCATGACAGCTTGTAGGCATATTTGCCGCCCTCGACGGGCTGGCCTGCATCGTCCAGCTCCACCGGGTTGCCATTGGGCAGATAGAGACCACAGAGCCGCACCGCGCCCTTGTCGCCGACCACGGTGGCCTCGATCCAGCGCGCCTGTTCGTCGCCCTCGTCCCCGGGCAGGCCGCGCGTCACATCCTCCAAAGGCAGCTTCGAGAGGATCGCGACGCCGTTGAAACTTTTCTGACCATGCGTCTCGACCGAATAGCCCAGCTCTTCGAAGATCTCGCGCGGGAAACCCTCGTCGACCGACTTGATCTCCTGCAGCAAAGCCACGTCGGGCTCGGCCTCCTTCAGCCAATCGACCAGCGCCTGATGGCGCGCCTTGATGCCGTTGATGTTGAAGGTGGCGATTTTCATGAGCGGCTCCGGGTTTGGCAGTCGCGAAAGGTGTAACGGATCGCGGCGGGCGCGGACAGGGCGGAGTTAACCCTCCTCGCTTTCCTCCGTATCGATCCCGTGGCGCTCGAACAGCTTCGCCTGCGACATGATGAAGGCGATCATGATGATCGGCAGACCGAAGGTCTTGAAATCGACCCAATGCGCGTCCGACATCGTGCGCCAGACGACCTCATTGGCCACGGCAAGGCCCAGAAACAGCCAGACGAAGCGCTTGGTCAGGATCATCCAGCCCTCATGCGCCATCGGCATCGCCTCGTTCATCACCAGTTGCAGCCACGCCTTGCCGCGCAGCAATCCGGCCCCGAGGATGCCCGCAAACAGCAGGTAGATGATCGTGGGCTTCATCTTGAAGAAGGTCGGATCGTTCAGCCAGACCGACAGCCCGCCGAAGATCGCCACCAGCACGAGCGTCGCGATCTGCATCGCCGAGAGCTTGCCGGTCAGCAGCCACAGAATCAGCGTCGTCGCCGCGATCAGCGGGATGAACAGCGCGGTGGCCACGACGAAGCCCGAGTAGTCGGTGCCGAGGATCGTGTAGGTGCCGTCCTTGAGCCGGTTGAAGGCGACGAAGAACACGATGAGCGGCCCCCAGTCGAGCGCCGCTTTCACCCAGGGGGAAATCTTTTTCTCTGCCATCTGCCTTTACCTGCCTGCTATCTCAACGATCACGGCCCCTGCCGCGATCAGCGCCATCAGAGCCGTGCGCCGCGGCCCCACTTTCTCGCCCAGCACGAGCCAGCCGATGAGCGCTGCGAAGACCGTCGAGGTCTCGCGCAGCACCGCCGCCTCGCCCACCTTGTCGAGCCGTGTCGCCAACATGATCGAGCCAAAGGAGAAATAAGCAACAATCGCGCCGATAACACCCCTTTTGACGAGCGGCACCATTTCCGAACTCGCCAGCTTCGTCCAGCGCCGCGCGGTAAAGATCGGCATGAACCAGCCGTCGATGAAGAAGAACCACGCAAGGAAGGTGAACGGATCGGCGGTCGCGCGAATGCCATAGGCGTCATAGGTGGTATAGAGCGCAACGAACGCGCCGGTCGCCACGGCCAGCATCAGGGCGGGCACCATCGTCTCGCGATCGACCGTCACATTGCGCAGATTGTAGATCGCAAGCCCGTAGATGCCTGCCAGAAGCGTCGCCACCCCGGCCCATTGGCCCAGCGTGAAATGCTCTCCGAAGATGAACCCCGCGCCGATCACCGCGAAAAGCGGCCCCGTGCCGCGCACCACCGGATAGACCACCGTATAGGCCCCGCGCTGGTAGCAGGCCGCCTGCAACAGCTTGTAGGCGACATGGATGAAGAAGACGCCGACGAAGATCGGCCACATGAAGGGCTCGGGCCACGGCACGACGAAGAGCGCGAAGGGGGCCGCGATGATCCCGTAGCTCGCATCGATCGCGGCGCGGCTGAGCCACGGATCGTGACGCCCTTTCTGCAGCGCCCCGAACAGCGCGTGAAGAAAGGCCGCGAGCAGCGCGAGACCCAGCGCGAGGTGTTTGCCGGTCTCGGTGCCCGAAACGGAGATGATCCAGTCGCTCAAGGGGAAGTCCTTCGTGATCTCGGGGGCTGGGGGGCGCTGCCCCCTCTGGCCTTAGGGCCATTCACCCCCGGGATATTTCGACCAAGGGGAAGAGGAAAGGCGCATCCCTCTCTTCGCTCTTGCACAAATATCCCCGGGGGGAGCGCGCACGCGCGGGGGGCGGCGCCCCCCCCTCCGCGGTGTCAGTCTTCGAGACCGACGAGGGCCTGCGCGAATTCCTCCGGGTCGAAGGGCGCCAGATCGTCGAGCTGTTCGCCCACCCCGATCGCATGGATCGGGAGGCCGAACTTGTCGGCCAGCGCCACCAGTACGCCGCCCTTCGCGGTACCGTCGAGCTTGGTCATCACCAGCCCCGACACGTTCGAGATCTTGCGGAAGACATCGACCTGCTGCAGCGCGTTCTGCCCCGTCGTCGCATCGAGCACGAGAAGCGTGTTATGCGGCGCGCTCTCGTCGACCTTGCGGATCACGCGGACGATCTTGGCCAGCTCCTCCATCAGGTCGGCGCGGTTCTGCAACCGCCCTGCCGTGTCGATCATCAGAAGGTCCGCGCCTTCGGCCTCGGCCTTTTTCATCGCGTCATAGGCGAGCGAGGCCGGATCCGAGCCTTCGGGCGCGGTCAGGACCGGCACGCCGGCGCGGTTGCCCCAGACCTGCAGCTGTTCGACGGCGGCTGCGCGGAACGTGTCGCCCGCCGCGATCACGACCTGTTTGCCGGCTGCGCGGAATTGCGAGGCGAGCTTGCCGATCGTCGTGGTCTTGCCCGAACCGTTGACGCCCACCACCAGAACGACCTGCGGTTTTTTCGGATAGAGCGGCAGCGGTTTCGCGACCGGCTCCATGATCCGGGCGACCTCTTGGGCCAGAAGCCCCTTGATCTCGGAGACCGAGAGCTTGCGGCCCATCCGCCCCTCGGCGAGGTTTGCCGAGACGCGCAGCGCCGTGTCGACGCCCATGTCGGAGGCGATCAGAAGCTCTTCGAGGCTTTCGAGCATCTCGTCATCGAGGACGCGGCGCGGCTCGGCGGGTTTCGCCTCGCCGCCGCCGAAGATGCGACCTAGAAGGCCGGGCTTCTTCGGCTCTGGGCTGGGACGTTCGGGCGCGGGCTCGACGTCGAGCGGCGCCTTGGCGATCTGCGCGTGCTCCTCCTCGACCGGTTCGGTCACCGGCGCGGGCACGTAGCCGGGCGCGGGCGGCGTCGGATCGGGGAGGTTGATCGTGTCGCTGTGCTGCGGTTCGGGTTCGGGCTCAGGCTCTGCCTCGGGCTCCGGTTCCGGGGCGGGTTCAGCGCGGGTCTGCGGCGCGGCCTCGGGGGAGGTCTCTGCGGGCGTCTCTGCGGGCGTCGCGGGCGCGGAAGGCTCCGGCGTCTCCGCAACCTCGTCTTCACTGGCCGCATTCTCGGCGACGATATCCTCGAGGCCCTGCTCGAGCTTGGAGGAGGAACGCGTCAGACGCGATTTGAGCTTTTTGAAAAACGACATGGATCAGGCCTTTCCTTACGCTCCACCTAGTTCATCGCAGGCCCGGATGGAAGGCTTATCCCCCGGCAAAACCCGATCCCGCGCCCCAGCCGATCAAGGCCTGACCGCCCCAGTAGAGCACCCAGAGCGCGCGCGCCGCCAGCTGTTTGCGGCCTGCGTCGCGCAGCACGAACATCTCCAGCGCGAGGATCAGGTCGGAGAGGACGAAGGCGAGGCTGCCCAGGACCACCATCAGATAGCCCGCAGGCAGGCCCATCGCCACCGCCGCCATCGCCACGATGATCCAGATATAGCTGCGCACCGGCCAGCACAGCCCGCCCGTGCGCGGCAGCAGCCAGAACTCCGCCGACAGTCCCAGGGCGATAAGCGGAATGGTCCATGCGGAGGGCCGCGCTCCGATGTCGAGGAAGCCCAGAAGATAGGCCAGATGCCCGGCCGCGAAGGCCGCCATGCCGATCAGGAAAGCCCGTTGGCCGGGACGCGACAGGGCGAAATCGCCCGCCGCCCCGAGCGCGAGACCTGCGAGGATCGCAAGCGGTGCCCCCATCGCCGCCGCCATCGGAATCAGCGCCACGACGGAGGCGGTCTTCACAAGGGTTTTCGCGCCGCTTTCCCCCGCGCCTGCATGGCGCGCGAGGTAAATCAGCGCGAAGACGGCGGCGATGAGGAGACTGATCGGGGCTGCGGACATCATGGCCACATCTCGCGCAGAAAAGCCCGGCCGCCGCAAGCGGGGTCATAAAAGGGTCGAAATTAGCGAAAGAATAGCGCAAAACCATTGCACTATTGAGAGAGAGCGAAGCGGACCCGCAGCACGTGACCCAAGGCAAAGACCCTTCACGCAAGCGCCGCCTGAGCGGAGCAATTGCAAATCTGCTGCGGCGGTCGCGCGATATCCCCGGGGTCGACAGTTTCGCGGTGGTGACGCTCTTGCCGGTGCCGCTTCTGCTGGTGGCGGGCGTCTTCGGCGGGATCGCGGCCTGGGCGGCGCTGGTCTGGATCGGGCTATGCATGTTCATCTTGGATGAGGCGCTGAAACACCCCTCCCCCGATGCGCCGGAAGGCTCGGAATTCCCCGCAGCGGATGCGCTGTCGACGACGCTGGCGGTGGTGCATTTCGTGCTGCTCGTGCTCGGCGTGGCGGCGATGTCGGGGCATACGCTGCTGGAGGGGCCAAGCTGGATCGCGGTCTGGCTGGCCTTCGGGCTGTTCTTCGGGCAGGTGTCGAATTCCAATGCGCATGAGATGATCCATCGCTCGGACAAACGGCTCTTTCTGCTAGGAAAATGGGTCTATATCTCGCTGCTTTTCGGGCATCACACCTCGGCGCATCGGCTCGTCCATCACCGCTTCGTCGCGACGCCGGACGATCCGAATTCCGCGCAGCTCGGCGAGGGCTTCTGGTCCTTTGCGCCGCGGGCCTGGATCGGCAGCTTCATCGGCGGCTACGAGATGGAGCGCAACCGCTTCGCCCGTCTGCCTGCGATCGACCCGAAAGCGCCGCTGAGCGCGCGGATCAAGGCGAGGATCGCGCGGCTCGGCCCCTACCCGTCCTATCTGCTGGGCGGGCTATGGTTCGCGGTGCTGTTCGGGATGCTCTTCGGGGCCGAGGGCGTGGTGGCTTACCTGATGCTCTGCGCCTATGCGCAGGTGCAGATCCTGCTCGCCGATTACGTCCAGCACTACGGGTTGTCACGTAAGCGTCGGGGCGATGGCAGTTTCGATCCGGTCGATGCGCATCACAGCTGGGATGCGCCCGCACCGATCACCTCGCTGTGGATGCTCAACGCGCCGCGCCATTCGGATCACCACGCGCATCCGGCGCGGGAATACCCGGCGCTGCGGCTTGGCGATCTGACCGAGCCGCAACGGCCCGTCCTTCCGCGCAGCCTGCCCGCGATGGCGGCTCTGGCGCTGTTCCCGCCGCTCTGGCGCCGGGTCATGGACAAGCGCGTGAAAGCGCTGCGCCCCGACAAGCCAGCCGACGCCGACGCGCCCAGCGCGCGCTAGGCAAGCGGGCCGCGATCTGGCAGGTTGGGTGAAAGACCTTGCCGGAGCCTCCCCCATGCGCCCGATCCCGATCCTGACATTGTCCCTCGCGGCCTTGGCCCTGATACCGACGCTGGCGGCGGCTGCCGACCCGCTTGGCCCACCGCTCAATGCGGAGCAATTCGATCAGCGCACCGTCGGGCGCACCATCACCTATTCGGTCTTCGGTCAGCCCTACGGGTCGGAGCAATACAAGCCCGGCCACAAGGTGATCTGGGCCTTCACCGAAAGCGAATGCAAGGAAGGCGACTGGTATCAGGACGGGCAGTATATCTGCTTCGATTACGGCGAATACGCGCCGCTGCAATGCTGGACCTTCTACGACACGGCGCAGGGGCTGGTCGCGCAGTTCAAGGGCGATCCCTCGCAGGAGCCGCTGGTTAGCCTGTCGGAAAGCCACGACCCGCTGATCTGTCAGGGCCCGGATGTGGGCGTCTAAGCCTCAGAACAGGCTGCCCTGAGACGGGCCGGGATCGGGCTTTTTCTTCTTCGGCTTCGGCGCGGTCGCACTGCCGCCGCCGCCCGGGATCACCGCGAGCTTGCCATCGGCGAACTCGATCTCGAGGCCGGGCTGTTTCTCCGCGACCTCCTGCGAGGTCACCACGCCGTCGGGGCCGCGCACCACCGCATAGCCGCGCTTGAGCGTCTCGGCATAGCCCAGCGTCTGGCGCATCCGATCGAGCCGTTCGAGCCGTTCGCGCTGCGCCTCAAGCCGCGCGGGCAAGGAGCGCTCGAGCCGGGCTTCCAGCCCCGCCAGCCGCTCGGCGCCGTCGCGGTTGCGCCGCTGCGCATCGCCGATCATCCGCACCCGCGCCGCATCCAGCCGCCGCGCAAGCTGCGTGTGATCCTGGGTCGCGCGCCGCATCCGCGCCGCAGGCGCAGGCGCGAGCCGCGCCGACAGCCCCTCGATCTCACGCGAGCGATCCCGGATGAAGCGCCGCAGCAGGTTCGGCGAGATCTGCGCAGCCAGCGGCGCGAAGCGGGTATTCTTGCGCAGAACCAGCGTGCGCAGTGCAGGCCCCAGCCGCTCGGCCCAGAGATCGAAGCTTTGCCGCGCCGGTTGGGTCAGCGCCTCGGGACGGCCCAGCCCACGGGCCAGATCGCGCAGCCGCTGGCCACGCTGATCGAGCCGCCCGCGCGCCGCGCGCATCATCCGCGTCTGCGCCTCCGACAGCCACGCGGCCAGTTCGGCGCGCACCGGCACCGCCATTTCCGCCGCCGCCGTGGGCGTGGGCGCACGCCGGTCGGCCGCGTGGTCGACCAGCGTCGTATCGGTCTCGTGGCCCACCGCCGAGATCACCGGGATGTCGCTTTCGGCCACGGCGCGGACTACGGCCTCGTCGTTGAACCCCCAGAGGTCCTCGATCGAGCCGCCGCCGCGCGCGACGATGATCAAATCGGGACGCGGGATCTCCCCGCCCGGCGCCAGCGCGTTGAAGCCTCGCACCGCGCGCGCCACTTCCGGCGCGCAGGCCTGCCCCTGCACCGCGACCGGCCAGATCAGTACATGGCGCGGGAAGCGATCGGCGAGCCTGTGCAGGATGTCGCGGATCACCGCCCCCGAGGGCGAGGTCACCACGCCGATCACCTGCGGCAGCCACGGAATGGGCTTCTTGCGGCCCGCGTCGAACAGCCCCTCGGCGGCCAGCGCCTTGCGCCGCGCTTCCAGCATCGCCATCAGCGCGCCCGCGCCCGCCGGTTCGACATTGTCGACGATCAGCTGGTATTTCGACTGGCCCGCGAAGGTCGTCATCCGGCCCGTGGCGATGACCTCCATCCCCTCCTCGGGGCGGACCTGCATTTTCGCCACCTGCCCCTTCCAGCTGACGGCGGCGATCACAGAGCGGTCGTCCTTGAGATCGAAATACATATGGCCCGAGCGCGGCATCGACACACGGCCCACTTCGCCGCGCACCCGGACGCGGCCGAATTCTCCCTCGATCACGCGTTTCACCGCCCCCGAAATCTCGGAGACCGTATAGTCATGCGCGTTCGAGCCGTTTTCGTCGTCGAGAAGGTCCATATGACTGCCTGCTTGAGCGTTGGTCCGGGGCGCCTTGCCTCAGGGTTTCGCGCAGCTTAGAAGGCGGGAAAGCGAAGGCCAAGGGGGCGAGCGATGAACATTCTGGTTCTGGGCGGCGGCGGGCGCGAACATGCGCTGGCTTGGGCGATCAAGCAAAACCCGAAATGCGACCGGCTGATCGTGGCCCCGGGCAATGCCGGGATCGCGCAGATCGCCGATTGCGCGGCGATCGATCCGAGTGATGCGGCGGCGGTGCTGGAACTCTGCGAGGCCAATGCGGTCGATTTTGTGGTGATCGGGCCGGAAGCGCCGCTGGCTGCGGGCGTGGCCGATGCGCTGCGCGCGCAGAACATCCTGACCTTCGGCCCCTCGGCGGAGGCCGCGAAGCTGGAAGCCTCGAAAGCCTTCACCAAAGAGATTTGCGACGCCTGTGGCGCGCCCACCGCAGCCTATGCCCGCTTCACCAGCGCGGAAGGCGCGAAGGGCTATGTCCGCGAACAGGGCGCCCCGATCGTGGTCAAGGCAGACGGTCTTGCCGCCGGCAAGGGCGTGATCGTCGCAATGACGCTCGATGAGGCATTCAACGGCATCGACGAGATCTTCGGCGGCGCCTTCGGAAGCGCGGGCGCGGAAGTCGTGATCGAGGAATTCATGGAGGGCGAGGAAGCCTCGCTTTTCGTGCTGTGCGATGGCGAGAACGTGCTGGCCGTGGGCGGTGCGCAGGATCACAAGCGCGTCGGCGAAGGCGATACCGGCCCGAACACCGGCGGCATGGGGGCCTATTCCCCCGCCCCGATCCTGAGCCCCGAGATCGAGGCGAAGGCGATGGACGAGATCATCCGCCCCACCGTGGCCGAGATGGCCAAGCGCGGCACCCCGTTCCAGGGCGTGCTCTATGCCGGGCTGATGATCAAGGATGGCCAGCCGCGGCTCGTGGAATATAACGTGCGCTTCGGCGATCCCGAATGTCAGGTACTGATGCTGCGGCTGGGCGCGCAGGCGCTCGACCTGCTGCTGGCCTGCGCGGAAGGGCGTCTGGGCGAGGTGCAGGCACAATGGGCGCCCGATCACGCGATGACGGTGGTCATGGCCGCGCAGGGCTATCCCGGCGCCTATGAGAAAGGCTCGGTGATCGGCGGGCTCGACTCTTTGCCCGAGGATGGCACGCGCATGGTCTTCCATGCCGGCACCTCCGAGAAAGACGGACACGTCGTCGCGAGCGGCGGTCGCGTTCTCAACGTCACAGCCCGCGGCGAGAGCCTGCAGGAAGCGCGCGATCGCGCCTATGCGATGATCGACGCGATCGACTGGCCCGAAGGCTTCTGCCGCCGCGATATCGGCTGGCGGGCGCTGAGCTGACCCGAGGGGTGGAGGGGGCTCTGCCCCCGCTCGCGTTCCGCGCGCCCCCCGGGATATTTCTGCCAAGTCGAAGGCACGCAACGAAGTCTTAACGACAGCTGCGTTAACAAGGATTCGCGGAACAGGCGGGGACGCCGATGACCGCCCAAGACGAAACGGCCCGGCTCGCCCGCCCTTCTGCGGATCGAGTCGGGCATTTTTCGTTTTCGGCTTGGCTCAAATATCCCGGGGGGCTGGCGCAGCCAGCGGGGGCAGAGCCCCCTCGATTGGCGCGTCCCAAGCTCGCCGGCCCACTCTCCTCTTGCCTCACCAGATGCTTGCAACGCGGCTCGGCGCCGCCTGCCGAAACGTCAGGCAGGAATTTTCCCCTTTGCGCAAAATTTCCTCTTGCAGCCTACGCCGCTATCCCCTAAATCCGCCTCCACCGAACCGGCGCGGGCGTAGCTCAGGGGTAGAGCATAACCTTGCCAAGGTTAGGGTCGGGCGTTCGAATCGCCTCGCCCGCTCCAGTTCGGTCAAATACCCAAGGATGCGGGCGTAGCTCAGGGGTAGAGCATAACCTTGCCAAGGTTAGGGTCGGGCGTTCGAATCGCCTCGCCCGCTCCAATACAAAAAAGCCTCCCTTCGGGGGGGGCTTTTGTTTTTCCGCCCCACTGCCCGGCAATCGACATGCCCCCGCTTGAGCGCGCCCCCTGCCCCGGCCTATAAGGCGGTGAGTTTCAAGGAGGCGCCCCATGCGCAAAGCCACGATCAGCCGCAAGACCGCCGAGACCGAGATCAGCGTCGAGATCGATCTCGATGGCACCGGTCAGTATGACAACAAGACGGGCGTGGGCTTCTTCGACCACATGCTCGATCAGCTCGCACGGCATTCGCTGATCGACATGACCGTGCGCGCGAAGGGCGATCTGCATATCGACGATCACCACACGGTCGAGGATACCGGGATCGCGCTGGGTCAGGCGCTGGTGCAGGCGCTTGGCGACAAGCGCGGCATCCGCCGTTACGGCCATTTCGCGCTGGCGATGGATGACACGCAGGTGCAATGCGCGCTGGACCTGTCCGCGCGCCCCTTCTTCGTGTGGAATTGCGACATGCCCTCCCAGAAGATCGGCACGTTCGACACCGAACTGGTGCGCGAGTTCTTCCAGGCGATCGCCACCCATGGCGGGATCACGCTGCATATCGACCGCGTGCATGGCTTCAACAGCCATCACATCGCCGAGGCCGCGTTCAAATCGGTCGCCCGCGCCCTGCGCATGGCGGTCGAGCCCGATCCGCACATGGGCGGCGTGCTGCCCTCGACCAAAGGGGCGCTTTGATGCTCACGGCACTGGTCGATTACGATTCGGGCAACCTGCACTCGGCCGAGAAGGCGTTTCAGCGCATGGCGAACGAGACGGGTCACGGCACGATCGTCGTGACCTCGGAGCCCGACGTCGTCGCGCGCGCCGACCGGATCGTGCTGCCGGGCGACGGGGCGTTTCCGTCCTGCAGCGCGGCGCTCTATCGCTTCGAGGGGCTGGCGCAGGCGATCGAGGAAGCGGTGACCGTGAAGGGCCGCCCCTTCCTCGGGATCTGCATCGGCATGCAGATGCTGGCGACGCGCGGGCTCGAGTTCCGCGAGACCGAGGGTTTCGGCTGGATCCCCGGCGAGGTGGTGAAGATCGAGCCCGCCGATCCGTCGATGAAGGTCCCGCATATGGGCTGGAACGATCTGGTGATCGACAACGATCACGCCGTGCTCGACGGGATTTCGACCGGCGATCACGCCTATTTCGTGCATAGCTACCATTTCAAGGTGGCCGAGCCGCAGCACCGTCTGGCCTATGCCGAATACGGGGCCGAGATCACCGCGATCGTGGGGCGCGACAATATCGTGGGCACCCAGTTCCACCCGGAAAAATCTCAGGCCACCGGTCTGCGACTGATCGCGAATTTCCTCGGCTGGAAACCCTGATGGCGCCCAAGGCGGTTCTCTCGTGGTCCTCGGGCAAGGATTGCGCGATGGCGCTGCATGCCTGCCGGACCGAAGGTCACGCGGATGTCGTGGCGCTGCTGTCGACGACCAACGAGGCTTTCGACCGGGTCGCGATGCACGGCACGCGCAATGAGTTGCTGCGCCGTCAGGCCGAAGCCGCGGGCCTGCCGCTGATCGAGGTGCCGCTGCCCTGGCCCTGCTCGAACGCGGATTACGAGGCGCGGATGGCCTCTGCCATGGATCAGGTGAAGGCGCTTGGCGTCGAGACGATGGTCTTTGGCGATCTCTTCCTCGAGGACGTGCGCGATTACCGGATCGAGAAGCTGAAACCGCTGGGCGTCGAGGCGAGCTTCCCGCTCTGGCAGCGCCCGACGGATCAGCTGGCGCGCGAGATGATCGCGGCGGGGTTCGTGACCCATCTGGTAACCGTGGATCCGAGCAAGCTCGACCCCAGCTTCGCGGGGCGGCGGTTCGATGAAAGCCTGCTGGCCGATCTGCCCGAAGGCGTCGATCCCTGCGGCGAGAATGGCGAGTTTCACACCGCCGTCAGCGCGGGCCCGATCTTCGACGCGCCGATCCCGGTGCGGACGGGCGAGACGGTGATGCGCGACGGGTTCGCCTACGCAGACCTGATCCCGGAGTAACTCTGGCGAGGTCGCCCGGCCCGCCGCGTCCTCGCAGGGGCCGGGGAATACATCACTTCACGCGCTGCCAGTCCTGCGACTTGCAGAACAGGCCGCCCGCCACGCAACCGGCCAGCGCCATCGCATTGCCGTTCACGGTGACCTTGCCGAGGTAGATCTTGTTGTTGGACGGGCGCCAGACCTTGCCCTGGTATTTGTTGTTGCCCTTCGGCTCCATCCCGATCACGAGCTGCTTGCCGAGGTTCTCCGACTTGTATTCGCCGCCATCCTTGAAGGTCTTCACGATGGTGCCGCAGAACTTCGCCCCGCAGGGTGCGATGTCCACATAAGCATAGGAGCCGTCATCGGGCTGCGTCTTCCAAGTGCCCTCGATCGGGTCGGCCAGTGCCGCGCCTGCGCCCAGTGCCAGAGTCGCTGCGGCGATCATCAAAGTCTTCATGGCAAATCTCCTCCCTTTTGCCTGCTGGCCACATCAGGCCATGCAAGAGCGATTCCCGGCAAGACTGACGTGACGTCCGCGTCAGGCTTGGAAAATCCGCGAACCCGTGGCAAGAGGCATCGCGACAGTTCAGGAGTGCCCACAGATGATCCTCTACCCCGCAATCGACCTCAAGGATGGCCAATGTGTGCGTCTGCTGCATGGCGAGATGGACAAGGCCACGGTCTTCGGCGACGACCCGGCAGCGCAGGCGGCCAAGTTCGAGGCGGCGGGCTGCGAATGGGTGCATCTGGTGGACCTCAACGGTGCCTTCGCGGGCGAGCCGGTGAATGCGGCCGCCGTCGAGGCGATCCTGTCGCGCATCAAGGTCCCCGCGCAGTTGGGTGGCGGCATCCGCGACATGGCGACGATCGAGCGTTGGCTGGACAAAGGGCTGGCGCGGGTGATCCTCGGCACCGTCGCGGTCGAGAACCCCGATCTGGTGCGCGAGGCGGCGAAAGCCTTCCCCGGACAGGTGGCCGTCGGGATCGACGCGCGTAACGGCAAAGTCGCGACCAAGGGCTGGGCGGAAGAGACCGATGTGATGGTCACCGATCTGGCGAAATCCTTCGAGGACGCGGGCGTCGCCGCGATCATCTACACCGACATCATGCGCGACGGCGCGATGGGCGGGCCGAATATCGCCGCAACCGAGGCACTGGCCCGCGCGGTCGAAATCCCGGTGATCGCGAGCGGTGGCGTGTCGTCCCTGCCCGACCTGATCGCCCTGCGCGACACGGGCGTGATCGCGGGCGCGATCTCGGGGCGGGCGATCTATGACGGGGCGCTCGATCTGACCGAGGCGCTGGCCGCGCTGCGCGCCTGACACAGCGCTGAGGAAATCCACCGCAAGTGACACAAATCATTGCGTCATGTGAATTTCCGCGTGAGGGTTAACTCAGCGTTAACACCAAGTGTGGAGGGTGCCATGAAACGCATGATGACGATTGCCGCGGTGACCGCTTGCCTCGCAAGCGCAGCCGTAGCGAATGATACCAAGGGCTTTGTGGGTCTGAACTGGACGTTCGGCCCGGGCGCGAGCGGCCTCGAAGGGGTATTCGGCGCGATGAATTACGACCTCGATCCGAATGGCGACATTAACGGGGCGAAGCTGTCGCTCCATCTCGGCATGGGTCCGGGACCGGTGCAGGGCAAGATCAAGCTGACGGGGGTCGCCGGTCAGGACAATGCCATGGCGGAGCTGGGCATGGGCTATGGTAGCCGCGGCTGGTTCGGCACGGGCGGGCTGATGGGCGAGCATTGGACCGTCGGCGGCGATCTGTTCTTCCAAGGCGGCTGGGAAGGCTTCGGCGGCATTCACAGCCTGCAATTCGATCGGCCGAATCCGCCGGCAGCACCGGTGCTGGAGCCGCCGCCGCAGGAGGCTCAGCCCGGCTAAGTCGCGTTAAGCAATTCATCACAGAGATACAGGGCGGCTTCGGTCGCCCTTTTCCTTAGCTCAGGCGCCCACCGATTTGCGCACCATATCCCAGTAGATATCGGCGACGGTGGCGCGGCTCAGACGTCCGCCTTCGCGGAACCATGTATTCACGCCGGTCAGCATCGCGATGATCGCCATCGTCGCGAGCTTGGTGTCAGGGATCAGGAAGACGCCTTCTTCCTGCCCGGCTTTCAGGATCGCTTCCAGCTCGGTCTCGTAGGTCTTGCGCAGCCCCTCGATCACCGCGAAATTCTCCGGGCTCAGGTTGCGCAGCTCCATGTAACTGAGAAACACCGCCTCCGCCCGCTCGAGGTTGAAGCGAATGTGGAACCGCACGAAACGCTCCAGCCGTGCATGGGCGTCGCCGCCGCCGGGCTCGGCGTGCCACGCGGCGATCAGCTCATCCATATGGGTCTTCAGCAGGTCGAACAGCAGCGCCTCTTTGTCGGGCGTATAGAGGTAGAGAGCCCCCGCCTGCACCCCCACCGCGCCTGCGATCTGGCGCATCGAGACAGCGGCAAACCCGTGCCGCGCAAAGAGCCTTTGCGCCTCGGCGCGGATCTTCGGGCCGGTAATCTCGGAATGGGAGCCAGTCTTGCGTGCCATGATACCGACGCTAACTGAACGGGCGTTCATTATCAAACCCGATTTGCGGCGCAATCGGCACTGGCAATGGGGCCGTGGGCGCAATAGTTTGACCCCGTCCCGAGAGGAGAGACCATGCGCGCCCCTGCCCTGATCGCCCTGTTTGCCCTGCTGGCCTCGCTCGCCGCCTGCTCGAAGCAGTCGATGGAGGGCTATCCGACGCTGCTGCCGATGGACGAGATCCTAACCGATCAGCCGCTCACCCCCGATCCGGCCCCCGAGCTGGAGGCGCGCGCCGATGCGTTGCGCACCCGCGCAGACGCGATGCGCAGCCAATAAAATCTCGCCATAGAGCGGTTGAAGCCGCACGCCGCGTTGCCCTGCCTGCGCTTTCCCGCTAACAGGGCGCAAACCACCAAGTTTCGCTCATGAGGTCCCTATGTCCGCCGTCTCAGATACCGCACCCTTGCGTCTTGGCATCGCGGGTCTCGGCACCGTGGGCATCGGTGTGGTGAAGATCGTGCAACGTCATGCCGATCTGCTGGCGGCCCGCGCGGGCCGTCCGGTCGAAATCACCGCCGTCTCGGCCCGCGACCGCACCAAGAACCGCGATGCGGACCTGTCGAGCTATGCATGGGAAGACGATGCGGTCACGCTCGCGCAGCGCGACGATATCGACGTCTTCGTCGAGCTGATGGGCGGCCATGAAGGCCCCGCGAAGGACGCCACCGAAGCCGCGCTGAAAGCGGGCAAGGACGTGGTGACCGCGAACAAGGCGCTGCTCGCGCATCACGGTCAGGCGCTCGCGGAACTCGCCGAGAGCCTCGGCCGCACGATCCGCTATGAGGCCGCCGTCGCGGGCGGCATCCCGGTCATCAAGACGCTGACCGAAGGGCTTGCGGGCAACGGCATCCGCCGCGTGATGGGCGTGATGAACGGCACCTGCAACTACATCCTGACACGGATGGAAGATGCGGGCCTGCCCTATGACACGGTCTTCGAAGAGGCGCGCGCGCTTGGCTATCTCGAGGCCGATCCGAACCTCGACGTGGGCGGGATCGACGCGGGCCACAAGCTCGCCATCCTCGCTTCCATCGCCTTCGGCACGCAGGTCGCTTTCGACGACGTGACGCTGGAAGGGATCGGGCGCATCTCGATCGACGATATCCGCCGCGCGGGCGATATGGGCTACAAGATCAAGCTCCTGGGCGTTGCGCAGATGACCGGCCGCGGGCTGGAGCAGCGGATGACGCCCTGTCTCGTGCCCGCCACCTCGCCGCTGGGTCAGCTGACCGGCGGCACCAACATGACCGTTCTGGAAGGCGACTCGGTCGGCCAGATCGTGCTGCGTGGCGCGGGCGCGGGCGAAGGCCCGACCGCGAGCGCCGTGATGGGCGATGTGATGGACCTCGCACGCGGGTTGCGGCTGCCGGTCTTCGGCCAGCCCGCCGACAAGCTCGAGGCCCCCACCCCCGCCGTCACCGCAATCCCCGCGCCCTATTACCTGCGCCTGCAGCTGTCGGACAAACCCGGCGCGCTGGCGAAGGTCGCGACCGTTCTGGGCGAGGCGGGCGTCTCGATCAGCCGGATGCGCCAATACGGCCATGCCGACACCTCGGCCCCGGTGCTGATCGTCACCCACAAGACGACGCGCGACGCAGTCGACGCCGCGATCAACGCCCTGCCCGCGACCCGCGTGGTCGAGGGCGAGCCGATCGCGATCCGCATCGAAGAGGTCTGAAAGGCCCGCAGCGCTCGTCCCTTTCCCGCCGGGCACCGCCATTCCGACCGCGACTATTCGCCGGGCGGCGCGACGAAGCGTCCCCGGCCCCTTGCCGCGGTTAATCCGCCGCCTATTTTCGCGACCTTGAGCGGCCCCAACCCCCGCATTGCGTGCCATTTTTCACCGCAATAGCAGCTGGCCCCTCCTGTTAGCGTTCACGGGGTTGCCCTTCGTGCCCCCACAGGCTTTACCTATGCCCGGCCCACAACGCCTAGGCAGACAGGAAGACCCAAATGACCCCTCCGAGTGATTTCAACGACCGCATGCTTTCGCTGGGCCTCGCCCGCGTGTCGGAAGCGGCTGCTCATGCCTCCGCCGACCTGATCGGTCGCGGCGACGAGAAGGCTGCCGACCAGGCGGCGGTGAACGCGATGCGCGATCAGCTCAACAAGCTGGAAATCCGCGGCACCGTGGTCATCGGGGAAGGCGAGCGCGACGAGGCGCCGATGCTCTTTATCGGCGAGGAAGTCGGCCAGGGCGTAGGCCCCGAGGTGGATATCGCGCTCGACCCGCTGGAAGGCACCACGCTGACCGCGAAGGACATGCCCAACGCGCTGACCGTGATCGCGATGGCGCCGCGCGGCACGATGCTGCACGCGCCCGACGTCTACATGGACAAGCTGGCCATCGGCCCGGGCTACGAGAAAGACGTGGTCTCGCTCGACATGACCCCGACCGAGCGCGTTCAGGCGCTGGCCAAGGCCCAGGGCGTCGAGACCAAGGACATCGCGGTCTGCATCCTCGACCGTCCGCGCCATGAGGACATGATCGCCGAGGTCCGCGAGACCGGTGCGAAGATCCGCCTGATCACCGATGGCGACGTGGCGGGCGTCATCCATTGTGCCGAGCCCGATTTCACCGGCATCGACATGTATATGGGCTCGGGCGGCGCGCCGGAGGGCGTGCTGGCGGCCTCGGCGCTGAAATGCATGGGCGGCCAGATGTGGGGCAAGCTGTTGTTCCGCAACGACGACGAGCGTGGCCGTGCGAAGAAGGCCGGGATCACCGATCTCGACAAGGTCTATGCGCGCGACGACATGGTGCGCTCGGACGTGATCTTCGCCGCGACGGGCGTGACCGACGGCTCGATCGTGAAGGGCGTGAAGCGCGAGCCGACCTATATCGAATCCGAGACGATGCTGATGCGGTCGAAAACCGGCTCGCTGCGCCGCGTGATCTACCGCAACCCGGTAAAGTAAACGGCGCGTCTGGATATTTTTATCGAGAAGAAGAGAAAGGCCGGAGCGCGATGCTCCGGCCTTTCTTCATTCTGGCTGGCGGTTACTCCGCCGCGTCGGCGTAGCTCTCGACCGGTGGGCAGGTGCAAATCAGGTTGCGGTCGCCGAAGACGTTGTCGACCCGCCCCACGGGCGGCCAGTATTTGTCGACGCGGAAAGCGCCTGCCGGGAAACAGCCCTGCTCGCGGGTATATTTCCGGTCCCAATCGGCCACGAGGTCTTCCACCGTATGCGGCGCATGGCGCAGCGGGCTGTCCTCGGGCGTGATCTCGCCCGCCTCGATCTCGCGGATCTCGTCGCGGATCGAAAGCATCGCGGTGATGAAGCGGTCGATCTCGGCCTTGGTCTCGGATTCGGTGGGCTCCACCATCAGCGTGCCGGCGACCGGCCAGCTCATCGTGGGCGCATGGAAACCGTTATCCATCAGGCGCTTGGCGATATCGTCCACCGTCACGCCCACCTCCGCGAAGGGCCGCGTGTCGATGATACATTCATGCGCGACACGTCCGCGGTTGCCCATGAAGAGGATCGGGTAGCCCTCTTTCAACTTCGCGGCGATGTAGTTCGCGGCGAGGATCGCGACGCGGGTCGCCTGCGTCAGGCCCGGCCCGCCCATCATCAGGATATAGGCCCAGGAGATCAGCAGGATCGAGGCCGAGCCATAGGGCGCGGCACTCACCGGCCCCTCTTCGCCGCCGGTCTCGGGGTGGCCCGGAAGGAAGGGCGCGAGGTGCGACTTCACCCCGATCGGCCCCATGCCGGGACCGCCGCCGCCATGCGGGATCGCGAAAGTCTTGTGCAGGTTGAGGTGGCTCACATCCGAGCCGATCTCGCCCGGCTTCACCAGCCCCACCAGCGCGTTGAGGTTGGCGCCATCGAGATAGACCTGACCGCCATATTCGTGGGTGATGTCGCAGATGCGCTTCACCGTCTCCTCGAACACGCCATGGGTCGAGGGATACGTGATCATGCAGGCCGCGAGCTTGTCGCCCGCCTCCGCCGCCTTGGCCTCGAAATCCTCCAGATCCACGTCGCCATTGGGTGCGGAATTCACCACGACGACCTTCATCCCCGCCATATGCGCCGAGGCCGGGTTCGTGCCATGCGCCGACATCGGGATCAGACAGACATCGCGCTGATCGTCGCCATTCGCGCGGTGATAGGCGGCGATGGTCAACAGCCCCGCATATTCCCCCTGCGCGCCCGAATTGGGCTGCATGGAGAAGGCGTCATAGCCGGTGATCTCGCAAAGCTTCGCGGTCAGATCGTCGATCATCTCCGCATAGCCCTGCGCCTGATCGAGCGGCACGAACGGGTGCAGCGAGCCGAATTCCGGCCAGGTCAGCGGCATCATCTCGGCGGCTGCGTTGAGCTTCATCGTGCACGAGCCGAGCGGGATCATCGCGCGGTCGAGCGCGAGGTCACGATCCGACAGACGGCGCATGTAGCGCATCATCTCGGATTCGGCGCGGTTCATGTGGAAGACCGGATGGGTGAGGTAGTCGCTCTCGCGCAGCAGCGCATCCGGCACTGCCGGTTGCTTGGCTTCCGGGGCGGGTTCGGTGATCCCGAACGCGTCGAGCACCTTGGCCACCACGCCCGGATCGCTGGTCTCGTCGAGCGAAATCCCGACCCGGTCGCGGCCCACCTTGCGCAGGTTGATCCCGCGATGACGGGCGGCGGCGAGGATGCCCTGCTGGCCCACGCCCACCTCGACGGTGATCGTGTCGTAGAAATTCGCGGGCTCGACCAAGGCGCCGGCGGCTTTCAACGCCTCGGCCAGCTGCACGGTCAGCAGGTGCACGCGTTCCGAGATCGCGCGCAGGCCGACGGGGCCGTGGAAGACCGCGTAGAAGCTCGCCATGACGGCCAGAAGCGCCTGCGCGGTGCAGACATTCGAGGTCGCCTTCTCGCGGCGGATATGCTGCTCGCGGGTCTGCAGGCTCAGGCGATAGGCACGGTTGCCGTGACTGTCGATCGACACACCGACGATCCGGCCCGGCATCGCGCGCTTCATCTTGTCGGTGGAGGACATGAACGCCGCATGCGGGCCGCCATAGCCCATCGGCACGCCAAATCGCTGCGCGGAGCCCACCGCGATATCCGCGCCCATCGCGCCCGGCTCCTTGAGCAGGCACAGCGCCAGAAGATCGGTCGCGACCACGGCCACGGCCTTCGCGGCATGGAGCGCCTCGCATTCGGCGGTGAAGTCGCGGACATGGCCATAGGTGCCCGGATATTGGAAGATCGCGCCGAAGACCTTCTCGGCCTCAAGCGTCTCGGGCGCGCCCACGATCACCTCGATTCCGAGCGGCTCGGCCCGGGTCTGGATCACGCCGATGGTCTGCGGGTGGCAGTTCTCGTCGACGAAGAAGGCGGTGGCCTTCGACTTCGACACGCGCTGCGCCATCGCCATGGCTTCCGCCGCCGCCGTCGCCTCGTCCAGAAGCGAGGCATTGGCGACCGGCAGGCCGGTCAGGTCCGACACCATCGTCTGGAAGTTCAGAAGCGCCTCAAGGCGGCCCTGCGCGATCTCGGGCTGATAGGGCGTGTAGGCCGTGTACCAGGCCGGGTTTTCCAGAATGTTGCGCTGGATCGCGGGCGGCGTGACGGTGCCGTAATAGCCCTGCCCGATCAGGCTGGTCATCACGCGGTTCTTCTTCGCGACGCCTTCCATCTTCTGCAGGAGGCCGTATTCGGTCAGCGGCGCCCAGCCCAGCGGCTCGGCCTGACGGATGCTTTTCGGCACCGTCTCGGCGATCAGCGCGTCGAGGTCCGGCGCCCCCACGGCCTTGAGCATCTCCTCCATCTCGGCCGGTGAGGGCCCGATATGGCGGCGATTGGCGAAATCGTAACTGTCGTAAGTCGTGGGGGTGAAGGTCATGGATATTACCCGATGAAGTCTTTGTAAGCGGCCTCGTCCATGAAGCCGTCGAGCGCGGAAGCGTCGGTGAGTTTCATCTTGAAGAACCACGCCTTGCCCAGCGGGTCTTCGTTCACGAGGCCCGGATTGTCGGCCAGATCCTCGTTGATCGCGACGATCTCGCCGTCGAGCGGCGCGAGGATGTCGGAGGCGGCCTTGACCGACTCGATCACGCAGATTTCGTCGCCCTTCTCGACCGTGTCGCCGACATCCGGCAGTTCGACGAAGACGACATCGCCAAGTTGCTCGGAGGCGTGTCCGGTGATGCCGACGATCACAACGTCGCCTTCAGTTTTGAGCCATTCGTGGTCTTCGGTGAATTTCATGTAACGTCTCCCGATTGGTTGTTCAGCGTTTGTAGGTTGCAGGGCGGAAGGGCATCGGCACGACCTTGGCGGGCAGACGCTTGCCGCGCACCTCGCCATAGACAGTGGTGCCTTCCTCGGTGCCCGCGGGCAGGTAGGCCATCGCCATCGGCGCTTCGATCGAGGGGCCGAAACCGCCCGAGGTCACGCGCCCGATCGGATCGCCACCCTCGGCCTCGGCGAAAATCTCGACGCCTTCGCGCATCGGCGCGCGACCCTCGGGGCGCAGGCCGAGGCGCAGGCGGCTCGGGCCGTTTTCCAATTCGCTCAGGATACGATCCGCGCCGGGGAAGCCGCCTTCGCGCTCGCCCCCTTTGCGGCGCACCTTCTGGATCGCCCAGGCGATGTTGCCCTCGACCGGGGTCGTGGTGGTGTCGATATCGTGGCCGTAGAGGCAAAGCCCCGCTTCGAGCCGCAGGCTGTCGCGCGCGCCCAGACCGATCGGCTCCACCGCCTCATCGGCGAGCAGCTTGCGGGCGAATTCCACCGCGCGGTCCGCGGGCACAGAAATCTCGTAGCCATCTTCACCGGTGTAGCCCGAGCGCGAGATCCAAAGCTCCGCCCCGTTCCAGTGATAGACGCCCACATCCATGAAGCGCATCTTGGCGGTGCCGGGCACCAGAGCCTCGAGCACGCCCTCTGCGGCAGGCCCTTGCAGCGCCAGCAGCGCGCGGTCGGTGAGCTCCTCGACCGATTCCAGATGCGCCCGCATATGGGCGATGTCGTTCTCCTTGCAGGCCGCGTTCACCACGACGAACAGATGATCGCCACGGTTCGCCACCATCAGGTCATCGAGAATGCCGCCATTCTCATCGGTGAACATCGCATAGCGCTGGCGGCCCTCTTTCAGGCCCATCAGGCTCACCGGCACCAGCGCCTCGAACGCCTCGGCAGCGCCTTCGCCCGGCACGATCACCTGCCCCATGTGGCTGACATCGAACAGCCCCGCCTTGGCGCGGGTGTGCAGGTGTTCTTTCATCACGCCCAGCGGATATTGCACGGGCATCTCGTAGCCCGCGAAAGGCACCATCTTGGCGCCCAGCTCAACATGCAGATCGTATAGCGGTGTGCGTTTCAACTCGCTCATCGCGGCCTCCCCTTCAGCCGGATGATCCGGCATCGATTCATGAGCCTTCCGGCTCGCCCGATGCCCCCTCTGTCCGTGCCTGCGATGCAGACGCCTGAGATCGCTATCCCTTCGGCGGATGCCGCGATTGCACGCAGCATCACTCTCCAGAGTCCTTCGTCGGGCACGGTCCTTTTGCCTGAGAGTTTACCGGGGCGGTTGCTCCTTCGGCACCGAGGTTTCCCCCGGATTCTCCCGTATCCGACTTCTCCCGATTACCTGAGCCCGCGCGCAACTGACAAGCCCCAATCGCCAAAAGCGCCGCTTTGTCGCCGAAAACGACCTCACGAGGTCGCGAACTGCCCAAACAAAAAGCGCGAGGGTTTCACCCCTCGCGCCTCTCGAATTGGTTGTGCAGGCCTGCGGCGGAGCCGTCAGCCGCGCGCCGGAACCTTGTGCAGAAGCGGCATCAGCTCGCCCATATCGGGCCCGTGCGCCATGCCGGTCACGGCCTTGCGCAGCGGCATGAACAGCCCCTTGCCCTTGCGCCCGGTCGCCTCTTTCACCTCCGAGGTCCAGTCCTTCCACGTGGTGTCGGAATAGGGCGGCGCGGGCAGCATCGTCATGGCCTGCGCGATGAAGTCGCGATCTTCGTCATCGATCGACGGCTCCGCCCCGTTCAGACACAGATCGGCCCAGCCCTTCAGATCGTCGAGCTTGTCGATATTCTGCGAGGCGACCTTCCAGAAGCGCTCGCGCTGATCCTCGGGGATGCCGAGCTCCGCGATGCGATCCGCCACGGCCGAGAACGGCAGCTGCTGGTTGCGCGCGCGGGTCAGCGGGATCAGGTCCGCCGGGTCGAATTTCGTCGGCGCCGAGCCGAAATGGTTCAGATCGAACCCGTCGGCCAGTTCGTCGATCGACATCTTCAGCTCGATCGGCTGGCTCGAGCCCAGACGCGCCATCATCGACAGCAACGCCTCGGGGGCGATCCCTTCGGCGCGCAGATCGCGGATCGAGAGCGCGCCAAGGCGCTTCGACAGTTCTTCGCCCTGCGGGCCGGTCAGCAGCGAATGGTGCGCGAAACTCGGAACCTTGCCGCCGATGGCCTCGATGATCTGGATCTGCGTCGCGGTGTTGGTGACGTGGTCGCCGCCGCGCACGATATGGGTGATGCCCATATCCGCGTCATCGACCGGCGAGGCGAAGGTGTAAAGCACCTGCCCCGAGGCCTTGATCAGCACCGGATCGGACACGCTGGCCGCGTCGATCGACAGATCGCCGAGGATGCCGTCCTTCCACTCGATCCGTTCGAGTTCCAGCTTGAAGCGCCAGTAACCTTCCTTGCCTTCCGCGCGCATCGCGTCTTTTTCGGCATCCGACAGATGCATCGACGCGCGGTCATAGACCGGCGGCTTGCCCATGTTGAGCTGCTTCTTGCGCTTGAGGTCCAGCTCGGTCGGGCTCTCGAAACATTCATAAAGCTTACCGTCGGCCTTCAGCTTCTCGGCCACCTCGGCATAGCGGTCCAGACGCAGCGACTGGCGCTCCTCCCGGTCCCATTCGATGCCGAGCCATTCGAGGTCCTGCTTCAGCGCGTCGATATATTCCTGCTTCGAACGCTCCTGATCGGTATCGTCGAGGCGCAGGATGAATTGACCGCCGGTCTTGCGGGCGATCAGGTAATTCATCAGCGCGGTGCGCAGGTTGCCGACATGGATATAGCCGGTGGGCGACGGGGCGAAACGGGTAACGGTGGTCATCTGGGCAAACTCCTGTTGGCGCCTGCTCTTTCACAAGGCGGCCCGTTTGTCCATATGAGGGGCTATGCGGCGCGTGCAGAGCGGCTTGGAGGGGGCGATGAGCGAGGGTTACGACTGGGCGGAGGTCATGGCGCCGGGCATCGAGGAGATCGAGGCGCTGGCCGAGGCCGCACGCGCGGCGCTTCCGCCGGAATTCGCCCGCGCCGCGCAGGGCGTCGCGATCCGGGTGGAAGACTTTGCCTCCGAGGCAATGCTTGCCGATCTCGGCATCGAGGACCCGTTCGAGCTGACCGGGCTCTATGACGGTATCCCGCTGACCGAGAAATCCGTGATGGACCCCGGCGGCCATCCGGATGTGATCTGGCTCTTCCGCCGCCCGATCCTCGACGAGTGGGTCTCGCGCGGCAACGAGCCCCTCGGGTCCCTCGTCACCCATATTTTCGTGCATGAACTGGCGCATCACCTTGGGTGGTCCGACGCGGATATTTCGTCGATCGATCGCTGGTGGGAGTGAACCGAAGCGGCTCACGCAACGTTCACGACTTAGTGGAAGCGGCGCGATGCGCTAGACTTCGACCTGCGAAGATCAACCATCGAGAGGGAGAGACCCGATGACCAGGACCTTCATGACCCGCCGTACTGCCCTGAAAACCGCCGCTTTCCTGCCCGCCGCCCCCGCGCTTCTGACCGGGACCGGCGCCGCCGCGCAAAGTTCGAACGAAGCCCCGCCCGCGATCCCGCGCTATCGTCGGATGCAGATGGGCGACCTGACGATCACCACGCTGCTCGCCGGATCGCGCGAACTGGAAAACCCGCAGACGATCTTCGGCATGAATGCCAGCCCCGAGGACTTCGCGGCCGTCTCGGAAGCCGCCTATATTCCCGCCGACAAATCGCTGAATTTCTTCACCCCCACGCTGATCGAGACCGGGTCGGAGAAAATCCTCTTCGACACCGGCCTGTCGCCCGATGGCATCACCTCGGCGCTTGCTTCAGCCGGGCACGCGCCCGAGGAGATCACCCATGTCGTGATCACCCATATGCATGGCGACCACATCGGCGGGCTGATGGGCGATGGCGGAGAGACCTTCGCCAATGCCGCCTATATCACCGGGCAGAAAGAATTCGACCACTGGTCGAATGCGGGCAACGACACGTTCGAGGCCAAGGTCCGTCCGCTGGCCGAGAAGATGAGCTACCTCAAGGGCGGCGATTCGGTCGTCTCCGGCATCTCGGCGGTCGAGGCCTTCGGCCACACGCCGGGCCATATGGCCTTCATGGTGGAGTCGGGTGGCAAGGGGCTGATGCTCGCCGCCGATACGTCGAACCACTATGTCTGGTCGCTTCAGCGTCCCGATTGGGAAGTGAAATACGACATGGACAAGGAGATGGCCGCGAAGACCCGCAAAGAGCTTCTGGGCCGTGTCGCCGCCGACAAGCTGGCCTTCATCGGCTATCACATGCCCTTCCCCGGCGTCGGCCATCTCGAGGCGCTGGACACCGGCTTCCACTTCCATCCGATCACCTATCAGCTCAACGTCTGATCCGTGATGCGTGCGGGTCTAACTCGCGCGGAGAGTTTCAGGCGCGCGCCCAACCGGCGCGCGCTTTTGCTATGTCATCCCGCTCAGAGAGGGCACGACTCTAAGGGCCACGACTGGCTGCGCCCCACCCGTCAGGCGGCGGCATCGCCCTCATGAAGCTCCATGCGCACGAGGGTCTGGTTGAGCAGGATATAGGCGATCTCGCCGAACGTGACGGGGCCGGTGAAGCCGCCGGTCCGCTGTCCTTCCAGCTCGCCATAGAGATAGTTCAGGATACAGTTGCACGAATATTCGTTGGCGCCTTTGCCCCCCGCGCCTTCAGCGAAGGCCTGCGCGTAGGAGCCCAGCGCCTGCGCCAGACGGTATTCGACCCCTTCGACAACGGGGGCGTAGAATTTCACCTTGCCGGCCTCGGCATCGACCTCCTGGATCGAGACGTTGACGAGCGTGCCTGCGTAATTTGCGACCAGCGGCAGGCGCGTGTCGAGCTCATGCTCGGCGATGTAGCGAGCGAGATTGACCTCTTGCCCCTCGACCATCACCGTCTCGGCTTCGAACCCTGCCTTCGGGAAGGTGAAGGTCAACGCCTCAGCCTCGCCTTGGGCGAAGATATTGAGGATGTCGAGATCGGCCGCGACGCCATCGGGCAGCGCGACATGCAGCAGCACCGCCCCTTCGTCATGCGACACGCCCGTCGCGCCGTCGAACACCTTCGGCGCGCGTTTGCCCAGCTCGTCGAGATGCACGCCGGTGATCCAGCCCGCCAGCGGCTGATCGAAGAGACCGGGATAGCCCTGCCCCTCCACCGCGAAGTCGGAATGCGCCACCGAGAAGGCGGGGATCATGATCATGGTGAAGCCATTCTCGGCGTAGCCTTCGGAAATCTTCGGCAGATCGCCCACGTCGATCCATCGCGGCACCGCGCCCGTCGCCCGCTCGAACCGGGTGCAGAACAGCTTGTCGCGCACGACCGCCCCGCCCTCTTCGGTGACGAAATAAACGGTGGTGCCGCCGATCCATTTGCCGCTCGGGAGCTGCGCCAGAAGCGCCTCGTCCCCCGCCACGACCATGACGTCACCCGCCTCGATCCGCGCGGCGGCCTCGGCCACGCTCAACATCTCATTTTTCATCCCGGATCCCCTCTCAAGCCTAGAACGCCGCGACATCGCCGGCGGCAAAAGCATTTTTCGTCACGAACTCACGCAGCTCCGCGATCTTCTCGCCAAGCGAGGCCGGGCGCGCGGCCACCTCGCGACGCAGGCGCGCAATCAAAATCTTCGTCGCCAGCGACGCTGCACTCAAATCGCTCTGACTCGTCAAAACCCGCTTCCATCGCGGATCATCGGCACCCGGGACCATCCTCACACTCCTTTGAAACAGCACGGGTGAGGTCATAGCGCACCATCCCTTAACACTGCGTTGACAGGCGCGAGCTCCGCGCCGCAAAGTCGGGCTCTGGGCCAAAAGGAGACGCGATGACCTCGATCCTCACGATCACGCTCAACCCGACGGTCGATCTGTCGATCGAGACCCCCGAGGTCGCCCCCGAGCGCAAGCTGCGCTGCACGCGGCCGCTCACGGATCCGGGCGGCGGCGGGTTGAATGTCAGCCGCGCGATCGCCGCTCTGGGGGGCAACTCCACGGCTTTCGTGGCCCTTGGCGGGACCACCGGCGACCGGGTGATGCGGCTTTTGGCCGAGGCCGGGATCGCCGTCTTCCCCTTCCCCGCGCCGGGCGAGACGCGGATGAGCCTGACCGCCACCGACCAGAGCACGGGCGCGCAATATCGCTTCGTGATGCCGGGGCCGGACTGGGGCGCGCGTGATGTCGCGAAGGCGCTCAGCCGGATCGCGCGGGCAGCGCCCGAAGATGGGATCGTGGTTCTGTCGGGCTCGCAACCTCCCGGCGTGCCCGAAGATTTCCCCGCGCGTCTGGCGACGAAGATGGCGCGGACCAAGGCGCGGCTTTTTCTCGACACGTCCGGCGGGGCGCTGCACCAGCTGATGGAACGCAAGGCGCAACCTGCGGACGTGCTGCGGATGGACGAGCTGGAAGCCGAGGAGCTCGCGGGCCGCACACTGCACGAGCGCAGCGACAGCGCCGATTTCGCGCAAAGCCTCGTGCGGCGCGGATTGGCGCATGCGGTGATCGTCGCGCGCGGCTCGGACGGTAATGTCTTGGCCACCAAGGACGCGCGCTGGTTCGCCGTGGCCCCGAAGGTCGACGTGGTGTCGAAAGTGGGCGCGGGCGACAGTTTCGTGGCCGCCTTCACCTTGGCGCTGGCCCGCGGCAAACCCTTCCCCGAGGCGTTGCAGCAAGGCGCTGCGGGCGCGGCGGCGGCCGTGACCACACCTGCGACCGATCTGTGTTCGGCCGCGATGGTGCGCCGCCTTCTGCCGCATTGCCCGGTCGAGCCGGTCTGAGCACTCTGCCCCTTTGCCTCGCGGCACCTGCGCGTTATGAAAGCGCCAAAGGAGCGCCGCCCATGCTGAAGACCCGCATCATTCCCTGTCTCGACGTCGCCGATGGCCGCGTCGTGAAAGGCGTCAATTTCGTGAACCTGATCGACGCGGGTGACCCGGTCGAGGCCGCCAAGGCCTATGACGCAGC
This sequence comes from Thioclava sp. ES.031, assembly GCF_002563775.1. NCBI lineage: Bacteria > Pseudomonadati > Pseudomonadota > Alphaproteobacteria > Rhodobacterales > Paracoccaceae > Thioclava > Thioclava sp. ES.031. The sequence continues at coordinate 1,096,473 of NZ_PDJO01000001.1, read as the reverse complement.
CGGCGCCGACGAGCTGTGTTTCCTCGACATCCACGCGACGCATGAGAACCGCGGCACGATGTTCGATCTGGTGACCCGCACCGCCGAGCAATGTTTCATGCCGCTCACCGTGGGCGGCGGTGTGCGCACCCATGAGGACGTGCGCGCATTGCTGCTGGCGGGCGCCGACAAGGTCTCGTTCAACTCCGCCGCCGTGGCCGATCCGAACGTCATCACCGAGGCCGCCGACCGCTTCGGCAGCCAGTGCATCGTCTGTGCGATCGACGCCAAGACAGTGGAGCCGGGCCGCTGGGAGATCTTCACCCATGGCGGGCGCAAATCCACCGGGATCGACGCGGTGGAATTCGCGCGCACCGTGACTGCGAAGGGCGCGGGGGAAATCCTGCTGACCTCAATGGATCGCGACGGCACGCGTTCGGGCTTTAATCTGGAGCTGACGAAGGCGATCTCGGACGCCGTCGACGTGCCGGTGATCGCCTCCGGCGGCGTCGGCAATCTCGATCATCTCGTGGAAGGCGTGACCAAGGGCGGGGCTTCGGCCGTGCTCGCCGCCTCGATCTTCCACTTCGGCGAATACACGATCCGCGAGGCCAAGGAGCATATGGCCGCCGCGGGCATTCCGATGAGGCTGCAATGAGCATTCTGGACCAACTCGCCGCGACCATCGAGAGCCGCAAGGGCGCCGATCCCGACACCTCGTGGACCGCGAAACTGCTGGCCAAGGGCCCGGAGAAATGCGCCGAGAAATTCGGTGAGGAAGCGGTGGAAGCGATCATCGCCGCGGCGAAGAACGACCGCGAGAACCTGACCTATGAGGCGGCGGATGTGCTCTATCACCTCTTGGTGATGCTGGCGGCACGCGACGTGAAGCTGGCCGATGTGCTGGCCGAGCTGGAGCGCCGCGAAGGGACGTCCGGCATTTCCGAGAAAGCGGCCCGCAGCTAAGGGGCGCTGCCCCTCTGCCTTACGGCATTCACCCCGGGATATTTCGCAAGAGCGAAGGCGCGGTCCGTGCCTGTCTTCGCTCTTGTCGAAATATCCCGGGGGTGAGGGCGAAGCCCGAGGGGGCTGGCCCCCTTTCCCTGCGCGAACCGCGTGCTAGCTGGCCCTTCAAACAGGAGGCTTTCATGGCACAGACGACCGACACCAACCGCAAGATCATCCTCGCCGAACGCCCGAAAGGCGCGCCGAACGAGAACACGCTGAAGCTCGAGACCGAGGCCGTGCCGCAGGCGGGCAAGGGCCAGATGCTGCTGCGCACCGTCTATCTGTCGCTCGACCCCTATATGCGCGGGCGGATGTCGGATGCGAAATCCTACGCGACCCCGGTCGAGATCGGCGGCGTGATGACCGGTCAGGTCGTGGCCGAGGTCATGGAGAGCGATGTCGCGGGCTTCTCGAAGGGCGACTATGTGCTTTCGCCCTCGGGCTGGCAGGACTTCTTCGTCTCGGACGGCACGCAGGTGCTCAATCTCGGGCCGGAGCCGGAGAACCCGAGCTGGGCCTTGGGCATCCTTGGGATGCCGGGCTACACGGCCTATGCGGGCCTGCTGAAAATCGGCGAGCCGAAACCGGGCGAGACGGTCGTGGTTGCCGCCGCCTCCGGGCCGGTGGGCGCGACGGTGGGCCAGATCGCCAAGATCAAGGGCTGCCGCGTCGTCGGCGTCGCGGGCGGGGCCGAGAAATGCGCCCATGTCACCGACACGCTGGGGTTTGACGCTTGCATCGACCACCGCGCGGACGATTTCGCCGAGCAACTGGCCGCGGCCTGCCCCGACGGGATCGACGTCTATTTCGAGAATGTCGGCGGCAAGGTGCTCTACGGCGTGCTGCCGATTCTCAACCCCTTTGCGCGGATGCCGGTCTGCGGAATGGTCGCGTGGTATAACCTGCAAGGCCTTCCCGAGGGGCCCGATCACGGCCCGCAGATCCTCTCGACGATCCTGCGCATGAAGGTGAAGGTGCAGGGTTTCATCATCTTCGACAGCTTCCCGATCGAGCTTTATCAGGAATTCTCCGAAGCGATGACCGGCTGGCTGAAAGAGGGCAAGGTTCAGTACAAGGAGCAGGTGGTGGAGGGCCTCGAGGCCGCGCCGCAGGGGCTCTATGACCTGCTGGAGGGCCGAAATTTCGGCAAGATGGTCGTGAAAGTCGGCTAAAAGCGAGACACGCGCGCAGGGCTTTCGCATCCGTGACTTGCCCTGCGCCGCGCATCGCTTATCTCTATGCCTATGTTTGGACGCCTCTTCGATATGCTCAACGATCCCGCCCCCGATCCGATGGAGGGGGCCGATCGCGAATTGGCGCTTGGCGCACTTCTGGTGCGGCTCGCGCGGTCGGATGAAAACTATACCGAAGAGGAGAAAACCCGGATCGACCGGGTTCTCGCGCAGCGCAACGGGCTCTCGGGCTTCGAGGCGACCGAGATGCGGAAGCGCGCCGAAGAGGTCGAGGCGGGCGCGCCCGACACGGTCCGCTTCACCCGCGCGCTGAAGGACAAGGTCGCCTATGAGGACCGCACCGGCGTGATCGAGGCGCTGTGGGACGTGGCGCTGGCCGATGGCGTGCGCGATGCCCATGAGGATGCGTTGATCCGGCTCGCGGCGAAGCTTCTGGGCGTTAACGACGTCGATTCGGCGGTGGCGCGGCAACGCGTCGAGGCCCGCCGCACCTGAATTCGACGGGCACCCCGGCGCGGGGCGCGACCGCTCCGCGCCTGTTTTTTCCTCAGATGCTCGTGATTTCGGCCCCTTCCCCATCGTCAACCGGGCAGACGCAGTTGCATTCACCGGTCAAATCGCGCCAGATTGCGCGGATGGACAAAGAGAAGCTGCCTGCGTGACCCGAAACGAGCCTGCGCCCAAAGACGCGCCCGTCATCGAAATCCGTGACCTTTACAAGAGCTACGGCTCGCTCGAGGTGCTAAAAGGCGTCTCGATCACCGCGCCGCGCGGCCATGTGGTGTCGTTGATCGGCTCCTCCGGCTCGGGCAAATCGACCCTCTTGCGGTGCTGCAACCTGCTTGAAGACAGCCAGAAGGGCGATGTGATCTTCGAGGGCGAGTCTGTGCATTGGCGTGGCGAGGGGCTCAATCGTCGCCCTGCCGACCGCGCGCAGGTCACCCGGTTCCGCACCAACCTGTCGATGGTGTTCCAGCAGTTCAATCTCTGGGCCCACATGACAATCCTGCAGAATGTGATGGAAGCGCCGGTGACGGTGCTGGGCCGCGACAAGGCAGAGGTCGAACCGCTGGCGCGCCAATTGCTCGACAAGGTCGGCATCGGCGACAAATGCGACGCCTGGCCCGCGCAGCTGTCGGGCGGCCAGCAGCAGCGCGCGGCGATCGCGCGGGCGCTGTGCATGGAGCCCAAGGCGCTTCTCTTCGACGAGCCCACCTCGGCGCTCGACCCGGAATTGCAGCAAGAGGTGGTGAAGGTCATCAAGGACCTCGCCGCCGAACACCGCACCATGATCCTCGTCACCCACGATATGCGACTGGCGCGTGACGTCTCCGACCACGTCGTCTTTCTGCATCAGGGCAAGATCGAGGAAGAGGGCCCGCCAGAGGCTCTGTTCGGCGCGCCGAAATCGACGCGCCTGCAACAATTCCTGTCGGCCACCGCGCCGGCGTGAACCAACCCAAGAATTAACAACGGGGAACCAAAATGAAAAAACTGATCCTGACCGCTGCCATCCTCGGCCTCTCGGCCGGCGTCGCTGCGGCACAGACCGTCCGCATGGGCACCGAGGGCGCCTACCCTCCCTACAACTTCATCGACGATAACGGTGAAGTCGCGGGCTTCGAGCGCGAGCTCGGCGACAAGCTGTGCGAGATGGAGAGCCTCGACTGCACCTGGGTCACCAATGACTGGGATTCGATCATCCCGAACCTGCTGAGCGGCAACTACGACACGATCATGGCTGGCATGTCGATCACCGCTGAGCGTGAGAAGACCATCGACTTCACCCAAGCCTATTACCCGCCGGCAGCCTCGTCCTACATGGCGATGGACCCGGGCGCGGACCTCAAGGGCGGCGTGATCGCGGCGCAGACCGGCACCATTCAGGCGGCCCATGTCGCTGAAACCGGCGCGACGCTGGCCGAATACGCCACGCTCGACGACACGATCGCGGCCGTGAAGAACGGCGAAGCCGACGCGGTCTTCGCCGACAAGGACGCGCTCAAGCCCTTCGCGGGCCAGGACAACCTGGAATTCGTGGGCGACGATGTGCAGCTCGGCAAAGGTATCGGCATCGGCCTGCGCAAGTCCGACACCGAGCTGAAGGCCAAGTTCAACGACGGCATTTCCAAGCTGAAAGCCGATGGCACGCTCAACGAACTGCTCAAGAAGTATTTCGGCGACGACGCCATGACCTTCAAGAACTGATCCAGAAAACGAGGCCGGGGCGGCATGAGCCGCTCCGGTCCCGACCGAAAGTCCGATGTTCGAAAGCTGTTCCGATCCCTCTGCCCTTCACGGGCTTGGCTGGCTGCTCTGCTACCTGACCACAGGTAAGCAGATCATGTTCTATGGCTCGTTCGGCATCGTGCTGATCCTGCTGGCCGTGACCGCGCCGGTGGCGCTGATCTTCGGCTTCGGCGGAGCCTTGGCCGCCCGGTCGAGCGCCGCCCCGCTGCGCCTTCTCGGACGCGGCTACATCGCGATGGTGCGCGGTGTGCCCGATATCATCTTCTTTCTTTTCGTGCCGATCGCGATGGACCAGGGCCTTGAATACCTGAAGTCGCGCGCGGTCTGTTCCGATCCCGGCCCCGCCTGGACGGGCAACGAATTCCACGTCTGTGCCGCGGCGAAAATCCCGCTCGGCACGGCCCCGCAATTCTATCACGAGGCCTATGGCTTCGCGCTGGCCGTGGTGGCTTTCTCCATCGTCTATGGCGCCTTCGCCGCCAATGTGCTGTTCGGCGCGATGCAGGCGGTGCCGCGCGCCCAGCTGGAGACCGCCGAAGCCTATGGCATGACCCGCGCGCAGGTGAACCGTCGCGTGCTGATCCCGCAGATGTGGGCCTATGCGATCCCCGGCCTGTCGAACCTCTGGATGATCCTCATCAAGGCGACGCCGCTGCTGTTCCTGCTGGGCATCGAGGATATCGTCTATTGGGCGCGCGAACTCGGCGCGACCAAGTCGAGCATCTACGCCTATCCGCATCCCGACTGGCGTCTCTATTACTTCCTCGTGCTGCTGGTCTTCTATCTGGTGATGACCAAGCTCTCCGAGATCGTGCTGGCCCGCATCAACCGCCGCCTCGCCTTCGGTCAGGCCACGGCAGCCGGTGAAGCGCTGAGAAAGGCGGACGCATGAGCTGCATTCAGACCATCGCGGATTACGGGCTGCGCTCCGTGGGCATCGGCGAGCGGCTGCTGCCGCGCTCCGATTTCACCATGTGCCAGCAATTCACCCTGATCGGCTCGGGGATGATCTGGAACCTCTATTTCGGCATCCTCGCGCTGCTGGCAGGGTTCTTCCTCGCCACGACGCTGGCGGTGGCGAAGAACTCCGATCGCGCGATCTTCCGCAAACCCGCGGAGTGGTTCATCTTCCTGTTCCGCGGCTCGCCCCTCTTCATCCAGTTCTTCCTCGCCTATGAGGCCTTCGCGATGCTGCCCCGTGCGGGCTTCCCGATCCTCGGGATCACGATCGAGACGGACTGGATCACGCGGGCCTGGGCAGGCGCGCTGATCGTGCTGTTCTTCAACACCTCCGCCTATGCCGCCGAGATCTTCTATGGCGCGCTGCGCTCGGTGCCGAAAGGCGACATGGAAGCCGCCGACGCCTACGGCATGACCGGCTGGACCAAGTTCCGGCGCGTGACATGGCCCACGATGCTCCGGCTCGGCTGGCCGTCCTACACAAACGAGGCGATCTTCCTGTTCCACGCCACCACGCTCGTGTTCTTCTCGGGCTTCCCGGCGTTCCGGCAGGAGGGCGACGCGCTCTATTACGCGAAGTACTTCGCGGACAAGACCTTCAATCCCTTCATCCCCTACCCGATCGCGGCGTTCTACTTCATCCTGCTCACGCTCTGCGTCATCGCGGTTTTCGGGGTGATCAACCGCCGCCTGAACCGCCATCTGCCGCAGGAAAGCCGCAAGCGCTTCCGGTTCAGGCCGCAGATTATCAGGTGACACATGAACTGGCTGCACGACCATCCCGACGTTCGCACGATCCGCGTGGCGGCGGCCGATCTCAACGGGGTGGCGCGCGGCAAGCGCCTGCCAGCCCGCTTCGCCGATAAGGTCTTCACCGAAGGGACGCGCTTTCCCTATTCGGTGATGAACCTCGACATCTGGGGCGAGGATGTCGAAGACAGCCCGCTCGTGTTCGAATCCGGCGATGCCGACGGGCTTCTGATGCCGACCGAGCGGGGCTTCCTGCCGATGCCGTGGCTCTCGGCGCCGACCGCCCTGCTGCCGATCTGGATGTTCCATATGGACGGCAAGCCCTATGCGGGCGATCCGCGGCAGGCGCTCGCGCGCGTGGTGGAACGCTACAAGGCGCTGGGGCTGACCCCGGTGGTCGCGACCGAGCTGGAATTCTTCCTGATCGACGACAGCGGCAAGACCCTGCGCGTGCCGCCTTCGCCGCGCTCGGGCAAGCGCCGCACCGGCGGCGAGGTCCTCTCGCTCCGCGCGCTCGACGCGTTCGACATCTTCTTCAGCCAGCTCTACGACGCCTGCGAGGCGATGGATATTCCCGCCGATACCGCGATCTCCGAAGCGGGTCCGGGGCAGTTCGAGATCAACCTTTCGCATCAGCCCGACCCGCTGAAGGCCGCAGATGACAGCTGGCTGTTCAAGATGCTGGTGAAAGGTCTGGCGCGCGCGCATGGCTTCGCCGCGTCCTTCATGGCGAAACCTTACGACGAATGGCCCGGCAACGGGATGCATATGCATTTCTCGGTGCTCGATGCCGAGGGCAACAACATCTTCAACGACGGCACGCCGCAAGGCTCGGACCAGATGCGCCATGCGGTGGCGGGCTGTCTGGCCGCGATGGCGGGCTCGGGCCTGATCTTCGCGCCGCATGAGAACAGCTATGACCGGCTCGTGCCCGACGCCCATGCGCCGACCGGCATCGCCTGGGCCTATGAGAACCGCACTGCGGCACTGCGCATCCCGGCATCGGGGCCGCAGGCGCGGCGGATCGAGCATCGCGTGGCGGGCGGCGACGTGAACCCCTACCTGATGATCGCGGCGATCCTCGGCGCGGCCCTGATCGGGATCGAGGACAAAATGGAAGCGCCGGAGCCGATCAAGGGCAACGCCTATGCGCTCGACCTGCCGCAGATGCCCACCGACTGGGAAGCGGCGATCGACGCTTTCCAGAATTGCGAGATCATGCCGCGCATCTTCGACCGCGACCTGATCACCAATTTCGCCATGACCAAGCGGCAGGAGCTGCATTACATGGCCGAGCTCTCGGATCAGGAACAGACCGAGCTTTACCTGGATACCGTCTAAGGGGGCGCTGCCCCCTCGGGCTTCGCCCTCACCCCCGGGATATTTCTCCCAAGGCGAAGGGACAGGCCGGGCGCAGGCAGTGTGGCCGCGCCCCTACCCGGCTGTCGCTTTCGCCTCGGCCCTTGGATAGAGCCGCGCCATCGTCAGGCCGCGCGTGGCGTTGAGGATCATCAGCCCCGCCCAGAGCCCGTGATTGCCGAAAAGCGGGATCAGCACGAAAAGCGCGGCCGTGTAGATCGCGACCGAGATCACCATCGCGTTGCGCATCTCGCGCGTCAGGGTCGCGCCGATGAAGATGCCGTCGAGCATCCAGGCCGGTCCACCGATCAGCGGGGCGGCGGCGATCCAGAACAGGTAGTCGCGCGCCTCAATCCGGACATTCGGGGCGGTGGTCATCAGGTCGATGATCGCTGGCCCCGCAAGCAGGAAGACCGCGCCCAGCGCAAGCGCGCCGCCGATCCCCCATTGCGAGGACACGATGCTCGCCCGGCGCAGCCTTGCCGCCGAATGCGCGCCCACCGCTTGGCCCACGAGGCTCTCGGCGGAGAAGGCGAACCCGTCCAGCGCGAAGGCGGTGATCTGCAGGAATTGTAGCAGCACCTGATTGGCCGCGAGCGTCACATCGCCCTGCCCCGCGCCGAGGAACAGGAAGGAGGTGAAGCTCGCCTGCAGCAGGATCGAGCGCAGCATGATGTCGGTATTCACCCGCGCCATCGTCGCTAGTTTCACCCGGTCGAAGATCGCGCGCGCCCGCCACAAGCCGCCCGCGAAGGCCGCGCGACAGAGCCACAGCGCCAGCACCACACCGCTGATCTCGGAGATCAGCGTCGCGCCCGCGACGCCTTGCACGCCCCAGCCGAGCCCGAGCACGAAGAGAAGATCCAGCCCCACGTTCAGCGCGTTCATCGTCACTTGCAGCAAGAGGACACCGCGCGTGCGCTCCAGCGCGATCAGCCAGCCGGTGAAGGCGTAAAGCGAGATGGTGAGCGGCGCGCCCCAGATGCGAATCTGCAGGTAGTCGCGGGCAAGACGCTCGACCTCGTCGCTCGCCGGGGCAAGCTGAAACGCGGCCCAGAACAGCGGCAATTGCAGTACGATCAGGCTGAGACCGGCGATGCCCGCAATGATCAGCGCGCGCATCAGCCCGGCGGAGACCTCGCCGGTATCGCCCGTCCCATGCGCCTGGCTGACCAGCCCGGTCGTGCCCATCCGCAGGAAACCGAAGATCCAGTAGAGCGAGGAGAGGATCACCGCCCCGATCCCCACCGCCCCGATCGGCGCGGGCAGGCCGATCTGGCCGACGACGGCCGTGTCGACCGCGCCGAGGATCGGGATCGTGGCGTTCGAGAGGACGATGGGCAGCGCGATCTTCAGAACCCGCGCATGGGTGATCTCAGCCATTGCTAGAGGGCAGATCCCGCGCGGGCATCAGGAAATGGCCGGTCGCTTGGGCAAAGATCCGGGTCCGGTTGTCCTGCCACGCCTCGACATGGACGCTGGCGTAACGCCGCCCCGAGCGGTTGACGCGCGCCCGCGCATAGGCGTCGCGCGGCAGGCCGGACCGCAGGTAGTCCACGGTGAAATCGATCGTCTTGGGCAGCCGCGGCAGGCTCTCCGGCGTGAGCGCGTCGAAATCGATCCGCCCTGCCTCGATATCGTCCCAGAGATAGGACCAGCTGAGTTCGATGATCGAAGTGACCTCGAGAAAGGCCGCCGTCACCCCGCCATGGATCGCGGGCAGCATCGGGTTGCCGATCAGCTTGTCGTCATAGGACAGAACGCCGGTCAGCTCATCGCCGCGCCGGTCGAAACCGATGCCGAGGAATTGCGCGTAAGGAATGCCTTCGACGAGCATCTTGAGCGCGCCGTCGCGGCGTTGCTTGACCTGCTGGACGGGTTCGGGCTTGGGACGGCTCATGCTTGCCCCTCCGATTTGGGTTTTTCGGGGCGCGAGACGGTGAAGGCGCCGGTGGCGGTCGCCACGGGACGCTCGGCATCCTCGTCATGGGTGGTGGCGCGCACGAAGGCCACCGAGCGGGTGACGTGGTAGCATTCGGCCCGCGCGGTGATCCGCTGGCCGGGTGTCGCGGGCCGCATGTAATCGATGCGCAGATCGAGCGTCGCGGTGGAGGCTCCGGCCTGCGGATGGCTCATCACGGCGGCGCCTGCACAGGTATCCATCAGCGCCGAGACCGCGCCGCCATGGATCACGCCGGTGCGCGGATCGCCCACGAAGCGCGTGTCATAGGGCATCGACAGGGTCGCACAGCCGGGGCGGATCTCGTCCATCTGCATCCCCAGCGCGCGGGAATGCGGGATCGCCTCGATGAACTGGCGGGCCTGTTCGAGTATCTTGTCGTTCTGGTCGCTCATGAAATCATCCCCGAATGTCTTGCGCGACTATCCCCGCTGGCCGACGGGGTTACAAGACCCGCGCCTCAGCCCTGACCCTGCGACACAAGGAAATAGCGCGCGATCCCGTAAACGTAGAAGCCGGTGAACATGATGTTGAGATATTTCAGCTGGCGCTCGGTATGGAGCCAGGCGTGATAGGCCCAGATCATGCAGAAAGGCAGGCTGAGAAAGAGATTGAGCGGGTACCAGTTCTGCACGATGGCGATGGTCGAGGCGATGCCGAGCCCCAGCGCGATCCATTTCATTTCTTGCTGATAGGCCGCAAGGCCACCTTCGCGCAGACGCAGTGCCGGACGCATGCCCGCTCCTTCTGACTGATACCAATGTTGGGGGTCGCGGCCCTCGGGGGCCTGCGATGCGATTGATATGCCACAGGAAAGGCAATCCGTCCAGACGGGCGCGGATCTAGCGGCGCGCGGCGAAGAAATCCTTCAAAAGCGCCTCCGCCTCCGCCGCCCCGATACCGTCGTAGATTTCCGGCACATGATGGCTTTGCGGATGCGAGAAGACGCGCGGCCCCTGCGCGACGCCGCCCGATTTCGGATCGGCCGCGCCGTAATAAAGCCGCGCGATCCGGGCCTGAGAGATAGCCGAGGCGCACATCGGGCATGGCTCGAGCGTGACGTAGAGGTCATAGCCCGGAAGCCGCTCCGAGCCGATCTGCGCACAGGCCTCGCGCATCGCGAGGATCTCCGCATGGGCGGTCGGATCGCCCAGCTCGCGGGTGCGGTTGCCAGCGGCGGCCACCACCCTACCGTCAGGGGAGACGACGACCGCGCCCACGGGCACCTCGCCGCGTTTGGCCGCCTCGCGCGCCTCTGCGAGCGCCTGTTGCATGAAAGACCGGAATTCCATGGCTCTTCATCGCTTGCAAATCCGCGCTTATCAAGACGCTTCCCACGCGCAGCAGAAAGGTGTAGATCGCGATCTTTCGCGCCCGAGCGACTCGCGCGCCCCCTCCCCTAGAAGGAACCGGACATGACCGACACTCCCGAAAATTCCGCCCCGAAATCCGCCGATAAATCCGGTGCGAAAGAACGCGTCGCCAAGGTGATCGCGCGTTCCGGCGTGGCCTCGCGCCGCGACGCCGAGAAGATGATCCTCGCCGGCAAGGTCGCGGTGAACGGCAAGCAGATCGCCTCGCCCGCGCTCGACGTGGCGTCCTCCGACAAGATCACCATCGACGGTAAGCCGATCGACGCGCCGCAGGAAACGCGGCTCTGGCTCTATTACAAGCCGCTGGGTCTGGTCACGACCGAGAAGGACGAACAGGGCCGCCGCACGATCTTCGACGAGATGCCCGAGGGCATGCCGCGCGTGCTGAACGTCGGCCGTCTCGACCTCAACTCCGAAGGTTTGCTGCTCTTGACCAATGACGGTGGGCTGAAGCGCCGTCTGGAACTGCCCGAGACCGGTTGGCTGCGCAAATACCGCGTCCGCGTGAATGGCCGACCGACCGAGCAGAGCTTCGAGCCGCTGCGTCAGGGCATCACCATCGATGGCGAAGAATTCCTGCCGATGGAAGTCTCGCTCGACCGTCAGCAGGGCGCGAATGCGTGGCTGACCGTGGGCATCCGCGAGGGCCGCAACCGCGAGATCCGCCGCGCGATGACCGAAATCGGCTTTCAGGTGAACCGCCTGATCCGCATCAGCTACGGCCCGTTCCGCCTGATCGACATGAAGGCGGGCGACGTGATGGAAGTGAAGCGCAGGATGCTGCGCGACCAGCTTGGCGGGTTGCTCGACGACAAGCCCGCAGGCGGCGAGGCGAAGCCCGAGCGCAAGGAGCGTGGGGATCGCCCGGAGCGCGGCGAGCGCAAGGATCGGGGCGACAAGCCGCGTTTCAAGCGCGATCGCGATGAGGGCGGCCGGGATGACAAGCCGCGTTTCCGCAAGGATCGTGACGAAGGCGGCCGTGAGGATCGTCCGCGCAAGCCGCGCACGGGCGGCTTCAAATCGCATCGTGACGAGGGCGACCGCGGTGATCGTGGACCGCGCTTCTCGAAGGACCGGGGCGACCGTCCGGATCGCGGGCCGCGTGGCGACAAGCCGCGCTTCAACCGCGACCGCGACGAGGGTGGCCGCGACGACAAGCCGCGTTTCCGCAAGGATCGCGAAGAGGGCGGCCGCGAGGATCGCCCGTTCCGCGACGGGCCGCGCAAGCCGCGCACCGGTGGGTTCAAGTCGCATCGCGATGAAGGCGAGCGCGGCGACCGGGGTCCGCGTTTCTCGAAAGATCGTGGCGACCGCCCCGATCGTGGGCCGCGTGGCGACAAGCCCAGCTTCAACCGCGACCGCGACGACCGCTCGGGCGGGAAATTCGGCGGCAAGCCCAGCGGGAAGTTCGGCGACAAGGCGCGCTTCAACCGGGACCGCGACGAAGGTGGCCGTGACGACCGTGGCGGCGACAAGCCCCGCTCGGGCGGCTTCAAATCGCATGGCGGAAAGCCGGGCGGCAAGCCGCGCTCGGGCGGGTTCAAATCCCACGGCGACGCGCGCGGCGACCGGCCCGCACGCTCGGGCGGCTTCAAGTCGCATTCGGGCAAACCGGGCGGGAAACCCGGTGGCAAGCCCTTCGGTGGCAAGCCCTTCGGTGGCAAGCCGCGCGGTGGCAATCGCGACTGACCGGCGAAAACGCGCTTTGAGAGAGGGGAAAACCGCCATGGTTTTCCCCTCTTCTTTTTCCTCGGCGAGTTTACGCGAATTTCACACCGTCTCTCTGGCATAGACCCGCCAGCCTGCTTATAAATTCCCCTGAGGACGTCGAAATTCGCGTCCGATGGCAGGGGCTGGCGATGTCGCGCGAGGCGCAAAAGAGAATCGCTTTCTGGCTGATGATCGCGCTGACGCTGTCGGTCGCGCTCACCGGGAGCGTATGATGGCTCAACGCTATGGCGGAAAATACTCGCCCCAAGGCCCGGCCAGCGGGCCCGACCTGCACGATCCCCGCAGCGTGCCGCCCCATCGTCGTCCCGATGCCCGCCACCCCGAGGAAGGCCGTCCGTTCTGGATCGTGGCCGCCGCCCTGCCCTTCCTGCTGGGCGCCTTCGGCGAAGGCCCCTTCGCACTGGCCCGCGCGCTTGGCGCCTTCGCCTTGATCGCGGGCGCCGCCTGGACGATCCGCGAGGGGCTGCGGGCCGAATTCGCCTATGTCGCGCGCAGCTCGGCCAAGCGCCCGGCCTTTCCGCGAAAAATTCTGGGCTCGGTCGGCTATGGCCTGGGGCTCGCACTGGGTGCGCAGGCCCCCGAACTGGGCGTGATCGGCGCGGTCGGGATCGGGGCTATCGGCACGGTGGTCTCGCTCGTGGCTTTCGGTCTCGATCCGCTGAAAGACAAGGGGATGGAGGGCGTCGACGAGTTTCAGCAAGAGCGCGTCGCTCGCGTGGTCAAGGAAGGCGAGGCCTATCTGGCGGAGATGCGCAAGGCCATCGCCCCGTCGGGCGAGCGTGTTCTGATCGGCCGGGTCGAGCAATTCGCGACCACCGCGCGCGATCTGTTCCGTGCGGTCGAGGAAGACCCCGGCGATCTGGCGCAGGCGCGGCGCTACATGACCGTTTATCTGGAGGGTGCGCGCGACGCGACGATCAAGTTCGCCGATCTGTGGCGCAACACGCGCGATCAAAAGGCACGCGACGATTACGCGGCGCTGCTCGATGATCTGGAGGCGAATTTCACCGCCCGCACCCGCAAGATGCTGGAAGATGGCCGCGAGGGGCTGGAGATCGAGATCGACGTGCTGCGCGACCGGCTGGCGCGCGAAGGGGTCGTGCCGACCTCCCGCGAGAATTGACGAAGCGTGAGTGGAAGAGTGACACCGGGAACTGCCCCGACAGGCGCAAGGAGGCCCTGAGATGACCGAGACGACCCGCCAAAAGGCGACCGAGCTGATGACCGAAGTGGAAGGTGTCAGCGGTTCGCTGCTGCCCGAGCCGGGCCCGGCAGAGGCGGTAACGCCGCTCGATCAGGCCCCGCCCGAGACCGCCGAGGAAATCCGCAAGCGTATGGCCGAGCTGGACATGGGCGACTCGAATTCGATCGTGCAGTTCGGCTCGCGCGCGCAGGTCGATCTGCAGTCGATCAGCCAAGAGATGCTCTCGGGCGTCAAGAACAAGGATGTCGGCCCCGCAGGAGACAGCCTGCGCCAGATCGTCACCACGATCCGCGGCTTCTCGGTCTCGGAACTTGACGTGCGCCGCAAGCGGAGCTGGTGGGAAAAGCTGCTGGGCCGGGCCGCGCCGTTTGGCAACTTCATCGCCCGGTTCGAAGAGGTGCAGGGCCAGATCGACCGCGTCACCGACGAGTTGCTGAGCCACGAGCACAAGCTGCTCAAGGACATCAAATCGCTCGACATGCTCTACGACAAGACGCTGCATTTCTATGACGAGCTCGCCCTCTATATCGCTGCGGGCGAGGAAAAACTGGCCCAGCTCGACCGGGAGGAAATCCCCGCGAAAGAGGCGGCGATGGAAGCCGCGTCCGAGGATCAGAAAGTGCTCAAGGCGCAGGAAATCCGCGATCTGCGCGCCGCCCGCGACGATCTGGAGCGCCGGGTGCATGATCTGAAACTGACCCGTCAGGTGACGATGCAGTCGCTGCCTTCGATCCGGCTGGTGCAGGAGAACGACAAGAGCCTTGTAACCAAGATCAACTCGACGCTCGTGAACACCGTGCCGCTGTGGGAAACCCAGCTGGCGCAGGCGGTCACGATCCAGCGCTCGCGCGAGGCGGCGGGCGCTGTGCGCGAGGCCAATGATCTGACCAACGAGCTTCTGAAATCGAATGCCAAGAACCTGCGAGAAGCCAATGCCGAGATCCGCACCGAGATGGAGCGCGGCGTCTTCGACATCGAGGCGGTGAAGGCGGCCAATGCCGATCTTGTCGCCACGATCGAAGATTCGTTGCGCATCGCTGACGAGGGCAAGCGCAAACGGGCCGATGCCGAGAAGGAACTGATCGAAATGGAGGACAAGCTGCGCGACACCCTGTCGGCGGCGAAATCCTCCGCGCAGGCCGGCGGGGCTGCGGGATGACACGGATGCGCGCGGCTTTACCGGTTCTTGCAGGGCTGGCGGTGCTGGCCCTTTCGGGCTGCATGCCGGGCTTGGGCGGTTCGCCGCTCGCACCGGACAAGACCGCGCGCCCGCCCAGCGCGCCGGCCGGTCTCGATCGCTCGGACGCCACAAAGCAAAGCGCGCTCTCGCGCGAGATGTCGGCCTATTTCGCCAAGACCGCCGCCGAGATGGAAGCGCGCGGGCAGTTGCGCACCGATGTCGCGCCGCGCGATGCGCCATTCAATCAGCGGCAGCTGGTGCAGGACTTCATCCATATCGCGCTTTACGACGAATACGCGGCGCAGGGCGGCGGGTTCGTCGCGCGTCAGACCCCTTCGCGCCTGCGGCGCTGGGACAAGCCGGTGCGGATGGATATCGACTTTGGCGCCTCGATCCCCAAGGCCGATCGCGCCTCGGATATCGCCGAAGTGCGCGCCTATGCGGGCAAGCTTGCGCGCGCCTCGCGCCATCCGGTAAGCGTGGTGCACCGGGGCGGCAATTTCCATGTCCTGTTCCTCAACGAGGACGAGCGCCGGGCGATCGGCCCGCGCCTGCGCCAATTGGTGCCGGGGATCGATGACAGCTCGGTCGAGGCGATCACCAATCTGCCGCTCTCGACTTATTGCGTGGTCTTCGCCTTCTCGCAGGGCGACAGTCCGATCTATACCGATGCGGTCGCTGTCATCCGCGGCGAGCACCCGCCGGAACTGCGCACCAGCTGTATCCATGAGGAACTGGCCCAGGGGCTCGGCCTCGCCAATGACTATCCGCGCGCGCGGCCCTCGATCTTCAACGATGACGAGGAATTCTCGCTGCTGACCAAGCATGACGAGTTGCTGCTGCAGATGCTTTACGACCCGCGCCTGACGCCCGGCATGACCGAACGCGAGGCCCGCCCGATCGTCACCACCATCGCCTCCGAATTGCTGGGCGGCGCAAGCTGAGAACCAAGAAGGAACCGCATCCATGGGCATTCTCGATTTCCTCTCCGGCGAATTCATCGACGTCATCGGCTGGACCGACGACACCCGCGACACGATGGTCTGGCGGTTCGAACGCGAGGGGCATGCGATCAAATACGGCGCGAAGCTGACCGTGCGTGAAGGGCAGGCCGCGATCTTCGTCCATGAGGGGCAGCTGGCCGATATCTTCGGGCCCGGGCTCTACATGCTCGAGACCAACAACCTGCCGATCCTGACGACGCTTCAGCACTGGGATCACGGCTTCAAATCGCCCTTCCAGTCCGAGATCTATTTCGTCAACACCACCCGGTTCAACGACCTCAAATGGGGCACGAAGAACCCGGTGATGGCGCGCGACCCGGAATTCGGCCCGGTGCGCATCCGCGCCTTCGGCACCTATTCGATGCGCGTCACCGATCCGGGCAAATTCCTGACCGAGATCGTCGGCACCGATGGCGAGTTCACCTCGGACGAGATCAGCTACCAGCTGCGCAACGTGATCGTGCAGGAGTTCTCGCGCGCGATTGCCAGCTCGGGCATTCCGGTGCTGGACATGGCCGCGAACACCGCCGACATGGGCAAGCTGATCACCAAGGCGATCGCGCCCACCATCGCGAATTACGGGCTGGAGCTGCCCGAGTTCTACATCGAGAACGTCTCGCTGCCCGAAGCGGTGGAGGCGGTTCTCGACAAGCGCACCTCGATGGGAATCGTGGGCGATCTGAACAAATACATGCAATTCAATGCCGCCGAGGCGATGGGCCAGCCGGGCTCGGGCGCCTCCGCCGGGATGGGTGCCGCGATGGGCGCGGGCATGGGCGCCGGGATGGGCATGGCGATGGGCCAGCAGATGGGGCCGTGGGGGCAGATGGCCCAGCAACCCGCTGCGGCCGCGCCGCCGCCCCCTCCCCCGCCGCCGGTCGAGAAGGTCTGGCATCTCGCGGTCAACGGCCAGACGCAGGGGCCCTTCGGGCGCGGGCATCTGGGGCGGATGGTCTCGGAAGGCTCGCTCACCCGCGACAGCCTCGTCTGGACGCCGGGTCAGAACGGCTGGATGCGCGCAGAGGACGTGACCGAACTGGCGCAGCTCTTCACCATCGCACCGCCGCCGCCCCCGCCTGCTGCGAGCTGATCCGATGCTGGGTTTCCCGAAAGTGGGGCGGAGCGCGGCTGCCGCCCCTGCCGACCCACGCGGCGAGAGCCACTATCACTGCGAAAGCTGCGGCGCCGATCTGCGGTTCGCGCCGGGCCAAACGCGGCTCGTCTGCGACCATTGCGGCCATGTGCAGGACATTCCCTCCGCCACCGGGCGTGGAGAGGCACGCTTGCGCGAATTGCCGCTCGACGATGCGCTGACCCGCGAATTGCCCGCGCAGGAGATGGAGGAGCACCGCACCGTCTCCTGCCCCAATTGCGGTGCCTCGATCGAGCTGCAAAACGGCGAGCACGCGACCGAATGCCCGTTCTGCGCGACGCCCGTGGTGGTCGATACCGGCACGACGCGGCTGATCAAGCCGCAAGGGGTGTTGCCTTTCCAGCTCACCGAGGATCAGGCGCGCGCGGCACTCTCGAAATGGCTCGGCTCGCTGTGGTTCGCGCCCAACGGGCTGTCGCAATATGCCCGCAAGGGCCGGCGCATGACCGGCATCTACGCGCCCTTCTGGACCTTCGACGCCGCGACCCGCACGCGCTATTCCGGCCAGCGCGGCGACGCCTATTACGTCACGCGCACCGTGCAGACCGACAAGGGCCCGCGCACCGAGCAGGTCCGGCGCATCCGCTGGACGCCGGTCTCGGGTCAGGTGGCGCGCGATTTCGACGATGTGGTGATCTACGCCGCGCGCTCGCTGCCGCCCGATTACGTGCAGGCGCTGCGCCCGTGGGATCTGACTGCGCTCGAACCCTACCGCCGCGATTACCTCGCGGGTTTCACCGCCGAGGGCTACACCGTGCAGTTGCAGGAAGGCCATCACGCCGCGCAGGCCGAGATGATCCGCGTCATCCAGACCGACATTCGCCGCGATATCGGCGGCGACGAGCAGCGGATCGGCGCGATGGACCCGCAGTTCTCGGCCGAGACCTTCAAGCATATCCTGCTGCCGATCTGGACCGCCGCCTACAAGTTCCGTGGCCGCTCCTACCGCTTCGTCGTGAACGCCCAGACGGGCCGCGTGCGCGGGGATCGCCCGTGGTCGGCGTGGAAGATCGCGCTGGCGGTGCTCGCCGCGGTGATCGTCGGGGGGACGCTCTTCTACCTGAAGAGCCGCTGAGCGGGTCAGCCTTTCGCGAGATCGTCCATCCCGAAGGCGATGCCCTGCGGGGCGAGCCATTCGGCGAAACGCGCGATCTTCTCGTCGAGCGAACAGGTATTGGTTTGCCGCGCCATCTCGATGTCATAGGCGGCGCGAAGGTCCATCTGGCGTTCGGGGCTCAGCTCTTTCCAGCGCGTCATGTCGTCTCCTTGCAAAGCCGAAGTGGGTTTCCGATATATCTTGCAACCCAATGTAAAGGAGGGGTGACATGACCCAATCCTCCAAGACCTATCGTGTAACCTGCCTCGATTGCGGGCAGGCCAACCGAGTGCCCGCCGAGAAGCTGGGCGCGAATCCGAAATGCGGCACCTGCGGCGGCTGGCTCGTCTCGCACAAGGTGACCGAAGTCGATTTCAAGACGCTCGCCAAGGCCGAGAAGGACGATCTGCCGCTGCTGGTCGATTTCTGGGCGCCGTGGTGCGGCCCGTGCAAAGCGATGGCGCCGCAGTTCAACATGGCCGCCGAGAAGCTGACACCGCATGTGCGGCTGGCGAAGATCAACACGCAGGTGAACCCCACCGCGACCCAGCGCTACCGGATTCAGGGCATTCCCGCCTTCATCCTGTTCGCCAAGGGCCGCGAGGTCGCCCGCGCCGCAGGGGCGCGCCCGGCAGGCGATCTGGTCAATTTCGTGAAGTCGAAAATCTCGGTGCCCGCATAACTCGGATCGGCAGAAAATTTCGCGCGCGGCGCGGGCGGGCCGCTTGACAACGCCCGCGCCTTGCGCGAAATACCACGCCACGGTTCGGGGCCTTAGCTCAGCTGGGAGAGCGCGTCGTTCGCAATGACGAGGTCAGGGGTTCGATCCCCCTAGGCTCCACCAAACCGCTTCAAAAAGCGCCCGTTCTTCGGGCGCTTTTTGCGTTTCCGAACAATCTCAAATGCTTAGCGTGTAGCAATCCGCAATCCGCCCCGCGTTGTGGATGAACTATCCCCAGATTTCGTGGGGGCCACCCGGCTTATCCACCAGAAATTGCTTTACACAATAGCAACCTGCCTACACGATATCTTGTAGGGATAGGCGGCTGCTACCGCCGTTCCTTGTAAAGCCGACAAGCCCTAGGGGAGCTGCACCCCGGGCATCTAAAAAGGCAGGGGGATACGAGCATGGCACTGAGCGAAGACTATCTGTACGCCGAAGAACTCCACCCGATCGACATCGTCGAGACGCTGGCCGAAGCCCATGAATGGGAATTCGACCGGGTCACCGATGACCAGATCGCAATGGCGGTCGAGGGTCAGTGGCGGACCTACTCGATCACCCTCGCCTGGTCGCCGATGGACGAAACCCTGCGGCTGATCTGCACTTTCGAGATGGATCCGCCGCCTGCCCGCGAAGGCGCGCTTTACGAGCTGCTCAACCGCATCAACGACCGGGTCTGGACCGGCGCCTTCACCTTCTGGCCCGATCAGCGGCTGATGGTCTGGCGGCACGGGCTGGTGCTCTCGGGCGGGCAGCTGCCCGGGCCGGAGCAGATCGACCGTCTGATCGGCGCGGCTGTCGTGTCCTCCGAGCGGTTCTACCCGGCCTTCCAGCTGGCGACCTGGGGCGAGCGCGATCCTGAAGACGCGATGCAGGTGGCCATTGCGGAGGCCTACGGGCGCGCCTAATCTCCCCCCCGAACCAAAAGGGGGAAGCATGAGCTTTGACAAGATTTCCGACCGCGGCCTCGTCATTCTGGGCTGCGGACGCATGGGCGGCGCGATCCTTCAGGGGCTGTTGAAGGGCGGTCTGCCCGCAGCCTCGGTCTGGGTGGTCGATCCGAATCCGTCCGATTGGCTGAAAGAGTCCGGCGTGAATCTCAACGCCGATCTGCCCGAGAATCCGGCTGTCGTGCTCGTCGCGGTGAAGCCGCAGATGATGGCCGACGCGCTGCCGCAGCTCTCGGCAATGGCCGAGGGCGATACGCTTTTCGTGACCGTCGCCGCCGGGATCACCATCGAAGGCTACGAGAAGATGCTGGGCAAGCAGGCCAGACTGGTGCGCGCGATGCCCAACACGCCCGCCGCGATCGGCCGTGGCGTGACCGCGATCGTCGGCAATCCGAACGCGACGAGCGACGATCTGGACACCGCGGATGCACTGATGACCGGCGTGGGTCAGGTCGTGCGGCTCGACGATGAGGAACAGATGAACGCCGTGATCGGCGTCTCCGGCTCGGGCCCGGCCTATGTCTTCCACCTGATCGAGGTGATGGCGGCGGCGGGCGAGGCCGAGGGGCTCGATCCCGATCTGGCGCTGCGGCTCGCCAAGGCGACCGTGGGCGGTGCGGGGCAACTGGCCGAGGATAGCGACGAAAGCCCGTCCAAGCTGCGCGAGAACGTGACCTCGCCCGGCGGGACGACGGCAGCGGCGCTGGAGGTTCTGATGGACCCCGAGACCGGCATGCCGCCCCTGATGCGCAAAGCGGTTGCCGCGAATATCGCGCGCAACCGGGAGCTGGGGAAATGACCATCTCCTTCGACGACTTCATGAAGGTCGACATTCGCTGCGGCCGGATCACCGAGGCCGAGCCCTTCCCCGAGGCGCGCAAGCCCGCGATCAAGCTCTGGGTCGATTACGGCCCGGAGATCGGCGTGAAGAAAAGCTCCGCCCAGATCACGGTGCATTACGCGCCCGAGGAGCTGGCCGGCAAGCTGGTCTTCGGCGTGGTCAACTTTCCGCCGCGCCAGATCGGGCCGTTCATGTCCGAGGCGCTGGTCTTGGGCGTGCCGGACGAGGCCGGCGAGGTCGTGCTGCTGACCCCCGACAAGGACGTGCCGATCGGCGGGAGGATGTTCTGATGAAGCTCCTCGTGACCCGCAAGCTGACCGACGAAGTCGAGGCCCGTGTGGCGAAGGAATTCGACGTGACCTTCCGTAACGGGGCCGCGCCGATGACCGAAGAGGAAACCCGCGCAGCGCTGGCCGAATATGACGCGCTTCTGGTCACGCTTGGCGACAAGGTGACCGCGGCGGCCTTCGAGGGCAGCCCGCGCGCGAAGATCGTGGCCAACTTCGGGGTGGGCTATAACCATATCGACGTGGCTGCCGCCGAGGCGAAGGGCATCACGGTGACCAACACGCCGGGCGCGGTGACCGATGCGACCGCTGATATCGCGATGATGCTGATCCTGATGAGCGCGCGGCGCGCCAGCGCAGGCGAGCGGTTCGTGCGGCGCGGCGAGTGGACCGGCTGGACGCCGACGCAATTCCTTGGCCAGCACGTCTCGGGCAAGAAAGTCGGTATCATCGGTCTGGGCCGGATCGGCACGGCGATCGCGAAACGCTGCCATTTCGGCTTCGGCATGGAGGTGGCTTACACCAAGCGCACCCCCGTCGATCCGGGCTTCCCCGCCACGCATCTGAGCCAGGACGAGCTGCTCGCCAGTTCCGATTTCGTGGTGATCGCCGTGCCGGCGAGCCCCGCCACCCATCACCTTATCGGCGCCGCCGAGATCGCGAAGATGCAGCCGCATGCGCATCTGATCAACATCGCGCGCGGCGATATCGTCGACGAGGCAGCGCTGGTGGCGGCGATGCAGGGCAATGTGATCGCGGGCGCGGGCCTCGACGTCTATGAGCGCGAGCCGGAGGTCCCCGAGGCCCTGCGCGCGCTGGATAACGTCACGTTGCTTCCGCATCTGGGCACCGCCGCTCTTGAGGTGCGTGACGACATGGGCCACATGGCGGTCGACAATCTCATCGCCTTTCGTGACGGCAACACGCCGCCCAATCGCGTGTCGTCTTGACCTTTCACCTCCTTGGCGGGAGGCTCTGCCAAGGAGGATCCGATGCATCAAGCCGTCATTACCGGGACCGGGGTCTATACGCCGGAACACGTCATCACGAATGCCGAACTGGTCGCGGCGTTCAACGCCTATGCCGATCTGTTCAACGCCGAGAACGCAGAGGCCATCGCCGCAGGCGAGATCGAGGCCAAGCCGCATAGCTCGGTCGAGTTCATACTTAAAGCCTCCGGGATCGAGCAGCGCTACGTGATGGACAAGGAAGGCGTGCTGGACCCCACGCGCATGTATCCGCGCCTGCGCCAGCGCTCGGATGACGAGCCGGGCATCATGGCCGAGATCGCGCTCGATGCCTGCCACAAGGCGCTAGCGCAGGCCGGGCGTAAAGGCGAGGAGATCGACCTTGTGATCTGCGCGGCCTCGAATATGGAGCGCGCCTACCCTGCCGTCGCGATCGAAATCCAGAAACTTCTGGGCGCGGGCGGGTTTGCTTTCGATATGAACGTCGCCTGTTCCTCGGCCACCTTCGGCATTCAGGCCGCCGCCGACATGATCCGCACGGGCTCCGTGCGCCGCGCGCTGGTCGTGAACCCCGAGATCACCTCGGGCCACCTCGAATGGCGCGATCGCGACTGCCATTTCATCTTCGGCGATGTGGCGACCGCGACGCTGATCGAACGGCGCGAGGATGCGCCGCATGGCTTCCTGATCCGCTCCACCCGCTGCGCGACGGAGTTTTCCAACAACATCCGCAATAACAATGGTTTCCTGCGCCGCACCCGGCCCGATGGCGTGGCCGACCGCCGCGACATGCAGTTCATGCAGGAGGGGCGAAAGGTCTTCAAGGAAGTGATGCCGATGGTCGCGCAGCACATCCTCGGCCATCTCGCCGACGCGGAGGTGAAGCCCGCGGATCTGCACCGTCTCTGGCTGCATCAGGCCAACAAGACGATGAACGACTTCGTGGGGAAAAAGGTGCTCGGCCGCGATCCCGAGCCGGGCGAGCAGCCCAATATCCTGCAGGATTACGCCAACACGTCCTCCGCCGGGTCGATCATCGCGTTTTCGAAATATTCCGACGATTTCAAACCGGGCGAGATCGGGCTGATCTGCTCCTTCGGGGCGGGCTATTCGGTGGGCTCGGTCGTTCTCGAGAAGATCTGAGGCTTACGCCTCGCCCATCGCTTTGCGCCAGTGACGGCGGCAGAGGCTGACATAGGTCTCGTTGCCGCCGATCTGCACCTGATCGCCATCGCGCAGCGCCTGTCCGTCCGGGCCCATACGCACCACCATCGTGGCCTTCTTGCCGCAATGGCAGATCGTGCGGACTTCGCGCATCTCGTCGGCCAGCGCCAGCAGTGCCGCCGAGCCGGGGAACAGCTTGCCCTGAAAATCCACCCGCAGCCCGTAGCACATCACCGGCACGCGCAGGTCATCTACCGCGCGGGCGATCTGCCAGACCTGCGTCTCGGTCAGGAACTGCGCTTCGTCCACGAAGATGCAGGCGCAGGGGCCCTCGGTCAGCCGCGCCTCGATCAGCGCGAACATATCGGTCTCTTCGGAGAAACAGGCCGCCTCCGCACCGATGCCGATCCGGCTCGCGATGCGCCCGTCGCCCGCACGATTGTCGAGCCGCGCGGTCACGAGGAAGGTCTCCATCCCGCGTTCGATATAGTTGTGGGAGGCTTGCAAGAGGATCGTGCTCTTGCCCGCGTTCATCGTGGAATAATGGAAGTAGAGCTTGGCCATGGCCTGCAATAGCCCGCGATTTTCAGGGGAGCAAGACCGCCCCCACGACGCTCAGGGACGGTCGGCGCTGTCCATCCAGATCGTGACCGGCCCGTCATTCAGGAGCGCCACTTTCATATCCGCACCGAACTCCCCGGTCTGGACGGGTAGGCCCAGAGATTCGAGGTGCCGGGCGAAATGCTGATACAGCCGGTCGCCGTCTTCGGGCGGGGCTGCTGCGGAGAAACCGGGGCGGTTGCCGCGCGACGTGTCAGCGGCCAGCGTGAACTGGCTGACCACCAGACAGGCGCCGCCGATATCGCCCACCGCGCGGTTCATCTTGCCCGCCTCATCCTTGAAGATGCGCAGTTTCGAGACGCGCTCGGCCAGTTTCTCGGCGACTTTCTCATCATCGCCCTGCATCGCGCAGCACAGGATCAGAAGGCCCTGCCCGATCTCGGAGATGCGATTGCCGTCGACGGTGACCGAGGCCTCGGAGACCCGCTGGATCAGCGCCCTCATGCCAGTTCGTCCGCCCAGGGCGGGTTGGCCCCTGCCCGGCTGACGACCACCGCAGCGGCGGCCACGCCCAGTTTCAGGCAATCCGAGATCAGCCCTTCCTCGGCGCGAGCGAGCGCGCCTTTGTCGAGCGCCTCGGCACGGTCCAGCGCGGCCAGAACGCCCGCGTTGAACGTATCGCCTGCACCGACCGTGTCGATGACCTCGACCTTGCGCGCGGGCACGAAGACCTCGCAATGTTTCGAGAAGCCATGCGCGCCGGTCGCGCCTTCGGTGACGAAGACCAGCTTCGGCCCTTTCGCCAGCAGCCCACGCGCCAGATCGGCGATGGTGCCCGGCCCTTCGATCCAGCGCAGATCCTCGTCCGAGACCTTCACGATATCGGCGACAGTGAACATCCGTTCCAGCCGCGCGCGATAGGCCGCCTCGTCACCGATGAAACCGGGGCGGATATTCGGGTCGATCATGGTCACGCGGCTCTCGGCCTCGCGTAGCATCAGCGCCTCATAGGCCGCGCCGCAGGGCTCGACCGGCAGCGAGATGCCGCCGAAGAACATTGCCTTCACCTCTGCCGGGATCGCGGGCATGTCCTCGATCTTCAGCATCCGGCCAGCCGTATTCTCGTCGTAGAAAGCGTAGCTCGCATGGCCATCGGTCAGCGTCACGAAAGCGAGCGTCGTGGGCCGGTCCGAGCGCACCGCAAGCCCTGCATCGACGCCGCTATCGGAGAGCGAGCGGATCAGCATCTGGCCGAACAGGTCTTCCGACAGCCCCGACAGGAACCCCGAGCGCGCACCGAGCCGCCCCAGCGCAATCGCGGTGTTGAACACCGCGCCGCCCGGATAGGGGGCAAACGCCGCCTCGCCTTGCGCGCTTTCGCGCGGGAGCATGTCAATCAGGGCTTCGCCACAACTCAGGATCATCGGGGGCCTCCTCATTCCGATACCGCTAACACCTGCTACACGCGAAGCGGTGTCCGGGCAATCCCCGCAGGGATCACGCTGCGGTCGGCCCGCCCTTATCGCCGCCACCGCCGCGCCGGTTACGCCCTTCGATGAGCCACGCGCCCACGGTCAGCAGGGCCGCCAGGATCAGCCAGGCCCAGGCGGGCAGCAGCGGCTGCACCCGGATATCGGTGGTGGCCGTGGCACCACGCGGCGTGATGCCGATCCAGCCGCGCCCCGATGTCGGGCGGCCCGCGCGCACTTCGCGGATGGCGGGCACCCCGTCCTCGAGCCGCGTCACGCCGCCATTCGACGCCTCGACCACGGCGGAGAGGGGATCGCCGCTGGCAATCGTCTGCTCGAACTCGCGCGGGCTTGCCGGCCCCATCGCCACGACCCGCTCCAGATCGCCGTCCTTGAGGCGGTAGAGCCCCGCCTCGGGCGCGGTCCAGCGCGCGGTGAAGCGGCCCGGCGCGGTCTCGGTCAGCGGCACCTCTTGCGTCGAGCCATCGGGCAGCGTAACGGTCACCGGCGGCGCGCTGTCTTCCATCGTGCGGCGGATGATCCGCATCGAGAGCGCGCCGGGATCGATCTCGGCATAGAGCGCCTCTTCCTCCAGCTCGGGCTCTTTCATCTCCCAATGCGCGATCCGGCGCAGCAATTCGAGCTGCGGCCCGCCGCCGTCATAGCCGCGATCCCAGAGCCACGCCTGATCCGAGGCCAGCAGCGCCACGCGCCCCTCGCCTTCGCGCGAGAGCACCAGAAGCGGCTTGCCCTCGGCGCCGGACATCACGACCTCGCCGGTGGGGTTCGTCAGTTCGATCTGGCGCAGCCAATGGCCCCAATGCGGGCCGTCCTTTTCGGCGGCCGTATCCTGCTCGCCCTCGGGCGCAGGTGCCCCTTCGAGCCCCGCAGTCACCGGATGGCGCAGCCCCAGATCGGTCGGGCGCGGCAGGAAGCTTTCCGACATCACCCGGCCCGTGGGACGCGCGGGCATGATATCGCCAAGGCTGGTCTGATAGAGGCTTTCGACGGTCGCGAATTCCGGGCCCGCGGCCACGAGGATCGCCCCGCCGCGCTCGACGTAATCCTTGATATTGTCGAAATAGGCGGACGGCAGGATGCCCCGCGCACCGTAGCGGTCGAAGATGATCAGGTCGAACTCGTCGATCTTGTCGACGAACAGCTCCTGCGTCGGGAAGGCGATGAGCGACAGCTCCGTCACCGGCACGCCGTCCTGCTTTTCGGGCGGGCGCAGGATGGTGAAATGCACCAGATCCACCCCTGCATCCGATTTCAGCAGGTTCCGCCATGTCCGCTCGCCCGCATGGGGCTGGCCGGAGACCAAGAGCACCCGCAGCCGGTCGCGCACGCCGTTGATCTGCACGGTCGCCACGTTGTTGCGGTCGGTCAGCTCGCCCTCGGTCGGCGACAGCGTGAACTGCACCACGTTCTGCCCGCCATGAGTCAGCGTCAGCGGCAGTTCCAGATCGCGATCGGTGCGCACCGTGTAGCTTTTGGGATCCTTGCCATCGATCGAAATGGTCAGATCGGCGGTGCCGCCCGCGCTTGCGGGGACGTTGCCCATATCCTCGACCTTGAGACGGATATCGGTCTGCTCGCCGATGATGCCGAAAGAGGGCGCGGTCTCGATCAGGATACGCCGATCCCAGTCGCTGCGCTTGCCGGTCAGCAGCACCTGCAGCGGCGCGGGCAGATCGGGGGCGAGCTGCGCATCATGGGCCTGCCCGTCGGTGACCATCAGCGCACCGGCAACCCGCGCGCGCGGCTCGGCAGCCAGCGCCTCGGCCAGGGTCGAGCCCAGCTCGGTGCCCGCATTGTCGGCCCCGTCCGGAACGGTGACCCGGCGCGTCTCGACATTGGGCATCGCGTCGAGCTGTGCCTGCAGACGCGTCAGGGCGGTATCGGTCTGCGCGACACGATCCGAGAGTTTCTGCGAGGCGGAGCGGTCGTCGATGAGCAGCACGATATTGGACAGCGGCGCGGTCTGTTCGCGCTGCAAGGAGGGCTGCGCGATGGCGGCCAGCAGCACCAGCGCGGCCAGCGCCCGCAGCGCCCAGCCTTTGAGCCCGCGCCACAGCGCCAGCGCCAGCAGCACGACCGCCACCACGCCTGCGCCCGCGATCACAGGCCACGGCAGAAGCGGTGCGAAGATGATCGACATCCCGTTCATTGCCCCAGCCTTTCGAGAAGCGCAGGCACATGGACCTGATCGGATTTATAGTTGCCGGTCAGCACATGCATGATCAGGTTCACCCCGAAGCGATCCGCGATTTCGCGCTGACGCTCGCCGGTGCGGCCACGGCCCACCGGGAACATCGGCAACCCGCGATCGTCAACGGCCCAGGCCGAGGCCCAGTCATTGCCGCCGATCACCACCGGCGTCACCCCGTCATTGAGGTTGCGAAACGGCATCCCCTCGGCGCGTTCGGCATCGGCGGGCGGCGCCTCGACCCAGATCGTGCCGTCATAGCGGCCGGGGAAATCCTGCAGCAGGTAGAAGGTGCGGGTCAGCACGTGATCGTCCGGGATCGGCGCGAGCGGCGGAATATCCAAGGGGGCTGCCAGCGCCTGAAGGCGCTTGCCTGCGGGCGTCGCCTCGCCGAAGCCCGCGATATCGGCGTCGCGCGTGTCGAACAGGATCATGCCGCCGCCGCGCAGATACCGGTTGAGCTTGGCATATTCCATCGGGCTCGGCGCAGGCTGATCAGCGGTGATCGGCCAGTAGATGAAGGTGAAGACGGCCAGATCGTCGTTCTTGAGGTCGACCATCATCGGCGCGGAAGGCTCGACCGTGGTGCGGCGATTGAGGACCTGCGACAACCCCTTCAGCCCTGCCATGGACACCCGGTCCACCTCGGCATCGCCGGTGGGCATCGCGGCCAGAACCACGTTGGACGCAGCCTCGATCGCGCGCGCCGGATCCATATCCTCGGCATGGGCTTGCGGCGGCGCGAAGCTGGCGAGGATCAGGGCGGCCCCAAAGGCGGCGGCCTTCATCGCGCGCGGCCCCCAAAGCTTGCCCGAGAGCGCCAGCGTCGCGAGGATATCGATCAGCAGCGCCGCCAGCGCCGCGCCCAGCAGACAGCCTTTCAGCGGCATCTCACGCTGCTCGAAGGCGCCTTCGACGGGGACATTGGCGGGCCAGCTGGCCGGGGACAGCGTCGCATCCCGCGGCAGAGCGTTCAACGCGACCGAGCGGTCCTCGGCGGTGTAGATGCCCGGGCGCAGCTTCGGCCCCGGCTCTGCCTTGGCCAGCTCCTCGCCCGGCACGCCCGCCGCCGCACCTGCGTCCTGCAGCCGCCCGAACCCGTCGAGCAGTTTCTGCGGCACCCAGGTCTGGCCCGCGAGATCAGCCTCTTCCGGTGCGGCAGGCCGGGCCGAGACCGCAAGCCGCTCCAACATCTGCGGGAACAGTAGCGACAGCGGCAGGGTCGACCATTCGGCATTCGCGGTGACATGGAACAGCACGACCGCCCCCTGCCCCATCTTGGCGCGGGTCACGAGCGGCGTGCCATCGGTCAGCGCGGCGATGGTGTGCTCGGAGAGGTCCGGCGTCGGCTCGGCCATGACCTGCGCCTTCACGGTCACATCGTCGGGCACTTGCAGCCCCGCGAAGGGCGAGTTCTCCGGGAAGGGCGCCAGCGCGCGCGGATCGCCCCAGCTCATCGTACCGCCAAGCGAGCGGCCGCCAGCGCGCAGTTGCACCGGCAGAAGCGTATCGGCATCGAGATCGGCATTGGCCATGCGGGGGCCTGCGAAACGGATCAGCAGCCCGCCCTTCTCGACCCAGTCGTGCAGCTTCGACTGCTCGGGCAGATCGGCCATATCGGCGAGGATGATCACGTCCGGATCGGCGGTCAGCACATCGGCCAGCGTGCCCTCGATCAGGTCCGCCGTGGGCGCGAGCGCCTGATGCAGGTAATGGGTGGGCGAAAGCAGTTCCAAGCCCTCGCGGTCGCGCGCGCCCGACAGGATCGCGACCTTGCGGCGCTTCACCGCGTCATCGGTCAGGCTGACTGCGCCTGCCGAGCGCATGCCGGTGATCTCGATCCGGGTGATGCGATTGCGCAGCTCGGGCGGCAGATCGAAGCGCAACTCGGACTCGCGGCTGTCGGTGAATTGCAGCGGCTGGCTGGCCAGTTCCCGCTCGATCCCCGCCGGGTCGCGCCCGACCGCCGCGACATCGCGCGGGCTGGGCGGGATGGTTGATGCGAGCGCAGGCACGACGAGCGCGCCATCCTCGATCCGGGCAGCCCCCAACGCCAAGACCGGCAGTTGCGGTTGCCAGACCTTGACCGGACCGCGCGCCTCCAGCGCACTCAGAACCCCGGCGCGGCTGTCGCGGGCCAATCCGTCCGACAGCCAGAGCGTCTCGAAATTCCCCTCGGGCAGATTGGCGGCCTCGAAGTTCTGAGGCGCCCAGGGCTGCGGCTGGATACCGGGCAGCGACTGGATCAGCGCCCCCGCATCCGTGAAACTCACCTGTGCGGGCGGCGGATCGGCGAGCGAAATCACCGCTGCGGGACGTCCCGCCTGTTGCGCATCCTTCAGCGCCGATGTCATCCGCTCCACCCGGCGCGGCCAGTCGCGCGCGGAGGCCCAGCTGCCGTCGGCCACGATCAGGAGCGGCCCGGTTCCGGGCACGGCCCGCTGCGGGTTCAGGACCGGCCCGGCAAAGCCGATGATCGCGGCGGCCAGCGCCAGAAGACGCAGCGCCAGCAGCCACCACGGCGTGCGCGCGGCCTGCACTTCCTCGTCCTTGAGGCCCAAGAGCAGCGCGACGCCCGGAAAGCGCCTGCGGATCGGCGCGGGCGGCACCGCGCGCAGGATCAGCCAGATGATCGGCAAGGCAGCCAGCCCCAGCAAAAGCCAGGGCGCGGTGAAGCCGATGGGGCCGAGCATCCACATCAGCGCCCCCTCTCGAGCGCGGAATAAAGCCACAGCAGCGCAGCCTGCGCCGGATCGCCCGTGTGATGGGTCGAGAATTGCCAGCCCGCGCTGCGCGCCAGCCGGGCGAGCTGATCGCGCCGCGCGGCCAGCCGGTCGAGATAACGCGCCCGCAGATCGCCCGCCTTGCGGGTCTCATGGACCAGCGAACCGGTCATCGACTGGAAGATCGTGCGCCCGTCATAGGGGAAGGCCTCTTCGTCGGGGTCGAGCACCTGCATCATCACGCCCGACACACCACGATCGGCCAGACGACCCAGCGCGGCTTCGATCGGTCCGAGATCACCGAAGAAATCCGACAACAGCACGACCCGCGACTGCGGCGTGACGCCTGCGATTTCGGGTGCGCCGTAATCCTGCACGCCCGCCTCGCGCGACAGAAGGCCTGCAAGCTCCATCAGCTGCGCGCGGCCCGGACGTGGCGGTGCGAGCGGGCCTGTCAGCCCGACGCGCTCGCCGCCGCGCACCATCAGCACCGCAAGCGCGAGGCCCAGAACACGGGCGCGCTCTGATTTCGTGGCGCGCGCATTGCGCCCGCTCTCGGCCCCGGTGAAGCGCATCGAGGCTGCATCATCGACCCAGAGATGGACCGATTGCGCCAGCTGCCATTCCCGCTGGCGCACATATTGGCTGTCCGAGCGCGCCGAGCGCCGCCAATCGACGAAGCGCAGCTCGTCGCCTGCATGGGCGGGTCGGTATTGCCAGAATTCCTCGCCCGATCCCGCGCGCCTGCGGCCATGCGCGCCCATCTGGACGGTCGCCGCCAGATGCTCCGCCGCGACCAGCAGCGGGGGCAGCGCAGAGGCCGCCCCTTCCGCCTCGCGGCGCAGGCTCAGCGCTGGGGACTGCCCCGGCGCTGCGGTATCGGAGGTGACGCTCAAGCGGCGGCACCGGCGGCGCGCGGCCCGGTGACCTCTGCCACGGCACGGTCGATCAGATCGCCCAGCGTCTCGCCACGGGCGCGGGCCGCGAAGCTCAGCGCCATGCGGTGGATCAGCACCGGGCGCGCCATCGCCTGCACGTCTTCCAGCGTCGGCGCGAGGCGGCCATTGATCAGAGCACGCGCCCGCACGGTCAGCATCAGCGCCTGCGCGGCACGCGGCCCCGGCCCCCAGGCCAGCGCATCGCGGATGAAGTCGGGCGCCTCGGCCTCCCGCGGACGGCACAGCCGCACCAGATCGAGGATCGCGTCGACGACTTTCTCGCCCACGGGCATCTGCCGCACGATCCCCTGCGCCTCGATCAGCTCGGCCGGGGTGAAGACGGTATGCGCGCCCTCCGCCGCGACGCCGGTGGTCGCCAGCAGGATCGAGCGCTCGGTCTCGCGATCCGGGTAATCGACGTCGATCTGTACGAGGAAACGGTCGAGCTGGGCTTCGGGCAGCGGATAGGTGCCCTCCTGCTCGATAGGGTTCTGCGTGGCGAGAACGTGGAAGGGCGGGCCAAGCGGGCGATGTTCGCCCGCGATGGTGACCTCGCGTTCCTGCATCGCCTGCAAGAGCGCGGATTGGGTCCGGGGCGAGGCGCGGTTGATCTCGTCGGCCATCAGCAGCTGGCAGAAGACCGGACCTTCGAGGAAGCGGAACGCGCGGCTGCCATCGGGCGCGGTTTCCAGAACTTCGGAGCCCAGAATATCGGCGGGCATCAGGTCGGGCGTGAACTGGATCCGGTTCGATCCCAGCCCCATCACGGTGGACAGCGTCTCGACCAGAAGCGTCTTGCCAAGCCCTGGCAGACCCACCAGAAGCGCGTGCCCCCCGGAGAGCATCGCGGCCAGAACCAGCTCCACTACCTGATCCTGCCCGATGAACCGCCGGTCGATCGAGGCGCGCGCCTGTGCGAGCTTGCCGCCAAGTCGTTCGATATCTTCCATCAGCTTTTCGGGCTCGGCCATGACATTCTCCCCGTTGATGCCTATCTTGCCAGCAAAGCAGATATCCACGCTCCGACCAACGGCCAAATTTACATGACGGATCACAAACAGACGGTTTCGACCCCTTCCCCGACGGCAGACGGGCTCGCCGATGCGGCCAAGAAAGCCAGCAAAAAGGGCCCGCCGCCCGTGCATTTGTGGAATCCGCCCTTCTGCGGCGATCTCGATATGGAGATCCGCCGCGACGGGACTTGGTTCTATCTTGGCACGCCGATCGGGCGCGAGGCGCTGGTGCGACTGTTTTCATCGATTCTGAAACTGGAGGACGGGAAATACTACCTCGTCACCCCGGTCGAGAAGGTCGGTATCCGGGTCGAGGACGCACCTTTCATCGCCGTCGATTTCACCACTGAGGGCGAAGGCGACGACCAGTTGATTCGCTTCACGACCAATGTGGGCGACGTGGTTCTGGCCGATGCGGAGCACGCGATCCGGGTGGAACATAGCGAGGATGGCGAGCCCCGCCCCTACCTGCATGTGCGCCGTGGGCTGGAGGCTTTGATCGACCGCAAGAGCTTCTACCGGCTCGTCGATCTGGCCGTGACGCGCGAGCATGAGGGCGAGGACTGGACCGGCGTGATCTCGGCGGGCAGCTTCTTCCCGATCCTGCGCGCGGCGGAGCTGTAACGTGCCGAAATTCGCCGCGAACCTGACGTTCCTGTTCACTGAGCTCCCCTTCATGGAGCGGTTCAAAGCGGCGAAACAGGCCGGCTTCGATGCGGTGGAAGTGCTGTCTCCTTACGACGCGTCCGCGCAGGAGATGCGCCACGAGTTGATCCGCCACGACCTGAGCTTCGTGCTGATGAATGTGCCACCGCCGAACTATACGGACGGCGACCGAGGCTTTGCCGCCGTGCCGGGGCTGGAAGACCGTTTCCGCCGCGATTTCGACCGCGCGATGCGCTTCGCCGACATCCTGAAGCCGCGCGTCCTCCATATCATGGCGGGCAAGGCCGAGGGCGCGGAGGCCCGGGGGACCTATATCGCGAACCTGAAATGGGCGGCGGCGCACGCGCCGAAACGGCACCTGACGATCGAGCCGATCAACCCGATCGACATGCCGGGCTATTTCCTGAACGATTTCGATCTCGCGGCGGAGATTCTCGACGCGGTCGCGGCCCCTAACCTGCATCTGCAATTCGACGCCTATCACGCACAGATGCTGACCGGCGATGTGGCGGGAGCTTGGGCGAAGCATGGTCACCGTGCGGCCCATGTGCAATTTGCCGATGCCCCGGGGCGCGGCGGCCCCGGTTCGGGCAAGATCGACCTTGCAGGCTTCTTCGCGACGCTCGATGGCGATGGCTATGACGGCTATGCGTCAGCGGAATACACCCCGCAGGCGGAGACGCGCGAAACACTGGGCTGGCTGCCGCGCTAGCTCAATGCGCCGGATGGCCCGCGTGGCCATGAACTTCGTGATCATGATCTTCGTGGTCGTCGTGGTCCGGGTGATCGGCGCAGCCAAGGCTCGCGCTTTCCGGCTCCAGCGTCGCGTGGTGGATGCCGAACTGATGCGCGAGCATATCCTTGGCCCGCGCGATCACCGTGGCATAGTTATGGCCCTCTTCCAGCACCAGATGCGCCTCGACGGAGACGCGCTTCTCGTCGATCTGCCACAGGTGGACGTGATGCACGCTCATGACGCCCTCGACCTCGCCCAGCGCGCCCCGCACCTCCGTGCAATCCTTCTCGGGCGGCGCGCCCAGCATCAGGATGCGCAGCACCGGTTTCAGATCGGTCGCGACATGCCACAGGATGAAGACCGAGATGCCGATGGTCAGGATCGGATCGACCAGCCGCCAATCGTAGAGCAGGATCACGACACCGCCCACGATCACCGCGACCGAGGCGCCGGCATCGGCGAGGTTATGCAGGAAGGCCGCACGGATGTTCAGGCTCTGCTTGGAAAGCGCATAGGTCAGCGCGGCCGTCGCCAGATCGATGATCAAGGCCAGCGTCGCCAGCCAGACCACGATCCAGCCATCGACCTGCGGCGGGTGGATCATCCGCCCCACCGCTTCGACGACCAGCCAGATCGAGATCAGGATCAGCGCGATGTAATTGACGAAGGCCGCAATGACCTCGGCGCGCGACCAGCCGAAGCTCATCGCCGCATCCGCCCCGCGCTTGGCCAGCTTGCGCGCCCCGAAGGCCAGCACCAGCGCGGCGGCATCCGAGAAGTTATGCACCCCGTCCGCGATCAGCGCCATCGAGCCCGCGATCGCGCCGCCCAGCACCTGCGCCACCGTCAGCACCACATTGACGACCACCGCCCAAAGCACGCGGTTGTCGCTCGTATCGGCGTCGAGATGGTGGTGGTGATGATGATCGTGGGGCATGGGCGCCTTTCTCGGATTTCGGCGCCTGAGGCGCGGGTGGGACGCTCCGCGGGGGATATTTGGACCAAGCCGAAAGCAAGGCGCGCGTTTCGACTTGGTCCAAATATCCCCGCCGGAGGCTTCCGCAGTCTCAACATTGCCATGCGGCAGGGTCAATGCGCCTGAGCAGGGCTGCGCGAAGATACACACGGGCTTGTGCGTTGCCCGATCACGCGCAGTTCACCAAAATGCGAGCCTTGCAACTCCCGGCCACATGAGGTGACCCCGATGATCCCCGCCCGCTACGCCCATCTGTTGTTCAGCCTGATCCTCTCCGGGATCATGTCGCTTCTGGTCTCGGGCGTCGCCACCTTCCGCGCGGCCGGGATGGCCGAGGACTTCCTGGCGCTTTGGGGCTCGAGCTGGATTTCGAGCTGGATCCTCGCCTACCCGTCGGTGCTGATCGTCGCGCCGATCGCCCGGCGCGTGACCAATCTGCTGGTGCGTCAGCCCGCGGCTCAGTGAGCGGCGGCCCAGCTTTCCCCCTGCCCCGCATCGACGACGAGCGGTACCGTGAGCTTCATCACCGGCTCCGCCGCGCCTTCCATCGTGGCCCGGGCGGTCTTGATCAGGTCGTCGACGGCCGCATCCTCGACCTCGAAGATCAATTCGTCATGCACCTGTAGCAGCATCCGCGCGGGAATACCCTCGATCGCCTGAGGCATCCGTACCATCGCGCGGCGGATGATATCGGCGGCTGCCCCCTGGATCGGTGCGTTGATTGCCGCGCGCTTGGCGAAGCCCGCCGACGGCCCCTTCGCGCCGATATCCGGCGTGTGGATTTTGCGCCCAAACAGGGTCTGGACGAATTTGTGCTCTTTCGCGAAGGCCACGGTGTCGTCCATGTATTTGCGGATACCGGGGAAACGCTCGAAATAGCGGTCGATGAAGCCCTGCGCCTCGGCGCGCGGGATGCGCAGGTTGCGCGCCAGACCGAAGCCGGAAATCCCGTAGATCACACCGAAATTGATCGCCTTCGCCTGACGGCGGATCTCGGGCGTCATCTGGTCGAGCGGCACGTCGAACATCTCGGACGCGGTGGCTGCGTGAATGTCCAAGCCCTCCTTGAAGGCCTCGCGCATCTCGGGAAGATCCGCGACATGGGCGAGGATGCGCAGCTCGATCTGGGAATAGTCGAGCGAGACGATCGTGCAGCCCTCGCGCGCGACAAACGCCTCGCGGATGCGGCGGCCTTCCTCGGAGCGCACGGGGATGTTTTGCAGGTTCGGATCGGTCGAGGCCAGACGCCCCGTGTTCGCGCCCGCGATGGAATAGGAGGTGTGAACGCGGCCCGTATCCGGGTTCACATGGGTTTGCAGCGCATCCGTATAGGTCGATTTCAGCTTCGAGATCTGCCGCCAGTCGAGCACCCTTGCCGCCAGCTTCGCAGCCTGCGGGTTGGTGTCTTCCATCGTGGTCACGTCTTCGAGCACATCCGCCCCGGTGCCGTAAGCCCCGGTCTTGCCCTTCTTGCCGCCCTCGACGCCCATCGTGTCGAACAGGATCTCGCCCAGCTGTTTGGGCGAGCCGACATTGAAGGGCTGGCCCGCGATCTCGGCGATCTCGTCTTCGAGCTGCGCCATTTTCTGCGCAAACGCATTCGACATGCGCGACAGCACCGAGGCGTCGACCTTCACGCCAGCCATTTCCATATCGGCGAGCACCGGGACCATCGGGCGCTCCAGCGTCTCGTAGACGGTGGTGACGCGCTCGCGATGGAGCCGCGGCTTGAACTGCTGCCAGAGGCGCAGCGTGATATCGGCGTCCTCGGCGGCGTAGCGCGTGGCCTTGTCGATCTCGACCTTGTCAAAGGTGATCTGGCTCTTCCCGGAGCCGATCAGTTCCTTGATCGGGATCGGCTGGTGGTTGAGATAGCGATCCGAAAGCGCATCCATCCCGTGACCGTGCAGCCCCGAGAACATCGCGTAGGACATCAGCATCGTGTCGTCGATCGGCGCGACGCGGATGCCGTGGCGGGCGAAGATCTTGAAGTCGTACTTCATGTTCTGGCCGATTTTCAGGATCGCCGGATCCTCCAGCACGGGCTTGAGCAGCGCGAGCGCCTCTTTGAGGTCCATCTGCCCTTCGACGCGCTCGGCTCCGCCGAACAGATCGCCTTCGCCTTTGCTGTGCCCGAGCGGCAGATAGGCCGCTTTCCCCGCCTCGATGGCAAGCGACACGCCCACGAGTTCGGCCTGCATCTCGTTGAGCGAGGTGGTCTCGGTATCGACCGCGACCCAGCCCTTCGCGCGGGCCGCATCGAGCCATTGCGTCAGCGTCTCGGCATCGCGGATGCAGATATAGCTGTCGGGATCGAAGGGCGGTTGCTCGACCTCGGGCGCCGCGTTGTCGTGGCTCGCCGGCACGTCCGAGACTTCCGGCGCGGGCGGCGGCTCGGCGCCGAATTTGTCGGCCACGCGGCGGGTCAGCGTGCGGAATTCCATCTCGTTGAGGAAGCCCATCAGCGTGTCCACATCGGGCTCGCGGATTTCCAGATCGTCGAGCGTGAACTCGATGGGCGTCTGGTCGTCGAGCGTCACGAGCTGCTTCGAGAGGCGAATCTGGTCGGCCTTCTCGATCAGCGTCTCGCGGCGCTTGGGTTGCTTGATCTCGGAGGCGCGCTCCAGCAGCGTTTCCAGATCGCCATATTCGTTGATAAGGAGCGCCGCCGTTTTCACACCGATGCCGGGCGCGCCGGGGATGTTGTCGACCGAGTCGCCGGCCAGCGCCTGCACGTCGATCACGCGCTCGGGGCCGACGCCGAACTTGGCCTCGACCTCCTCGACGCCGATGGCGCGGTTCTTCATCGCGTCGAACATCTCGACGCCGCCGCCGACGAGCTGCATCAAGTCCTTGTCCGAGGAGATGATCGTCACGCGGCCGCCCGCCTCCCGGCCCTGACGGGCAAGCGTCGCGATGATGTCGTCGGCCTCGTAGCCCGCCAGTTCCTCGCAGGCGATGTTGAACGCTTTGGTCGCGTCGCGGGTCAGCGGGATCTGCGGGCGCAGTTCCTCGGGCATCTCGTCGCGATTGGCCTTGTATTGATCGTAGAGGTCGTTGCGGAAGGTGTGGCTGCCCTTGTCGAAGATCACCGCCGCATGGGTCGGCGCGTCCGAACCCTTGGCGTCTTCGATGTATTTCCACAGCATGTTGCAAAAGCCCGCGACCGCCCCGATCGGCAACCCATCGGACTTGCGCGTGAGCGGCGGCAGCGCGTGATAGGCGCGGAAAATGAAGGCCGAACCGTCGATAAGATGCAGGTGACAGCCTTTGCCGAATGCCATTGCGAGAGCCCTCCTTCGCGCGTTGGCCCCGGTTGTGCCACAGGGGGGTGCGGAGGGGAAGAGGATCGGGGGGTGAGCCGCGTCTCGGAAGGATTCCAGTGGAAGCCTTCAGCGGCGAACGCGCCGCGCTTCGCGGCGCAGGGGTGGCGATTGAGTTTCGCGACAAGGGCCGCGCCCGAGCCTTGGGTGGGCGCTTCGCTGTCGTCTGATTTGGGCAGTTCATCTCGCAAGCCCGAAAGACCGCCGGGCCCGCGCACCATCGCCAATGCGCCCTCCCGGGGGGAGGGTCGGGCTGGTCGCCCGTGCCCAAGGATATGCGGAGAGCCCTTGCCAGCTCCCCTGAAATCCCCCATCTCAAGCGGCAGCCGCAAAGGATCGAACCGATGGATTATTCCAAGATGGGTGGCGCGAAGCCGCCGAAGAACACGCCCAAACATGCCGAGCACAACGCCTATGGCTCCGACAAGACGCCTTACGGGAAGAAAGACCCGAAAGCTGCGCTGCTCGAACGGATGAAGGCGGCGGCGAAGAAGGACAAGTGAGGCGCGGCAGGCAGACCGGCGCCTAGAACTGATCTTCCAGCGCCTCGGCGCCCGCGATCATCTGAGCCGAGACCTTGCTGAACAACTCGGCCCAGTCGGCGGCCAACTCGGGCGACCACTGATCGCCCAGCTTGGCCGCGAGGCCTGCGATCACCGCCTCTGACAGCCACACGTAATAGTCCGGCTCGGCTCCGAACAGCACATGCATCTGACCGAGGCCGGGCAGTTCCAGCTCCTGCTCCTCGGGCGGATCGAGCGTGGAGAGGATCACCTCCATCATCGCGGCATATTTCAGCTGCTGCCCGCCTTCGCTGTTGGGCAACACCTGATCAAGCTCGGGATGGACCGCGAAGAGCCGCGCGAAGGCGTCGCGAAACAGCGACGGATCTTCGAAGTCGAGCCGCGCCGCGCTGGCTTTCACCCGCGCCGCGCGCTCGGGCGGCAAAAGTGGCTCAGTGATCGTCATGCGCGTGATCGCGGTCGATCACATATTTCTTGTCGCAATAGCCGCATTCGACGAAACCGGTATCACGCGGAATCGACAGCCAGACGCGCGGATGACCCAACGCCCCCTCGCCGCCATCGCAGGCGACCTTCCAAGTGGTGACGACCTCGGTCTCGGGTGCCTCGGGGGCATTAGGCGAATGGGTGGCAGTCATGGATGCTCCGTCTATATAAGGCACGAAAACCGCGCCCTGAATTTGGGCTTCATTCTAGCAATCGCGAAAGGCGGGGCAAGTTGGAACAGCAGGCAATCGAAGTTACCGGGCTGCGCAAGACCTATGCAGGCGGCAAGAAGCAGGCACCGAAGGAAGCATTGAAAGGGCTCGACCTGTCGATCCCGGAAGGCTCGATCTTCGGGCTGCTCGGGCCGAACGGGGCCGGAAAGTCGACGCTGATCAATATTCTTGCGGGTCTGGTGAAGAAAACCGACGGGCGCGTCGTGATCTGGGGCTTCGATCAGGACGTGAACCCGCGCCAGTCGCGCGCCGCGATCGGGGTGATGCCGCAGGAGCTGAATATGGACCCGTTCTTCACGCCGCGCGCGGCGCTGGAGATGCAGGCGGGGCTTTACGGCGTGCCGAAATCCGAGCGCTGGACCGATGAGATTCTCGAACTGGTGGGGCTGTCGGACAAGGCCGAGGCCTATGCGCGCAACCTCTCGGGCGGGATGAAGCGGCGGCTTTTGCTGGCCAAGGCACTGGTGCACCGCCCGCAGATCCTCGTGCTGGACGAGCCGACCGCAGGCGTCGATATCGAGCTGCGCGCGATGCTGTGGCGCAATGTGCGCAAGCTCAACGAGCAGGGCATGACGATCATTCTGACGACGCACTACCTCGAGGAAGCCGAGGAGATGTGCGACGAGATCGCGATCATCAACAATGGCGAGCTGATCGTGCGCGACACCACGCCGAACCTGCTCAAGCGGATGGACCGCAAGGCGCTGGTGGTCGAGCCGCGCAATGAGGTTAGCCAAGAGATTCGCCTGCCCGAAGGCGTCACCATGGAAACCCGCGCGGGCGGGCAGATGGCGTTTTCCTACTCGCGCGAGCAGACCTCGGCGGAGGATATCCTCGATGCGCTGCGCGCAGCCGATGTCGAGATTCGCGACATCGCGAGCGAACAGCCGGGGCTGGAGGAAGTCTTTGTCTCGCTGACCTCGAACCGTTAAAGCCCGTGGCTGCGGTCGTAGGCGTTGGGCGCAGGCGGCGCCCAACCCTCGGGCGCTGATTTCGGGCGGTAGATTTCGACGCCCAGCGGAAAGCAGGCCGCCGTATCCGAGCTGTGCTCGGACGAGCAATCCCCGCCCGGACAGGCCGAGAGCACGCCCAGCAGATCGGTCTCTGCGAAGAATTCGAGGTAATCGCCGGGGCGCACCGGGCTCGCTTTCATGAAATACTGCCCGGTGTCGCGCGTGAAGCCGGTGCACATGAAAACGTTGAGCACGTCATGCACCAGTGCCTCAGCCTCGCGCAGCGGCAGATCGCGAGCCTCGGCCAGCGCGCGGGTCAGGTTCGAATGGCAGCAATGGTGATACTGCCCGCCATCGGACAGCAGACAATGCGTATAAGGATCGCAGCGCGTGCCGATCACGTCATGGACCGCGCCGCCGAAGGCGTCGATGCCATACCAGTCGAGCGTATCCTCGGTGATCGTCGCGAGCGGGCGCATCGTCGGAAAGCTCGACCACATCCGGTCGCCGCGGCTCAGATGCGTGCCATGCAGCGCGCGCGTCTTGCCGGAATAGAACCGTTCGGACAGGTCCGCCGAGAACAGGTTCAGATCGCCCACCTGCGGCCCCTCGACCGAAGCGATGCGGAAGAAATGCCCGGCGGGCACGTCGAAGGCCAACGCCTCGCGCGGGGGTACGCGCAGATCGGCGATCTTCTCCCAGCCGTCACGCGCCGTGCGATAGGCGGACAGATCCGGCGTGGGCAGCGCATCGGTCGGGTAACAGATCACCGGCGCGATATCGCGGCGGGCTTCGGCATCACCGGGCGCAGAAAACTGGGGCGTTGGGTGCATGGGGGCCTCCTTATTGCCGCCACTCTGCCTGTCTGGCGGGAAATGAAAAGGCATCTCCGCGAGGATCGTGTTTGAAGACTGGCCTTACTTCGCTCCGGTGAGGCGCGATATCAGCGCCTCCGTCATCTCGTCTTGCGAATGTTTCAGTGGATCATCGAGACTGTCTGCAAGCCCGAAGAGCATCACCATCCCCAGAACCGCCGAATGGATCGCAACGGCTTGCTGGCGGTCGCCTCCGCAGTGATCCGCAAGCGCGGAATACAGGCGGTCCGTTACGGGGTGAACTTGCGCCACGAACCCGGCGGCTGTCGCGTCCTGCCCGGTCCGCTTCAGGGTCTGCGGCATGAGATACATCGCCCGGAACCGGTCGAGGTCTCTGAAGTGAAACGCCGCGATGGCCCGCACGAATCCTACGATAGCCGCCCTGCCCTCGGGGGCGGATCGCAACGCCTCCAGACCCGCTTCCGTCTCCGCTTCGAGCCAGGGTAGATACATCGCCGCCAGAAGCGCCTGTTTGGTCGGATACCAGTAGAGCACCGCCTGTTTCGAACGTCCTAGCCTGCGGGCGATGGCATCGAAAGACACGCCACCAAGCCCTTCGGTCGCGAGAATGTCGCGCGCGATTTTCAGGATCTCAGCGTCTGTCTTGGGCGTGGCCATGCTCGAATTCCTTGACGACTTACCAAAGGTAAGTTTATCCTTACCAATGGTAAGCACATTGGTCCACCCCTTCGGATGGCCAAGAGATCAGGAGCGGACCTTGGATCACCTCAGCATGCAAAACCCCGTTCTCGCGACCTATGTCATCGCGGCCGCGCTCATGGTGCTCAAGGTCATGGGCCAAGGCTGGATGACCGTCTATCGCATGCTGAAAAGCAATTCCGGGCTCGCCAGCCCCGAGGATCTGCGCCCCGGCCTCATCAACCGGGCACCGGATCCATCCCAATTGGCGCTCAACGACTACGTCGACCGCTCGCGCCGCATGCATCGGAACGACTTGGAAAATATTCCCGCGTTCTGGGTCGCGGGGTTCCTGTTCGTGCTGATCGACCCTGCCCTGTGGCTCGCACAGACCTTGCTCTACGGGTTTGTCATCGCGCGGCTGGCGCATTTCTGGGCCTATGCGACGGCGCAATCGCATGAAATCCGCGCGACCTTCTACACGGTCGGGTCGCTGATCGTGATCTACATGGCGGCCCATACGCTCGTTGTCGCGCTGACCTGAGCGTCAGACAAAGAAAAACCCCGGCGGAGAGCCGGGGCAGTCACGACAGAACTCTTCGGGAGGTCACCGCTCAAGCCGCGGTGTAATACTCGTACATCAGCTCGACCGCTTCGAGACCGTCGGTATTTTCGGTCTTCGCAGTCGGGATGAATAGGGGCGTGGACTTCTCAGGGGTGTAGTAGGCCAGATGCTCTTCGGCCACCTGGATCGGTTGCGCCCCTTTGGGGAATTTGACGATATCGACCATGGAACTCTCTCCAGTCACGTTTCGAGTTCCTCCCTGCCACCCGATTTAGGGATTTTTCCGCGGAATCAAACCCAAAATGCTGCATGTGCGATATGCATTTGCCGCAACGCAGCAAAAAGGGCGGCTCGCGCCGCCCCTTCCACAAATCGTTGAGGGTGAACCATAGGCTCACCCCAATATATGCATCGGATCAGACGACCCGGTTGACCTGCATCCGCTTGATCTCGGCGATCGCTTTCGCCGGGTTCAGACCTTTCGGGCAGGTCTTGGTGCAGTTCATGATCGTGTGGCAGCGATAGAGCTTGAAGGGGTCTTCGAGCTGATCGAGACGCTCTGCCGTCGCTTCGTCGCGCGAGTCGATGATCCAGCGATAGGCGTGCAGCAGCGCTGCCGGGCCGAGATACTTGTCGCCGTTCCACCAGTAGCTCGGGCAGGACGTCGAGCAGGATGCGCACATGACGCACTCATACAGACCGTCGAGCTTCTTGCGGTCTTCGATAGACTGACGCCATTCCTTCTCGGGACGGTTCGTCTTGGTCTCGAGCCACGGCATGATCGACGCGTGCTGGGCGTAGAACATGGTCAGGTCGGGGATAAGGTCTTTCACCACCGGCATGTGCGGCAGCGGGTAGATCTTCACGTCGCCCTTGATCTCGTCGAGGCCGTAGATACAGGCCAGCGTGTTGATCCCGTCGATGTTCATCGCACAGGAGCCACAGATGCCTTCGCGGCAGGAGCGGCGGAAGGTCAGCGTCGGGTCGATCTCGTTCTTGATCTTCAAGAGCGCGTCGAGAACCATCGGCCCGCACTTATCCATATCAATGAAATAGGTGTCGAGACGCGGGTTCTCCCCGGTATCCGGGTCCCAGCGATAGATCTGGAACTTGCGGATATTCTTGCCATCCGGCTTCGGCCAGGTCTTGCCGACGCGGATCTTGGAATTCTTCGGAAGCGTGAACTGAACCATGAGATGTCCCTTTCGTCAGTACGAATAGAGCGGACGCGTAGGCATCCGACCAGATTTTCTATAGACACATGTGTCATAGGCGGATGATGGATCGCCCTGAACGTAGGTGCCGACATTGAGTTCGACTTTCAGATTCGAACGAAAGCCGTCATTGGTAACGCCCATCCCGGCCTCGCCGGACACCGGCGATTTCGGGGCATATCGAGCGTAACATTGAGCTTCGGCCTGTTCGACTGGGATCGGTCCGCAGGCCGCAAGCGCCATCATGCTAAGGCAAGCCGTCGCTACGGGTAACTTCGAGACGACACCCTTGAAGGGCACACTTGCAGCGAAAGTAGGAGCTACAGTCTGCAATATCTGCATGGCGCGATTATGGAAACTGTGGTTTTGAAGCACGTGTTCGGCGATCTCGTTCGATCCACGCGGTGCCTCCAGAGCTTCCCGAACGGCCACGGGTGCGCTCTCGGCGCCGACATATCCATACACATGCCGACGCAGGTCTTCCGGAATGCCGTCGATACAATCGGTTACGAGGGTCGCTCCCGAAGCGAGAACATCATATACCCTGTTGGAGGCGAAATGTCCGCGTGCCATTTGCGGCTCGTGGTCGTTGAGGACAACCTTTGCCGAGGCGTAGTAGGCCCCAAGTTCAGAATTCGGGATATGCCTGCCGCCGAGATTCTCGTCGGGGACCGCGCCCTTCCAATTCATGCCCCAGATTTTGAGCGGGAGCCCGTCAGCAATACATGCCGAGACGATCTCACGCCGGTAAGCGCCGCGAAGATTACCAACCGAAATAACCTCGCGAGCGAGGTCCGCTCGGGCATGGTCAGGTGAGAACACATACCGGTC
Source organism: Thioclava sp. ES.031 (assembly GCF_002563775.1). Classification (NCBI taxonomy): domain Bacteria; kingdom Pseudomonadati; phylum Pseudomonadota; class Alphaproteobacteria; order Rhodobacterales; family Paracoccaceae; genus Thioclava; species Thioclava sp. ES.031. The sequence goes on along the minus strand of NZ_PDJO01000001.1, from coordinate 1,052,405 downwards.
CGTACATTGTGGTAGCCAGCTTGCACTGATCCCACGCCCTTGCAGTTCCTCTGCATAGGAACTCGACGCAGAAAACACATGACGCGCTCGCCGCAGATCAGCGTCACTTATACGCTCATGTTGCGAAATGACCCAGAGGTATTGCGACCGCCACAAGCTTGAATGCCCGCGCTTCCCACGGATAACCAAATCGATACCGCGACGCAGATGCGGCATATGAACCGCTTTCCCGCGATAGCCGACCCAAACTTCGGCACCGAGGTCTCTCAACGCTCGCGCCAGAGATTGACCAAAGTAATGGTCACCCCAGAAGCGCCCCTTGCTGGGGCGACTACACGGAAGAAGCACATTGATCCGAGGCGGGTAGTTGACTTCAGCCATGCGAAAGCCTCCCGCCGAGGCGGGGCGGCCGCTCCGGCATTTCACCGGAGCGACGCATCAGTAGACCCGCTTCTTCGGCGCGATCTTCTTGATCTCGATCCCGCCCTGATCCTCGGGGGTCAGCGGGTCCATGTGGACCGGGCGGAAGGTCAGATCGACGTTCGCGCCTTCCACATGCATGATCGAGTGCTTGCGCCATTCGGTGTCGTCGCGATCGGGATAGTCCTCGTGCGCGTGCGCCCCGCGGCTTTCCTTGCGCGCCTCGGCCCCGACGATGGTCGCCAGCGCGTTCGGCATCAGGTTCTCGAGTTCCAGCGTTTCCATCAGGTCCGAGTTCCAGATCAGCGAGCGGTCGGTGACCTTGAGATCGTCGAGCTTCGCGGCGACCGCCTTCATCTTCTCGACACCCTCGGCCAGCGTCTTGTCGGTGCGGAACACCGCCGCATCCGCCTGCATCGTGCGCTGCATCTCGTCGCGCAGCTGAGCCGTCGGCGTGCCGCCATCGGCGTAGCGCACTTTGTCGAAGCGCTCGAAGATCGCGTCGATCTTGGCTTTCGGGATATCCGGGTTGGAGCTGTTCGGATCGACGACCTCACCGGCGCGGATCGCGGCGGCGCGGCCGAAGACCACGAGGTCGATCAGCGAGTTCGAACCCAGACGGTTGGCACCGTGCACAGACGCCGAACCCGCCTCGCCCACGGCCATCAGGCCGGGCACGATCGCATCGGGGTCGCCCTCTTTCGGGTTGATGACCTCGCCGTGGTAGTTCGTCGGAATGCCGCCCATGTTGTAGTGCACGGTCGGCAGAACCGGGATCGGCTCTTTCGTGACGTCGACGCCGGCGAAAATCTTCGCCGATTCCGAGATCCCCGGCAGACGCTCGGCCAAAGCTTCCGGCGGAAGGTGGCTGAGGTTGAGGAAGATGTGGTCCTTGTGCTCGCCCACGCCGCGGCCTTCGCGGATCTCCATGGTCATGCAGCGAGACACCACGTCGCGCGATGCCAGATCCTTATAGGTCGGCGCGTAGCGTTCCATGAAGCGCTCGCCTTCGGAGTTGGTCAGGTAACCACCCTCGCCGCGCGCGCCTTCGGTGATCAGGCAGCCCGAGCCGTAGATGCCGGTCGGGTGGAACTGCACGAATTCCATGTCCTGCAGTGCGAGACCGGCCCGCGCGACCATGCCGCCACCGTCGCCGGTGCAGGTATGGGCCGAGGTGGCCGAGAAGTAGGCGCGGCCGTAACCGCCGGTCGCGAGCACAACCATCTTCGCGTTGAAAACGTGCATGGTGCCGTCGTCGAGCTTCCAGCAGACGACGCCCTGACACTGCCCGTCATCGGACATGATCAGGTCGATCGCGAAATATTCGATGTAGAACTCTGCGTTGTTCTTCAGCGACTGACCGTAGAGCGTGTGCAGGATCGCGTGACCGGTGCGGTCCGCGGCGGCACAGGTCCGCTGCACGGGCGGGCCTTCACCGTATTCGGTGGTGTGGCCGCCGAAGGGACGCTGGTAGATCTTGCCCTCTTCGGTGCGCGAGAACGGCACGCCGTAGTGCTCGAGCTCGTAGACGGCTTTGGGGGCGTGGCGCGCGAGGTATTCCATCGCGTCGTTATCGCCGAGCCAGTCCGAGCCCTTGATCGTGTCGTACATGTGCCACTGCCAGCTGTCCGGGCCCATGTTGCCCAAGCTGGCGGCGATGCCGCCCTGTGCGGCGACCGTGTGCGAGCGGGTCGGGAAGACCTTGGTCACGCAGGCGGTGCGCAGGCCCTGTTCGGCCATGCCGAGCGTGGCGCGAAGACCCGAGCCACCGGCGCCGACCACGACCACGTCGTAATTATGCGTTTCGTATTCGTAAGCAGCCATTATCTCGTCCCGTTCAGTTGCCCAGCAGAAGGCCGATGAAGACCATCTTGCCGAGTGCATAGAGTGCGGTCGCCATGATCACGTAAGCCAGCGAATGCATCGCGATCTTGGTCGCCTTTGCGGCGGTGCCGTGGATGTAGTCCTCGATCCAGATCTCAGTGCCCTTCGCGAAGTGGCGCATGCCGACGATCACGACCAGCGCGGTCAGGATGGCCGGGAAGGGCTTCGAGAAGGTCGTGATCACGGTCTGCTGATCGGCGCCGAGCGTGGTGCCGACGATATAGAGCCAGGTCGGGATCATGAAGGCGAGAGCCACGGCCGAGGCCGACATCCACCAGTGATGCTCGGGGCCGGTGCCCGAGGCGCCCTTGCCCACGGCGCGCTTGCGGTCGGTGAGGTAACGCATGAGGGCCTCCGTCAGAATTGGATGATGATGAGGGTCAGCACGGTCAGCACGACCGAACCGATGGTGCAGATCCAGCCGAGCATCTCGGCGGATTTGATGTCCATGTATTTACCCGCATCGAAGATGAGGTGCCGGATGCCGGCGAGGTAGTGATACCAAACGCCCAGCAACGACAGGGTGAAGACGAGATCGCCGAACCACGAGGTCGCGATCGCGTTCACGAAGTTGAAGTAGTCGGGGCTGGTCGCGGCGGCGAGAAGCCACCAGACGAGCAGCAGCACGCCGACGATGATGCCGTTGCCGGTGATCCGCGTCATGATCGACGAGAAAGACGTCATCTGCGGGCGGTAAATTTGAAGGTGCGGGGAAAGCGGACGCTCAACCTGTTTCGCTTCAGCCATGATCGGTCCCTTTTCGCTGGGCTCGGCGCTCTCGTCGGCCTCTGGAAGAGGCACGCGCTGGCGCGGAGCTGGCCGGAATTGGCTCTTTTACTAGCGCAAAATTCTCCCAAGTCACGGGGGGCAAGGTTGAAAACCTGTCATTTGCGCATAAAGAACGGCGAAAAATTCGCTTTGTGATCACATAAATTCTGTGCGTGATCACATGTTAACGCTCGCGGGCGCCCTGCCCCCGCGAGTGAGTCTCTCGAGACGAGTTCAGATCGGCATCAGTGCCCAGTAGTCGAGATCGAGCAGGACCTCGGGCAGGTATTTGCCGTCTTCTCCCTTATAGGCGAACTCGGGCGCGCCCTGCTTCACGGCGACCAGACGCAGACGGATCGCGCCCACGCCGGGCGCGCCGGTCTCGGCCTTGTCGAGCACTTCCGACCATGCCTTAACCGTATCGCCCGAGAAGCAGGGATTGGCATGCGCCCCGCCATTGAGCGCCACGATCATCTGCGCGTTAGCCAAGCCGTTGAACGACAGCGCCCGCGCCATCGAGATCACGTGCCCGCCATAGATCAGGCGCTGGCCGTCCTCGCGGAAGGTCGCGTCGAAATGCACCTTGGCGGTGTTCTGCCACAGGCGCGTGGCGATCATGTGCTCGGCTTCCTCGATGGTGACGCCGTCCACATGGTCGATCTTCTCGCCGATCTCGTAATCACCCCAGCGATGCGGCTCGCCCGCCAGATCGAAATCGTAGTCGTCGAAGCTCAGCCCATCGGGAACCACCAGATCCGCAGGCGCCACGACCGATGCCAGATCGGGCAGCACGGTCTCGGGCGCAGGCGCATCCAGATCGCCTTTGCGCACCATCACCCAGCGGACATATTCCAGCACGGTCTCGCCCACCTGGTTCAGCCCGCGGGTGCGGACATAGACCACGCCCGACTTGCCGTTTGAGTTCTGCTTGACCCCGATCACTTCGGATTCCGAGCGCAGCGTGTCGCCCGGATAGACCGGCTTCAGCCAGCGCCCTTCCGCATAGCCGAGATTGGCCACCGCATTGAGCGAGACATCCGGCACGGTCTTGCCGAACACCACGTGGAAGGCGATCAGATCGTCGATCGGCGAGCCTTCCAATCCGCAGGCCGCCGCGAATTCGTCCGAGGAATAGAGCGCATGGCGCGCAGGATAGAGCGCGTGATAGAGCGCGCGCTCCCCTTCCGCCACGGTGCGCGGGACGGCGTGACGGATCACGTCGCCCAGCTTGTAATCCTCGAAGAAACGGCCCGGATTGGTCTTGCCCATCATTGCTCTCCCAGCTTCATGTCGGGGTGATACTCCCCCTCGATCTCTTTGGTCACGGCCTGCGCACAGCGCATCACGCCCTTCGCCTGATCGAAGGCATATTGCGGATCGCCATGCAGCGCCCAGCCTTTCGAGAGCGCGAGGCTCACCTTGTGGCAAAAGGCCGAGGTGTCGTCCTCGGTCAGAAGGCGGTAAATCTGCATATCAGGCTCCGAACGGGTTGTGGCCGAACCAGATGTGGATCGCCGCGATCAGGCCGTAGAGGACCAGCGTGCCGACGATCCCGCCGATCTCCTTGCCCATCTTCACCTCGGGCGTGACCTTGGCGGGCTTCGACGCCTTGTTGATCAGGATGACCTCGACCACCGCCCACGCCAGCAGACCGCCGAACAGGATGATCCCCGGCAGGGTCGGATTGACCAGCAGGTGCGCCAAGGCCCAGGTTTTCACGCCGGTCAGCTGCGGGTGACGGATCTTGCCGCTGAGCCAGAGCTTCATGCCCGAGACCGCGAACAGATAGACCGCGAAGATCATCAGCAGGTTGTTGATCCCCTTGAGCGCCGCGTTCGGCGTCCAGAGGTAGAAGACCGGATCGGCGGCGCGCCAGCCGACGAACATCAGAACGAGGCTGATCAGGACGAGAGCGGCGACCATCGGACGCTCGGCCCCTTTGAGCGCGCGCCGGAAGCCCGGAAAGATCCGTTTTGCCAGATGTGCGAGCGACCAGATCAGGACGCCGAGGATGAGTAGTGCCATTGCGATTGCCTCTTAGCTGCCAAGCGCGGCAATCGCCTCCGCCTTGGCGAGGACTTGCCGCGCGGTGACGATATGCAGATTCTCGACGATCTTACCATCCACGACCGCAACCCCCTGCCCGGCCTTCTCGGCTTCCTCGAAGGCAGCGATCTGGCGCTGGGCGAGATCGATCTCGGCTTCCGAGGGCGCGAAGGCGGCATTACAGACCGCAAGCTGCGCCGGGTGGATCAGCGTCTTGCCGTCGAAGCCCATGTCGCGGCCCTGATCGCATTCGAGTTTGAGCCCCTCGTCATCCTTGAAGGCATTATAGACGCCGTCGACGATGATCTTGCCGTGGGCTTTCGCGGCCAGCAGGCACAGGCCCAGCCCCGGCAGCATCGGCAGACGGTCGGCGCGGAAACGGCTGCCTAACTCCTTCGCGAGGTCGTTGGTGCCCATCACCATGCCTTCGAGCCGTGGATAGGCCGCGATCTCGCCCGCGTTGAGCATCCCCAGCGCGGTCTCCATCATCGCCCAGAGCGGCACGCCCTGAATGAGATCGGCTACCGCGATAAGATCGGCGGGGGTGGAGACTTTCGGGATCAGGATCGCATCGACCTTGGCGCCGTTGCGGATCGCGTCGGCGAAGGCCAGCACGTCCTCGCGCCCCCATTCGGTGTCGAGCCCGTTGATCCGCACGATCTTCATGCGCGGACCGTAATCGGCCTCGGTCAGCGTCTTCGCGAGCAGCGCGCGCGCATTGGCCTTCTCGTCGATCGCCACGGCGTCTTCGAGATCGAAGATGATCGCGTCACAGGCAAGCCCGGTGGCCTTCTCCAGCGCACGCTCTTTCGAGCCGGGAATGTAGAGCACGGAACGGGTCGGGCGGGCCATTTGATTCTCCATCTCGCAATTTTCTTTCGCCAAATCGCACGAATGGGACAGAATCGGCAAGCCCCGATTTGCCGCAACGCAGAAAAATCACAGCGCCCAGCGATACGGGGTCGCGACGTAAAGCTTTCTTGACAGCTACGCCGTCACTCTTTGATGATGACTTCAGAGGGATCAAAATGCTGAACAAAACTTATGTGCTAACGCTCGGCCTGGCCGTAGCGATCGGCTTCGCACAGGCTTCTTACGGAGAGACGCGGGACCCGTCTGATCCGTCGCGCGCCTGTGGCAAGCGAGACGAGATCGTGGCCAATCTCGAAGCGAAATATCACGAGAGCCGCCGCATGGTGGCGCTCTCGTCGAACAACTCCGTGCTGGAGATCTTCGCAGCCGAGGCGGGCAACTGGACGATCATCGTCACCCCGGCGGATGGTGTGAGTTGCCTGATCGCCTCGGGCGAGGCGTTCGAGGAACTCGACGGGACGCTCAAGGAAAAGGACGCGGCGCTCTAGGCGCCGCCCTCACCCGGTGATCGCTTGCTGGATCAGCTTCAGCGAGATCAGCAGAAGCGCCCAGATCACCACCTTGAAGAAAATCTCCGTGGGCATGCGCTTCACAAGCCAGACACCAAGGAATACCGAGGCCGAGGCGGGGATCGCCAGGATCAGCGCGGTGCCCAAGCTGTCCAGGTTCACCTCGCCCAGCGCGATGAAGGGACCGAGCTTCGCAAGGTTCACATAGGAAAAGAGCACCGTCGCCGTGCCCGCGAAGACCTGTTTCGGCAGGTTCAGCGGGATCGTGTAAGCCTGAAACGGCGGCGCGCCGGAATGGCTGACGAAGCTGGTGAAGCCCGCGATGGTGCCCCAGAACAGGCCCGGCGCGACTTTCGCCTCCTGTCGCGCGCCATGCCGGTGCCGGAACAGCGCGTTGAGCGCGAAGACCGCACCGATCACGCCGACCATCAACGTCACCCACCGTTCGGAAACGACCTCGGCGGTGGCCCAGCCAATGCCGATCCCGAGCGTCGTGGCCGGGATCATGATCGCGAGCACCCGCTTGTCGAACTCCTTGCGATAGGCCCAGAGGCCGAACATGTCCGCGATGATATAGACCGGCAGCAAGAGTCCCGCCGCTGCGACCGGAGGCATGACGATCGTCAGGATCGGGACCGAGAGCGAGGCCGCCATCGGAATGCCGCCTTTCGACAGCCCCACCATCACCGCGGCGAACAGCGCAAGCGCCCAACCGAGCAGGCTCAACTCCATTCGTATGCCCCCTTCCCTGCGGATCACAGAATCGCTCTGTCCCGTCTTGCCCTCTTGCTTGCACGGCACGTGACGAAACGGAACCGTGGGCGGACGCGCGCGGACAGTTTCGGCATACGAGTGCATACAAACAGTGTCGCCGCAGCGCAGCGCCCTTGCCCTTTGCGAGCCAAAGAGCTACTCCACCTGCGATCTATTTTCCAATCCATCCACCCGGAGGACCAAATGGCCAGACCCAAGATCGCCCTTATCGGCGCCGGCCAGATCGGCGGCACGCTCGCCCATCTCGCCGCCATCAAGGAACTCGGTGACGTCGTTCTGTTCGATATCGCCGAAGGTACGCCGCAGGGCAAAGCGCTCGACATCGCGGAATCGGGCCCGTCCGAGGGCTTCGACGGCTCCTTCAAGGGGACCAACGATTACGCCGGTATCGCGGGCGCGGATGTCTGCATCGTGACGGCTGGCGTTCCGCGCAAGCCGGGCATGAGCCGCGACGATCTGCTGGGCATCAACCTCAAGGTCATGAAATCGGTCGGCGAAGGCATCGCAGCCCACGCACCGGACGCTTTCGTCATCTGCATCACCAACCCGCTCGACGCGATGGTCTGGGCGCTGCAGCAGTTCTCCGGCCTGCCGGCAGAGAAAGTCGTCGGCATGGCGGGCGTTCTGGACTCGGCCCGTTTCCGTCACTTCCTGTCGCTGGAATTCGGCGTCTCGATGCGTGACGTGAACGCCTTCGTGCTCGGCGGCCACGGCGACACCATGGTGCCGCTCGCACGCTACTCGACCGTTGGCGGCATCCCGCTGCCCGACCTCGTGCAGATGGGCTGGACCACGCAGGAGAAGCTCGACGCGATCATCCAGCGCACCCGTGACGGCGGCGCAGAGATCGTGGGCCTGCTGAAGACCGGTTCGGCCTTCTACGCCCCGGCCACCTCGGCGATCGAGATGGCGGAAGCCTATCTGAAAGACCAAAAGCGCGTCCTGCCCTGCGCGGCTTACGTCAAAGGCGCGCTCGGCCTCGACGGTCTCTATGTCGGCGTGCCGACCGTGATCGGCGCCAAGGGCATCGAGAAGGTCATCGACATCAAGCTCAACAAGGACGAGCAGGCGATGTTCGACAAGTCGGTCGACGCGGTCAAAGGCCTCGTCGCCGCCTGCAAGGGCATCGACAGCACGCTCGCTTGATCGAAAGACACGACTGATCCAAACTTGGGGCGCGCCTTTCTCGGCGCGCCCTTTGTTTTGGAGAGTGCCATGTGTTCCGCCCGTCTCGCCCCTTGCCTTGCCGTTCTTCTCGCGTTTTCACCGATTAGCGCACACGCGCAGGACGGGCCGGTGACCGCCAAGATCGCACGAAGCGAGGCGCCTGCCGCCGATCCGATCTCGGCGCAGATCGGGGCGGAGGGGATCGCGCCGGTGCTGGCCGATCTGCAATCGCGGGACGCGCTTGCCCCGAAGGACCGTTTCGCGCTCGGGGGGCTGGAATTCCTCGCAAGTCTTGAAGCGACGATGCGTTGGCAAATGGAAGCGGGCGCCGCTCGTTTGCTGATGCCATTTATCGGAAATGTCCCCGGCGGGCGCGACGCACCGCGCGAAACCTTCACCGCCGATGCGGTCACGCGCCAAAGCGAAGCGCTGATCGCTGGCATGAATCGCGCCAAGACCGCGCTCGACGGGCTGGCCGACGGAGCGGAGTTCGGTCTTGCGATCAATCTGAACGATCTCTGGTTTGACCTGAATGGCAATGGTGCGCGTGACGACGGGGGCGAAGACGCTGTGACGCTGTTGCGCGGCGCTTTCATGCCCCGCTCCCCCGAGGCCGCCCCGGGCGCCTCGCGGATCGTGCGCTTCGACAATGCGGATGCGGCTTGGCTGTCGGCCTATACGCATCTGATCTCGGGCGTGGGCGAGCTGACCCTCGCCTTCGACCCTGAGCCCGCCATCGCCCGCGTGATGGACACCTATGCGAAACTCGTCGAAGCGCGCGACAGGGCGACGGGCACCGGGCAAGTCACGTCGATGGACGGGATGATGATGTTCAGCTTCATCGATCCGGCGGCGGCGGTGCTCGACATGCTCCACCAGCAACCCGATCCGACGCGCACCCGTGCCGCACGTGACCATTGGCTGGCGATGATCGCGCAGAACCGCCAGTTCTGGGAGCTGGCCGAGGCCGAGACCGACAATCAGGCGGAATGGATTCCGAGCGACGCGCAGGATCAGGCGCTTGGCGTCGAATTTCCCGACGGCCTGGGCGAGACGTGGCGGGGCGTGCTGAGCGATGGCGAGGCGCTCCTGACGAGCGAGAAGTCTTTCCCCTTCTGGCGCGTGCCGGTCGGGGTCGATCTGGGAGCGTGGCTGGAAAATCCCGCGCCGCTGCCCCTGACCGGGGTGGTTCAGGGCTGGGCGCTCGATCCCTATTTCACCGACACGCCGATGCTGACGCCCGAGAACTGGACGCGCTTTTCGCGGTTGGTCGGGCGGCGGACCGGCATGATGATGTTCACGCTGAACTGACGAGCGGCTCCGGGTCGAAACCGAATTCCTCGCGCAGCCGCGCGATCAGCTCGGCCTCATGGAGGAGCAGCGCGCGATCGAAGGCGGCGGGCGAAAGATCGACCTTGTCGCCGAAGAGCGCACGGGTCTCGGCGGCTATCTTCACTTCGGGGCGGATCAGCAGCTCGTGGGCTTCCAGCTCGTCGGCCTCGTAATCGCGCATCCCCTGCACCTCCCACCACAGCTTTTTCAGCTCGGCGGGATCGGCGGCGCGTTCGGCGGCCGCGGCGAATTGCGCCTTGCGGGACCCGACATAGGGCACGGGCTGGCCCTGCACCTTGGTCGTCGCGCGGCGCAGCATCTTGAGGATGAAGTGCAACGGCGTCAGCCCGTCGAAATGCATCAGCCGCCCGTTATAGCTGGGCCGATAGGGCAGATCGTTTTCCTTGCTGTCCCAGTCTTTCAGCGGGAAATGCACCCCGATCGCATAGCCGCGCCCTGCCCTCACGACAGGTTTTCCGGCGACATGACCCGCGAGACCCTTCTTCAGAAAGCGCGACCGGAAGCCGTAGAACATCAGCCCGTCGTCCTGAAACCCGTCCCAACGCCGCCGGAACACGCCGCCGAAAATATCCGGGCCCGGAGTGCGGTCGAGATAGCAGCGCTCATCGACCTCCAGCCGCAGCCACGCTTTCTGCTCCCCCGTCTTCGCCAGCTCCCATTCGAGCGGGCGCGCGAGGCTCACGAATTCATCCGCGTCACAATGGATCAGCCAATCGAGCTTCGTTTCGGCCAGCGCACGGGTCGCGTTGTATTTCTGGCGGCCCTGATGGCGCGCGGGGCGTTTCTTCCGCCAGCTTCGCGCCCAGTCGTCATCGCCGGAATGGTGAATGAACGCCCCTTCGACCGGGACGAGCAGCGCCTCGGCTTCGGGGTTCGGGCGGTCGAAGAAGACGTGGACCTCGCTCGCGCCGATGCTCAGGTGATGCGCGACATAGGCGGCCACCAGCGCTGCGGGTTCGTCCACCGTCGCCACCACGCCCCAGCGCGGCATATCTTGCCCTTGCGTCATCTAAATTCGATCCCTGCCGATGCCTTCCGCGCAGATAGGGTCAATTGACCGAGTCGTGCCAGTGCTCCCATGCCACAGCGCAGCATTTTCCGATTTGTGATCACACCTTTCCGCGCTGTGATCACGTATGTCGCTTTTTCCGGGCGAGTGGGGCAGAATGTCGCGATTTCGGTTTGTCCGCCCCGCTTAACAGCCTAGAACCCCCTCAAATCGCACCAGCATGGGGTATCCAAGGATGAATATCCACGAATATCAGGCCAAACAGCTTCTCAAGAGCTATGGCGCACCGGTCTCGGACGGCCGTGTCGTCCTCAAGGCCGAAGAAGCGAAGACCGCAGCCAGCGAACTCGATGGTCCGCTCTGGGTCGTCAAGGCGCAGATCCACGCCGGCGGTCGCGGCAAGGGCCACTTCAAGGAAGCCGAAGCCGGCGAAAAGGGCGGTGTCCGCCTCGCCAAATCGGTCGAAGAGGCTGAAACGCTCGCCAAGCAGATGCTCGGCAAGACGCTCGTGACGCACCAGACCGGCCCGGCGGGCAAGCAGGTCAACCGCATCTACATCGAAGACGGCTCCGACATCGAGCGCGAACTGTATCTCGCGCTGCTCGTCGACCGCGTGACCTCGCGCGTCTCGATCGTCTCCTCGACCGAAGGTGGCATGGACATCGAGGAAGTCGCGGCGAACACGCCCGAGAAAATCCTCAGCTTCTCGATCGACCCGGCCACCGGCTACCAGCCGTTCCACGGCCGCCGCGTCGCCTTCTCGCTCGGCCTCGAAGGCCCGCAGGTGAAGCAGATGGTCGGTCTTCTCGGCAAGCTCTACCAAGCCTTCGTCGAGAAGGACATGGAGATGCTCGAGATCAACCCGCTGATCGTCATGACCGACGGCAACCTGAAGGTTCTCGACGCCAAGCTCGGCTTCGACGGCAACGCCGTCTACCGTCACTCGGACATCGCCGCGCTGCGCGACGAGACCGAAGAAGACAGCAAAGAGCTCGAAGCGTCGAAATACGACCTCAACTACATCGCGCTCGACGGTGAGATCGGCTGCATGGTGAACGGCGCTGGCCTCGCAATGGCCACGATGGACATCATCAAGCTCTACGGCGCCGAGCCCGCGAACTTCCTCGACGTTGGCGGTGGCGCCACGAAAGAGAAAGTGACCGAAGCGTTCAAGATCATCACCTCGGACAAGAACGTCAAAGGGATCCTCGTGAACATCTTCGGCGGCATCATGCGCTGCGACATCATCGCCGAAGGCGTGATCGCTGCGGTGAAGGAAGTCGGCCTCGAAGTGCCGCTGGTCGTCCGTCTCGAGGGCACCAACGTCGAAAAAGGCAAGGAAATCATCGCGAATTCCGGCCTGAACGTCATCGCCGCCGACAACCTGTCGGATGGCGCAGAAAAAATCGTCAAAGCGGTGAAAGGCTAAGAATCATGGCAGTTCTCGTCAACGAAAACACCAAGGTCATCTGCCAGGGCTTCACCGGCTCGCAGGGCACCTTCCACTCCGAGCAGGCAATCGCGTACGGCACCAAGATGGTCGGCGGCGTGACCCCCGGCAAAGGCGGCCAAGAGCATCTCGGCCTGCCGGTCTTCAACTCGGTCCACGAGGCGAAAGCCAAGACCGAAGCAAATGCCTCGGTGATCTACGTTCCGCCGCCCTTCGCGGCTGACTCGATCCTCGAAGCGATTGACGCGGAAATGGAGCTGATCGTCTGCATCACCGAAGGCATCCCGGTCCTCGACATGATGAAGGTCAAGCGCGCGCTGATCGACTCCAAGTCGCGTCTGATCGGCCCGAACTGCCCCGGTGTCATCACGCCCGACGCCTGCAAGATCGGCATCATGCCCGGCCACATCCACAAGCGTGGCTCGGTCGGCGTCGTGTCGCGCTCGGGCACGCTGACCTATGAGGCGGTCAAGCAGACCACCGATATGGGTCTGGGCCAGTCCTCGGCCGTCGGCATCGGCGGTGACCCGATCAAGGGCACCGAGCATATCGACGTGCTCGATATGTTCCTCGACGATCCGGAGACGGAATCGATCATCATGATCGGTGAGATCGGTGGTTCGGCGGAAGAAGAAGCCGCGGAATTCCTCGCCGAGCAGAAGAAAAAAGGCCGCTGGAAGCCGACCGCTGGCTTCATCGCTGGCCGCACGGCCCCTCCCGGCCGCCGCATGGGCCACGCCGGCGCGATCGTCGCGGGCGGCAAAGGTGATGCGGAATCCAAGATCGAGGCCATGAAGTCGGCCGGTATCGTCGTCGCTGACAGCCCCGCTACGCTGGGCGAAGCGGTGATGAAAGCGATCAAGGGCGAATAAGCTCTCTCGAAACTGGCAGGGTCGCGGCGCACGCGGCCCTGCATCCCGACCAAGGAAAGGACCGGACCCATGTCGCTGCGGATCGCACGGCGCGCCTCCCTCCCCGTTTCGGGG